>NZ_OZ252014.1:1217500-1929611 GCF_965247405.1 Ekhidna sp.
CTCCTTCTGCTAATATTTTCTTATCCGCTTTTAGTGATTCGTTTATTAGATATTCTGTACTAATGATTCTGAACTTCCTCATCAGGTCCAGGCTTTCAAAGAATTGAACCTCCTGAGTTTTGAAATCATCATCGAGTTCCAAGGCTGAAAGCAGTGAAAGATGTTGTTTTTTGAGTTTTTGATACTTCTGATCAAAGTCCTTCTCTATGATATCACCTATTCTCAACCCATGTCTACCAATCTTGTCCTGGTAGGTGGGTCCAATGCCACGGAGTGTTGAGCCGATCTTATCCTCTCCTTTGGACAACTCCAGTGCTTTATCTAACAGTTTATGAGTAGGGAGGATCAATTGCGCCTTGTTAGAAAGAACTAGTGTTTTGGTGGCATCCACTCCAAACGGCTCTAAATCTTTGATCTCTCTTGCAAATACGATAGGGTCTATGACAACTCCATTTCCGATAATATTAAGAATATCCGGGTGGAATATTCCTGACGGTATTTGATGAAGCACATGTTTTTTGCCATCGAACTCAAGTGTGTGGCCTGCATTTGGTCCGCCTTGAAATCTGGCTACTATATCATATTTAGGTGCAAGGAAATCGACAGCCTTACCCTTGCCTTCGTCTCCCCACTGAAGGCCTAAGAGTACATCTACTTTTGACATTTAATTAGTTGATTTTTTGGAGTGCTTCTTCTTCTGATTGTGCAATATTAAATATTGCTTGAAGTTTTGTCATTATCAGGAGCTTATTTACATGCTCAGATGGGTTAATAATATATAAGTCTCCATTTTTGTTTCTGAACTTAGTGAGTAGTGTAATCAATACACCTATACCACTACTGTTTATATAGCGAACGTCTGAGATATCTAAAAGGCATTGAGTGACTCCTTGTGAAATGGCGTCATTGGCCAATTCCACCACTTCTGGGCCATTATTTTCTCCTATAAGATCTCCAGAAAACTGTAATCTAAGAATGTGGCCCTGAATCTCTTTTGTGTATTTCATTTATATGTATTTAGGAGGCTATTTTATTCTCGCAGTTTTCTTTTTCGCAACTGCCATATAGAATCAACGAGTGATGCATGACTTTGAATTGCAATAATTGACCAACGGTCGTCTGAATGTTTTGAATGCGTGGATCACAGAACTCATGTACCTTATTGCAATCGGTGCAAATAAGGTGGTCATGCTGACGGAAACCATACGCTTTTTCAAACTGAGCAAGGTTTTTTCCGAACTGATGTTTTGTAACCAAATCACAATCTACCAACAAGTCTAATGTATTATATACAGTTGCTCGACTGACCCGATAGTTTTTGTCTTTCATACTTACATATAAGGACTCTACATCAAAATGCCCATCACGATTGTAAATCTCTTCTAATATTGCAAACCTCTCCGGCGTTTTTCGTAGATTCTTATTCTCAAGGTGTGCTTGAAAAATTTTCCTTACTTCATCCATAATATTCTGTCCCTGCATATTGCAAATATAATTTATGGGATTTGATCAATTGGTGCGACTCACCTTTACTACGCCATTCACCTTTTCTAATTTCTTCACTAATGTATCCAGGTGTGACGTGTCTTCTACATATAAGCGTATATTTCCTTCAAAGATTCCCCCTTCGGTATTAATAGATAAAGAACGCATGTTTACTTTTAATTCCTCAGAGATGATATTGGAAACATCACTTACAAGGCCCATTCTATCTGTGCCTATTATTGCCAGGGTAGCTTCAAATGAGTGCTTGCGAGAGGACGCCCACTTTGCTTTGATGATCCTATACCCATAGTTTGATAAAAGTTCCGCTGCATTGGGACAGGTAGTGCGGTGAATTTTAATACCATCACTCACAGTAACAAACCCAAAAACATCGTCTCCCGCTATAGGATTACAACATTTAGCGAATTTATAATCAATTATATCAAGGTCTTCACCAAGGAGAAGTAGATCGCTATCTGTTTTACGTACTCGGCTAAGCTTTTCCTCAATGTCCTTAGCTCCTCTTACACTCGGCTTCTTGATTTCCTCCTTCTCGCTTTTTGCAAAAGACTTTATTAGTGAATGATCAATCTTTCCTGTTCCAACCAGGTAAAGCATGTCTGTCACGCTCTTGGCGTTGAAGTAGTGCGATATATTCTCAAGCACTGACTGCTTATAATCCAGTTTGAGCTGTTTCAGCTTTCGTTTTACAATTTCCCTTCCCTCATCAATAAATACCTTCCGCTCCTCTTTGAGTGCATCTTTGATTTTTGATTTGGCTTTTGAGCTAACCACATACTGCAGCCAGCTTTCATTAGGTTTTTGTTTACTTGAGGTAAGTATCTCGACCTGATCTCCATTTTTGAGTTCGAAATTCAATGGGACAAGCTTTTGATTCACCTTAGCTCCCAGACAATGTTCCCCAATCTCAGTATGTATATCAAAGGCAAAGTCTAGTGCTGTCGCTCCTTGTGGCAAGGTTCTTAAATCACCTTTTGGCGTGAACACAAAAACTTCATCACTATATAGGTTAGATCGAAAATCATCAACAAACTCGATGGCGTTACCATCATTTTGTTCTAAAATCTCTCGCACTTTAGCAATCCACATTTCCAGTCCGGTTTCATCTGTGGTTCTTCCGTCTTTGTACTTCCAATGAGCCGCATACCCTTTCTCAGCAATCTCATCCATTCTTGTCGTTCGAACCTGCACTTCTACCCATTTGCCAGTATCGCTCATTACCGTCGTATGAAGTGATTCATAGCCGTTTGCTTTAGGAATGCTGATCCAATCCCTCAATCTATCTGGATTTGGCTGATAATAATCGGTGACCAATGAATAGACCTGCCAACAGTATGCCTTCTCATCTTTATATGGTACATCTAGGATTATTCGTACGGCGAATAGGTCATAGACTTCTTCGAAAGGCACGTTCTGTTTTTTCATTTTATTCCATATGGAATGAATGGATTTTGGTCGCCCCTTTATTTCATAATCAACTCCCAAGGAGTTGAGTTTGTCCTTAATTGGACGTATGAAGTTTCTTATAAACTTATTCCTTGAGTCTTTGGTCTCATTTATTTTTCCAGCAATTTCTTCATACACCTCTGGTTCGCTGTATTTGAGATAAAGATCCTCCAGCTCGGATTTAAACGCATAAAGACCTAAGCGGTGTGCTAGTGGTGCATATAGATATATGGTTTCATTAGCGATCTTTAGCTGCTTATTCCTGGGCATACTTTCAAGTGTACGCATATTATGTAGTCGATCCGCCAGCTTGATCAAAATCACCCGAACATCATCAGAAAGTGTCAGCAGCATCTTACGAAAGTTCTCAGCCTGCTGTGAGCTTCCATGATCAAACACACCTGAAATTTTGGTGAGCCCATCGATAATGGTGGCTACCTTCTTCCCAAATAGTCTTTCAATATCATCCAGTTCATAGTCAGTATCCTCTACCACGTCATGTAATAATGCTGCGACAATGGAAGTGGTACCCAGGCCAATCTCTGATACACATATTTCTGCTACCTCTAACGGATGAAAGATGTAAGGTTCTCCCGATCTACGGCGCATCCCACTATGCGCTTCCATGGACGTATTGAATGCCTTTTTTATGATTTTAGCATCACCATCTTTTAGAATAGGTTTGGCCTTTCTGAGCAAACGCCTGTAGCGTCTGATGATCTCCTTTTTTTCTGATTCTAAATCTTCCTCAACTACCATAAATATTTTACAAAATTAATCCCTTGTTGAATCAAAAATATTACCTACTTTTGCCTTCCAATTTTCAGAGCAAGAAAAAGTTCCTGCAAAGAAAACTGCGGATGTGGCGAAATTGGTAGACGCACTAGACTTAGGATCTAGCGCCGCGAGGCATGGGGGTTCGAGTCCCTCCATCCGCACTGAAAAACAACCCTCTTTCCGGAACCACCCGATATTCATCGGGACAGGGTCGAGTAAGAGGGTTTTTATTTTATAAATACCAAACAATAGTACGTTGGAAATAACTTTTGACAAAAACGAAAAAACTCAAGGTGTAATTAAAATTAGCGTAAACAAAGCTGATTTTCAACCTGGTGTAGATCAAAAAATCAAAGAGTACAGCAAGACAGCCAACATCAAAGGGTTTCGTCAGGGAAAAGTGCCTCCGGGCATGATTCGTAAAATGTACGGAAGTGCATTAATTGTGGAGGAAATCAACAAATTGGTTTCAGAAAAACTAAATGCATATCTCAGAGAAAGTGATACCCAATTCTTGGGTGAACCACTACCAGCAGAATCAGACAAACAATTTGACTGGGAAAATGACGAGCAATTCGAATTCAACTATGAAATAGGATTTGCTGAACCTTTCGAAGTAAAAGTTGATAAAAAGGTCAAGCTGGATAAGCACTCTATTAAAGTAGATGATAAGGTGATCGATGAGACGATCGAAAACCTTCAACGTCAGTTTGGAGAAATGGAAAATCCAGACACTTCTTCGGAGAAGGATACATTATATGGTTCTATCAAATCCAAAGACGGATCTGTTGATCAGGAGGTAAGTATTGATTTGAGGGATGTAGAGAAAGGTGCATTAAAGAAACTTACAGGCGTGAAAGTGGGCACAGAGGTTGAAGTGGATCCAAAGAAAAGCTTCAAAAATGATAATGTGCTAAAAAATCAGCTTCGAATGGATGACGATGAATATAAAAAGCTAAAAAAGCTTACGTTTACTGTTCAAGCTATTAATCATTATAAGCTTGCTCCAATTGATCAAGAGCTATTTGACAAGACCTTCGGTAAGGGTACAATCAAAGATGAAGCTGGGTTCAGAGAGCGTGTAAAAGAAATCGTTTCTCAAAATTACAAAGGTGAAGAAGAAAAATTCTTTGATCACCAGGTAAGAGAAAAGCTAACTGAATCTGCAAAAATCAATTTGCCAGACGAGTTTTTGAAGAAATGGTTGATTAGAACCAATGAAAATATCACTCCTGAACTGATGGAGCTCGAATATACATCTTATGCAAAAGAGCTTAAATGGTCATTAATTAGAAATCAGATTGTAAAAAATCAGGACATCAAGGTAGAGCACGAAGATGTAATCAATGAGGCAAAAGCACTTATTAAACAGCAATTTGCGGGCTCAGGAATGGGAGATCAAATGAATGATCAATTGGATACTTTTGCCAATAATTATCTACAAGGTGAAAATGGTGAAAATTATATGAAGGTTTTCAATCAAGTTCAGTCACATAAAGTACTTAATTACATCAAAAGCGAGATTACTGTAAAAGAAAAAGCAGTGTCTCTTGATGAATTCAGAAAGCTGTGATTCTTTGCATTTGGTCATATAATTTGAACCATACAACATCATTTTAAGTTTTGAAGAAGTCCTGTACACGGGACTTTTTTATTTTTACACCGTATATCTTAAATTATAGAAATGATAAACACTGAGGAATTCAGAAAATATGCCGTAAAAGGCCAGAATATAAGCGGAACTGCTGTTGACGATTATGTCCATCATGTAGAAAGTATGACAAGGGCTGTAATCGAGGAGCGACCTACCAATTTTCGTGAAATTGATGTCTTTTCTCGTCTGATCATGGATCGCATTATCTTCCTGGGTATGCAGGTAGAGGAAAACATAGCTAATATTATCACTGCTCAGTTGCTATTTCTTGAGTCTGTGGATTCTAAAAAAGACATCCTATTATATGTAAATAGCCCGGGTGGGTCTGTTTATGCCGGATTGGGCATGTATGACACCATGCAGTATGTTAGCCCTGATGTAGCTACTATTTGCACAGGTATGGCTGCCTCTATGGGTGCTGTTCTATTATCCGGTGGTGCTGCTGGCAAACGATCTGCTCTGCCTCATGCGCGAGTGATGATTCACCAACCAAGTGGCGGTATGCAGGGTCAGTCTAGAGATATGGAGATCACACTCAAGCAGATGCAGGAGTTGAGAAAAGACCTTTACTCTATTTTATCCAAACATTCAGGCAAATCCCTGAAGGATATAGAGAAGGATTCTGATCGTGACTATTGGATGCGAGCATCCGAAGCAAAAGAATACGGCCTTATTGATGAGGTGCTAGAAAAGAAATAATAAAAAAATGGCTCAGGTTACTTGTAGTTTTTGCGGTAGAAATAAAAAAGATGTAGATCTGATGATCTCAGGCATACACGCGCACATTTGCGATAAGTGTATTGCTCAGGCTCAACAGATATTGAATGAGGAGCTAAAAACTACATCCGAGAACGAAAGTCCTAATTTCAAACTCATTAAGCCTGCTGACATGAAATCGCACCTTGATGAGTTTGTGATCGGTCAGGATGAGGCGAAAAAATACATTTCTGTTGCCGTTTACAATCACTATAAACGATTGATGCAAACAGCTGACAAAGATGATGTGGTCATTGAAAAATCAAACATCATCATGGTCGGTCAAACTGGAACAGGTAAAACCTACCTGGCCAGAACACTAGCAAAAATTCTCCAGGTTCCATTCTGTATTGCTGATGCGACGGTGCTAACCGAAGCTGGTTATGTAGGGGAAGACGTAGAAAGTATCCTCACTCGATTGCTGCAATCTGCAAACTATGATGTAGAGGCTGCTGAGCGAGGAATCGTTTACATTGATGAGATCGATAAGATTGCCAGAAAATCTGATAATCCCTCTATCACACGGGATGTGAGTGGTGAAGGTGTGCAGCAAGCGTTACTCAAGTTACTTGAAGGAACTACGGTAAACGTGCCCCCTCAAGGTGGAAGAAAGCATCCAGATCAGAAGATGATCAACGTGAATACTGAGAATATCCTATTCATCTGCGGTGGTGCTTTTGATGGTATTGAGCGTCACATTGCCAATAGATTGAATACTCGTCCTATTGGATTTGCCAATGATAATGAGTTCAAGTCGGGAGTTATTGATAAGGACAACTTATTACAATATATCACAGCTCAGGACATTAAGAGTTTTGGTCTAATTCCGGAGCTAATAGGAAGATTACCAGTTTTGACCCATCTGGATCCTCTCAATAATGAGGCTTTGAAACAGATCTTGACAGAACCTAAAAATGCATTAATCAAGCAGTACACCAAGCTTTTTGAAATGGAAGATGTGAAGCTTGATCTTCAAGAAGACGCACTTGACTATATCGTAGAGAAAGCAATGGAATTTAAACTTGGCGCGAGAGGCTTGCGATCTATTTGTGAAGCAATCGTGACAGACGCCATGTTTGAGCTGCCGTCAAATAAGGACATTAAAGAGATGGTTATCGACAGGACCTATGCGGCTGAGAAGTTTGAGAAGTCGAAATTTAATAAGCTGAGAGCTGCTTAATCTGTCCCCTCTAACCAATCTACAATTTCCTGAGCTGCCTGCCTGGCAAAAGGCTGAATTCCTATTTGTGATTTGAGTTCCTGATAACTTTGCATAATTCCAGCGCAGTATTGATGATCATTCAGCACTCGATTGATCTCATCAGCTAATGATTCAGTGTTATTCGCTCTCACATTGCATATTGCATCTCCTGCTAATAGTCGATTTATCACCGATTTTTCATTGTCTGGTTTACTAAATAGAGACTTCTGATAAACATTAACAGTCGGGCAGTTCGTATATGCCGCGAATACATTGCTGAATTGATCCAAAGCAATAGCTGCATTTGATCTAAGTGAAGTACTAATGGCATCCTTTAGACTCCTTGAAATATCAACTAGACTGAATTCAATGTCTGGGGAAGTTTTTGTAAGACTCGCTGAAATCCTGTTAGCTAATTTTTTCCTACTGGCATTCGAATAAAAGATTGCTACTTCAGTTGATTGGACTTCCTCGGTATTTATTACATCCAGTGATCTAACTATGTCAGATAATAAAAATACGTTTGGGGTATCGGTTCCGATAATTGGAATATCGGAGTAAACTCTTTTCATGTCTGACGGAGACGAGCTTCGGCTTGTTTTATCCAACAATGATTGATGAAAAAAGCAACTTTTGATCTTTAGCTTTTCTGCCAGATTTAATAAATCGACTGATTTACTTGTCCCGATTATTATCAACAAATCCAGCTTGGACTTCTTCAACTGTTTCTTAACATTGGATGGATTGACCACAATCTCATGACGGATATCAAATCGCCTTATTTCATTGATAAGCTTTGCTGATAATTGTGAACATAGCTGGTTCTCAGCAACAATTAAGTAGTTCATCTATTCTCCGTAATAATCAACAAAATTACGAGGCGTTTCAAAGAGCCGTAAGCGATACAACTTGGCTTTTGAATCTAATGCATTGATCCTCGGTTCAAGTATTTTCCATAATTCAATGATGAGATTTTCGCAGCTGCCTATTTTTCCTTGCATAAATGGAACATCTAAGTTTATGTTCTTATGATCCACCTTTTCAATGATCTCTGCTTGAATGATCTCTTTGAGCTTCTTAAGATCGATTACAAAACCTGTTTCCGGATTCACCTCACCTTTTACCGAAGTTATTAATTCGAAATTATGACCATGCCAGTTTTCATTGGCACATGGCCCGAAGACTTCCCTATTTTTTTCTTCAGACCAACCTGGATTATACAGCTTATGTGCTGCATTGAAGTGTTCTTTGCGGTGGATGAGTAAAAGCATAATTCAAATATCACAAAATATAATATAAATGGTAGCAATTTTAGAGTTCATGCTTAATACATTTGAGGTTGTAATATTTAGCTATTTAACATGAGGAAAAAATTATCAATCACACTATTATTAGTTTTAGCAATATGTTCGAATTTAGTTTCACAGACTGTGGGAGGGTATGGAAATGCAGCATCAATTCAAGATGTGATAGATCCGTCTTATCAAAATTCGAATGCCTTTTACACAAAAACATATAACGATATCGAAGGAACTGCCTTTCTTTTTGATGAATGGTCATTTGGTAAAGTACTTACAAAAGGTCAACAGCTAATTAATGATGTAAAATTAAAATATAACATTTTTGCTGATGTACTCATTTATAAAGAGGATGAGGGAGCAAAAGAGATTCCAAACAAAGTAATTCAAGGGTTTACAATCGTCCTTCCTGAAAAAGAATACGAATTTTTCTTTTATCCTAAAGTAAAATATGTTCAAAAAATTATTGATGGAGATAATTTCCAGCTGTATAAAAAGTACAAAAAAAACATTCAAAAAGGTCAGGCAGCCACAGGATACAACTCTGGAAATACGTCTGACAAATTTGTAGATGATGTCCTGTACTATTATAGTCTCAACAATAGTGAACTTTCATTATTCCCAAAAAGGAAAAAAGATAGATATCTAATTTTTAGCGAAATGATTCCAAGTGGATCGAAGAAATGGTTTAAATCAAAAAAGCTCAATATATCAAAGGAAGAAGATATAAAAAAGGCTGTAGAGCTTTTAAAGCTTTAGATTTTGGGAATCAGATAGTCATAAAAAAAGCCTTGATTGATTCAAGGCTTTTTTATTAATTAGTTCTTAATTAATCTTTTTGTAAAGTTACCTAACATAATAATGTAAGTTCCGCTTTTTAAACTACTCAAGTCTACAATCCGCCTTCCATCAGATCTTAGTACAGTCTTACCTGACAAATCCACTAGTACAACATTGTAATTATCAACCTCATTATTGAGCTCAATGAAATTTGAAACTGGATTTGGGTAGAAATGAGCTTCTTTTGCAAGACTTTCACTTTGATTACCTGAACTTAGCACTGTGAAAACATCTGAGTAACTCGTGCAAATTCCATTTGTAACACCTACCTGATAAGCTCCCATAGATGGGTTGTCAATTGAAGACCTGTCCTCATCCTCAATTATCTCACCTTCATAAAGCCATTCAAAAGATTGACCAGGGAGTAGGCTGGCATTTGCAACTAACTCCCCGTTTCCATTTAAAAACAGGGAAGGAGTGTTTGGATAAATAGCTTGAGATGATATGACTATTGTTTCTGTCTCCGTAATTCCAGATAAAGGGTTTCTTACGTAAACATCAAAACTTCCTTCCGATAAATTTTCAAATGAATTATCTAACTGAAAGCTTTCGCCATCTAAACTATATTCTAAATCAGAAAGCCCTCCTGAGGTTTCCACACTAATATTCCCATTCCCATCCCCTGGGCAGGTAACGTTTGCAACATTTATATCGCTAATTGAAAATGTTGGGTCATTAACAGCTAATTCTAAGTTATCTATGTAGATACTATTCCCTAGTCCTGATGTAGCACGAATTGCTACTTCAAAAAACTCCGCTGATTCATTGATAGAAAACTCTACATCCTCTCTCACCCAATCCTGCTCACTAGGTAAAAATCTTGCTATAACTAGATTATTATTGGTGGCCAAATCGGCACCCTCCTTTGACCAAACTGCACTCCATTCTCCACAATCTTCACGATAAACAATCTCTAGCTTATCATCATATCCACTTATTGATTGCTTATATGCATATGAAAATCTAAATTGATAATAATCACTTGACGCAGAAAACGTTGGTAATAGCAAATAATCCTCTGACCCTATATTATTATTATAATACTGATCGATAGTAAATGAAAAACTTCCATCATTTGTATCATCTGGTCTCCTTTTAAAGGTGATATCATTATCTAAATTTATTATCTCAGGCAATGAGGAATTATCTTCAAAACTTTCAGTATATGGCAGGTTGGCTATATATTCTAAATCTTGAGGATCATATACATTAATCTCTCGTTCATACTCATATACATTACTTTCTACATCAGTCCCGGTTAACTTGACTGTATAACTTCCTGCTGTATTAAATAGTACACTTGGCATTTCACTTGAACTCGTTGCTGGTGTTCCACCTTCAAACTCCCATGAGATGCTTTCTACCCCTCTTGAAAGATTTGTAAAATAAACCGTTTCCCCTATACAAACCTTATCATTGGATAGATTAAAATCAACATTCATTTCATTGGAAAGAAGACTAGACTTAGGCCCTAAGTAAGCAGCGAGCATTCGATCTTTTTGCCCTTGTGTAAATAGGATAAGACATGAATTGGTCGCATATGACATAAAATTACGAGGATCCGGCTTGAATTTTTCACCATTAGCATCAGTTTCGGTTCCAGCATATGCGCATACTGAACTATCAACCACTCCACTCAGGTTAGGGTCTGCAGGAGTATCGCAAATCCTATCTCCATTCGTTTCACAGTTTGATCCATCTACTAATTCATCAGTTGTGCCTGTATTGGTAGTGCCATGTGTATGGTATAAATTAAAAAAATGACCCATTTCATGAGGAAGAGTGCCTCCACTTAATGTGCAGCTATTGGCCATCATTATTAAATTCTTGCCCTGACTTGGTAAATATGTATAGCCACAAAGTGGGGAACCACCTGAGCTCAATGAATTAAAGAAATATATGTTGATAGTTTTTGTAACATTATAATTCGGAGCGAAATTACCTTCCTGGGATGAATCAAAATCATAAAATTCATCAGAATCGATAAAGTTCACTCCATCACTTATGTAAAATCGTATTTGCGTTCCAACGTAGGCAGCATTTAAATCCTCAACTGCATCAACAATCTGCTGCTCTGTTAGTCCTCCAGTGCCATCAGTTCTTCTCACCACATGAGGTGTAATCGCCACGCTATATGTTGCATCTCCATTTATTCTTAAACTGCTCATAAAATTCTGAAACGTCTTCTCATATTGAAGATCTTCAGCCGTCACACTTGTGCCGCACTTCTGTCCGAAAGAATAACATATAGTCATCAATGTTATACTGAAAACTAGAAATCTCCTCATCACGTATTGTCTTCTTTTTTAAATAATGGATTAAATAGATAAAGGGTTCCTCTTTAAAAGGAACCCTTTGATTGTAAATAACTTGGTTTCAACTATTCGTAAACTAAACGGCCTGGGAAAATAGTAGCTCCGTTTTGCTTTAGCACATAATCAAACCCTAGCTCTCCGGTAGTTAAATCAAAGAAACTTGCAGTTCCTGAATAACCAGAGTCATCACCGATAATATCAAGCGTGTAAGATGATACATTAAAACCTCCATCCCCATCAGGAAATCGTAACTCAGTGGTCAATGAAGTTTCAATTGTACCTGTATCACTATTCTCACCATCTGGCACTACAGTAATATTAAAACTATATCCAGCACCTGCTCCAAAAAGTGGGTCTGCACCGCTAGTAATTTCAAAAGTAATGCACTCATCGCCTGGTGAAGCTACGGAAGCAATTGAAGCTGGAGCCGATGAGAATCCAACGTCTGTTCCTTGAGTGATTTGAAGCTTGTTTGCTGGACAATAGAAATCATCATCATTGATTACCACAACCAAATCAGGAGAATTCCCACTTAAGCCTATTTCCGCATCGTCCGATGATAAGCTCAAGGTAACGGACTTCTGACCATCAATCTCCTCGTTATCGATAAGTGTTAAAGTAACTTCTTGCTGATACTCTCCAGCAGCAAATGAGACAGAAGCTGTTCCTAGAGTGTAATCCTCATCTGCTACCGCATCTTCTGAAGATGCACTAACCGTTACAGATGCACCATTAGGATTAGTACTTAAAAGAACTAGTGAAATTTCACCAGCAGTCTCCTCATAAGTAACAGATTCTTCCTCAAATCCAACATAATCTGGCCCAGGATAAGATTTGGTATTGCCGTCTTCAAGTTCCTTACAACCATTTGCAATGAAAATGATTGCTATTGCTAATAATAAATAAGTATATCGTTTCATATTTATAATATTTAAAGGTTATTCAGAGGCGTAACCTGGGTTCTGCTCAAAGTTTGGATTTGCTTGAATCTCAGTTAATGGAATTGGTAACAAAAACTCATCAGCACCAGGAGCTAAGGTCAGATTTTCTGGTACTGTACCCGTTCCATCAGCTACATCACCAAAATTTCCTCTGTTTACTCCGAGTCCCCATCTTCTCAGATCAAACCATCTACTATATTCAGCAAACAGTTCTATTCTTCTCTCAAATCTAATAGCAGATTCAAGGGCTGCACCGGTTTCTCCACCTGCATAAGCGCCATATCTAACATCTCTTAACTCATTAAGTGTTGCCTCAGCGCCTGCTTGGCTAAGCTCAAATTGAGCCTCCGCCTTATTCAGAATAACTTCTTCAACTCTAATTACAGGCATGTCCTTGGTACCATTTACTTGGTTACCTTCACCCAACCATTTTCTGATGGCATTATAGTTTGAGCCCTGATTAGTTCCAAGAAATACGTAAGTAGAGTCTCTAGTGTCATCAGCAGCTAACGAAGTGTAAAAATCATATGCAATCGCATATTCTGAAACTGTTGCAGTTGCAGAACTTTGGCTCCATACAACTCCTGGACTAAGCGCATCTCCAGATCCAAAATCAACAGCTAATTTCATAAGAATACCGTCATTCGACGCGTCTTGAAATACAGAAAGAAGCACATCTGCATCAGCAGGTGCTGAAGCAACAAGGTCAGCTGCATCAATGGCATTTTGATACTGTCCCATATACAAATACACTCTAGACAATAGACCATTAATCGCCTCAACAGTAAACCTATTTTCTACAGATGTAGCGTTAACCAGATCTCTGGCCGCTAATAGATCTGCAACAATTTCACCATAATTGGAATCAACAGTCTCTCTTGCAGGTTGAGCAAATGGATTGCCTGTATCACCATCTTCAAATCGTAAATAAGGCAATCCCAAAGAGGCACCTGCACTTGCACTTTCTGTAGGTATTCTTCCATATACTCTCACCATATCAAAATGGGCAAGAGCTCTCACAGCGATAGCTTGTCCACGAATGTTATCCTTCTCGTTTCCGTCAGGTAATGCATCAATGTTAGCGATGATACTGTTGGCAATATTAACTGCCTCATAACCTTCATCTAACAATCCGATATCATTAAGAGAAGAATATCTCCAATCCCAATATACATCGCTAGAAAATCTTCCGGAAGTTACTTGGATTACATTGTCTGTGGGTATATCACCCATAATCAATAATTCCAACGCATAGTAATTTTGCAATTGCTGCATTGCACCACCTAATGATGCATTGAAATCTTCCAATGACGAATAGAAATCTGAAACCTCAAGAGAGTCCGCAGGTTTTACATCGTTGATGTCATCCCAGCAGCTTGAAAGTCCAATAACTATTGCTATAAATGCTATATATTTTTTCATGTTTCTTCTAATTTAAGTTTTAGAATCTTATCTCAATTCCTCCAGTATAAATTCTAGAGTTTGGATAACTGAAACCATTATTCTCACCAGCTACGAATCCATCATCTCCAGGCTCACGTGTTTCTCCAGATCCAATTCCTACTTCAGGATCTCCTTTGAAATAAGGTCTATATGTCAATAAATTTTGACCTTGAACAAATACTCTTACATAAGTTAACCCGACGTTACTAAGAATTTGCTTAGGCAGAGTGTAACCTAATGTGAGGTTCCTTAATCTTATATAGTCTCCTTTTTGCAAGAATCTGTCGGATGTTCTAGCTGCTTCCTGACCGTAAAGAGGGCTTGGCAATACACCTGTATCTCCCGGTGCCTTCCAATAGTTAAACGCATCAACTCTCTGATTGTCGTTAAGGTCAGTCCCATCATTTAGCATAATTGCTTCCTGAACGTTGTAGATATAATTGCCAGCTCTAAATACCGCATCAGCCCTTAAATCTAACCCCTTATATCTAGCACTAACAAAGAACCCTCCTTGATAATCAGCCTGTGGAGATTTTCCTTCAAGCAATACCGCATCATCCCCACTGAAATTACTTGTAACTTCTCCATCAGCATTATACCATAATGGAGCTCCATTGGCTGGATTAACTCCTGCATACCTATTTAAGAAGAATGTATTAATTTCTTCACCTTCTCTTAAAATGGTATATGTATTGAAGATATCGCTTCCTCCAGAAAGCTCATTCACTTTGGTATTCAAAAAGAAAATATTACCTCCTGCTCTAACCAGAAGATCTCCTGTAGCAACAACATCAGCAGATAATTCTAATTCGAATCCAGTTGTTTGGATTTCTCCAAGGTTTGTTGTGATAACATTATTTTCGTCACCTACTGTCTGGCTAAGTGGTTGCTCACCTAATAACTCAGAAGAAGTTCTTTTGAAGTAATCTGCGACTAACGTTATTCTGTTATCCCAGAAAGTAGTTTCCAAACCAATATCAATAATTTGCTGTGCTTCCCACTGTAAACCCTGATCTGCTTCCCCAACAGGAATAACCGTTGACTGCCCATTTCTACTTCCAAACTGGATCAATGATAAACTCGAAAAGTCTCCAATATTATTGTTTCCAGATGTACCAATAGAAGCTCTCAATTTGGCTGAATTCACAAAATCAACATTAAAAAAACTTTCATTGTGAATGTTCCATGCTCCACTAATCGCATAGAAGGTTCCCCATCTGTTTTCTTTTCCAAACCTTGAGGATCCGTCACGTCTTACTGATACATCAAGAACATACCTATCATCGTAACTATAGTTGATGAAAGCCCCGTAACTCGCCAGGATATTTGAGGTTTTAGTTCCGAAAGGAGCACCATCAGCAGCTGCAGCAACATCAGGTACTGATAATCTATCAGTCACAAAGCCTTTGGAGGTAGCCCCAAAATTCGAAAATTGTCGTTTATTGTACTCATATAAACCTCTTACCGTTACATTGTGTACATCAGCAAAAGTATTGCTATAAGTAAGCAAGTTAGTTGCTACCACACGGTAATCATTGCTTGTATTATCTGTTTTAATACCGGGAGCATCGGCATCACCAACGAATTGATCCAAAATGGACCCCGGTTTAATAAAGTATTCTCTTGAATAACGATCATTCGATATACCTACAGTCACTCTATTGGTAAAGTTCTTTAAAAAAGAAACCTCTCCATAAACACTACCAATGGTCACAAGATTTTGTGTGGTTTCTGTATTGTTTTTCAAAGCCTCAGAAATACTAAATCCACCAATTCCTGAAGGATCATATTCCGGTTCTCCATTTTCATCTAAGATAGGATCCCCATTGTCATCTGTCACAAAAACCGTTTCATAAGGATTATATGTGTACATCGCCACAAATGGGTTTTGAACGTTGAATCTATCTCTTGGTAGATCGGACTCTGAACGTGATACGGTCAAATTTGTACCAATTTTAAGATAATCTTTTACTTGCTGCGTTAGGTTCAATCTTGTCGAGTATCTTTCGAACCCGTCAAGTCCAGAAATAAGCCCTTCATTAACATCTCTACTTACTGAGAAAAAATATGTTCCATTATCAGTTCCTCCATTAATAGACAAACTCATGTTCGAAATTGAACCATCTTGAAGTAATTCGTCTTCCCAATTGGTATTCCGATTCAAATATGGATCCCACTGATTGGAAGGCAATGCTCCTGGACGAGCTGCAGCTGCAGTAAATCCGGGTATGTTATTCAAATCCTTCTCAAACCACAACTTTTGTTGTGCATTCATCATATCAAAATTATCCGGAATTCTTGAGCTAATTCCCAGTGAGCTTCTGAATGAGACCTGTGCATCGCCTTTTTTTCCTGATTTAGTTGTGATTACTACAACTCCGTTTCCAGCTCTTGAACCATAAAGTGCAGCTGTTGCGGCATCCTTCAAAATAGAAACAGACTCAATATCTGAAGGGTTAATATTATTCACATTACTTGGATCAACAGGTACTCCATCGACAATGTAAAGTGGGTCTGTTCCTCCCTCAATTGAAGTAATACCTCTGATGTTCACTAATGCAGTTTGACCAGGACGACCGTTAGCACCAGTTACAGATACACCAGACGCTTTACCTTGTAGAATTTGATCTATACTGGTTGTTGCGTTGAATGACTCAATTTCCGAGTTATCTACAACAGATACCGCTGAAGTGATTCTATCTTTGGATGCATCACTGTACCCTAAAACAACAACTTCTGAAAGCTCGGTTGCTCCTCCAAGTGTTACATCAATAGTAGTTCGTGCCCCTATCTCGATCTCTTGTGTCTCAAAACCAACATAAGAAAAGATAAGTGTAGAACCATCATCCACTGAAAGACGGTAGTTTCCGTCCAAATCAGTAGTAACACCGGTTGTTGTGCCTTTAATCACAACATTCACCCCTGGCAAAGCCTCACCTGTATCATCGGTGACTTTACCTGAGACCGTCCTTTGCGCCATTGCACTGAAGGCAATAACAGTTAAGAACGCAAAACTTAGTAGTAAAATCCTCTTCATACTTACTAGTTAATCGTTAAACATTAATTATTTGAAACCCGCAAGATATGCCATTTTAAGATTATTTAACAAAATAAGTTTCTGCCAAACACGTACTTCAAACGACATTTTGTTTGAAAAAAAACAAATTCGATTTGATCGTATTGGGAAATGATAAAAATCCAAATTTTCCCTTTATCATTAAAGTATTACTTTAATAAAATTTCGATAATCTGAGATGAGTTTTTTTTTACAAAAACAAAACCTTTCATTGTTTCATCCGTATGACACGAAATTCTATCCTGCGGTTGGACTGACGGTTGTTTTTAGAGGTATTTGGTTGGAGAGGCTGGCTATCTGCATAGCCTTTAAAAACCAACCGATCCTTATCTATGCCCTTAGCAACAAGAGCATCAAACACTGCTTTAGCTCTCTTATCCGAGAGCGATTGATTATATGATTTTGTTCCGGTATCGTCTGTATGACCGGCTATCTCTACTGTGATACCTAGATTCTCCCTTAACAGCTCATAAGCATTTTCAATTTCCGATTGAGAGCGTCTATTAATCTCATGGGAGTCTACTTCAAAATAGATGTTTTTTAAAATCAACGTTTCACCTTCCTCCACCGGAATGAGCTCGATATTTATCGTATCTGGTTTTAATGCCGTGTTGGAATCAGTCTTGAAATGAAAATCTGAATAGAGATACCCTTTCTTTTTTACATAGCCTGCCAAATCCAAATCTACAGGTAAAACCATATAGTATTGTCCACTTACTGAGTCCGATGTATTCTTATAAATTGAGGCATTGCTCGAAAGATCTACAACTTGGATGTCCGCACTAAGGCACTCACCAGTTCTTGCATCCTTTACCACACCTATTATATAAGATGCGCCTTTAGACCTTAATTCTTCTGGTAACTGGATGGCAACCAGCTTGCTGTCCATAATCTCAAAGTTTTTCTGCTCTTCTTTTGCATAATACGCTTTAGATCCTTCGCCTATAATGACAATAGAAACTTCATCACGATACGTATTGATAGGATACCCAAGATTTTTTGGCTCGGTCCAGGTAGAATCTTTTTTCTGAGCTTGATAAAGATCGTATCCTCCCATCCCCGGGTATCCATTGCCTGAAAAATAGAGGGAGACCCCATTGGGATGAATGAACGGTGTGGTTTCATCTTTTCGAGTATTGATTGTTTTGCCAAGATTCTCCGGAACAGACCACTGATCTTTTTCATATTTAGTGACCCAAATATCTCTACCACCAAATCCACCTCTTCTATTCGAAGCGAAATACAGGGTTTTTCCATCTGCTGATAGTGATGGCTGAGATTCCCAATACAATGAATTGACTGGCTTACCCAGGTTTTTGGGCTGTGTCCAGATGTCGCCTACTCTATTAGTTATATATAAATCACAGCTCCCTAATGAATTCCGACCATCGCACGAGGTAAAAATCATCGTTCGACCATCGGCGGAAACCGTGCAAGCTCCTTCGTTTAATGGAGTATTGATACGTGCAGAAACAGATTTAGCAGGAAGCCACTTTCCTTCTTTTTTATAACTCACCACAATGTCCTCATCCCCTCTCACATCGTCTCTTTTCGTAAAGAAGATTGAAGCGTCATCTATGGTAACAGATGGTAGGTATTGCAGACGAAAGCGATTGATCTCTTTAGGTAGTAAGCTGACTGTGATACTATCGGCTGAGCTTTCCAACTGGTCTGTGGCGAATTCAAGGCTTCTGGAAAGCAAGTCGATATCAAAATTCTCACTTCTCTCTGGAACCTTATCTAAAAATTGATTCAGGTATTTCTTAGCCTTAAAATATTCTCCCCTATCAAAAGCCATAAAAGCCTGCTTTTCTAATACAGAGGCTATTGGATCCGGAGATGTTTCTATGTAGGATTGGAATTTTGAATAAACAGAGTCTTCTTTTCCTATCGCTTTATAAAGGCTTCCCATCCTTATATACGCTTCGAAGAATGTCGGGTCTTCTTTTACAGACTCCTCCAGAAGGTCCAGAGCAGAATAGAAATCCCGATCTCTGTATTTCTTATCAGCTTTTTCGTAAAGTTTTTTTGCCTTTTTACTTTCTGATGATAAAACCTGAGCGTTTGTAGACCCCAATATGGCAATGATACCAATAAGAAATAACACCCCTTTCAGGGTATATCCATGTACTTGTGTGTTTGAAGTGATATTTTCCATTTGGGATTTCGCTTCACAAAATCAACGATCAAAGGTGTCATTTCTTTTTCTTTTGACCACTCTGGCTGCAAGAATAGTTCAGCGTTTGGATTCATTTTATCTCCATGCAAAGCAGCCCACTTGAAATCAGACTTGTTATAAGCTATCACTTTTAGCTCATGTGAATGAGCATAAAATTCACCCAGTGGCTCTTTGAATTTCTTCGGAGAGAAACATATCCAATCCCATCGCCCTGTGAGTGGATATGCTCCAGAGGTTTCGATATTAACCTGAAGATTTGATCTGCTAAATTCCTCTGTAAGCTTAGAGAGATCATACATTAAAGGTTCACCACCGGTGACGACTACTACCTTTGCTCCTGACTCTTTCGCTTCACTCACTATTTGTTTGACAGAAAACCACTCAAATTGCGAAGCATCCCAGGATTCTTTCACATCGCACCAAACACAACCCACATCGCAACCCCCTAGCCTGACAAAGTAGGCAGGGGTTCCGGAGTAGAAGCCCTCACCCTGAATGGTATAAAAAGACTCCATCACCGGAAGGAACTCCGGATCAGTGATTTCGCTCATAGGCTTTGAAAGTATTCAGTAGCAATGAAGCAATGGTCATAGGACCAACTCCACCAGGGACTGGGGTGATATAGCTGGCAATAGGAGCAACCTCATCGTACACAACATCCCCTGCTAATCGGAAGCCAGATTTTCTGGATGCATCCTCAACGCGAGTCGTCCCGACATCTATAACAACAGCACCCTCTTTCACCATATCTTTTGTAATTAATCCTGGTTTCCCAACTGCTATCACCAAAATATCTGCCTCTTTGGTATGGCTTTTTAAGTCCTTTGTAAGCTTATGACAAACGGTAACGGTAGCGCGACCATCCTGTAACATCATTAAGCTTAGTGGTGCTCCGGCAATTCTGGAGGCTCCTACTATAACACAATGCTTGCCCTCCGTTGAAATTTCATACCTTCTGATCAATTCCATTACTCCAAAAGGAGTTGCGGGCAAAAGCAGCTGGTGGCTGGACATAATACTACCAAAATTTTGGTTAGTAAAGCCATCTACGTCTTTCAGAGGGGCGATACGTTCTGTAATATGCTCTACAGAAATGTGCTCAGGGAGTGGAATTTGAACAATGAACCCGTCAATGTCTTCATCCTCATTCAATTGCTCAATGTGCTTGATCAATTTTTCTTCAGAAATGGTACTTGCAAAATGCATGAGGGTGAAATCAAATCCTACTGCTTTGCATGCATTAATTTTTCCACTGACGTAGGTATGGCTTGCGCCATCATCACCCACAATAATGATCGCTAAATGAGGCGGTCGCTTACCTTCGGCTTTTAGCTTCTCAACTTTTTCAGCGATCTCATTTTTAATGTCTTTGGAGACCTTTTTTCCATCAATGATTGTTGGTGATGACATTTTTTTAATCAATTTTTAATACAGCCATGAATGCTTCTTGTGGGATTTCTACGTTACCAACTTGACGCATCCGTTTTTTACCTTTTTTCTGCTTTTCCAGGAGTTTACGTTTCCTGGAAATGTCTCCTCCGTAGCATTTTGCCAATACATTTTTACGCATGGCCTTTACCGTCTCTCTTGCTATGATTTTTGTTCCAATAGCTGCCTGAACAGCGATCTCAAACATCTGACGTGGAATCAACTCCTTCAGTTTTTCACATAATCTCTTACCCCATTCGTAAGCCTTGTCACGGTGAACGATAGCCGAAAGCGCATCTACCGTGTCTCCGTTGAGCATGATATCCAGCTTCACCATATTGGATCTTCGGTACCCTATCAATTCATAGTCCAGAGAGGCATATCCGCGAGAGAGGGTCTTGAGTTTATCAAAAAAGTCAAATACAATCTCTGCCAGCGGAATCTCGAACGTTAGTTCTACTCTATTTGATGTCAAATACACCTGATTCTTGATCTCTCCTCTCTTATCCATGCAAAGAGCGATGATTGGGCCAATGAATTCAGACTTGGTTATGATTTGCGCTCGAATAAAAGGCTCCTCAATATGATCAATCATATTAGCTTCAGGAAGCTCTGATGGTGCACTAACTTTCAGTATTTCTCCATCACTTTCAATGGCGTGAAATTGCACGGATGGTACGGTAGTGATCACGGTCATGTCAAATTCACGCTCCAATCGCTCCTGAACAATCTCCATGTGAAGCATGCCCAGGAACCCGCATCTAAATCCAAACCCAAGGGCTGCAGATGTTTCCGGCTCCCATATAAGCGATGCATCATTAAGCTGAAGTTTTTCCATGGAGGCCCGTAGCTCTTCAAATTCACTGGTGTCTACCGGGTAGATTCCTGCGAAAACCATTGGTTTCACATCCTCAAACCCTTTTACCTGTCTTTGTGTAGGGCGATTTACATGGGTGATCGTATCACCAACCTTTACTTCTTTAGCTACTTTAATGCCAGAAATCAGGTACCCTACATTTCCAGCAGATATCGAATCTTTAGGCTGGTGCTCTAATCTTAAGACACCAATCTCGTCCGCCTCGTAAGTCTTTCCTGTATTAACGAATTTCACTTTATCCCCTTTATTCAATGTCCCGTTGAACACCCTGAAGAACACCTCAATCCCTCGGTAAGGATTGAAGACTGAATCAAAAATCATGGCCTGCAGTGGTTCATCGGCATCTCCTTGTGGAGCAGGCACCCGGCTCACAATTGCTTCTAAAATTTCTGTGATCCCTATGCCTTCTTTTGCGCTGGCATGAATAATGTCTTCTTTATCGCACCCAATCAAATCGATGATTTGATCAGACACTTCTTCAGGCATTGCACCAGGCAGGTCAATTTTATTTAGAACAGGAATTATCTCTAAATCATGCTCAAGTGCCAGATACAAATTTGAAATGGTTTGTGCCTCAATTCCCTGTGCTGCATCCACAACTAGTAGAGCTCCTTCACATGCCGCAATAGATCGGGACACTTCATAAGAAAAATCTACGTGTCCTGGAGTGTCAATAAGGTTAAGTGTATACTTCTCACTATTCAGCTCATAATCCATCTGAATGGCGTGACTTTTAATAGTAATACCTCGTTCACGCTCCAGGTCCATGTTATCCAATAGCTGCGCCTGCATGTCACGTGCTGTCACCGTTTGGGTGAACTCTAAAAGCCGATCGGCCAAGGTGCTTTTCCCATGGTCGATATGAGCTATAATGCAGAAATTTCGAATGTTCTTCATATACTATAAGCCAGCGGATTGTGACTTTCTTTCTCCTCAATCCTTTGAAAATAAGCCGCAAAGGTAACATGCCGTCACCCTCCTTCAAAGTGCGTGTAAGTATTTGATTAAAAATAAATTACTGCTTGTTTTTAGTGTCTATCATGATGGTGACCGGACCATCATTAATCAGGGATACCTTCATATCTGCACCGAACTCCCCAGTCTTCACTTTAGAAGACAATTGGCTTTCTAACTCCTTTACAAATGTCTCATACATTGGGATTGCGACATCCGGCTTGGCAGCCTGAATATAACTAGGGCGATTCCCTTTTTTGGTGCTGGCATGAAGTGTAAACTGGCTCACAACCAAAGCCTCCCCACAAACATCCAGAAGACTCTTGTTCATCACACCCTCTTCATCTGGAAAAATTCGCATGTTGCTGATCTTCCGACTCAGCCATTCAATATCTTCTTTTGTGTCTGCATCTTCAATACCTAAAAGGATCATTAATCCCGTTCCTATTTCAGATTTGATTTGATTGTCAATGGTGACAGACGCTTGTGATACTCTTTGAATAACCGCTTTCATGATGAATATGCAATATCTACCATTTCTCCTGGCTTGATTCTTCTGAACCCTTCTTCATTTTGATGTGCAAGCTCAATCATTGATTTGGCTACTTCCACATCTCGGATTGCTCCAACTGCTTTCTTTGATCCAATCACAAAGAAGGAGGCAATCTTGCTAATCAGTTTGGCCACTTCCTCAAAAAATCGAAACTCTTTACGATCTCCTAGTAGTAATGAAGGTTGGAAAATTTTCAACGATTTCAAATTCAAATCCTGAAGCTGATCCTCCAACTCTCCTTTTGCCTTGTTGTAGAATAATGGTGAGGAACTATTAGCACTCACCGCCGAAACAACTAATAATTGTTGAAAATCCTTTTGTTTTCTTACTATTTGTGCAAATGTCAGCGGGTACTCCACATCTACTTTCAGAAAAGCCTCTTTCGACCCTGCTTTTTTCCGGGTAGTACCCAGTGCACAGTAGAAATCATGACCATTCATTTTAGCAGCATGCTTTGAAAGGTCGTCAAAATCTTCAATCTGCAGTTCGACCACTCTCGGATCTTTTATATCATACGATCGTCTGGCTACAACCAAGATTGACTCATAACGATCATCTTTCAACATTAGCTTCACAAGCTGTTTACCCACTAGCCCTGAGGCTCCTATTACTACAGCTTTTTTCTTCATTTTGAATAAATATGAGCAAGTAGTACAAAGAAATCAGTCTGCTTGTTCCCACTGTCCATCTTCCCATTGATGAAACTTCTTAATATCTCGATTAAGCTTCTTTACGATGAGTAGAACAACCGAAGCATCGTCGGTAAAGCCTATCGCTGGAATGAAATCAGGAATGAGATCTGTGGGAGTGATGAAGTAAACTAAAGCAAATACTATAAGCACGATAGTTGATACTGGAAAGGCCCTGTATTCTCCAGATAAGTGCGATTGAAACATTCGGAGCAGTATTTCCAGCTTAGACTTTAGTTCCTTTAGCTCATTTGAATTTTCAGCAAGACTTTTCAACTTGTTCCCAGCTTTTGACAATGTGGACTTCATCGCCTCTTTATCTGTGGCAGTCTTTTTTGCTTTTTCCCAGATTTTCTCCGTCTTTTCCATAGTTTAAAAAACGTCCTGAATTTCTTCTTTGATATATCTGATGGCTTGCTTAGGAGTATCCATTTCCTCTCCAGCACTATTTTCAAGAATAGCCCTTGCAAGATCAAATCCTTTGGCTTTTTTCTCTAATGAGTTGGCGGATGAATTAATAACGGATATTGTCTGCTCAACCGCTGTTGTAACATACGTCCAGGCACTATCAGACATGTACACTTGCTGGGATAGGTTGTGGTTGAATTCATTTCTAATCTCATGAATTAATATTTGCTGAAACTCCTCTGCTGAATAGTCCGAACTGCTCAATCTAGATATAAGATTTGTCGGGGTGATTCTTTCAAGCAGCAGAACAATCCGCTCGTACGCCTGAAGTCGGATGGGCACAACGATTTCCTGGTTTTTCTGTCGAACACCGAATGCAATCTCATCGAGCTGTTTTTGCAAGAAAGATCGAACCAGCAAGTAAGCGAGATAAAGTACAAGAGCCGCTGGAATCGTAATTTTTAGAAGGTCGTAAACCATTTCCATTGATTGGATTGTTAGTTGTTTAAAATTAGCTTCATCAAGCTAAGCGTTTTTTACTTTGTCCTCTCCCTCCCCTCTCCAGAGAGGGAGATTTTGTTGCTTAGCTTGATGATAATGATAAACGTCAAAAATAATACTTTTACACGGAGGCAATAAGTAAATCGTAAAGTGATGAAACCACCTGTGGAAATAACGGATCAAGCGCTGGAAGAGGTTAAGAATATCTTAAAAACCAAAGGAATACCTGAAGGATATGGGTTACGAATTACCACGAAGGGGATGGGCTGTGGGGTTGGGTTTAAACTGGGTTTTGATAAGAAAAAAGAAACCGACGATGAGTATAATGTTGATGGAATTCAGGTGCTCATTCGAAAAAGTGAAATGATGTTCTTGGTTGGAAAAAAAATCGAATTTTATGATGAGTCTGATGGACGAGGCTTTGTGTTTACCTAACCCTCCAGCTCCACCGTCGCTTTATGACACAACCCTTTGATTGGTGGATTGTATTTACTGATTCGAACCTGCACATGATTGACTTGGGAGAAGTTTTCTTTTAAAGCTTTGATCATCTTACCAGCTAAATGCTCAAGGAGATTGGCATCTATACTCATCACATTTTGTACGATTTCATAGACTTTTTCGTAGTTGACCGTGCCTTCTAGTTTGTCATCCGATGCTGCTTCTGAAAAGTCCACATCCAGTGTTACATCCACACTGTATTTGTTTCCGATGACACGTTCCTCTTCATAGTAGCCGTGACGGGCGTAGAATTCCATGCCCTCTAATGACACCTTTCCCATCTTAGCTGTCAGTATCTAGTTCATCAAAGAATGAAACGGTTTTAGAAACCCGTGGACCTTTCTTCTCTTCAGCTTCCTCTTTATCACCCTTTGGTTCTTCCTTTTTTGTCTCCATTCTCTGAACTGGAGGTTCTTCTTTTACCTCCTGAGTCTTCTCAGCTTTTGGCTTTTCTTCTTCCTTCTCATCCTCCTGTTTCCTTTGCGCAATTCGCTCTCGGAGTTCCTCTGTTTTAGGGGGCTCGGATGAAGGTTCAGATTTCTTTTCAGGTTCTGTAGCTTTTGGAACCTCTGCCTTAGGAGCCTCGATATCTATAGGGGGTGACTCCAGCTTTTTACTCTCGGCCTGTACTTCGGTCTTCTCAGATTTAATTCTTTCTTCACTCTCTCTTGCAAGTTGCTTTACTCGCTTGACATAATCGTCAAACTTAAATTCCTTATTAGCACTGGTATTTTTCTCAACCTTCTCAATCAGCGTGACAGAAAGATTCTTTAGCTCTTGAAGTGCATTTTGACGATGATTCTCGATATCTCTGTGATTCTGCTCAATGCTTTTCACTGCATCCTGCAATTCCTCAATGATCTGCCTTGCTTCCATTTCTGCCTGCTCGATCATCGCTCGGGCTTTATTCTTAGATTCACTTAGGAGTGCCTCAGCATTCATCTTCGTCTCCTTCATGTGAAGCTCAGCAGCTTTGTTGGCCTGCTCTATCACATTCGCCCCGGTATCTTCAGCGGTCTTCAGTGTTTTATAAAGGGAGCTTTCTACCTCACGAAGTTTTTCAACCTCTTTTTCTGCCTGCTTCAGCTTAAGGGATAGTTCTTTATTCTCCTCCAGCATTCGCTCCCATTCATTGGATAATGACTGGAGAAAAGCATTGACTTCATCCTTATCGTACCCTCTTAGCTTTTTCTCAAAGTCTTTCTGACGAATTTCCAGCGGTGTTATCTTCATTCTGCAAATTTAATTTCCCAAACGGAGATTGAGCGATCATCGCTACAAGTTACTAACAAGTCACGATAATTCATCCATAGCAGCTTATTAACGCTATTTCCGTGTCCAGCGTGCCTGTGTTTATCCAGTACTTTTAGTAATCTGAAATTATGCGCATCCCACAGCTTAACGGATTTGTCCATGCTCCCGGTAATAAAATATCGGCCATCCGCACGAAAGATGATGTCATTGATGGTGTATAAATGGCCCGCTATTGATTCACGTAAAATGTAATCTGCCTGTGTATCCCAGACTTTTAAATGAGCATCTCTACCTGCGGTGATTAGATACTTTCCTGATGGGTGATATTTCGTAGTGAAAACTGAATTTTTGTGCCCTTTCAGCACTTGCTTTACATCCATTGTATCAGGATCCACCACTCTAGCCACATTGTCGCTACAACCTATCACGATTTCACCATTTATCTGATCGATGCTCCTGATTCGATCATTGGCATATTTCACCCGTTTCAGAATAGTAAGGTCTTTTGCAAGAATAAGTATCTCACCATTGGACATTCCTACCCAAAGCTTGTCTCCAATAATTTGAATATCAAAAATCTGATATTCACCAAGTTGGATTGACTTCACTTCCTTTTTTGCCTGAAGATCAATTTTATGAATTCCCTGGTTGTTTTGTCCAGCATAGAGAAATCCCTCCTGAGGATCATAAGTAAGCGCATATACAGAACTTGGAATTTTCACAATAACTTCTCCCTCATCTGGTGATCGTAAGTCCCACATTACCAACATACCGTCACCTCCGGCAGAAATGAATCGATGATCATCCACGGCATGAAGTGTATAGATACTATCGTTGTGACCCAGAAAAGTATGGAGTTTTTTTACTTCGATTTTGCTCATTTGGGATACAAAATTATTACAATTGCTCATGCCATTGTTATTAAACAAGCAGATTGATGAACATTCTGCCTATGCTGTTTGGAACATCCAGGAAACGTTTCTAGAACTTCCTTACCTCTCACCCGAACCCTACCCGGCTGAACTTCATCCGGTAAGGCAAGCAGAATGGATCATCGGAAGAATACTGGTGAAAACCCTCTGCGAAAAATTCAATATTGAGTATCAGGGTATAAGCAAGCAAGACAAAGGCAAACCTTACCTAAATGGTAGTGATGCTAACATTTCTATCTCACATTCGTTCCCTATCGCTGCAGCAATGATCCACCTGGAGAAACCATGTGGAATAGACATGGAGCGTCCACGTGATAAACACGAGTATGTTAAACTCAAATATCTTCATGAATCTGAAATGCAATTCCAGGATGACCTGCAAAAGCTCTGTACGATCTGGTGTGCCAAAGAGGTGATCTATAAAATATTCGGAAGGAAATTTCTCAGTTTAAAAGATGAGATCAAGCTGTCATTTGAGTCTGACAGCCTGATCAAGGGAGATATCCTAAAACCCGGCCATGAGGAAATTCATTACATCCACTATGAATGGGTGAAGGAATATTTACTCGCATTCGGGACTTGATGGTATTTTATGAGCGAGTAGCTTGCAAAATACATCATCAATAATCTGATTGATTATTCATCTCTTAAAGTGCTAACTGGATTTGACTTAGCTGCTTGATAGGATTTGAAGCTCACTGTGATTGCACCAATAACGAAAGTCAAGACACCTGCGACAATGAATAATATAGGCTTCAAGTTGGTTCGGTATTCAAATCCCTCCAGCCACTGCTGCGAATAATAGTAGGCAAATGGTATCGAAAGAATAAAAGCAAATACCATTAGAAGCGTGTAATCTTTAGAAAGCAATAAGATCAATTGTTTGATACTGGCTCCATGGACCTTTCGAACACCTATTTCTTTTGAGCGCTGCTCTGCAGTAAAAGCTGATAGGCCAAACAATCCAAGGCATGAAATAAAAATGGAAATAACCGCAAAAATGCGAGCAAGTGTACCAACTGTCATTTCCGCTTGATAGCTTTCCGCATAAGCCTCATCTACGAATTCATAGTCAAACTCACTCACCGGGTTTAAAGTGGTAACAACTTTCTCCATAGATTCTAAAGCACTGTTTGGATCACCTTGTATTCTTACCAATGCAAGGCTTGTTCCTGATGGATTTATGCAACTGATAATAAGCGGAGCAATAGCCTGATGCAAGTTACGCATGTGAAAGTTTTTCACGACTCCAACCACGCGCCCCTCAATTCCCCAGAATGTCAACCTTTTATTCGGATCCTCAAAGCCCATCAGTTCAGCCATCACTTCGTTTATTATAAAATTAGTAGAGTCTGATAACTGATCGTCAAAAGCTCTCCCTGCTTTCATTTCCATTCCCATGGTTTCAATAAAGCTTTCATCGGTGAGTAAAACATTGATTTCATACCCCTCCTCGCTCATGCCTTCCCACCGAGCCGAGCTGGTAGATCTCCCATAAGAGATGGGATTTCCGGAGGCTGCTGTCACTCCTACTACCTCTGGAATATTCTTAAATTCAGTTTGATAGGTCTCTAGTCTATCTCCAAATCTTTCCCCGATATTCAATGCTACAAGATTTTCCTTCTCAATACCCAAGTCTTTATTCAACACATAATCCAGCTGCATGTAGATGACTCCTGTCCCAATAATTAAAAGAGTGGAGATAGCAAATTGGAAAACAACCAACCCTTTCCTAAAGTAAGCAGCACCATTTGATTGCTTAACACTGCCTTTCAGTGAGTTGACAATACCGAAAGTTGGCAGTAGCAAAGCCGGGTATATACCAGAGAAAAAGCCTACTACAACTGGTATTCCAATCAGAAAAACCCAGGTAACAGGGAGAGAAAAATCAATAAACAATTGCTTATCTACCAGCTGATTGAAAGATGGAATTAGTAGCGCCACAATAAGCAATGAAATCAACATTGCAAGGAGACAAAGAAGGATAGATTCGATCAAAAACTGAAAGCTTATGGCGGATTTGTGAGCACCCATAACCTTTCTAAGTCCGATTTCTTTTGACCTTCTTCCCGAACGGGCAGTAGCCAGATTCATAAAATTGATTGATGCAATGAGCAGAACGAATATGGCTACCACAGTCATTATCCTGACGTACTCAATTCTACCGCCATCAATTACTCCATTATTGAAATTAGAATAGAGATAATAATCCTGAAATTTATGAACCACTAAGTACTCTTCACCCGCATTATCCTGACCGGCAGCATTTGTGATGATCTCATCATAGATTCGCTCTTTAACGGCTTCCAGGCCTTCTGCTGAATGCGTTGTGAAGTAAATCCTGAAGCTTCCGTTTCCCCAGTCATCTACCCAATCATTTTGGCCAAAAAAGTATTCAGCAGGTAATAGCCAATCGAACTGCAGACTTGAGTTAGAACCTGTATTTTCAAATACACCAGAAACGATCGCTTCTCTTTCACCATCAACCTTCAATGTTTTCCCCAGAGCTTCTTCTTTCCACCTGGAACCAAAATATTTTTCAGCGATAGCTCTTGAAATGAGTATAGAATTTAATTCATCTAGTGCTGTGTGCTTATCGCCTTCTAGTAGTTCGAAGGAGAATAACGTTAAAAAATTAGGAGTGGCAAAAAGACCCTCCTCTCGTGAGTGATCTTCTCCTTTTTCAAAGTCCATTAGAATATCCCAACTAATCTGAGCAACTTCATCCACCTCTGAATAGGAGGATTTCATCAAGTCAGCCATTGGTTTTGGAATGGAATAAGTAGTGCTCACGTCACCTCCCGACTGTTTCATATTTCTGAATACCTGGTAGATTTTATCTCCGTTCTCATGAAACTTGTCGACTTGGATTTCATCATTCACCCATAAAAGAATGAGCATGGCCGAAACCAATCCGACGACTAGCCCTAAAAGGTTCAACGCAGTAAACCCCCTGTATCGCTTCGCGTTTCTAAATGCGATTTTTAAATAATTTTTGATCATAGCAGTATTTATTAGTCCGTTTTTGAGTTCGATATTTTTAATAATTCCAGGACGAAAAAGGAGTATTACATCTCTGAGGTATTTGAGTTTGGCGATCCTCTTATCTTCCTCCAATCTTTCTGAATAGAGTTCCGAAAGGTCCCCTTCCACATCCTCCAGTAAATCAGCATTGCAGAACCATCTAAGAAATCTGACTGGTAGTTTGGGAGGCGATATGGTGTGTTTTTCGTTCATGCAAATTTGAAATCGAAGGCTACTGAGGGGATAGAATCCCACAATTGCTTTCTGGTTTCCATTACCTCTTCCAGTACCTTCTTGCCTAAAGGTGTCACTTTGAAATAGCGTTTACGTTTGCCGCCTCTCACTGCTGTAGCTTCACCAAACTCTGAATCAAGGAAGCCCTTTTTCTCCAATCGATTAAGCGCCGTTCGCATAGCCCCTACACTTACTTTTCTCTTCAGTCGATTTTCGATTTCTTCTTTGATGGAAATACCGTAAGCATCATTGTAAAGAATTGCTACTGTCAGCATGACCACCTCTTCAAATTCACCAATTGAATATTTTCCCATAGAATTCTATTTTAAATCCTAAATGTAGTCAAAATATTTAAGTCTTAAATGTAATCTTAATACTGAAGTAATATGTAAAGGTTACATTGGAATGATTTAGCCAGAAAATTCGGAACTTAAGCGATCCTGGATTTTGTCGCTTTTTAACTCTCTAAGTGCATCTGAGGCTATCCACCGAGCAGGTTTTGAACCTTGCTTTTTGATTCGTTCAGCAACTTCAATAGCCTGGGTATTTAAATTCAAGCTTCTTTTGCCTATTTGCCTCAAAGCCCAATTCACCGCCTTCTTCACGTAGTTCCTTTCATCCCATGACTCTCGTTCTATAATTGGAAAAAACTCGACTATTTTCTCGTAGGGTTGTTTGCTCCCTTTTAATGTAAGGCCCACCATCGTCGCAAAAGCCATTCGCTTCTCGAACTCGGGCTCTCGCTTGCTCCATTCATAAATCTTAGTATAAGCGTAAGACGTCTTTGGAATGATTTTCATACCTATCCCATCGACAAGATCCCAGGAATAGCATTCAGATGTCCATTTTTCTGCATTCGATTCGGAAAATTTCTTATGTTCAGCAATAAGGATTGCCAAATGTTTACATTCATGTAATGGTTGATTCCAAAGCTCAATGGCCAGCTCATGATTCTTACCTAATTGCTTAGCATATGGCTTTAAGACGGCATTTTTAATACCTAAGGCCTTTGCTCCTCTAATGCCAAAGTATTCCATCTGAGAGATGTACTTTGGATCTGCTAATTCATAAAGATCGTCCAGAATTTCCTTAATGGTTTTCACCTTATCAAATTAACCATTTCCAATGATCAAAGACTGAAATATTGATCATCAAGCTTCTGAAGAATGAGCTTAATCTCATCTGCCTTATGATAGTCACCCAGTTTTTCGAAGGATACAATCAAGTTACGAAGAGCACGCAAGATGATATCCAGATTGGAGCATGGCTCATAAAAGATGTTTTTTTTATCAAGTTGTAGACTTTCCAGGTAATTATCTATATCATCTCTGGTGAAAACCAATCCCCGATTGAACACATTGATGTAAAAGGACTCCTCTCCTATTTTGTAGGTCAGGATAAACAGATTCGGAAGGTTCACACCATAAATCGGTAAATCCATTTTTTGTGCCAGCAGCAAATAAACCGCACATAAAGAAATAGGGTTTCCTTTTTTGGTTTCCAGAACCGTATTGAGCATCGAGTTGGCAGGTGAATGGAAATTTTTTGTGTTTGCCCTGAACTTGAACTTATTGAAGAAAACCTCATTAAAGACCTTGATTCGATCGTATGGCGCCATCTCCTCACTCATATGCCTCCACAATTCATAATACAGCTGATCCAGGTCTTTGCTTAGATCATCCAGTTCCAAATCAGGATATTGATAAGTGGCTACTATCCAGAGACCCTTTAGTAAGTCATCGGATTCATTTTCTTTCCAATCGACAAATCGTTCTTTTAAAAGTTCAAACTGAAGCTCATGAATCAAGTCTTCAATTTTGCTTTGAATAATCGGATTGAATGTACTTTCCCATTCCTGCTCTAGCATTGGGATCACCCTGGTCCCGATAGACATGATCTTTTCTTCTACATGAGAAACCACCTCATGATCTTCGTCATCCAGCAGGACTACTAACGCCTTTATTTCAGAATCTTTCAGCACTTAATAAAGTTATTAAGTTTGGATGACACCTACATTCATACGCTCTTCAATCGGCGCATGATTGGCCATTTCTATACCTCTGGAGATGACTTCTCTAGTGTCTTTCGGGTCAATGATCCCATCCACCCACAACCTGGATGCCGCATAGTAGGGGCTTAATTTTTCCTTGTATGAATCCTCGATTTTTTTCAGCTGCTCCTCTTTTTCCTCCTCGGTTAGTTCCTTGCCTTTAGCTTTTGCTGATGCAATCTCGATCTGTAATAAGGTTTTTGCGGCTGAGCCTCCACTCATTACCGCTATTTCGGCAGTTGGCCATGCATAGATCAATCGTGGATCATACGCTTTGCCACACATTGCGTAGTTTCCTGCTCCATATGAGCTTCCCATCACAATGCTGAACTTTGGCACAACAGAGTTAGATACTGCATTCACCATCTTTGCTCCGTCTTTAATTATGCCGCCATGCTCTGAACGGGATCCTACCATGAATCCATTCACATCGTGAAGGAATACTAAAGGGATTTTACGTTGATTGCAGTTCATGATAAAGCGAGCAGCCTTATCGGCAGAGTCGGAATAGATCACTCCCCCCATCTGCATTTCACCCTTCTTGGTCTTCACCACTTTTCGCTGGTTTGCTACAATACCCACACTCCATCCATCGATTCGTCCATACCCACATACTATTGACTTTCCGTAAAGCTCTTTGTACTGGTCAAATTCAGAATCATCCACCAGGCATTTAATCACGTCAACTGCATCATATTGAATACCCCGATTCGCCGGAAATTCACCATAAATGTCTTCGAGCTTTTTCTTAGGAAGTTTGCTCTCCGCTCTGTTAAATCCAGCAGTTTCAGGCTCACCCGTTTTATCAAAAATCTTTTTTATCGCGTCCAGAGCTGCCTTGTCATCCGGGAATTTATTGTCGGTTACGCCAGAAATTTCACAATGCGTGGTTGCACCTCCCAGGGTTTCATTATCGATATCCTCACCTATTGCAGATTTTACTAAGTAACTTCCTGCCAAGAAAACAGAGCCTGTACCATCAACAATCAGTGCTTCATCAGCCATAATAGGAAGGTAAGCTCCACCAGCTACACAACTCCCCATGATTGCTGCAATTTGAATAATTCCTTTAGAAGACATGACGGCATTGTTTCTAAACTGTCTCCCGAAATGCTCTTTGTCTGGAAAAATTTCATCCTGCATTGGAAGGAAGACTCCAGCACTATCAACGAGGTAGATAATTGGCAGATTATTTTCAATTGAGATTTCCTGGGCTCTTAGATTTTTTTTTGCCGTCATCGGAAACCAGGCCCCAGCCTTTACAGTAGCATCGTTGGCAACAATCATACACTGCCTGCCCGAAACCCTCCCTATTCCTGTGACAACACCAGCAGAGGGACACCCTCCTACTTCTTTATACATTCCATCTGCAGCAAATGCGCCCACTTCAAGGAAATCATTGGGGTCTTCAAGCAAATAATCGATTCGTTCCCGAGCAGTAAGCTTTCCTTTTTTATGGTGTGAAGCGATCTTTTTTTCACCCCCACCAAGTTTCACTTTTTTTAGACGCTCGTTTAGTTTGTACACCAACTGCTTGTTGGCATCTTCATTTTTATTGAATTGAATGTCCATGAATATTCGCTACTTTCCTTCCTGTGGAATCCCTTTTAGTTTTTTATTCTTCCTTCCGAGTGGACCTAAAAAGTCTTTTGGATAATTATTAAAATGGATGATTAACTCATCCATATCTACTAAGAGCTTATTCAGATTGTTATAGACTGAGTCATTATTTAAAAGCTTACCCATTGTCCCTTCGTCCGATTGAACAGCAAGCAGAAGTTGATTGACATGATCCAAGGATTCGTTTACCTTCTCAAGCGTGGCTGCCACTGGCACTTCATTCAATGAGTCCATGAGCATTTTAGAACTTGAAATCAATCCTTTTAGCTGCTCGCTTCTGTCTCTGATGCTGATCATTAATGAATCTGTCGTATTTAAAACTTTCTCGACTTCCAGTTTATTTACCTTATACGTGATTGAACCGATGGCATATTTCAGTGTATCAACAGTTCCTGAGATATCTGTAGCTCTTAATTCATCCAATACATCATTGAGTTTTGCAAGCGTAGTATTCAGGTTATCCGCTACCGGCTCAAACTGAGACAGCATCCCTCCATCCATTTCAGATCCCAGCGTATCTCCAGGTTGAGCTCTTTCGGCAGATTCTCCAACGTTCAATACAATCGCTTTGCCACCAAAGAGCCCGTCATTTGCAAGTGTGGCAGAAGCATCTTTCCCAATCACCAGATTTTCATCAATATCTATAGACACCACGATGTATCCCTTATTTTGCACCAAGTCAAACCCGCTCACTCTACCTACGGGTAAACCATTGAAGTAAACAGGGTTAGATACATTAAGTCCAGAGACATTTGTATATGCAGCATAGTATCTGTTTGAGGGAGAAAATAGATCAGACCCTCTTAAAAAATTGAAGCCATAATACAGAAGAGCTCCGGCAATAATGGTAATTAAACCAATCTTGAATTCTTTTGACACAGTTCTTAATTTTTAGTTCTGAGCATCAAATGCTTCTTTATATTCTTTGATGGCACGATAAATACCAGAAGCGATATATGACTGCACTTCCGGATTATTTAATTCCTTTTCTTCCACCGGGTTGGAAAGGTAGCCAATTTCCACCAACACACTGGGCATAGCAGTACTCCACATGACATATAAACTTGATTGCTTTACGCCATAGCTTTTTCTTCCGGCACGGTTTCTTAGCTGATCATCAATCAAACCCGCCAATAAAAGACTATTATCCTGATAGGCCGATTGAGTAAGGTTAAAAAGGATATAAGATTCCTCTGACTGTGGATCAAAATCGTAATTCTTTTCATAATCCTCCTCCAATAGAATTACTGAGTTTTCTCGCTTTGCTACTTCCAATGCACGATCGGTATTCTGCGCTCCCATTACGTATACCTCAGATCCCCTGATGGCCTGTTTTCTGGTGTACGGAGTTGTTTTTGGTAAGGAGTTTGCATGGATCGAAACAAACAAGTCGGCATCATGATTATTTGCAATCTCAGATCGCTTTTTCAGATCAATAAACGTATCGTCTTTACGGGTGAAAATAACTTCCACTCCGGGAACGTATTTTTCAACATATTCGCCCACTTGTATGGCTACCTGAAGAGCTACATCTTTTTCTTTGGTGTAGGATCCAACCGTTCCTGGATCTTTTCCACCGTGCCCTGGATCAATTACAATCTTAGTAACAGAAAAATTTTTCTTCCCTACCGGCTGAAAAGATGCTAAAACTAAAAATAAGGTCAATCCGATGGGTACTACTAGATTTCTCACTCCCTATATTGTCTAAAATGAAATACTTTTACGCAAAAGTTAAAAAAACAGGTAATAATAGCAGTTTTCAAATGTTCTCATTTGCAAAAAATCTGCCAATTGCAACAAGAATTAAACATCTCAAAGATAGTTTGGTCATCATTCATTTTCAAAAAAGCGCGTTGGATTGAGGTGTCTCATTTTACTTTTCTGTTTAACAATCTATTTCTATGGGCTTTCACAGGAAATAGACTCAACATCAGCCGTGGGCACTCAACCCTCATTGGAAGTTGATACACTCATTAATTCAGATAGCACCAAAGCAGACTCTTTGGCTCAGTCAACTCCAGCGAACAAGCGCAGCGATATTGAAACCACAATTAATTACAATGCAAACGATTCCATTTTTTTTAATGTGAAAAGCAGGGAGCTGTCGATGTATGGAGATACACACATTGACTATGGGAGCGTCGCTCTTGATGCTGAGCGCACTGATGTGGATTGGAATAAACGGACTCTTAAGGCAAAGTATGTAACCGACTCAACCGGAAAAAAAATTGGCAAACCGGTTTTTACTGACGGTCCAGACACATACGTAACAGACGACATTGTTTATAACTTCAAATCTGAAAGAGCATTAATTAAAGGAGTAATCACCGAACAGGATGGTGGATTCATGCATGGGGAGGATGTGAAGAAAAACTCAGAAGATGAGTTATTCATTCGCGGAGCTGAATACACCACATGCAATCTGGAGGATCCTCACTTTTCTATCAAGTCTACCAAGATTAAGGTAATCCCAAACAATAAGGTTGTTTCCGGGCCTTTCAATATGCGTTTCAGGGATTTACCCACTCCATTGTTTTTCCCATTTGGAATGTTTCCTCAACCAAAAGAAAAATCATCAGGAATTGTCGTTCCATCTTACGGTGAAGAACGAAGAAGAGGTTTTTTTCTTAGAAATGGTGGATACTATTTTGCAATCAGCGATTATATTGATTTAAGACTTACAGGAGATATATATTCCAAAGGAGGGCATGGAGTTCAGGCTGTTTCCAATTATTACAAGCGATATTCTTTTAGGGGTACCTTCAATTTTTCATATGTGAAATCCATCTCAGATGACCTTGAAAATCCACTGGAAACGAATGATTACAGTATTCGATGGAATCATAGCCCTGAATCTCGCGGGAATTCATCATTCTCTGCCTCAGTAAATGCGGCATCTACAAGTTATAATACAAACAACAACCTTGTTGTCCAGGATTTCGACAGGAGTATAAACTCTCAGCTAGCATCAAATATCAGTTATCGAAAAACGTTCGCTGGTACTCCTTTCCAGATGTCAACCAACCTGAGACACAGCCAAAACCTAAGCACCGGGATTGTAAACCTTACACTACCTGACCTTACAGTAAATATGCAGCGGATTTATCCGCTGAAAAATGTAGTTAATTCAAGTAAATCCCCATTAGCAAAGCTCAACTTCAGCCACAACTTTGTCGCAAAGAATGAATTATCGAATGCCGCTGTTCGAAATGTCGGTTTCAATGTAATAAATCGTAGTGAGCGTTCCGATGAAGTAATCGACTTCAATCAGGGTAACCTGGGAGAAATAATGGATCGATCTAAACTGGGTGGAAAACATACTATTCCTATCTCGACCTCATTAAGCCTTTTGAAATTCTTTACTTTAAACCCCACATTCAATTATCAGGAACTTTGGTACAATAAAGAGCTGCAATATGAATATGTTGAAGAAGAAAATGGCGTTCGAATTGATACGGTAGACGGCTTCAGCAGAGCCGGCAGTTGGTCCACAGGAGCATCCTTGAATACACGTGTGTATGGTACGGCTTTCTTCAAAAACGGTAAAATCCAAGCCATCCGTCATGTAATGACTCCAAGTGTTTCTTTCAGCTACAGCCCGGACTTCTCAGACACTAAATATGGTGTTTATAGTGACATTCAGGTCGATTCACTTGGAAATACTGAGCGCGTAAGCAGATATGAAGGATTTGCTTATGGCTCGCCACCTGGTGGTGAAAGTAAAACTCTGGGGTTCTCTCTCTCGAATAACATTGAGATGAAAGTTGCCAGCAAAAAGGATACAGTGAATGGTTTCAAAAAAATAAAGCTTTTTGACAATCTGGGCTTTAGTACAGGGTATAATCTCGCAGCTGACTCATTTAAGCTTAGCAACATTAATGTTAATGCCCGCACCAGTTTCTTTGATGGCAAAGTCTCACTTAACTTCACCGGAACTTTAGATCCCTATGAATATCTCTTAATTTCAGAAAGTGTGAATAGCAGTGGGGAAAGAACTGTCAGCCAAAGGAGGCTGGATAGATACACCTGGAATAATGGAAATGGAATAGGTCGACTTTCTAATATGACCACAGCCATTAGTTTAAATTTATCTCCAAAAGGGTCTTCTGGACGGAATAACTCTAATCAAAATAACCAAGGGGCTCTTCCAGGAGATCAAGGCATAGCCCCGCCAGATGAGCAAGTAGGATTTGATGGCATGACTGACCTTGAACGTCAGCAAGTAGAACACATTCAGAACAACCCCGAACAATACGTGGATTTTGCTGTTCCGTGGAGCCTAAGAGTTCAATACTCAATTAGTAGAAATAAACGCGGTTTTGAGGATCCTACAATAAGGCAAAGTCTCTCTTTCAGCGGAACGCTTGGACTCACTGACAAAACACAGATCACTTTCAATTCCGGCTATGACTTTGAAGCGAAAGATTTCACAACCACCCGAGTAGGGATCTCACGAGACCTTCATTGTTGGACAATGAATTTTGACTGGGTTCCCTTTGGCAGGTACCAATCATACTTTTTATCCATTCGTGTAAAGTCCCAGGTACTACAGGATTTGAAACTTGAAAAACGAAGAAGCTTCTTCGACTTCTTTAACTAAAGAAGCAATCCAAAAATTGTAAAATAGCCTTAATAACCTACAGAAAGCCCAAATCCCTTACGGTTTATGGGCTTTTTTTTTACAATTAAAAAGACTTTTTCAGAGCTACCCTTACAGGTTTAAATCATTTTTTAACAAATAAATCATGCTTATGAAAAAGTTTTACTTTTCAATGATTGCGTGCCTCTTAGTCATGGGATCTCTCCATGCTCAGAGGTCGGTATCCGGTAGAGTCACCGACGATGTTGGTGAGGGTTTACCCGGAGTGAATGTGGTGATAAAAGGCACCACTACAGGAACAACCACTGATATAGACGGAAATTATAACCTTCAGGTTAATGATGGAGATGTTTTGGTCTTTTCTTTTGTGGGTTTTGAATCTCAAGAGATCAACTCAGGAACACGATCAGTCATCGATGTGACAATGGGTGGAGTTACAGAGTTACAAGAAGTGATTGTACAGGCCTACGGTTCATCCACTGAAAGATTGAATACTCAACAGATTGAAGTCGTTGGGAAGGAGGATTTCGAAAATTTCCCAGTGGTCTCTCCTCAGAACATGTTGCAAGGACAAGCTGCTGGAGTTCAAATCAATTCAACTTCAGGTTTGATCGGTTCATCTCAAGTAGCTAGAATCCGGGGTGTAACGACTTTTGGAGCGAATACTGGCTCATCTCCTCTTTATGTGATTGATGGAGTTCCATTGAATGATGGCTCAGGCCAAAATTCAGCCAATCAAATGTCTACTTCTTCTGGAGCTACTTCACTAGACCCATTGATGAACCTTAATCCCAACGAGATCGAATCGATGACGGTACTTAAGGACGCAGCAGCAACTGCTCTTTATGGATCCAGAGGTGCAAATGGAGTTATTCTAATAACTACTAAGAAAGGAAAAAATGGAACAAGTAACCTCAATTTTGATTGGTTTACAGGATGGATGGAGCCCACTGTAGAAAAGGACGTGTTGAATTTCGAACAGTGGAAAGAATTAAGAACCAGACTGGGTACTGATCCATCTACTTTCCCGGAAGAAGGTACTGACTGGTCAGACCTGGTAAGACAGACTGGTAGGACCAACTCTTACTCCATAAGTTCATCAGGAGGAAATGAAAGAAGTACTTACTATATAGGTGGTACCTATTTCAATAGTAGTTCATATGTTATCGGAAACGAGATAGAAAAATTCAACGGGCGAATTAATCTAGAACATGAAGCAACTGATTTTCTGAAAATTGGAACAAATATCGCTGTATCACATTTGGTTAATGATCGAATCAGCGCTGAAAATTCAACTGGTTCGCCCTGGACTGTGCAGTATCTTAATACTCCTAACCAGCCTGCTTTTGATGCTGATGGCAATCCAATCCCTGCTGGATTTAACAATCCGATCCTACTAGATCAAGAGCGAAGATTTGAGTTGACATCCAGAAGAATCACTGGAAATGTGTTTGCGGAAGCAGAACTATTTGAAGGATTTACGGCAAGGACCGATTGGGGTCTTGACTGGCTAGAAACAGATCAAGAATTTCGAGATAATGAAATTCTGACTCCTGGAGGTTTTGGTTCGAAAGACATTAGAAAAGACAACAAATGGCTAACAACCAATTCCTTATCTTATACTAAGTCTTTTAGTGATCACACAATAACAGTATTTGCCGCTCAAAGTTTTGAGACTTCCTATAGAAAAGACACTTACGCTGAATCCACAACTTACATTTCTGATGAGTTGCCTAATACGGCCTCTGGTGCGCAAAAAACAGATGCTTTCAATACTGGATCTGAATGGGCTTTACTATCATATATCGGACGTATTAACTATAATTTCGCAGAACGATATATTATAGAAGGTTCATACAGAAGAGATGGCTCTTCTCGCTTTGGTGCAGACAAAAGATACGGAAATTTTGGAGCAGTTTCAGCAACCTGGTTGATTAGTCAAGAGTCATTTTTCCCGCAAAACGATATCGTGAACTTCTTGAAATTAACAACAAGTTATGGTTCAAGCGGAAATGATCGAATTTTAAACTTTGCTGCTCAGGGCTTGTATGGTGCTGCTAACTATAACGGTCAGAGTGGTCTTTATTTAGTACAACCAGCAAACCCAGAATTGACATGGGAAACAACCAAGCAGTTTGATGTAGGAATAAACGCTCAGTTCTTTAGGAGCAGAATGAGCTTGGATGTTAGCTACTGGATCAAGGACACTGAAGGAATTCTTCTGGATGTCCCTATCCCATCATCTACCGGGGTACCAGGACCAAGTCGAATCGAGAACATTGGAGAAATGCAAAATAAAGGGATTGATTTGACCTTAAATGGGGATATTCTAGACATGCCTAATGGATTCAGATGGAATTCTTCATTAAACGTTGGTTTTTTGAAAAATGAGGTGACTAGCCTTCCAGAATCAGTTCCTGTTGATGAGCAAGGTGTACCATATGTCGGCCAGGCTGGATTCTCAGATGTTAGAGCTATTCTTGGAAGATCTGCTCAGGAATATTACTTGATAGAATACCTAGGCATTAATTCCGAAACTGGAGATGCCGAGTGGGTTGATGCAGACGGAAACCCAACCACGGTGTATACAGATGCTGTAAGAAGATATAATGGGTCAGCACTACCAGATTTTACTGGAGGATGGTCCAATAACTTTTCTTACAAAGGAATATCACTTAGAGTGTTCTTTAATTTTGTGAGCGGAGGACAGGTTTATCTAGCTGAAAATGAATTCAGTGAAAATATCCTTGGTAGTGGAGTGTTTAACAATACAACCAGATCACTAGATATGTGGACTCCAGATAATACAGATGCTGTTGCTCCTGCATTAACAAGCTCCACTCTAGGTACTTGGGACAATGAATCTACTAGACACCTTTTCGACGCAAGCTACATTCGGTTGAAGAATGTTACACTAGCTTATAATCTACCTCAAAGCCTACTTGCTCCGACAGGTGTAGTTAAATCTGCAAGAGTTTATGTAATGGGTCAAAACCTGGCAACTTTTGCTAGTGATGTCTTCGACAATGGTTCAGATCCTGAAGTGAACTCTAACGGACGCGACCCAGGCACTGCACAAGGTGAAAGCTTCTATGCTTCACCACAACCAAGAACTATCACAGTGGGAGTATCAATTGGACTTTAATTAATACGATATAATTATGAAAAGTATATATATTAAAATTTTGGGTGTGATATTACTATCAGTCGCATGTACAGACAGATTGGAAATTACACCAGAGCAGAGTTTATCAGATCAAGTAGCCCTTTCAAACTACAATAATGCAAGTGGCGTAATGACTGGTAATTACGATCTTCTTCAAGATTTGCATGTTTTTGGATCACAGCCTCAGTTCATCTCTGATTATGTGACTGATAACGTAACTTTTTCAGGTTCGTTTACAACTCTTCAAGAGTTTAACAACTTCCAAGTTACGGATTTCAATACATCATTAGCTGAACAATGGAGAGATTCATATCAGGCCATATTAGGATGTAATGCTGTTATTGCAGCTATCCCTAATCTGGAAGATGGAACGGATGAGCAAAAAGCCGTTTTAGAAGGAGAAGCAAGGTTTGTAAGAGCAGCAGTATATTATATGCTAGCTAATCTATATTCACAACCTTGGCAGGTATCTAACGGATCTAACTTATCAGTTCCATTATACCTGGAGCCATTTACTGGTGAAATAGTTCTGCTACCAAGAAATACGTTAGCAGAGGTTTATACTCAAATCGAAACAGATTTAGAAACAGCGGAAAGTCTTTTGCCTGCTACTGTAGCGCAAGGTAGAGCTTCTGCCGGATCTGCTGCGGCCTTACTTTCTAGAGTGTTTTTATATCAGGAAAGATGGTCTGATGCAATCGATGCTGCAGATAGAGTACTAAACTCAGGCAATTTCACATTAGCTCCTGATATTACATTTTACAGCACTGTTAGTTCTGAAATCATTTTCTCAATTGAAAATACGGCTGTTGACGCAGGAAGTGACGGAGATGCTGAGTTAGGATCAGGATCCTGGGACGGCTATTATACCGGAAGTACTGATGGTGGAAGAGGTGATGGTGAATTCTCTGCAGATCTTGCAGCAGTATTTGCCTCTGACCCAGGTGATACCAGAGGGACTTTTAAGGTTGCTGGTTTGAATTTCGGGGGAGTTCCTGCTGAGTATACTCTTAAATATGATGACGGAGCAAATAACTCCAGTGATTTCCATATGCTAAGAGTTGCAGAAGTAATGCTCAATAAAGCTGAGGCTCTAGTGGAACTCAATGGTACAGTGGATGCAACAGCTGTTTCATTAATCAATGATGTCAGTACTCGCGCCGGTGGTGCAGGACATACTGTTGGTGATTTTGCTACTGCCGCCGAATTGCTTGATGAGGTACGTCTTGAGAGAAGAAAAGAGCTTTGCTTTGAAGGACAGAGACGCGAAGACTTGTTAAGATGGGGGTTACCCTTAAGAACATTTACTCCGGCTAATGCCGCCCCCGGTTCGGGCGTTGGTGTAACCGCTGGTGATGATCTTGCTATTTACCCAATCCCTCAAAATGAGATTGATCAAAATCCGGAACTTCTTCAAAATCCTGGTTTTTAATCAATCAAGAAACTTCTTTAAAATCCTGCAAGTAGAATTCTTGCAGGATTTTTTTATGTATTCATGATGCTCTTTAACAAGTGAATTAATTTTTCCAACTCTACAGAGATGGAGAATAAAAGAGTAAATAAAATATCCTTCAGAGTTGTTACGAGAAAAGCAGTGTGAATCTGCCTAGTTTGTGAATTGAGAAATATAAGATAGAATACGACTCTAAGGCGTAATTAATTCTCGAATTAATATTTCAAATTCTTCAATATCTCCATTACCTAATATATTTCTAATTTCCTTTTTTGATATTCCTAGCATAGAATAATCTTTACCTCTTAGTTTCTTACATTGATCCCCTTGGCACTCCATAAGCTGCACTTCAGTAACATACTCATCAAATGGGCGATCTTGACTGTAAGCTCCTTTATAATTGGCTTTCCTTAATTGCTTTACAACTACAATCTGGTATTCTTGCTTATCGTTTTCAATAATCAACCCTGTTTTGTATTTGTTCAGATATACGATAGGAATCGTCTTTTTTCCTAAAATCAGATACAAGTTGTCCAACTGATTTAAGCTTTTCTCAAAAAGCTGATTGTTTATCTTATATATTATTTTCGACTCATTGGCCTCTAGCTTTGCTTCAATATCATATTCATTGCCACCATCTACGATCTTGAAAACAGCCCATTCACTGAATAGGAAAGGAGATCCCTTTATTCCTTCATAACGCGTATCAAATGATCTTACTACAATCTCACTTCCCCTAATATCTTGCACGGTTTGCTCCCCCTGATAAGAAGTGATATTTTGAGCTTTACAAAATGAAAGAAACAAAAAAAGAAGAATCGATAAGGTGAAAGTCATCATGTCAAACATTCTCAAGCTATCAACTACTAAAAAACTCTTTAGGACTTCTATCCAGAAAGTATCTAAAATCCTTTATCAAATGAGATTGATCATAATATCCACAATGGTAAGTAAGCTCAGTAAGACTAATACCATCATTTTCCCTGTAGGAATTGATGAAATAATTGATTTTTTGAATCTTACAAAACTCCTTAGGAGTCAATCCGATTTCCCTATTAAAATGCTGTTCAAGTTTTGACTTGCTCACCCTTAGCTTTGTGTAAATCTCCTTAACTGACACTGTGCCGTTACTTTCTCGGATTTGTTCTATAGCATCTACTATGGTCATATTGTACTCAAAAAAGCCAGGGCTGCCATCTAAGAGATCTTCAAGCCGATCGCTTAGTTCATACTTATCCATTAGGTCAAACCCCTTACAGAGCTTCTCCAGGCTATCATTTCCCATACCAAGATCAAATACACCGTATGAGATTTCATTTAGCTGATCTGATAACTTTTTGGCATAAATTGGATTTACCTTTATGATCAGGCAGTTTGATCTAAACGAGAGTGGAATAATGGCACCCCTACGTCGTGGCATCAGGAAATAACTTTTACCGGCCAGTAACGTGAGGGGTCTCACACTCCCTATGCATTTAAACGTGAGATTTTCTTTAATTGGAATAATTATTTCTGCGTTGTTGTCAGGAATAAGCGTATAATGCTCATCCAGCGTTTGCGTGGATATCTGGAAAAAATCTTCCACAATAGCCAGCTTTTCAGTTAGTCCTATTTCTTGAGTGTACATTTTGGTGATATTTAGAGTTTCATCCAAAACGTATTTAATCACCCTACTACCTATTGATTTTCAGGCACATATGTTAATAATCGCGATTCTTTATATAAAGGATCACGCTTTTTTACTTATCCGAAAAATTAACGTAGGGGAAAACCTAGCTTGATTGTTTTTCTGCTCGAAATTGAGTTGGTGACATGCCTGTATCACTTTTAAAGGCATTGTAGAAGGAAACTTTATTAGAAAAACCGCATTCATCGGCAATCGCTTCAATTGTATAGTGATCGAATTGACCTCCAATAAGAAGCTCTTTTGAATACTCGATGCGAAAGGAGTTTATGAATTTATTGAAATTACCATTGCTGAATCGATTTATAGCCCTAGAAACCTGACGCTCATTGTAAGACAGTTCTGAGGCCAGATCAGAGAGTTTCACATTCTTATTTAAATAGTACTTTTCATTGGATATAAGAGCTATTGTCTTATTATAAATTAATTGCAACTCCTCCTCATCTTCCTTTGTTTTAGCCTCACCCCCTGACCCTGCACGGTATTTTGTATACCAGATCAATGCTATCCCTAACAGGGTAAGACCTATTGCAATCATTATCCAATCCACTTTGAGTTGTTGAGTTTATAACAAGTGATAAAGCTAACAACCCTGATTGGCGTGAAAAATCTTCTTTTTTACAGTTGCACGGTTTCAGCCTTTTTTACAATTATTCAGGTTAGTGCTACTCTATTCTTGTATTCCTCTTCATACTTAACAGAGGGGCTCAGGGTTACTTCTGACCCCTCTTTTTTTATATACGGTCGTATATCTGTTTAGAATTATTCTAAGATTCTTATTTAACAATTCTGAGGAAGCCTAATATCGGTAACCATAAATATTTTTTTTTCGTTAAAAAATGTACATTTGGTTATCAATCAGCTACACTGTCAACCATGAAAAAGAAAAGAGACAACTGGCTCAATTTCAAGAACATTATCCATTACGCCTTTGATGATATGTGGACGAGTGTTTGGAGATTTCTTCTCAAAAGACAGAATCGATTTCATCGGCATCACATACATCATGATAATGATTAGAGGTTAAAAAAATTATAGATTTTCAAGAAGTCGGCATTTGTCGACTTTTTTTATTTAAATAATTTCACTCTGACGCAACCAATGGCAGCATCGCTGCATCTACCCCATGAAGGTCAAAACCATGCTGCGAATAAATAAGTCACTAACCGAGGAAGAATTGCTGGAAGGCTGCCGGAAGGGTAAGGCTTCAGCGCAGCGTGGTTTGTACGATCGACTAGCCCCTAAAATGTTAGGGGTGTGCCTCAGGTACATTCGAGACAGAGAAGAAGCGGAACATATAATGATTGGAGGCATAGTAAAAGTATTTGAAAAACTGGATCAGTTCAAAAGTGAAGGAAGCTTTGAGGGCTGGGTGAGACGAATTGTGGTAAATGATTGCCTGATGTATATCCGAAAAAACAGGAATATGTCTCTTGAATCGGATATTGAAACAGTTTCTGATCATCCGGATTTGAGTGTGATGGAAGATTCACTCAGCCAGGAAGACCTTTTGAAACTGATTGGAGAACTGCCTGTTGGATACAGGACAGTATTTAACCTCTATGCGATAGAGGGATATAGTCATGCAGAGATTGCGGAGCAGCTGAACATCAGCGAAAACACTTCAAAGTCTCAGCTGAGCAGAGCCAGGAAATGGTTGCAAACCAGGCTGGCAGACATTGAAAAAGAACTTGAAAATAAGATTACCAATGGATCAACAAAACATTGATCGGTTATTTAGGGAAAAACTAGACCAGCTGGAGGTAAAACCATCTTCCCACGCATGGTCACAGGTTGAAAAACAAATTCGACCCAGTAAAACACCCGTAATATACTGGGTGGCCGCATCCGTTTCCCTGCTGCTTGTTTCGTGGATGGTTTGGCCAGAAGCTACTCCTGAGCAGCAATTAACACCCATCGCCTCAGAGGTAAACGCACCAAGCCAGGTGGATATACCCACCTTTGTAATGCCGGTGATTAAAGAGGCTGAGGAAAAGAAACAAATCAAAAAATCATTGAGAAAACCTCTAACTCAGCCACAATTCGCTATAAATAAACAAGAGGTCCCAACGGTAGAAGAACAGGAGCAACTACCTATCATGGAGATTGAAAACAAAACAATGATTGCGATAGAAGGAATCGAGGAACCTCAAAATATTGAAGAAATAATCGAAGAGCCAGTAAAAGCAGAATTTAGAACGGTAAAAATTACCTATATCGCGTCATCAGGAGCAACATCGAAAGAGAATGTTCAAAAATCTGATTCGACCGGAATGCTGAAAAAGTTTATCGCATTCACTGACAAAATCGACCCGGGAGATATGTTGGCGGACATTAAAACCGCCAAAGACAACCTGCTGAACGGTGGGTTTAAGAAAAAGGACAGAAGCTCATTATAAAAACGAAGGACAATGAAAAGACTAAAAATAAATACTCAAATGAAATCATTCTTTGCACTACTGATGTGTTCGCTGTTTATTCCGGCAACTATGGCGTTTGATTCCGATGGAATGAAAGACCCAAAGCAGGATACGGTGATTATTGAACTAAACAACAATAGTAAAATCGTTATTGTGACCAAAAGCAGGGAAGATTTAGCAACACTGGAAAACTATGACATCAATCAGATGATCAAAGATCTAAATGCTCAACTTTCTGATAGTGTAGACTACCTGGAAATTAGTGAGGGAAAAGCCTATGTCAATGATGATGATGAAGTGGAAATGAAAGACTGGAAGATCAATGATGATGAGGTAAGGATAAAACTTGGTGGTGTAGAAGTAGATGTGGATCCTGATGAAATGGATGATTGGGATGAAGATGACTGGGACACCAGCAAAAAAGTCACCTATGAAGCTGAACGAGCAGATAGAACAACGCATCATTTTAACGTAGATATTGGACTTAACAACTGGCTGGAAGATGGTTCATTTCCCGATGCGAACAATGCACCATACTCAGTAAAACCATTTGGATCTTGGTATGTGGCTCTCAATAGCGTGAACAGAACCTGGGTCACCGGGCCGGTTTTTCTGGAGTGGGGACTTGGTATCAGCTGGTATAACTGGAAGTTAGAGGACGCGGATTACATTATACAGGAAGGATCAGAGCGGATAGAGTTTAATCCTACGCCACCGGAGATTAGTGGGCAGAAAAGTAAACTCACGGCATCTTATATAAATGCTACTGTTGTTCCCATGTTTGATTTTTCTCGAGGTAGAAGAAAAATCACCAGCTATGAATCCGGAGGACTGAGAATAAAGAAATATTCAAGAAAAGGTTTTCGCTTTGGCGTTGGTGGATATGCCGGCTACAGAATTGGCAGCCACACCAAGTTTAAGTTCAAGGAAGATGGTAGCAAGGACAAAGACAAGGAACGTGATAATTTTTTCCTGGAAAACTTCCGCTACGGACTCAGAGCGCAAGTTGGATGGAAAGGTGTGGAGCTTTTTGCGACTTATGACCTGAATGAGGTGTTCTCTGCAGGCAGAGGTCCACTGAACGATGAAGGCAATAATGCAGCATTGAATGCCATTACTTTTGGAATTACATTGTAAGAAACATTAAGAATCAACTGAAAGCACCGCAATTGTGGTGCTTTTTTTATGCACTCTCATGCATTTTCCTTCGATCATCCTTTGTTAACTGCATATCTCTCACAATTTTATCTTCAGACGGTCTCAGGAAGGAATATTGCACCAATACCCCCAGATATGCAATGACAAAAATGAAAGATGGCTGTAACCACATGGCAAGAGCAGCAAGACACCCAGCAAATGCTAGCAAAAGGTATTTGTAGAGATTAATTTTTTTAAACTCTTTCAACTTTTCTTCCATAACCATATCATCTGATTTTTTTCTTTGAACTCCCTCCCCTTTCCACACATACCAACAAGCAAACCCAATGGGCCACAACAACTGTGAGGTTAAAATGAAAAAAGTGCTGCTATAAGAAATCTCGACCTGCGCACTTCCAGAGTCCCATTCAAGGAAAAGTAAAGCAAATGGTACAAGTGTCAAGGCAATCATGCCATGATAAATCTGGTAAATCTGATGATGGTAATCCTTCCAATTGAAGTTCTGATTCTTCATGAAGCAAAAGAATGAAATAATTAAGTGATAACCATTTTAAAATTTTCATCGTATATTACTATGATATCATTTTAATATCATTTCATGAAAACAATATTTACACTCACCTGCCTGTTCTTCATTCTTTCTGTCACTGGTCAGCAGTTCATGGAGAAAGAGGTGGAAATGGAAAAATTAAACGGGACACTCAGTATTCCTGACGCCAAAACACATACCGCAATTCTTCTTATTGCCGGCTCAGGACCGACCGACCGCAATGGAAACAATGCGCTAGGTTTTATGAACAATTCTCTGAAAATGGTAGCTCAAGAGCTCTCAAAGGCAGGATATGCAGTTTTAAGAACGGACAAAAGAGGTATTGCTGCAAGTAAAGGTGCTGTAGAAGACCAAACCAACTTACGCTTTGAGCATTTTGTAGAGGATGCAAAAAACTGGCTCAATTTCTTAAACCAGGAAGGTTACAAGAAACTCATTATTGCTGGCCATAGCCAGGGATCATTGGTTGGAATGATAGCCGCCCAAGACAATGAACGTGTTGTTGGCTTTATTTCCATCGCCGGGCTAGCTGAAGATGCCGGAGAAGCTATCGTTCGTCAGCTAGGTGCTCAATCCCCTGTTTTAGCAGAAGATGCCCGTGTTAATATTGACTCAATGAAAGCAGGATACACCGTTAAAAAATTCAATCCTTATCTGGTATCAATATTTGGACCTGCTATCCAGCCATTTTTAAAATCTTACATCTCTTACTCTCCAACCGAGGAAATCAAGAAACTTGATATTCCTATACTGATCATTAATGGCACTACGGACATTCAAATTGAGGTAAGTCAAGCTAATAGTCTTAAGAAAGCATGCCCTAATGCAGATTTATTAATCATCGATGCAATGAACCATGTGCTGAAGGATGCACCAGCGGATCCGGCAGCTAATATGGCTACCTACAATAATCCTGAGCTTCCACTTAGCGATGGTCTGATAACAGGTATGATCACATTCATTAAAAAACTTTAATTATTACCACTATGCAATCACAAGAAAAAACCACAACACCCACCTCTGGCTACTTAGGCCTATTGATCAATTTCGCCATTCTGGGGAGCTTTATTACATTAATTAGTATCACTCAAAGCCCCATTTGGCTTTTGCTATTGATACCATGGCTCCTAATGATTCCTGGGTTTTTCTATGTCAATCCAAATGGATCTCGAGTGCTTGTCCTTTTCGGGAAATACATTGGCACAGTTCGTAAAAACGGATTTTACTGGGTTAATCCTTTTTATGCTAAAAAAAGAATTAGCCTTCGGGCGAGAAACTTTGACAGTGAGCGCATTAAAGTAAATGACAGTATCGGTAACCCGATCATGATCTCGGTGATCCTGGTATGGCGAGTGAAAGACACGTTTGCCGCGGCTTTTGAAGTGGATGATTACGAAAACTTCGTACGTGTACAAACCGACGCTGCTGTGAGAAAACTCGCTGGAACCTATCCATACGATAATTTTGACGATGAGCAAGCGGAGATAACCCTTCGATCAGGCATTAAACAGGTGAATGAAGACCTGGAAAAAGAACTCGATGAGCGATTGGCTATTGCTGGTATTGAGATATTGGAGGCACGAATAGGCTACCTGGCCTATGCACAGGAAATTGCCAGCGCGATGTTGAGAAGACAGCAAGCAACAGCCATTGTTGCAGCTCGACATAAAATCGTAGAGGGAGCTGTCAGTATGGTGGAAATGGCACTGGATCAACTCAATGAAAAAGAAGTCATTGATCTGGATGAAGAAAAAAGAGCGGCGATGGTCAGCAACCTAATGGTAGTACTTTGTGCAGACAAGGATGTTGCTCCGGTAGTTAACTCTGGAACACTAAATCACTAGAAAATGAATAATTACAAGTTCTTAAAACAAAAGGCTTTTGAAAAAGTGGAACGCTTTGAAAGACGGTTACAAGAAACTGTAAGTCAGGGGTGGAAGATCAATAGTTTTACCTCTGATCACGGCTCACTGATTGTCATGCTGGAAAGAGACAAATAACGTTTACAAGATGAAAGGAAAGATTTTATTTAAAGAAGAACAGAGTTTTATTGGAACCTGGTTATTCTATCTTGTAATCGGTGTGTGTGCTCTAGCAACGCTTGGTGCTGCAATTCCAATTTGGCTTGATAAGGAAACGAATGAGGGCATTATTGGCGTAGTTATCGCTGCGGTGGTTTGCTTCGGTGTAGTTATGCTTTTCATTTATTCAAAACTCTATGTAACCATTGATGAAGGAGCCATTTATTATAGATATCCACCTTTTGTAAATAGTGAGAAAAGACTAACGCAAACGGACATAAAAGAGGCATACGTTCGAAAATACGAACCCATCTTGGAATACGGGGGCTGGGGTTATCGCATACGTCCGGGAAAGGGACGAGCCATGAATGTAGCAGGGAATCAGGGATTGCAGCTGATTTTATCCAATGGAAAGCAGTTGTTAATAGGCACACAAAAACCAGATGCGATGAGACAGGCAGTGAGGCGATTGAAAGAAAACTGGGGGATAGATGGCTAAGAAAAAACCATTTGCGCTAAGACTAAATGAAGATACCATGAAGGCCCTGGAAAAGTGGGCTGCAGATGAATTTCGCTCCACCAACGGGCAGATCGAATGGATCATTCACAAGGCATTGAAAGAAAACGGCAGGTTGAAAAAAGGAGAAAGAGATAAGTAGAAAGTACATGCTTTTATCAAATCCTTTCTACTTATCATAGAGCATATTACTGCCCCACAAAAAACATCGCATTCACCATCAGCAGCTTACCATTCTGCCAGAAAGATCGGAATAGCGGATTATCCACAATGTGAATAATCTGTCCCCTGCCTTTATTCTCTACACCAAACACTAGTGTTTCCGCCATGTCTTCTTTGGCATATTGCCCGGCAAAACCACTCATCAAATCATCCTTATCTGTGATGACTCCAACGTTATTTCCATCCAAATATGCCGCCTTGTTTGAGCCTGTTTTCAAGGTGTAATAGGTATCTCCATATCCAAAAGCCAGTGGGTGCGTATTATCCAATTTCACCTTATAGATCGCTCCGGGAGCAAACCCTTTGATAAATTCTCTCTCCTGCTCCTCGTATGGCACCAATCTAGCGGCCTCTTTACGTTCTTCCTTTTCTTTTTTCGCTTCATTTTTGGTATCATCATCTACATACGTGGATAGTGAGGAATAGTCAGAATCCTTTAGTTTATTCAGCGCTCCTTCTATTGCAATCAACTTTCCTCCCGCAGAAACCCAATCCATCATTTTCTCCATTTCTTTCTCTCCGAAGCTGCTATACCAGCCACTCTGCATAATCAGCACATCATACTCAGAAAGATCGACCCGATTAAAATAGTCCGTACCCAATATCGTCACAGGATATTCCAATTCCTGCTCCATAAAGTGCCAGGTAGCACCGAAGGCCAACGAAGAGGTGCCTTCATAACCTAATAAAGCAATTTTTGGCTTTTCTAAAAATCTGACATCAGAAGAACCGATATCCGGACCTGCATCCATGAAACCCGTCTGAATTACCGCAAGAGATCTTTCATGAGCATTGGCCATCTTCACTACCTGTTCCTCGAAATTCGATAGGTGCTTGTTGTCGCGTTTCGCTATAACCAGACTGCCACGATTAAAAGATTCACCTTTATAATTCATGGATTTTTCAGTAAAACGAACTTTCACATCGGCTTTAAGCAAACCTGCCAAAAACCGCGCATCATCCATGCTATTCCACTTACTTATGAAGGCATAGGCTTTGTCAGGAGACTTCATTGAACCCCTTGCTGCTGATGATGCATTTGATACCTCAATGGTTTGAGTAGAAGCATAAGCCTGGATACCATACGCATAAGGCACACCCCAGGCTGTGATATCATAAGTGACAGAATCTACAAGCTTAGTCTTTGGCTCAAACAAGATATGAGCAAGTGATGCCTTCGGCTGATCCATGCTGATCACCAGGTCATTCGAAGAAATGCTAAAATCAGACGTTTTCCCACTTTCATAGCTATATCCTTTCATTCTGCCAGAGGCTGTTCCATATTCGATCCCCTGATCATCAAGCCAGGATTTCAATGCATTGAATTTATCCACATTTCCATCATATTTCAGAACAAATGCCTTGTACTGCAGACTTGAATTATTTCCAAAGAACTTTCCGAAGTTGTCTAACAATCGATCCGAATGATTAACGGCAATTTCAATAGTGGAGAGACCTGTAGTGTAGTGATGAGCAATTCGATCTGTTAGCGTTAGCGTATCTCCTTCTTGCTTAATGATTCCAAGTCCGGCCCTTCCGTGACCTGCCTGCTCGTATGTCATACCTATTGCCCCATTATAGGTGGGATAAGTATCTCCATAGCTTGGATAAAGTAGATCAAAAAACTGTTTGGTAAAATAGAACCAGTTGTTTTCGTCAAAATATTTGGCATGATTTCTTCCAATCTCGGTTTGGAAATCACGCTGAAACTCGGTTATCAATTCATGATAAGGCTGTGCAGCAGGTGCGAAGTAATAGGGCGAGTTGATGCCCTGCTCATGAAAATCAACATGAATCTGAGGTAGCCATTGATTATAGACCTTGATTCTGCTTTTCGTCTCAATCTGAGTTTGCCAGGCCCAGTCTCTATTCAAATCAAACAAATAGTGATTAGGTCTCCCACCTGGCCATGGTTCATTATGTTCCATTGCATTTGGATCGGGATTATATGGTTGACTTGCATATTGCCAGAAAAAATTAACATATCGATCTCTTCCGTCCGGATTGATGCATGGGTCAATCACAATCACTGCATTATCCAGCCAATCACTTTTACCTGAATCTTCCCGAATAAGTTCGTAAATAGTTGCCATGGAAGCTTCCGTTGATGACGATTCGTTTCCATGCACATTGTAGCTTAGCCAAATGATTGGAATATTGGTGGTAGGTGACCCTTCTTCAATGCCAGCTCTTCTCAGGTTATCGAGTCTGATGTTTTCAAGATTCTCAAGATTTTGCTCAGAAGAAACAAATGCCAATATTAATGGACGACCCTCATATGTTTTTCCATATTGCGCAAGTGCTACTTTTCCTGAGTTCTCAGATAAGTGAGTATAGTAATCTACAACCTGATGATGGCGCGTAAACTTTTCGCCTAATTCATAACCATGAAAATCTTTTGGGCTTTGAATCTGCGCAACAAGAAGCGCTGGTGCAAAAAGTAGAATATTTAGAATCGTCTTCATCATCAAAATTATTTTTTTTGTCGCCAATTTAAACTGATACCCAGACCCTTCCAATCGAAAAGTGTTGGACGGTCATTTCATTGCAGATGATCAAAAGTTTATATTTGAAAGACCGGCTTTACAAATTATGATTCACTACAGGCACCTGGCTGTTTTTCTATGTTTTATTTTTTCGGGGCTATCCGCCCAGCAAACTGTCATTGATAGTTTAAAGGCTGAAATTGAAGCTGCTCAATACGATACAACTAAAATCAGTTTGTTAGTTGATCTTGCTTATGAGATCCAGGACAGTACTAGTTTAGATGTGGTAAGAAGAGCATACGAACTAGGAAAAACAATTTCTTATCCCGAATACATTGCCCGATCTGAAGCTGTCTATGGACTCTTTTTAGCAGAGCACCACCTGGATTCCGCAATTTCCCTGATAAACAGAGGGGCAGACAGGTATCTTGAAAACGACTTTACGGAACGTGCTGCAAATGCTTTATACATAAAGGGTCTCGTGCATGAAGTATATGGCACAACTGACTCTGCGACCAGTGCCTATGAGCAATCCATTGCATTGGCGGAAGAATATGAACATTTTTTAGAGTTGGGCAACTCAGCCTATTCACTTGCCAATATGTACAACATCAGGGGGCAGAATGTAAAAGCTTTGGAGTGGGCACATAAAGCAAAAAATGCATATGAAAGTGGAAGTCACAAAAAGAAAATCGGACAATCACTAAATCTTATTGGGATCATATATGATCAAAGTGGATTGTACTCGGAAGCTCTTGACAGCTACCTTAAAGCGAGGGAGATAGCTATACAAACAGACGATATCGATAATGAAATCCTTATCAGCAACAACATGGGTGTGATCTATGATGAAATGAACAACACTCAAAAATCCATGGAATATTACGGGGATGCTTTGGAAAAGGCAAGGATCAACAACATGGATGAAAATGAAGCCACATTGCTTAACAACCTATCGTACATCCATCTTCAGAATGGCGATACGGCTCGTGCCATTGATTTCTTAAAGCGTTCACTTCAGATTGATTTAACTGACTCATATCCCTGCTTTGAAAGCTATCCACTGGAAGGTTTAGGTACGGTTTATATCGCACTTAAAAAACTAGACACAGCAGAAATTGTCTTGAATCAGGCCCTTTCGACTGGAGAAATGTGCGAAGATGCTGCCATACTTACCGCAGTTTACAAAGATCTTGGTATGCTATACTCCGCGAAGGGCAATTCGACCAGGGCGAAAGAGGCCTTTGCGAAATCTTTGACGATAAGTAAGGCATCTAATATGAAAAATGAAACCAAGGGGACACTCTATGAGCTATATAAGTTTCATAAAAGATATAACAACACCTCAGAAGCAATGAGGTATCTGGAAGCTTATCAAACGCTTGTAGATTCCCTTTACGAAGCTAAAAACGTAGAAAAAGCAACTCAATTGGCCTCTGAATATGAATTTAGAAAGCAAGTGGCCAAGATGGAACAGGAACGGATGGAGTCAGAGAAAAAATTTGCTGATGAAATTCAAGCCAAAACATATCAAAACAGATTGATCATGCTGGCATTATTGCTGTTTTTCCTACTAGCTGCTACGCTGGGTCGATCATATTACATCATTCAAAAAAGGAATAAAAAGCTAAGATGGCTCAATGACGAAAAAAACAAACTCATGGGAATTGTTGCTCATGATCTCAGGAATCCGCTAAACATGATCATTGGGTTAATGCCACTTTTCCAGGATGTGGTTGCTAAAAGTAAAGACAAGAATCTCGAAAAATATGTGGAGCTATTGGAGGTGTCTTCTGAGCGAATGCGGGATATGATTGATCGTGTATTGGATATCAGTGCGATTGAGAATATGAAAGTGAATTTGAAGCTGGAAAAAACGAATCTTACAGACCTTACTTATTCATCCATCCATAATTTTGACGTAATCGCTTCTCAAAAACAGATTTCTATCATTGATAACATTGATAAATCTGATGAACGATTCGCGAATGTAGACCCTAACTACCTGGTGCAAGTAATTGATAACTTGCTTTCCAATGCGATCAAATTCTCGGACCGGGGAAAACTGATAGAGGTTTCTCTCCTTTCTGAAAATAATCATCACGAAATTGTAGTGAGAGATCAGGGACCAGGCATTTCTGAAGAAGAACAAAAAAGCCTTTTTAAAGCGTATACCACGCTGAGTTCTAAACCTACTGAACAAGAAAGATCAACGGGTCTGGGGTTATCCATTGCCTATAAATTTGTGAAAGCCATGGGTGGTGAAATCAGGTGCCAGAGTACACCTGGCGAAGGAACCACATTTAATCTGAAATTTGAAAAGGCTTAACCGATCTCAACCTTTACAATATCTGTCAAAGGTTTGCCTACACAGGTAAGTACATACCCTTCATCCAACTCCTCCTGAGAAAGTCCTTCTGCCTCATCAATGCTGATCTTACCTTCTACACATTTCCCTCTACACGCAGTACAAAGTCCACTTTGACACGAATATGGCATATCCAGATCATTATCAAGTGCGGTATCAAGCACCGAAGCATTCTTTTTCACTGTAATGGAATACTCTTCTCCATCAAGTAAAATCGTTACTTCACTCTCAGAGGATCCTTCCTTGTCTATAATTTCAGCCGGAGAAGTTTTACCTGCTTCAAAACTCTCCATTCGAATGTTGCTTTGATCTACATTGGTTTTCCTTAGGCCATCTGCGACTACATCCATCATAGGTTGTGGTCCACATATGTAGAATTCTGTGTCTTTATCAACAGCTGCATTCTTACAGATTTCTCCAATCATATCTGGAGTCGGTCTTCCATTATAATCTGCCTCCCCCTCTTCCAGGATATGTATGATCTTAAACCTATCCGGGTATTTATTCTCCAGATCAGCGATCAATTCTTTGAATATGACAAACTCTTTTCTTCTATTTCCATATACCAAAGTGGTTTTGCTGTTAGGCTCTTTTAAGAGAATCGATCGGATAATAGACATTAAAGGTGTAATCCCACTTCCTCCTCCAAAAAAAACAGCATGACGCTGGTTGGTTTCGCTGTAATCAGTAGTGAACATTCCCATTGGCTCCATGATCTGTATTTGATCACCCACTTTTGCGTGATCATTTAAATCATTCGACATGGCTCCACCCTCCACTCGTTTTACCGTTACCGCAGGGAATTCGTCTTCAAATGGTGTGGTACATAGCGAATATGCCCTTCGGATTTTTTTTCCACTCACCTCCTTGATCAGCGTAATGAACTGCCCCGGCTCATAATTAAAAGACTCTGGCTTTTCAAAAACCAGGTTCACAGCATCCTGCGCTACATTTACTACTTCCCTGATTGTTAAATTCTGGTATCTATCGTCTTTCTTGTTCTTTTTCTTCTTGAATAATGAAAATGCCATTTCGTCAATTTTTAAGGCCGCAAAGATAATTCGCCTGTAGAGGTCAGGCAAGTAAACATGATGCGGTACTTTTGTGTTCGTTTTTTTAGCAGATATATACATGAAATGAGCATAATTATGAAAATCATAATTGTAAAGAATCATTAATTATGCGAATTCCATGTGCCGATGAAAGCAAACCTACTTAACACATGAACTTTAATCCACTAGAGGGCATATCGCCTATTGATGGCCGATATAGAAACAAAGTTTCTCAACTTGCTGATTTCTTTTCCGAAAAAGCACTCATTCAATACCGAGTCAAAGTTGAAGTACTATACTTCATCGCATTATGTGAAAGCGGAATTCCTCAATTAAAAAACTACGATACCAATAAAAATAATCAACTCATCAAAGTGTTTGAATCATTTTCACTGGAAGATGCCGAGGCGATTAAAGAGATCGAAAAGACCACCAATCATGATGTGAAAGCAGTTGAGTATTTCATCAAAGAAAAATTCGATCAGCTAGGTCTCTCTGATTTGAAGGAATTTATTCATTTCGGATTAACCTCACAGGATATCAACAACACATCCATTCCCCTTTCATTGAAAGATGCGCTGGAGCACGTTTTCATTCCAAAACTGGAAGCCTTAGTTGCAGAGCTCGAAGCAAAATCAAACCAATGGAGCGACATCCCGATGCTGGCTAAAACGCACGGTCAGCCAGCATCTCCTACCCGTCTCGGAAAAGAAATTAATGTCTTTGTGATCCGATTGAAAGAGCAGATACAGTTACTCAAGCAAGTTCCATATGCTGCTAAATTTGGTGGTGCCACTGGGAATTTCAACGCACATAATGTCGCATACCCGGACTATGATTGGCACGCATTTGGAGATCAGTTTGTAAGTGAGAAGCTGGGACTTAAGCGTAGCTATCCTACCACACAAATAGAACACTACGATCACATCGCCGCGCTATTTGACGGCTTGAAACGTATCAATACCATCCTTATTGACTTTAGTCGTGACGTGTGGCAATACATTTCGATGAATTACTTTACTCAAACTATCGCGAAGAATGAAGTTGGTTCATCAGCCATGCCACACAAAGTAAATCCGATTGATTTTGAAAATGCAGAAGGCAATTTTGGTATCGCGAATGCTTTATATGAACATCTCAGTGCGAAACTACCGATTTCAAGACTTCAACGTGACCTGACTGATTCTACGGTATTAAGAAATATCGGTGTTCCTATTGCACACAGCTATATTGGATTACTTTCCCTGGAAAAGGGACTTTCTAAAATCAATGCAAACGAACCTGCCATCAAATCAGATCTGGAGGACAATTGGGCTGTCGTTGCTGAGGCGATTCAAACCATTCTAAGAAGGGAAGGGTACCCCAAACCTTACGAAGCATTAAAGGCGCTTACCAGAACGAATAAAGCAATCACTGAGTCCTCCATTCGGGTATTTGTTGATGGATTGGATGTTTCGGATGAAATTAAAAAGGAGTTGAAAGCGATTACACCATTTAATTACGTAGGCAAGTAATCAAGCCACACCTGCGAGAAGGTAGAGCACAGCCATCCGAACAGCAACACCATTTTCTACTTGCTGCAGAATAATAGAATGTTCTGAGTCGGCCACATCGCTGGTAATCTCCACACCACGGTTAATTGGGCCGGGGTGCATGATGGTAATTTCCTTTTTGAGTGAGTCAAGGAGTTGCTTATTTACCCCAAAGAATCTCGAATACTCCCTTAAGGATGGGAAGTATTTCATTTGCTGTCGCTCCAGCTGGATTCGAAGGATGTTTGCTATATCGCACCACTCCAATGCCTTTCGGATATTTGTCTCTACTCTTACGCCAAGTTCACCGATGTGCTTTGGTAGCAACGTTGCAGGGCCACAAACCATTACTTCAGCTCCCAATGTTTGCAGTGCAAATATGTTTGAGAGCGCCACCCTGGAGTGCAGAATATCTCCAACAATTACCACTTTCTTGCCTTCCACTCCGCCACACCTTTCATGAATGGAAAATGTATCCAGTAGCGCTTGAGTCGGATGTTCATGTGTACCATCTCCTGCATTAATGATATTTGCTTCGATGTGTTTAGCAAGAAAATGAGGAGCTCCCGGACTGGAGTGCCTCATCACCACCATATCCACCTTCATAGCGAGGATATTATTTACTGTATCGAGCAACGTTTCGCCTTTTTTTACCGAGCTGCCTGAGGCAGAGAAATTGATGACATCAGCAGAGAGCCTTTTTTCAGCCAACTCAAAAGAAAGCTTCGTTCGGGTGGAATTCTCGAAGAAAACATTGGCAACTGTTACATCTCTTAGCGATGGTACTTTCTTAATGGGTCGGTTAATAACTTCTTTGAAATTGGTAGCTGTCTGAAAAATGAGTTCCATATCCTCTCTATCGAGGTTTTTAATACCTAAGAGATGTTTGGTTTTTAATTGACTCATTCTTCTTTCGTAATTAACCAAATGTGATCTTCTTTTTGTTTTGCATCCAGCTCTACCAGTACCTTTTGCGACTGGATGGTATTCACTTTTCTACCCACATAGTTGGCCTCTACTGGTATGTCTCTGCTATACAGCCTATCGATCAATACCAGCAATTCCACTTTGGCAGGCCTGCCAAACGTGTTCATTGCATCCAAAGCGGCACGAACGGTCCTTCCTGTGAAAAGGACATCATCCACCAGGATGACATTTTTGTTTTCTATTAAGAAAGGTATTTTCGTATGACTGGCTGTAATTGGCTCGTCTCGCCTTCTGAAATCATCGCGATGAAATGTTGTATCAAGATAGCCAAGGTGAACATCCTTTTTGATCAGCTTTTCGAGCTCTGTTTTTATTCGCTCAGCTAGATAGATTCCACGTGGCTGCATGCCAATAATCACTGACTGGGAAAAATCTTCATGAACCTCAATGAGTTGCTGGCACAACCGGCTGATTGTGACCTTCAGTAGTGGGCTATCGAAAAGCAGGCGCTTTTGCATGAGTAATTATTCCTGCAAAAGTAATGGTTAACATTTAATTAAACTCCCTATTGAGGTCGTATTGAATCTTATTGATATAAAAAACTCTGCGATGAGTCTTGCCCCCCACTCCGTTTGGATTTCTGATTTTCTGCTCACCATAAGCGAAAAGTGTCTCATCGTACCAGTTTTTCAATCCCTCTACACTAGGATCTCTATTCTTCACCTCATCAGATTCAAATGTCAGCTTTACCGGATTGAATGTTCTTCCCTCCACGATATCATTCCCTTCCACCACTTTCGTTCTTATTTCATTTTCTTCGAGGTACATCAATATCACCCGATCCCCAGATGCACTAACAACAACATTCTCCTCCAACGAATAGGTCTGAATATCTTCGATTTTGAAGGTCTGATCCCAGATAATATTGCAGTTTGGATCGAATGCCAGCACCACGGCATGGGTATACTTGTATCCTAGGAAATAAGGATTATTCCTGAAGCCCGGAGAATTAAATCCTCCATACGGACTAAAGCTATTTGAATTTGACGAGTAGTTATACCTCGGATAATAGGCCTCTGCTATCATGATGTACTCACCCTCTCGCTCAAGGATTTTGTGCACAAGTAGCCGGTAGTTGAATTTCTTTACTTTGCCTTTCGCTCGCTTTCTTTCTATTCGATTCTTGATTCGCTTTTCTCGCTTTGGTTTGAGATGTCCAAAAAAGTTATTTAAGTCAGCAAAAGGAAAGTACTTATTGAACTGTTGCTGTCCATTGATGAATTTACTTAAATAGAAGCCCTGACTGTATTGCAATGATTTTCTGGAGTGCGTGCCAGCAAGATATTGCAGACCTCCGGCAAAAGTGGTACTGGCTGCATCCAACAAGCTCCTGCGATCACCTGGGTTGACTAGGTTATCCTGAATAATATCTCCTTTATCGGTAAAAGTCCTTACCCTAACAGTGTACTTTTTATTCCTCATCTTTTCTGAGAGGATAACCGTGAATAATCGTGATTCATTGTCAACCACCAAGTCCAGGATGTCATTCTTATTGTCATAAAACCCAGGGACAACACGAGGAATGCGATCATTTATGTTGTATGTGATGACAACCGGTCGAAAATTGGCGTACCCAGCCAAAAGTATTGTCTCGCCCACGGACTCAAAGTGAGTGATGTCTATAGGGAACACCGTGGTGATCTCATACATTATGTAGTCTATAGACGCTGCAGTGAGCTGATAAACCAATAAATCTTCACTGCGATACCTGCTCTTGTTGAAGAGTAAGTAAAACCTTCCGTCAAAATATTCATAACCAAGTAATGTACCATCGGCTGGAATAACAAGTGTTTGAGACCACTTTACCTGAAGCGCTGTATCCACCATGTGAAGCTTCCATTGATACCCTCCACCCTTAGCCGTTTCAGTGGTTTCCTCCACTACCAAAATACCATCCAGTTCACCAGGCACAATGAAAAACTCAGAGGCTTCACGTTCCATTTCAAATTCAATCCGGTTGGGTTGAAGAATGACTGCACTAGTATCCCTGTCCTTTTTCCTCTGACCAAAAGAAAGGATTGGTAAGGCTATCAGTATTATGAAAAATCTCTTCATTGATGTATAAAACAATTACGTTATTATCTCCCCTATCGTTCGCTCATCTCCATGATGATGTCAAATTCTTCCTTTTTTACAGCCTGAACAGAAAGTCTGGAGTACTTTACTAACTGCATCTCACTTAGTCTTGCGTCTGCCTTAACCTCTGCCAATGTCACCGGACGTTTAAGCTTTTCCTTTGGCACCACGTCCATCACATACCAGCGATGGTCATTAGTAGTCGGATCCTGATAGTATTCTTTAACCACTTCTACGATCCCTACGATGGCTTTTTCATTCACGCTGTGATAAAAAAGGCATAAATCACCAACCTTCATTTTTTTGATGTTGTTTCGAGCCTTAAAGTTTCTTACGCCATCCCAGTGGTCTCGTTCCAGCTTTACCAGGTCATCCCACGAATAGGTATTGGGTTCAGATTTAATTAACCAGTAGTTCATCGATTCAGTTTTAAATTAAATCTAAACAAAAGGGCTGGTGGTTGTTATTTATTAACATCAATAGTTTTTAAACCATCAACAATTCATCCATTTTTACCTTAGATGAAAATATTAATCATCCATTCTGGCACCATTGGTGAGACCCTTTTAATAACGCCAATCATCCGAATTCTGAAAACAGAACGAGACGCTCAAATTCACCTGCTATTGCCACGGGAACGTTGGTCGATCCTGAATGAAAATCCATACCACGACAACATCCTTGATTTGGATGAGGGTATTCTATTTCTAAGAAACTCAATTAAAAACGAAGAATATGATTGGATCATAGACCTTAAAAATGATTTAAAATCCTCGCTAATTAGCAAATCAAATCGTCAAAACCGTATAGCGTTTAAGAATAAAAGATTCCAAAGATGGCTATACACAAAAACGAGGATCAACCTATTACCCACAAAACATCTTGTTGATCAATACATTGATCTGCTTCAGCCTTTAAGCATCAAGGGAGATAGTCTGGGGCTGGATTTTTACATACCAGAAAAAGATGATGTGGAAAATAGCTGGCTACCTAAAACACATCAAAATGGATACGCAGCGGTAGCAATAAATGCTAAATATGGAACCAGAAAGCTTCCAGTTAATCGGCTCATAGAGCTTTGCGACCGAATCAATAAACCCATCATACTTGTTGGAGATGAACAGGAAAAGAGCACAGCTTTGGAAATTGAAGCATTTTTTGAGCAAGGTTCACCTGAGGAAGAGGAAGCAATTGAGGGGCTGAATAAGAAGGCAATTATTTTCAATGCATGTGGTAAGTTTAATTTCAACCAGCAGGCCTCACTGATTAAAAACGCGAGTTGGGTTTTCACATACGACAATGACCATATGCATATTGCTGCAGCATTTAAAAAGCCAATTTTTTCTATCTGGGGGAATACGACCCCTCACTTTGGTATGTACCCATATCGCACTCAGTTTACCGTTTTCGAAAATACCAAGCTAAACTGCAGGCCGTGTGCATTAGGTGGCTATGCAAACTGTCCAAAAGGACACTTTAAATGCATGAATGATGTAACTTTTGACTTCTATTTACCCGATTGATGAAAACCGTCTACCTGATCCGTCACGCGAAATCCTCCTGGTCATTTGATCTGAGTGATCATGATCGTCCATTAGGAAAAAGAGGCAGAAAGGATGTAATAAAAATGGGCAAGCACCTGGCATCTCAGCAACCTGCTCCTGAAGTGCTGATTTCAAGCACTGCCAGTCGCGCCTTTTACACCGCCCTACATATTTGTGATCAGTACGGAATTGACGAAGGAAACATCCGCCTGGACAAAAATCTATATCATGCCGGATCTGGTGAAATTTTAGAAATCATAAAGAAATCACCAAGCTGCGATCGATTAGCCATTTTTGGCCATAATCCCGGATTTACAAGTGCTGCCAATGCTTTTGCCAATCTTAACTTTGATAATGTCCCCACTTGTGGAATCGTAGGTATCAACTTTAACGTCAGGTATTGGAAAGATGTGAATTTTGGTGAGGGTATGCTCGCTTTCTTTTACTTCCCAAAAGAGATTTAACTATCTTTAAATAGCTTCTTGATTAAGATTTAAGAAATCGTTCTCAATAAAGACATGACTACTGCCAATAAAAAACCACGAATTACCGGAATGACACTGGCTGTGACAGAAATGGAGAAAATGATTGAGTTCTATTCAGAAATTTTTCAACTAAATTTTGAGAAGACTGAAATGTATGGCGCTACACTTTACAATACCCAAATCAATGATGTAGCTATTTTATTCTGCCCTGCAGAAATTGCTGAAAACACAGCCAAACAAAATAGGCATCAATTAGAATTTGAAGTTCAGGACCTTAAAAAGATACTTTCTGTAGTTAAAAAGCATCATGGATCAACAATGGGCAATCCGACTGAAAATGATGGAATCATCCAGGTGGGTATAAATGATCCTGATAACAATTCTATTGTACTTAAACAGATAATGAATTAGAGAATATATCTACTCAAATCTTTATCCTTAACCAATCCTTCCAGTTTCTCCTGAACCAGGGCCTTGTCAATAACAATCTGTGCATTCGGACCAATGGTATCCGGGATATCAAATAAAATTTCGTTGAGAAGCTTACTCATCACCGTATGAAGTCTTCGCGCACCAATGTTTTCCACCTCTTCATTAATCTGAAAGGCCATTTCTGCAATTTCTTCTAAGGCTTCATCTTGAAAGGTAAGCTTTACTTCTTCAGCTGCTACTAGCGCTTCATACTGCTTCGTAAGTGCATTTTTTGGCTCAGTTAAAATTCGCAGAAAATCTGCTTTGGTCAGATTATCCAGCTCTACACGTATTGGGAAACGTCCCTGAAGTTCTGGAATTAAGTCTGAAGGTTTACTAAAATGAAATGCTCCTGCTGCTACAAACAATATGTGATCAGTATTGATGATCCCATATTTCGTATTTACTGCACTTCCTTCCACGATTGGTAGCAAGTCTCTTTGCACACCTTCCCTACTCACATCGGGTCCGCCTTTTCCGGCTTCTCCTCCTTTTGCGATTTTGTCTACCTCATCTATAAAAATGATTCCGGTATTCTCTGCTTTGTAAATTGCTTCCTCCTTCACCTCATCCATGTCAATCATTTTAGAGGCCTCCTCCTCCAGTAAAATCTTCCGGGCTTCAGCGATCGTAACTTTTCGTTTCTTTTTCTTCTTTGGCATCATGTTACCAATCATCTCCTGGATATTGATCATAGACGCTTCATCCATGCCACCTCCTATCATTCCTACATTTCCAGAAGGGTTGGCTGTTACATCAATCTCAATCTTCCGGTCATCGAGCTCCCCTTTGCGAATCTTCTCTCTGAAACGAGCCCTTGTTTGCTCATTTAATTCCACTTCATTTTCAGGTTCGTCACTCCCAACTCTGGTTGAGAAGGCGTTCGCGTTTCCTTTGAGTGGTGGAATTAAAGCATCTAGAATAAGTCCTTCTACCACCTCAGCTGCTTTCTCTTTTACCTCCTCCTTTTTCGACACTTTCACCATATTTACCGCCTGCTCCACTAAGTCTCGAACCATGCTTTCCACATCTCGTCCTACATAGCCTACCTCTGTAAATTTGGAAGCCTCCACCTTTGTAAATGGTGCGTCAGCAATTTTTGCCAGTCTTCGTGCTATCTCGGTTTTACCAACACCCGTTGATCCAATCAGCAGTATATTGTTAGGCACGATTTCTCCCTGAATCTCCTCCCTCACATTCATTCTCCTCCATCGGTTCCGGAGAGCTATAGCCACATTGCGTTTAGCATCTTTTTGCCCGATAATGTACTTATCTAGCTCCTCTACTATTTGTTTAGGGGTCAAGTCGTTTTTTATTTCACTCATAAAATTTTCTTAAAATCATTTAAATCAGTGCTAAGGCTGATGAAGCTACTGCCTCCAGCTGCATGAAAAGTTCCTCGTGAAAACCGAAACTCTATTCGTTTCACTTTAACCATAAGTCCATAGGACAACCCTGCTCCACCACCCATATCATCCAACCTCAATTCCTGCTTTCGCTTGTGGCTATATCCTATTAGCAGGTGGATATTATTACTTAACAAGACCTCTGCCCCGAGGTTCATTCTTTTCCACACTTTATCGATGGTTTTACTGTTCCTGCCCGCAGACTCCTCTTCCTGCGTTGCATTTTCATCTACCAAATTTGTCGTAGTTATCGTAAATCGCAAAGGCATATATTCCGGTTTGAAAGAAGTACCAAGCTTCACATCAAAAGGAATAGAGGGTGAAGAGAATGATGTGTATTCCGACACCCTTCCCCCAATGTTTTCCATCACCATGGCAATGGTCCAGTTTTTAGATGGACGGAAGATACCTCCCAAATCCATGAGAATAGCTGTAGATCCATAGCTCTCAATAGATGAATGTGTAAGCTTCAGGTTTGCACCCAGTATAAATGGTCCAAGCTGGTGTGCTTTGCCTATCTGTATCGTGTAATCCTGTGCCTGAAATGTCCCGATCCGATTCCCGGTTTCATCAGTCATTTCAAAAGAGCCAAAGTTGACATAATTTATGCCGGCTGCAAATGTCCCTGCATTCAAAATATTGAAAGTATATGCTCCTGAATAGACGAATACATCGGCAAAATATGGATTGAAATGAAAAAAAAGATTCTTACTTCCCACGGAATCCAGTGTTGCCGGATTTTCAAAAAATTGAGAAACATCTCCATCGACAAGGGAAATAGCGGTTCCACCAAGTGCAGCAGCACGTGGGTTTGAAGTTAGGTTCAGGGATTGATATCCTGCCTGACCACCTAACTGTGACCAGCTAAAAAGCGGTACTAACCATGCTATTACTACTATATATCTCAAGCTTTCTTTTCTTCGGGCAGGATAAACTCGATTGGATTACTTGCTTTTTGTTTGGTTAACGCAATTTCAAGCACCTCAGGTACATATTCTACAAAATGAATTTTTAGTCCCTTCAGATACTTTTCATTAATCTCTTCGAGATCCTTTTGGTTACGCTTACACATAATGATCTCTTTGATACCGGCTCTCCTAGCCGCTAAAATTTTCTCCTTGATGCCACCTACGGGCAGGACTTTACCTCTCAAGGTAATTTCGCCTGTCATTGCTAACTGCTTTTTCACCTTTCGTTGAGTAAAAACAGATGCCAGCGAGGTTAGCATTGTGATTCCGGCAGACGGGCCATCTTTTGGAATGGCTCCTGCTGGCACATGAACATGGAGATCGTAATTATCAAAAATTCGATGATCTATGCCTACGGATTCAGAGTGAGAACGCAAATAAGAAAGAGCAGCTACAGCTGATTCCTTCATCACATCACCCAGCTGTCCTGAAAGTGTGAGCTTCCCTTTCCCTCTGCTCAGAGAAGATTCTATGAATAAGATATCTCCCCCTGAGGGTGTCCATGCAAGCCCTGTCACAACACCAGGAATCGAGTTGTCTTCGTAATTGTCCTTATCGAATATCTCAGGACCTAAAATCCCTCGAACCCTCTCAGCATCTATTTTGGATTCATATGCTTCCTCCATCGCAACCGATTTGGCTACTGAACGAATCACTGCGGCAATCTTACGTTCCAAACTTCTTACCCCGGACTCACGTGTGTAATCGTTGATTAGCTTAGTAATTCCTGACTTATCAAAAACCACATCTTTCGCCTTCAATCCATGTTCTTTCCGCTGTTTTGGAATCAAATGCTTCTTTGCAATTTCCAGTTTCTCTTCTTGCGTATAACCGCTAATATCAATGATCTCCATCCTATCCCTCAGCGCCGGCTGGATCATGTCCAAAGAGTTAGCTGTAGCGATAAACAAGACCTTTGAAAGGTCGTAATCGACTTCCAGGTAGTTATCCTTGAAAGTAGCGTTCTGCTCGGGATCCAATACCTCAAGCAAAGCAGAGGAAGGATCTCCTCTGAAATCTGAACTTACTTTATCAATTTCATCCAGAATAAATACCGGATTCGAAGATTTAGCACGATTCAGATTTTGAATAATCTTTCCGGGCATAGCTCCGATGTAGGTTTTTCTATGTCCTCTTATCTCCGCTTCATCATGCACACCGCCGAGAGACATTCTTACATATTTTCTATTTAGTGCATCCGCGACAGATTTTCCAAGGGAAGTTTTACCAACACCCGGAGGTCCATACAGGCATAAAATAGGTCCTTTTAAATCCTGCTTTAGCTTGCGTACCGCGAGATATTCAATGATCCGATCTTTCACTTTTTCAAGACCAAAGTGATCTCGGTCAAGGATTTTCCTTGCATGCTTCAAATCAAAATTATCATCTGTTACTTCATTCCACGGAAGGTCCACTAGGAGCTCAACGTAGCTCATTGCTACTGGAAATTCTGCCGCTGCAGGGTTCATTCTTGAGATTTTATCCAGCTCTTTTTCAAAATGTTCCTTCACCTCATTTGGCCAGCTCTTTTTCTCTCCCCTCTTTCGTAGTGCGTTTACCTCCTGATCAGGGCCATCCTGCCCCAACTCATCCTGCAGGATTCGTATCTGCTGGCGCAAAAAATAATCCCTTTGTTGCTGATCAATATCAGTATGTACTTTCTCTTGGATTTCCTGCTTCAGCTCAAGCATCTGAAGGTCTTTCAGCATAAACTGAAGGAGCTTTTCAGCTCTTGTTTTTGGCTCATCAATTTCAAGAAGTGCTTGTTTATCACCAACCTCAGCATTTACATTAGATGATAGAAAGTGTGTGAGAAAATTGAAATTATCAATGTTATCCACGGCGACTCGAGCCTCTTTCGGGATTTCCGGACTCAACCCCATGATTTTGGTTGCCGTGTCCTTCATAGACTGAATGAGTGCTTTTTGCTCTTTCTTAGAAAGTTCATTCTTTTTATCAGGAACCGTCTGATATTTTACAATATGGTGAGGATCTTCCTGAACCTGCTCAGTAATTTGGAAGCGGTTTTGACCCTGGATAATGATTGTAGTATTTCCGTCAGGAAGAACGATCATTTTAAGAATCTTAGCAATGGTCCCAACCTCGTATAAGTCCTTGAAATTAGGCTCTTCAGTCTTCCCGTTTTTCTGAGCTACTACACCAATGATTCGGTCTCCCCGATAAGCCTTTTTTACCAACCGGATAGACTTTGTCCTTCCCACAGTGATCGGTAGAACTACTCCAGGAAATAAAACGGTATTTCTAATAGGAAGAATAGGTAAATCCTCCGGAAGATCGGATTCCTCCATTTGACTATCCTCAGGAGAAATAATCTGTATCAGCTCTTCCGAGTCTTCATTTACAAATTCAGGTATTAAAATTGATTTAAAATTTGAGTCGTTCATAAAAATGCCAATGTGTCAGATATTTCGTACACATCCCTTCGTTTTAGGGAAAGGTACATAAATGTCAATCGCTATGCCAAAGTGGTAGCACACGGCAAATAGTGCTAACTTTAAATTAATTTTAATTTTTACTGACGAATCGACAGCATGCACCGCAATTTTTATCGCCATATTGGACTTTTCTTAGTTCTGATCAGCCTATGTGCATCGGCTCAGAGAGGAAGGAAAGAGGTAGAAATCATTACCGATTCCATTCCAAAAGATGTGGTATTTAATGCGTATGAATTTAAAGGAATCAATAAGTATCCTGAATACTACAACAAGCAAAAGCTGGAGCGAATCATAAAGCTCGACCAGGAAGAAAAATGGGAAGAGCTTTACAATGCGTTGAAGGACTATGTTGGGCGCTTTGGCATTCGAAATTTTTATAAAGACACCAAATTGATCTGGCGCCTTGCTAAAATGACTGAACTTTTTGGTGATAAAGAGGAGGCAATGACCCTTTACCGGATGGTGCTCCGGCATCATTATCAGGGCATCAACATCAAAGAAATTGAGCTTTATTATGATTCCCTAAACCGGCAGGCCGCTGAACAATTTGTACCCATTGACTACTACTATGAGCTGGTGGAACATCGAAAGCTGATCGACACCTTACAACCACCAAGAGGGGTGCTTTTGAATATGGGAATGCTTGTAAACAGTGCCAGCGCTGATTACGGCCCTTCGCTCAATATTCACAATGACATTCTGGTATTTACTTCGAAAAGAAAAAAAGTGGATGAGACCATTCGGTTTAGAGAGGATGAAGACCTTTACTTTAGTCATAAAGATCCGTATGGTACATGGTCGAAGGCCAAGCCAATAAAAAAACTGAATTCTCACTATAATGAAGGATCACCGTGCCTGAGTGGGGATGGGAAAACACTGGTGTTTTCTCGCTGTGAATCTCCTGACTCCTATGGTGATTGTGATTTATTTATTGCAACGCTGCAAGAAGACAGCACCTGGACCAGACCAGAAAATTTCGGCGTAAGTGTCAATAGCTTGGCATGGGATTCTCACCCGGCTTTATCACATTCCGGAGACACACTGTTTTTTGCTTCAGATAGATTGGGTGGTTTTGGCCTGGCAGATATTTACTATACCATCAAAGACGATAAAGGACGCTGGTCTGCCGCACTAAATATGGGACCTGTAATTAATACCCGCCAGAATGACGTGAGTCCATTCTATCATCCTGTATATAATGTGCTTTATTTCAGCTCAAACGGTCAACTTTACAATTTCGGTGAATTTGATATTTACAAATCCTATTATGCAGATGAACACTGGACTGAGCCTCAAAATATTGGCCCTTTAGTCAATGGACGGGGAAGTGAGTTTTATTTCACCATCGACTCTGAATCGGAATTGCTGTTTTATGCACGATCATCTACACGCGATTTAAATAAGCAGGATATTTATTCTTTTCCCCTGCCCATGGAGGCACAGCCGGAGGCCACCACTACTGTGACGGGTACTCTCACTGATTCTCTGACAGGAGTTCCTTTTCAAGGAATTGTATCAATCATTGATCTGGATAAAGGAAATGAGGTTGCTCCAAAGTTTCTTAAGGCCGATGGCTCCTTTGAATTTGAATTGATCAATCAAAGAAATTACCTCCTGGTATTGCAGGGAGATGATTTTTTCAGAATCGAGGAAGTTTTCTATCTGGATGGACCCATGGAGCTCAATACGGTTACACAGCCGCTTGCTTCCAGGATGAAGTTCGAATCCATAGAATTTGATGTAGGAAAAGCGGAACTTAAAACAGAGATGTATGCTGATTTGAATAAAGTAGTGAATTTTCTCTATGATAATCCCGAGTTTAAACTTCGTATCTCAGGACATACAGATTCAGTAGGTGATCCGCAAAAAAATCTGCAACTATCCAAAGAGCGAGCCCAAAACATCCGTGATTATATCGTGATTTTTGCTGGGATCATAAAGGAACGTGTAGAGGCGGAAGGATACGGTGATACACGACCAATCGTTGAGAATGAGGTGACTGAAGCCGACCGAAAATTAAATCGAAGGGTGGAATTTGAAATCTATAGAGAAGCTCCGCCAACAGAAGAGTCAGCGGAAACTTCAAATGATTTTTAAAATAAACTGATCGTATCGTTGATGATCACAAAGGCCATCAGTGATAGCAAAATCACCATCCCTACTTTTTGAGCATTCTCCAGAAAGCGATCCGATGGCTTTCTACCAGTAACTATTTCCCACGTTAAGAACATTACGTGTCCTCCGTCAAGCGCAGGTATAGGAAGAAAGTTCATAAACGCCAGCACCATGGATAGTAGGCCAACAATCCTCCAGAAGTTGTTCCAATCCCACGTTCCCCCAAAGAAGGTGGCTATCCTTATGGGACCAGAAAGTGATTTTCTTACATCAACATCCCCAGCAATCATCTTTTGAAAACCTTTAATATTTAACCACACAACAGCAAATGCATTGTAAGTTCCCTCATTAATAGCTTCAAAAAAGGTAAAATCTCGTGTTATGTAGTCAATTTCTCGATATTGATAGAAGCCTATAGTACCATCCTCTCCTACAGGTATATCTAAATTGATTCGTTCATTGTTCCTCGAAATTTCAAAAGTGGCAGTTTGTCCTCTTAGCTGATCCAGGGTAAAGCTTAACTCGTCAAAATATTTAATCTCTTTCCCATTTATGGCCGTGATTTTATCACCAGCCTCCAATCCAGCTTTGTCTGCATTACTTCCGGCCATAATTGACTCTACGGAAAAAAGCCATCTTGGTGCAATTACAAATTCTCTATTCTTTTTGTCTGCAAACTTATCAATGAAGTCATTGGGCATTTCTATTCGCACCTCTTCTCCATCTCTCAATACGGTGTAATAGTTGTCTGTTCCAAGAAGGAGATCTGGACTCATTAAGTCCGAAAATCGTTCATAATCCTTACCATTGATAGCAAGAATTTTGTCTCCTGTCTTAAAGCCTAGCTGCTCACCAAGATCGTAAGCTACAATCCCATGTTTATTCAGCTCTTCTTTTGGAAGGTAAGCTTCACCGTTTGCTAAAGCAAGACCAATAAATATGATGATTCCAGTCACCACATTGACAATAATTCCTCCCATCATCACAATGAGTCTTTGCCACGCAGGCTTTGCTCTAAACTCATATGGCTCTGGCTCAGCATTTAGCGTCTTTGTATCAAGTGATTCGTCAATCATCCCGGTTATTTTCACAAAACCACCCAATGGAATTGCCCCAATTGAATATTCAGTTTCTCCGATCTGCTTCCCCCATATTTTTGGAGGGAATCCGATTGAAAATTTCTCCACACGCATACCGAATGACTTGGCAGCCACCATATGCCCCCACTCATGCACTCCTACTAAAATTGACAGCCCCAGAAGCAGCTGTCCTACCATTATTAACGTCTCCATCTATTTTATTAATTCGAGCGCTTTGGCTCTTGTTTCTTTGTCCGTTTGTATAAAGTCATCTAATTCAGGATTGCGAATATAGCTCACCTTTTTTAGGCAGTTTTCAATAACATCTGAAATCTCGAGGAAGCCCACCTTATCTTCCAGGAATCCCTGAACAGCAATTTCATTAGCAGCGTTCAATATGCAGGGCTGATTGCCTCCCTCCTTTGCCACTTCAAAAGCTAGCTTTAGATTACGAAAAGTTTCTACATCCGGTTTTTCAAAGGTCAACTCCGGGTAGTCCAAAAAGTCAAATCGAGGATAGTCTGCTTGTAATCTGCCAGGGTATGTCATCGCAAACTGAATCGGTACCCGCATATCCGGAAGGCCCATTTGAGCTTTCATCGAACCATCCTCAAATTGAACAATGGAATGAATGATGGATTGTGGATGAACAATCACCTCGATTTGATCCAGGGATACACCAAAAAGCCATTTTGCCTCAATTACCTCGAGTCCCTTGTTCATCATGGTGGCAGAATCAATAGTGATTTTCGCTCCCATATCCCAATTCGGATGTTTTAATGCCTGTTCTTTGGTTACCGCAGCTAATAATCCCCGATTTTTTCCTCTAAAAGGTCCTCCTGAAGCTGTTAGAATAAGTTTTTCGATAGGATTGTGAAATTCACCCACAATGCACTGAAAAATGGCTGAATGCTCAGAATCTACTGGTAAAATATTCACCCCTTTTTCCTGAGCCAACTTTGTGATCATTTCACCGGCTACCACTAATGTCTCCTTATTTGCCAATGCTATTGGTTTCCCGGCATTAATTGCCCGGATGGTGGGTAGTAAACCCGAATATCCAACAAGAGCTGTTAATACCATATCAATGGAATCCATCTCAACCACTGAAGCTAGCGCATTTTCACCAGCAAACACCTTGATATCATGCGAATCCAAGGCATCAAAAACCTGCTGATACAGATCTTCATTACCTATGACAACCGTATTTGGTTTGAATTTTATGGATTGCTCGATGAGTAAGTCAGCACTGTTTTGTGCAGTCAAGACCTCTACCTCGAAGCTTTCAGGATGTCTTTCAATTACATCTAGCGCCTGGGTTCCAATCGATCCCGTAGAGCCAAGAATGGCAATATTTCTTTTCTTCATGTATTTCGCTTCTCCCTGCCTTTTCAAAAGAACAGTCGGCAAAGGTAAGAGTTTGCAATTTTTAACAATCGTATGGAATAAATTTCGATCAGGATCAGTTTATTTTCAGCAACATAACACTAAAGTGATGAATACGATAAAAACAATTGCCATCGGCTTGATAGCTGGTATGGGTGGAGCATTGATAGTAAATCACGTTAATGAACAAACTTACACACAGCAGGAACTGGTTCCTCAAGTGAGGTTAGAGGAATCCAGGCCAAAGGTCCAGCAAGTTTCATATGGTGCCCTCATTCCCAACGAAAACTTCATTGAGGCATCAGAAAAAAGTACAGGAAGTGTTGTATTCATACAAACCTTAAGTGAAATTGAATACCGTACCGGGGGGTGGATGGACTGGTTTTTCGAGCCGCGATCTTCCCAGCGTGTAGGAAGTGGTTCAGGGGTAGTTTTTTCTGAGAATGGATACATCGTCACTAACAATCATGTGATCATGGATGCTGACGAAATCACCGTGATAGCAGGAAAGCGAAGCTATGAAGCTGAACTTGTTGGGCGAGACCCCAGTACTGACTTGGCTGTGATAAAGATTAATTCGAACGACTTGCCTGTGATAGAAAAAGGTGATTCGGAGCAGGTGAAAGTTGGGGAGTGGGTATTGGCAGTTGGAAACCCATTTAACCTCACTTCCACTGTCACAGCGGGTATTGTTAGTGCCAAAGGAAGAAACATCAACATTCTGAGGGACAAGTTTCCTATCGAAAGCTTTATACAAACGGATGCAGCCATAAATCCAGGAAACAGTGGTGGTGCACTTGTAAATGCACAGGGAAAACTCATCGGAATTAATACTGCGATCTTATCTCGAACGGGTTCTTACGCTGGGTATGGATTTGCCATTCCGGTAAACATTGTCAAAAAAGTTTTCAATGACATGGTGAAGTATGGAGAAGTTCAAAAAGCATTCACCGGTGCGGAATTTATTGATATAGATAGTGAATTAGCTTCCCGCATTGGCATTGAAGATTTGGATGGGGTCATCATTGCTGATGTAAAAGAAGGAAGTGCCGCAGATAAAGCCGGTCTAAAAAAGAGAGACGTCATTCGGAAAATTAATGGCAAGCAAATCACCAATAAGGCAAACCTGGAAGAACTGATTGCAAAAAGTTATCCGGGTGACAAGTTCAACGTACTTGCTGAAAGAGATAGCGAGATGATCAATAAAGAACTGGTATTGACAAACCGAGAAGGAACGACAAGTATCATTAAACGAGACATCTACTACTCTGAAGACCTGGATGCGAATTTTGAAAGTGTTCCTAAAGTAGAAAGGGACTTGCTTGGTATCAATAGCGGAGTAAAAGTGGTCGACTACAAATCCAATGGGTTCTTTGCCAACCTGGGCATACCAAAAGGATTTATCATCACTCAGATCAACAATCGATCGATCGATACTCCAGAAGAACTGACCAAGATATTAACGAACATCAGAGGAAGATTCGATGTGATCGGAATAGATGAAAGAGGAAGGAAAGTGTACTATCCGTTTAGGCGTTAAGCCGTACGCATTTTCAATTTCTTCTTCAGCTCATCCACTGAGTATCGGAACTTTGAATCGGTATCCATCATATCGTTAACAGATTGAAGGGCATGAATTACTGTGCTATGATCCCGACCTCCAAAGTGATATCCAATGGACTTTAAAGAATGGTTGGTGTAATCCTTTGAGAAGTACATTGCGACCTGCCTTGCTATTACGATCTCTTTCTTACGTGTTTTTGCTTTCAGGTCATCTTGCCCGACATGGAAGTATTCAGAAACAGTTTTTTGGATATAATCGATACCCACTTCCGAATCAATCTCTTTAACGATGTTCTTGAGTACTTTCTTGGCTAACTCTAAATCCACATCTACGCGCATGAGCGATGCATGAGCAATCAATGAGACTACTACCCCTTCCAGCTCCCGGATATTTGTATCCACAGTGTAGGCAATGTACTCGATTACTTCCTCAGGAATATGGATGCCATCTTCCTGAATCTTACGTTGGATGATAGCCATCCGTGTTTCAAAGGCTGGCTGCTGAAGATCCGCTGTTAAACCCCACTTGAATCTTGAGACTAGTCGCTCTTGCAGTCCTTTTAGGTCTTTTGGAGCGCAATCACTCGTCATTACAATCTGTTTACCAGCTTGATGTAGATGATTAAAAATATGGAAAAAAATCTCCTGAGTTTTTTCCTTGTCTCTTAAAAATTGAACATCATCAAGAATAAGAATATCAACACCTCTATAATAAGAGATAAAACTCTGCACATTATTGTTCTTCAGAGAATCGATGAACTGATTTGTAAACTTCTCGGAAGCCACATAGATAATCTTCTTAGAAGAATCTTGATTTTTGATGTGATTACCTATTGCCTGAACAAGGTGCGTCTTGCCAAGGCCTACACCACCATAGATCATCAAAGGGTTAAATGAGGTAATACCTGGCTTCTTTGCTACTGCATATCCTGCAGAACGGCCAAGCCTGTTACAGTCACCCTCTATAAAGTTCGAAAATGTATAGGTGGGATTCAGATTGTTCTCACTCTTTAGATCATCGATAAATGCAGTATTCAATCCCTTACCATTACTTCCATTACGATCAGCTAGGTTGTTGATTTTCAGGGAAGTGGGGTTAGATTTTTTGGTTTCTTCGTTTTCTACAACAACAGAATATTCCAATCTGGCATCATCGCCCATCTCTTTTGCAATCGCTTCTTTCAGGATATGAACGTAATGTTCTTCTAACCACTCATAAAAAAACTGACTCGGGACTTGAATAGTTAGAACGTTACCCTCTGTCTTTAAGGGGTTTATGGGCTCAAACCATGTACTGTAACTTTGGTTAGGAATACGTTCTTTTATGTACTCAAGGCAGTTTTTCCATATCAAATCGTGCATTTTCGATTAGCGTTATAAGTGGTTTATACTTTGGCTTAGGTGACCCTTTTTTTTCGAAAGGGCATCAAATATGTTTGATTTTTTTTTCATAAAAAAATGAATTTTACCCTTGACTTTTTGAAATGGTTTAATATGTTCTTGTAAGAGCATTTTCAATTGAAAATTCTTCGAAAAATACAATTTTTCTTAACATCCTATTTCTGGTCTAATTTCGTGAAATAATCGTCGCAAAGAAGCAATATTTTGAAAGAATTAAACCTTGATATATTTCCTGAAATCAGCAAAGATCAATGGAAGAAATTAGCTGAAAATCAACTAAAAGGTGCTGACCCTGATGACAAATTGAAGTGGGAAAATAGCGCCGGTATTAGTCTGGAAGGATATTATGATACAGATGATCTGGAAGGACTTGAGTATTTAAACACCTATTTTTCACAAGTTAAATCGCATCGGTGGAAGCTATACGAAGAGGTTGCGGTTAAAATGGAAAAACAAGCCAACAAACAGATACTGAACGCACTGATGGGTGGGTGCGATGGTGTGATTCTTTCGATTAAAAATCCAGACTTGCTCAATGGTGCATTAAATGAAGTCGATCGAAACATTTGTGATGTCTCGATCCGAACCAATGAACCTATCAATCAAGAAGGGTTCTCAGGAATGATGATCATGCCAGGTGGAAATTGTCAACTCGTAGAAGAGACTCAAAATCCAATCAATCAACTTATAGATGTTTTGAAAGGAGAAGATCAAAACTTTATTTACAGAAATGCATTTCCTGATTTTTTTCTTGAAATCGCAACTGTCAGAGCTTTAAAGTTTCTCTTGGACGAAACAGGTCGTAAAAACAATCATATCCATACCCATATACCTCAACACCAATCAGATGAGCATCAATGGTTTTTAAATACCACCGCAGGTTTAGCAAGCATCCTGGGTGGCAGCCATTCGATTGATTTCACCACAGCCATTGGTGATCCGAGAATAAGCAGGAACACTGGCAATCTTATTCGCGAAGAAAGTGGGATTGAAGAATATACTGACCAATGTGGGGGTTCATTTTACATAGAGGCATTGACTGACAAAATCATAAGAAGCGTAAAAGAGAAGCTGAAATAATGGGAAAAGACAAGTTTATTCAAGAAGGATTTTCGGCAGGTACCCCTCCATTTTTAAGAGGCCCTTATGCAACTATGTACACATCCCGGCCATGGACAATACGACAATATGCTGGATTCAGCACGGCTGAGGAATCAAACGCTTTCTATAGAAGGAATCTTGCGGCAGGGCAAAAAGGACTTTCCGTGGCATTTGATCTGGCTACACATCGTGGATATGACAGTGACAACCCTCGAGTAAAAGGTGATGTAGGAAAAGCCGGGGTAGCGATAGACTCTGTAGAGGATATGAAAATCCTCTTCGATCAAATCCCTCTGGATAAAATGTCGGTATCCATGACCATGAATGGAGCCGTGATCCCGGTAATGGCATTTTATATCGTTGCAGCAGAAGAACAAGGAGTTGTGCCGGAATTGTTGACAGGTACCATCCAGAATGATATTCTGAAGGAATTTATGGTACGTAACACGTACATCTATCCTCCTGCACAGTCGATGCGGATCATCGCTGATATATTTAAGTACACCTCCCAAAGAATGCCGAAGTTCAATTCCATCAGCATCAGTGGATATCATATGCATGAAGCTGGTGCTACGGCAGATTTGGAAATGGCCTTTACACTTGCCGATGGTCTTGAATATGTACGCACTGGCATTGCAGCAGGGATAGATATTGATTCTTTTGCTCCAAGACTATCCTTTTTCTGGGGGATTGGCATGAATTTCTTTACGGAAATTGCAAAGATGAGAGCAGCCAGAGTGCTCTGGGCAAAGCTGATCAAAGATTTTGATCCCAAGAATGAGAAGTCCATGGCATTGAGAACACACAGTCAAACTTCTGGCTATAGTCTCACAGCACAAGATCCATATAATAACGTAGCACGGACTACTATTGAAGCATTAGCCGCGGTATTGGGTCACACGCAATCGCTACACACCAATGCATTGGACGAAGCAATCGCTCTACCAACTGATTTTTCAGCTAAAATTGCTCGGAATACACAAATCTACCTTCAGGAAGAAACGAACATCACGAAGGTGGTGGATCCAATGGGTGGATCGAAGCATGTTGAGAAACTGACACATGATCTGATCGAGAAAAGCTGGAGAATCATCCAGGAAGTGGAAGAAATGGGTGGAATGTCTAAAGCCATTGAGGCCGGCTATCCGAAAATGAAGATTGAAGAAGCAGCTGCCCAAAAGCAAGCCAGAATTGATTCCGGAGAAGAAGCTATCATTGGAGTGAATAAGTTTATTACCGACGAAAAAACTGAGATTGAATTGTTGGTAGTGGACAATAATGAAGTGCGCAAGAAGCAAATTGACCGCATAAATCGAATTAAATCTTCAAGAGATGAAAATAAGGTTCAGGTATGCTTGAAGAAGTTGGAAGAAGGAGCACGAGGCGATGGAAACCTACTTGAACTAGCGATAGATGCTGCAAGGGAAAGAGCTACACTGGGAGAAATTTCGCTGGCTATGGAAAAAGTTTTTGGTAGATTTCAGGCCACAAACCGAACAATTTCAGGTGTGTATTCTTCCGCAATAAAAAATAACGAGGACTTCAAAAAGGCGTTGGAATTATCTGACAGGTTTGAAGAATTTGATGGCAGACGCCCCAGAATCATGATCGCGAAAATGGGACAGGATGGCCATGATCGTGGAGCAAAAGTGATTGCTACTTCTTTTGCGGATCTTGGTTTTGATGTAGATATAGGGCCATTGTTCCAAACTCCTGAGGAGGTTGCCAAACAAGCCATCGAAAATGACGTACATCTGGTCGGTGCATCTTCGCTTGCAGGAGGACATAAAACGCTAATACCAGAATTAATTGAAGAGCTGAAGAAGCTGGGGCGAGAAGATATTCTGGTGGTTGCTGGAGGAATTATTCCCGAAAATGATCACCAGGAACTACTTGATAAGGGTGTTGCGGACATATTTGGACCGGGAACAATCATTTCAAAAGCTGCAATAAAAATTCTTAACAAGTTGATGACCTGATAGTTCTTGCTTTTTCGATAACTTTATTCACCTAAAAATCCTACAAAAAATGAAATACTTCCAATCCGCCGTGGTAGTGATGTTGATGCTATGTGTCACCATCACCAATGCACAGTATCAGAAATACATAGAGAAAGCCGATGATGAGTACGAAGATGGAGATTACTCCTCTGCGAGAAAACAGATAGAAAAGCTTAAAAAAACGGCGACTAAGAAACTTTCTTTTAATAACCCATACAATGCCATTGGGTTGGTGAAGGAGGCCAAAATCAACGTAGGCCTTGGAGAACTGGTAAGTGTGATGAAGCCGTTAGAAGAGGCCATCGCCATGAGTGAAGAAGTTAATGGTACAGAAAGCGCAGAGCATGCCTTTATTCTCATGGAAGCTTCTGAAGTACTCATTTCATATGGTAATTATTTGCTGGCTGGGGAGTACATTGGAAAAGCCACCCAAGCCTTCGAAACTTCCGGATCATTGATTGAAGATATCAAGGCAGCCCTGGATGTACAACGCGCACAGGTTTTGTCTGGAAAGGGATTCTACAGTCAAGCCATTGAGCTTGTTGACAATCAAACCGACTACTACTTAAAAAGAGCCATGTCGAATGAGGGAGATAAAGACGATATCGAGGAGCGAAAAGAGGAATTTGCTAAGATGATGATCGTAAAAGCCAATTCACTTCGGCACATGGGTGACTACCAGTCGGCTGATTCAGCATTCATCACCAACCTGCAATGGGTGGACGACAACCTCAAAAAAACACATTTATTGTGGGCCAGAAATGCTTTTTTGAATGCTAAACTTTTAGAAGAAAATGGTCTGGCAGTAGAAGCTCAGGCTAAATTATATGAGGATGCCTACGTCCAGGCGATTAGAAAATACGAGCTCTCTCACAATACAGTAATGACCATGCAGTCCAACCTAATGCGAGCATTGTATCGGGGAGATAAAGGTGCAAAACTTAAAATCGTATCTGCAGACTTTAAAAAATCATTAAGAGAGTTTGACAAGTCCAGTGTGTTCAATCTTGCCGAAGACAAAATGGATCTCACCTTTGATCTTGCAGATCAGGACATCAAGAAGATGGAAAACAACATCAACGAGATGTTGGCAAGCCCGACTATCCCTGAATTCCACTCGGAAAGAATAGCGTTGCTGGAACTGGCCAAAAAAGTAGCTTTATTTGCCGGACGTCATCAAAATACAGAATCATACGATTCAGAAATTCTTCGGATAAAAGAATTCCTTCTTGGATCGGATGCTCCTGAGTATCATCTAACCAAAACCAAATTGGCTAATTATTATGTGGACTTCACAGACAAGTTCTCAGAGGCTAAAGCAATCTATGATGAAAGCTTTCATGCAATAGTAGAACCTGAAATCACAAAGGGTCATGTAGACTATCTCGACATCATGAACCACCTGGCTAAATTTTACGAGGAAACAGACAATTATGCAAAAGCATCAGATATTCTGGATGATGCACTACTTGCAGCTCGGGTAAAATATGACAACCAGGATATTGAGTATGGAAAGGAACTGGAGAAGATTGCCGGACTTCAAATTAATATAGGTGAGTACGAAAAAGCCACCGAAAACCTGGAGGAAGCGATAAGAATCCTCGAAAACACAAAAACTGACGAGTCTAAAACGTATCTATCTTCTGCATTTATCACTAAGGCCAAGCTCTTGTCAATAAAAGGCGAATACGATGCAGCAGAGGATCACATTTATGATTCTGAAGACTTAAGAGAGGAAGGTGCCCTGACAACAGATGTCACCGGGTTAAGCTATCAGGATGACCTTGGTGCACTTTATACTAATATTGGACGCTACTCTGATGCTACTGAATTGCTAACAGAGTCATTGAAAGAAAAAACCAACCAGTTTGGTAATACCAGCCGTCACCTAAACCAAACGCTGGTTGCAAATGCACGACTCAACCTGATTAAGGGAGATTACACAGAGGCTGAGCAACAAGCAAGGAAAGCCAATACCATTTCAATCTCCATTTTTGGTGAAAACTCCTCTAAGGTTGTTCCATCCATGTTGCAGCTAGCAGATGTTTACACAACTATAGGTGATTATGATAAGGCTGAAACGCTGCTTAAAAATGCCATTCGAATTCAAAAAGACAAATTTGGTCCTGAGCATGTAGACGTAGGTAAATCAACATCAAAATTGGCACTTGTTTACTTCTATCAGGATAAGCCTCTCACTCAAATTCAATCCTTGTTCCAGGCCGCTGAGGGAATTATTGGTAAGAAATTGGGATCAAATAACCCAACGTATGCTGAGATTCTCAAAAACATGGCAATTGCCAATATCGCAGCTGGCAATTATTCGCTTGCTTTCACCTACTTAAACCAGGCCGAAAGTATCTGGAAAAACAAGATTGGTAAGCGAAACAATATCAACGCAGCAACTGCTCTGGTGCTGAAGGGAGACATCTTCTACAAGCAGAGAAATTACACTCAGGCAGAAGACTACTATGAAGATGCGCAGACACAGTACAAGCGAGTATTCAACGAAACGCACCCCGAATATGTAAAAGTGCAATCCAAGCTGAGTAAAACCTACTTCATGCAAGCAAGGTACAAAGACGCTCAGGATGAAATGGAAGGGGTACTTGCTAACTATAAGAACTTTATCCAGGAATACTTTCCGGCACTTAGTGAACGGGAAAAGGCTAAATTCTGGAATACCATCAAGGGTGATTACGAATATTATAACACCCTAATTGTTAGCCGAAACAGAAATGCAAAATACATTGGGGAATTGTATAACAATGCGCTTCTGACCAAAGCACTTCTACTTAATTCATCCATTAAGATTCGTCAGCGTATCATGAATAGCAATGATGAAGACCTAAAACAGATGTATTCAACATGGGTAGAGGACAAGGAACTTCTGACAGCAGCACTTTCAATGAGTCAGGATGATTTGATTGAAAATGAAATCAATGTTGAAGCTCTATCACAGAAGGTTGAATTACTGGAAAAAAACATCAGTTTAAAATCAGAATTATTTGCTCAGAGTGCTGATAGCAGAACTGTTACATGGGAAAATGTAAAAGGCGCACTAAATGAAAATGAAGTGGCCATTGAAATGGTGCGTTTTCGAGTATTTGATCATGTCTTTACAGACTCAGTAATGTATGCATTGCTGTATGTTGAAGGAAGCAAGCGTTCAGAGCCTAAAATGATTCTGCTTGAAGATGGTGAGGAACTTGAAAACAGGTACTTAAAATTCTATCGAAACAGTATCAAATACAAAATTGAAGACAAGTACTCCTATGATCAATTTTGGGCTCCTATTGCGGAGCAAATTGGTGCCGTAGCTACCTTGTATCTATCACCCGATGGCGTTTACAATCAAATAAACCTGGAGGCCATTCCAACACCGGATGGAAGATATGTACTGGATAACTCCAACATCCTATTGATCAGTAACACCAAGGATCTATTCCTGAATAAAATTCAGACGAAGGTGGTAGCTGAAAAACAGTATGCAATGATGTTTGGAAATCCTCAGTTCTATATGCAAACACAGCCGGGACAGCCACTTCCAACCTCCGGTTTAACCCGTGCTACTGCGGAAGTTGTGACACCTCTTCCAGGTACTAAAGCAGAGATTGAAGAACTTGATGACCTCCTCGATAGAAAAGGCTGGAGCACAGATAAGTTTACAGAGATTCAAGCAAGTGAATCTTCAATCAAACAGGTATCAAATCCGAGAGTGTTCCATGTTGCCACACACGGATTCTTTAAGGAAACGGAAGCTGCGGACGTATCTGATCAGGAATACAATGAGAATGCAGCTTATGAAAATCCGCTGCTTAAAACGGGCCTACTGCTTGCAGGTGCTGGTGATATCCTGAACCAAACTCAATTCAATTACAATGTGGATAATGGCATTCTTACAGCATATGAGGCCATGAACCTTAACCTCGATCAGACGGATCTGGTTGTACTTTCAGCATGCGAAACAGGATTGGGTGAGCTGCAAGCCGGAGAGGGTGTTTATGGTCTTCAACGGGCATTTCTTGTTGCCGGTGCTCGCACCATCATTATGTCACTCTTTAAAGTGAGTGATGAGGCGACCCAACAATTGATGGTGAAGTTCTACAGAAAGTGGATCGAAACCGGGAACAAGCGTCAGGCGTTCATCGATGCGAAGAAAGAAATACGAAACGAGTACCGCGACCCGATCTACTGGGGACCTTTCGTGATGATCGGATTGGATTAAGGTTTAAGAAAAAAGCTATTTAAAAAAGGGCACCTGATGGTGTCCTTTTTTTTGTTTGAGCCTCCGGTAGTTTCATTTATTATTTCACCTTTTTATGACTAATGATTATTGCAACAACTCAAAATACAGATGATGCTAACATTTACGCAAGGCAAAGGCAATCTACTTTATCTTTCTTTCCTACTATGAATTTCATCAAATAAGAATACAGTAATCGAATTACCAAAAATGGATATTGATTTTGAATTCATTAATTGGAAATTTTATTAAGTAATAAACATTACAATTATGAGGATCGGAATTGTTGTAAGACATGCTCTACTGGAAAGGGTGATTCTTGCATTGATAGAAGTAATGACTCGATGGTACGTGAATGAACGGGTTGCTACTATCCTCTAACGTCATCCCTTTGCGTACGACGAAGGAGTGAGACTTGGGTATCTATCACTATCCGGATTTAGATTCCCAAGGGAATAGCGGCCTGGCTCTGTTATTCCTGAGTTGATGTAAAAATCCTACCCAAACAAAAAACCCTGATCCATCCGGACCAGGGTTTCTGAAAATTTGTTCTAAAGAAGAGGGGATTATTCTTCTCCTTCCTCCTTGTAAATTTTGATTCCGTTTCTTTCGATGATATCCTTTTTCAGAATTTTGAAATCTTCCACTTCAGGATTCATCTGGATAGCCTCTTCAATAGCAGTCAATGCATCTACAATCAATCCGTTTTCTTCATAGAAGGAAGCATAAATCACTTTGTTTAGCGGGCTTTCTTCGTCAACTTCTGACTTTAGTGTTGACAGACCTTCCTGATACTCGGCAGCTTCAGCACCTGCTAGCTTCTTGATTCCAATGTCACTAGAAGTCACGTCCATATTCTCCTTAGCCGCAACCTTGATAATGTACAGACCCTCTTCGTTTTTCATTTTCTCCTGCGCAAAATCAAGCTCAATTGAATTTCCTGTTACTTCTTCTTTCATGATTTCTTCATCGAAAATGTTTTTCACAGTCACGACGAATGTATTTTCCTCCATACCCTCAGGAGTATCCCAGTTTAGGATCGCTTTGCTTCCCAGAACTTTTGCCTCTTGAGAAGGGATCAATACCTGAATCTGCTCATCTCCTGCAAGCGCTCTTGATACGGCTCCAGTTGCATTCAATCTGGCGCGGTAGTTTGGCTTTTCTTTTTCATTCATCTTATTAGCTAAGAATGTGGCATATCTGCTGGAAACACTCGCAGATTTGGTGTTGACCATTTTAGCTAAGTCAGAAACTTTTTTCGTACCCGGTGTTCTCACCTCTAGCGTCTTACCTGATTTGTGCATCAAACCAATGTAGGCACCCTGAGAAGCAATCAGCTCATCACCGTCGCTAAGTGTAGCTCCGGTCTTCAGAGAAACTGCAGTTGTGGCACCTTCTTTTTTTACTTTGTTTTGACCCTTGTTGGCCAAAACTCTAAATGTATATCCTTGTCCATTGGCAATACCAACAGCAAAAACAAGCATTGTAGTGATAGCGATAGAAACAAACTTTCTCATAATAGTTCCAATAAAATTTGGCGTTTTCTAAAAATTTATAATCGTGATACTTTAAATAATTCTTTTCTTCCTTCCTTAGAGAGTGAGTTTTTCACCACTCCGTAGAATACTTCCAGGCCATCGCCCGATAAGGCAACAGCAAATAACAAATATGTAAGATCCAATTTCATACTGAATATATCCATGAAATAAACCATGATATAAATAATCCCCACAAACTCCACTAACTGAATGACCTTCGTAATCCCATCATACCATTTAGGTAGCTTCTTATATATCCATGAGAATGCCATGATATTTAAGAAGAGCATTATGACAGCTATTGCCCACTTTTGCCAATCCATTAGATAGAAAATATAATTTTCATTTAATATCATGGAAACAATGTTTGCATGGATCACACCACCATACATGTCCGGAAAAGCACGTCCGATATATTTGTCATTAAGTGGAGTGAAAAACTTGTCTTCAAAATTTTCTCTATCCCCAAGATATTCACCTAAAAAGCAGAATATCACAATTTTGTCCGTGATGATATCTGGTGTATAGTTCGCTCCAAAAACATCACCTACATCCAGTGCAAAGTACTTATTCCCAAACTTGGTAGCTCCATAATCCAGCACATTGCCTCGGTAGTTAATAACTTCCTCTTCGTTCCCTCTATCAACAAAATTTTGCGCTTTATCGGGAGCAAGATATGAAGCCAACTTAACTGCAAAAGCAGAATGGGTAACCGAATCAGTTGTTGTAAGCGTTGGATTAAATGTTCTGCACATTTTTAAATCCTCCTGAACATCAGCATCTGTAATCAGATTTGCAAAGGCAGGATCAGCATTGAAAGTGAACCACGGCCAGGACATGTGCACTGAATCAAGATCATCGGTTTCTGGGTTATATAAAACCTTAGTAACCATCACCAGATTCTCCACACGACTCAAAGCATCCATCAGCATCATATCTCCCAGTGTATCTTCCTTAGGGTAGTCAAAAAATGAATCCACTCCTATTACTGCCGGGTTATGCTGACTAATGGAATCAATCATCATTGCTATACCAGCGCGAGATTCCAGGCCGATATTAACTAAAACAACATCTGTGTCGGCTATCGGATCATCCAGCAATTGAGAAAAATAGATGTCCGTAAACTCCATATCCTCAAAAGCATCTCCAATTGGATCAAATATGTCAAAGACCTTGAAGGCTGAAACGGAAGCAATTACTCCCATCAGACCTAAAATAAATAGTGTTCCCAGGATTACATCCCGCCAGAATCTTCTAAACATTGTCTATTCGTTGGTGAGTTAGTCAGTTAAGATTATATATGCAATTAAAGCATTTTACACTAACGATCACAATTGCCATATTAGAAGAGTTCAATTTATTCTTCAAATTACGCAATAAAAACTGACTTAATCGTCTTATGGATTCAACTTTTCGGCGAACACCTAATATTCATCTACAAGACTTAATAGATGGTCTATCGCGGGGAAACAGGGTTTTTCTGAGTAAGGCTATTACCTTGGTAGAAAGTAAGCGATCCGATGACCGAAAGTTGAGTGCTGAGCTCATTGACAAGATTACCAGTGACAACAATCAAAGTCTGAGAATCGGGATAACCGGAGTACCCGGAGTTGGAAAAAGTACTTTTATCGAGGCATTTGGAAAAATGCTGACAGGGAAAGGAAAAAAAGTGGCTGTTTTGTCTATCGACCCAAGCAGCAATCGCACCCGCGGTAGCATCCTAGGAGATAAAACCCGAATGGATGAATTATCCCGCGACCCTAATGCATACATTCGGCCTTCTGCCTCAGGTTCCAGTTTGGGAGGAGTAGCATCCAGTACCCGTGAGGCCATCCTGATCTGCGAAGCAGCCGGATTTGATGTTATTATAATAGAAACAGTAGGTGTTGGCCAAAGTGAAACGGTAGTGAAAGATATGGTGGACTATTTTTTACTCCTAATGCTAGCCGGTGGTGGTGATGAACTTCAGGGCATTAAGCGTGGTATCATGGAAATGGCAGATCACATCCTCATCAACAAATCTGACGGGAATAATGTAGGGGCGGCTAAAAAAGCTAAAAAGGAGTATGCGAATGCAGTTCATCTCTTTCCTCCCAACGAAGCGGATTGGACCGTGCCTGTTGGTTTATGCTCTGCTGTGGAAAAAACAGGAATTGAGGAAGCATGGGATGAGATCGAGAAATTTCAAAATCGAACTCATTTGAATGGATGGTTTGATGAAAACAGGAAAAGGCAGCTGATCAAATGGTTTCATGAGCGCATCCATGCGAGACTCGAAGCAGATTTTTATACTCAGGCGAACATCAAAGAAGAAATCAAAAAAAGGGAGGATCTGATCTCCTCCCAAAAATTATCTGTGCGAAAAGCAGTAGATGAGCTTTTCAGTTAAACCGATATTTCAGCCCAACCATAAAATTTCGTTCCACACTATTAAACCCAGCTACAGCCTGATAATCTTCATCAAAGAGATTATTGACTGTTCCTGAAATGGTTAGGTTACCAAAAACATAAGATGCATTTAAATTGAAAAGGTCAAAAGCTCCGGCATCTACCTGCACGGTTTCAAATGTACTATTATCAAAATACTGAAACCTTCTTTCTCCTGTATGCAGGAAATTCCAAGAGAAATTCAACTCTTTAAGAGGCGAGTAGTCCATTGAGAATCCATATTTATGAGTAGGAATCCTGTATGCTACATCATCACTTAATCTTCTTGTATAAGTGTAATTGCCGGCTAAAGATATTTTTTCAGATAGCATCACTGAGGATGTGATTTCCAAACCATCGGTTTCAATTTCACCATCTGCATTTTCGTATTGAGAGGTGTAAATGATTAGGTTTTCATCTTCTCTGTGGAAATAAACACCTCCAAACTCAAAAGTGTCTCCATAAACAGTAAATCCGGCTTCAGTAGACTTAGATTCTTCAGGATCCAGTTCAGGGTTTGGCCCAAACTGCCCGAAAAGCTGCGTAAGCGATGGAGCAATGAAAGCGGTAGCGTATGAACCGAATAACTTGATATCAATCGGGGCAGCATCAATTAAGTAAGATGGGTTAATATTAAAAACAAAGTTTTGACCATAATCACTATGGATATTCAACCTTCCACCTACTTGAAGATTGAAGTTTTTATTATCATAGATTATTGTGGCGTAAGGGTCAATCATATTGAAATCGAACGTTTCAAAATCGGGTTGCTCTGAATACTGAAATCGCTGATAGTTAAGCCCTCCGATCAACTTCATTTGATCAGAAAGATTTTGATTAATAACCACATCTGCCTGATGGTTTTTAGCATCATAGTCTGAAATACCAAAGTCTGTTTCGAAGAAACGATCTAGTTTGTTGATGAAGAATTTACCCTGAATATTTCCACCTTCCCACCTGTAGGTCGGTCTGAACCCTCCTCTTAGCTGGCTGTATTCAGAGAGATTTGTCTCAGAATCTGTAAACGCCCCTGCGTCAAAATCGGTCTCAAAATCATCAAAGGAAATCGTGACACCAAGTGAAAACCGTTCAGTAAATTCAACATCATACTTACCCAACAAATGGAAACCTTCAAATCCATCATCATCAAAATTTCCTGTTTCATCCTGATCTTTTGCAGCAGAAAATCCATCCGATTGTTTATATCCACCATTGAAGACAAACGAAGAATTGCCATTGGTTCCCGAAAAACCAGCGTTGGACTGAAATGTATTGAAGCTACCATAGCTTGCCCCTACATTTCCTGAAAGCTTCTCATTGGAAGCTTTTTTGAGGCTGATATTGATAACTCCGGCAGCAGCTCCTGTACCATAAAGTGTGCTCAGGCCTCCTTTTAGTATCTCAATTGACTCGACCAGATCCAGATCCAACAGCCTTAAATCATAGGTTTGATCTATACCGGAAGCATCATTAAATGGAACCCCGTCGATCAAAATCAAGGTGCTTTTACTCCTTGCTCCGCGAACGAAATAATCGATATTCGTTCCCATAGTGCCAAAATTCCCGTCCATTTGGAGACCGGGAACTTGATTGAGAATGTCAGCCACGGACCGAGCTCCACTGGTCTCAATCTCTTTTCGAGTAATTTTAAAAATAGACTTTCCGGATTTCTCAACAGGGATTTCGCTTTTGGTACCTGTCACTACCACATCATCCAACTGGACGGTCTTGAGGGTGTCCTGTGCCTTGACAGTCCAGCCCATGCAAAACAATGCAATGATTAATAATGTGTTTCTCATAGAAATTTAGAGTTACTATGAGCCTCGTAAGAAAGAATGGAGTTAACCCCTTCCTCTGCTTTCACCCGAAGCTAGAATGTTACAATTTGATATGGCAGGTCTCCTGGCTTGTCCGATTTTGGCATCCTTCCCATCCCGCCAGCGGCGAAACAGTGGACTAGACTAGGCCAAAATCCTTAATGTGGACTTACAGTTGCGGGGACAGCTCCCGAATTCCTCTCGTCCGAAATATTTCGGAGTTAGGTCACGGGATTCCCATTTTAATCCAATGCTGTTGTCAACAACATCAGAACCAATATCACCACAATATTAACCAACTTCATTCTGATGGGCTTACTTTTGAGTTTATGAAATCAAGCGGACTCGTTTTCATCCTTTTTTTTGTGGCGTGCGGTTCTATCAAAGAAGAATCTGTTTATAAAAATACCAAGCAGACAAAGTATGCTAAAGGCTTTCATTTTGAGCTGAAGGAAGGGGAAAAACGTTTGGTGGTAGACGAGCCTTGGCCAAAAGCACAGCAACCAATTGTTTACAATCTTAAAAAATCCATTGATCGACTGGTGGTAACGTCAACCTCTCACCTCCCATACATTGAGATGCTGGGGGCGACAGACAAAGTGGTTGGTTTTCCAAACCTCAAATACATTAGTTCCGAAACGTTTATCAAACGTGGAGAGGAAGGTCTCCTTACCGATCTGGGACCCGATGGAAAAATCAATATGGAATTGCTCCTAGCAGTAAACCCTGACGCAGTGGTGGCATTTGACATGGGTGGCGAATCGCAAGTCCTTGACAAAATTGAAGAAGCTGGTATACCCGTTTACTATAATTCTGATTTTTTAGAGCAGTCCCCCCTTGGTCGTGCCGAGTGGATCAAGTTTTTTGGCGCATTACTTGACAAAGAAAAAATGGCAGATTCCATCTTCATGTCTATTGAAGAGAAATATTTGAGATTAAATGAGCTGGCAGGATTAGCAGAAAACAAACCCACCATTCTGAGTGGTGTGGTGTATGGAGATACTTGGTTCCTGCCCGGAGGCAATAACTGGGCTGCCACTTTTTATCGTAATGCAGGGGGTGAATATATTTGGAATACTGACACCACCTCCGGTTGGCTGGAGTTAAGTTTTGAGGCGATATACGAAAAGGCACATGATGCTGATATATGGGTTGGTACCTCCACCCTAAATAGCAGACACGAAATGTTGAGTCAGGAAGGCCGATATGCCTCTTTTGAAGCATTTGAAAATGATCAGGTGTATAATTACAGCAAAAAAATCGGGCCAAATGGTGGGTATGATTTCTTCGAATCAGGCTACTCCAGACCTGACCTTGTCCTTGCCGATTTGATTAAGATCTTACATCCTGAATTGCTTCCTGAATATGAAACAGTGTATTTCGAAAAGCTGCCATGATAGAATCGCAAATTGACGAATCCAGGAAAAAATGGAGGGTAATCTTTTTGCTTCTCTTGTTTTTACTTGCGCTGGGATTTATTCTAAGTATCTCTATCGGATCAGTGAAGATCCCATTCTCTCATGTCTGGAATTATTTTGGAGGCAGTTCTGAAAACCAAATTTGGGACAATATCATCCACAATTTTCGCATCCCCAAAGCTATAACTTCCATATTAGCAGGTAGCGCCTTAGCTATTAGCGGATTACAAATGCAAACCCTGTTTCGCAATCCCTTGGCCGGGCCATTCATTTTGGGTATCAGCTCAGGTGCCGGATTGGGTGTGGCTCTTGTGATTTTTCTTGGTGTTTGGCTTGGAGGATTTCTCGAAATGACGGGAGTCGGAAGAAGTTGGTTGCTGGTAGGTGCTTCAGGAATTGGTTCGTTTACCGTTTTGTCTGTGGTCTTGATTGCCTCCTTTAGAATCAGGTCAGGAATATCATTACTAATCATTGGACTCATGTTTGGCTCTGCTGTAAGTGCCATCGTGAGTATACTGCAGTATTTCAGCCAGGCGGAAAACATACAGGCATATGTTATTTGGACCTTTGGGAGCTTGGGAAGTCTTTCATGGAGTGAACTCTATGTGATGCTCCCAGTGATTTTGATTTCACTCCTACTATCTTTTCTTCTCTCAAAACCTTTGAATGCGCTGCTTCTGGGTGAAAATTATGCAGAGTCCCTTGGACTAAATCTTAAGCAGGCTCGCATGCTAATCATCATAAATACAAGTCTATTGGCCGGCACTGTCACAGCCTTTTGTGGTCCAATTGCTTTCATAGGACTGGCTGTTCCACACATTGCGAGAATGCTCTTTAATACAGGAAATCACCTGCTATTGACACCTTTAGTCATTTTACTTGGAGGAATCTTGTTGCTGTTTTTTGACATTATCGCACAGCTTCCAGGCATGGATGAAACACTCCCTATCAATGCCATCACATCGCTTTTTGGGGCACCTTTTGTGATCTGGTTGATTTTGAGAAAATCTAATTTAAACTATCGTTTCTGATGCCACTGCTAGATATATCAACTCTGACGATCGGTTATCTACCAGACAAAAAACTGATGGAGAACATCAGTCTTTCTTTAGAGACTGGACAATTGATAGGTTTAGTCGGGCAAAACGGAGTAGGGAAATCAACACTTATACGGACGCTTTGTGGCCTACAACCAAAATTATCAGGAACTGTAAACCTTGCAGAAACTAATATTGAAGATCTTTCACCAAAAGAAATAGCCAAAAAAATAAGTGTAGTGCTTACAGGAAAGCCAGAATCATTAAATCTCTCAGTGCTTGAATTGGTAGCGCTTGGAAGGCACCCTTATTCCGGCTGGCTTGGGAACCTGAAGAAACCCGACAGAGAAAAAATAGAAGAATCCATATCCCAAATGGAGATCAATTATCTGGCAAAGAAACGTCTGTATGAACTCAGCGATGGTCAGATGCAAAAGGTAATGATCGCACGAGCGCTGGCTCAGGAAACTGACCTGATTATTCTGGACGAACCTACCTCGCACCTGGATTTAAAGAACAAGATTGATGTGCTGCATCTACTTAAGAAAATCGCTAAATCAGGAAAAGGTGTTCTTATCTCTACTCATGAAATTCAATTGTCAGCACAGGTCTGTGATCTTTTCTGGTGCATGGATTTTGGTAAAGCAATGCTTAAAGGAGAGCCTAAAAAATTAGTGGCTTCCGGGGAGCTGCAGGAATATTTACACATTCCCAGAGAAACTTTGATGTAAAAAGTAAGGGGCCCTGGCGGGCCCCTCTGTATGGGTGAGAATAATCGTAACCTAACCTAACCGAATAGAAACGTGCCTTTGCACGCTAAACCCACCCATTTCACCTAATCACCAATATGTGGTACGTAAATAACCACAAAATGATTGATAAGGTTTAAATATTTTTTTGTCAACCCTTTGACAAACGCCCGACTATCTGGTTAACTTCATTAATCGAGGATGAAATATCACCGTATTATTGACTTTACAAACGCACTCCATGCAGAAAATTATCATCATTGGAAATGGAATTGCCGGGATCACAGCCGCTCGTCATATTCGTAAAAATTCTGACGATCAGATCACAGTAATATCTGGTGAGACGGATCATTTCTTCTCTCGTACGGCCCTCATGTACATCTACATGGGTCACATGACTTATGAAAACACCAAGCCATACGAAGATTGGTTTTGGAAAAAAAACCGCATTGAGTTAAAGAGAGCATGGGTCACATCGATAGATTTTAATCAAAAGCAATTAAAACTTGATGGAGGCGATTTTATGGAATACGACAAACTCATACTTGCCACCGGTAGTCAATCGAACAAATTTGGATGGCCGGGGCAAGATCTGAATGGCGTTCAGGGTCTTTATTCCTATCAGGATTTGGAACTGATGGAAGAAAACACGAAGGACATAGATCGTGCAGTCATTATTGGCGGTGGTCTAATTGGGGTGGAAATGGCTGAGATGCTTCATTCCAGAAATATTCCGGTAACGTACCTTATTCGCGAGAAGCACTTCTGGGACAATATGCTCCCTCAGGAAGAAGCAACACTGATCGACCGACATTTATATAAACATGGGATAGACCTGAGACAGGAAACAGAATTACAAGAAATACTGGATGATGGGAATGGACAAGTTAAAGCAGCAAAAACAAAGGGAGGAGATGTCATTGAGTGCCAGTTTGTTGGATTGACGGTAGGCGTTCATCCGAACATTAACCTGGTAAAAGATTCGAAAATTGAAACTGATAGGGGCATTTTGGTTGATGAGTGCCTGCAAACGAATATCCAGGATGTTTATGCGATTGGAGACTGTGCCCAACTAAAAAATCCATCTTCTCATCGCAGAGCAATTGAAGCAGTGTGGTATGCAGGACGGATGATGGGTGAAACCGTGGCAAGAACTGTAACCGGCACAAAAACCGAGTACAAACCGGGTGTATGGTTTAATTCAGCTAAATTCTTTGATATCGAATACCAGAACTATGGAACAGTCTTGCCTCAATGCCCGGAAGATTCCGCTTCTTTTTACTGGGAGTGTGATGATCATGAAAAGTGCATGAAAATCATCTACAAAAAAGAATCACTCGAAGTGCAAGGGGTGAACCTTTTTGGAATTAGAAACAGACATGAGGTGTGGGATCGGTGGCTGAATGAAGAAAGATCATTGGATTACGTCATTGCTCATTTACCGGAAGCCAACTTTGATCCGGAGTTTTACAGGCATTGGGAGAGTGAGATTCAGGAGAAGTTCAATGAAGAGTTTCCGGAGAAGGAGATTGAGGTCAGGAAGAAGGGTTTTTTAGAGAAAATTTTTAGCTAAAAAGACCTTTCAGGTTTTAAAAACCTAAAAGGTCTAAATATCAAAATATGAAAGCAATCAGATATACAGGACTTACTCTATTTCTCTTTTCCTTGGGACTATTTCTAGGGAGTTTTTTTATGTCCAGCTTCACATTGAAGGTGGAGAGTCTTGAGGCAATTGTCAAAGAGGCTCATCAGGAAAAGCTTAAACCGGAACTCGAGCCGATGTTTACTAAAACATACAGTCTAAGTATCCCCTTTGTGAAAGATATCAAAAGTGCTGTAGAAACGATCAATGAAGAAGCACGAGCGAACCAGGAATGGGATAAGGTTATCTATGATGACTATGCCGGATCGCTAGCCAGAGCTTCTGCTCAAGGTGCTGTTCCTGAGAATAAATTACTTTTCTTCATTCTTATTTATGTGGTAGGTGCCCTTGGAGCTTTGATGTTTATTATCCCTCAGACCAAGCTGAATGGTCCCCCAGGCATCAAAAACAACCACATTTTTCAAAATGCTCTGAACAATCGTGGATGGATGGGAATTTTGACTGGCGCATTGTTGATTGGGTTCTACATTTTGCTCTATTTCTTCCCTGCTTACATCACCAACTGGATCATCATTGTCGACCCGCTACAAAAATGGATTAACCCATCCGCCAGCTCCAGTCAATGGTTTTTATATGGCTTCCTGTACACGTTTGCCGTTTTGGTGATGGGCGTGCGGATGATCATCAAGTATCGACATAGCAAATACCAAATCTTCAGAACACTTTCAGTCATGTTTTTCCAGTTGGCATTTGCTTTCCTCATTCCAGAGATTCTGGTCAGGCTCAACCAACCGTATTTTGACTTTAAAAACATGTGGCCACTGGATTATGACTTCTTCGATGCGTGGCACATCAATACTCTGACTTCTGCTGGAGGGCTAGGCATTTTTATGCTCGTATGGGGCATCACGCTTTTTGTGGTGGGTGTACCGGTATTCGTTTATTTCTTTGGAAAAAGATGGTACTGCAGCTGGGTCTGTGGATGCGGTGGCTTAGCAGAAACTGCAGGCGATCCTTTCAGACAGCTTTCTGATAAATCCACCGAAGCATGGCAAATCGAACGATATCTGGTTCATGGAGTGCTGGTATTTGCTGTTATTATGACCGGCCTTGTTCTTTACAACTTCTTCGGAAGTGACTTCTATTTCTCATTCAACAAGTGGATCGTTTTGGGAGCAGTTGCACTTATTGGAGCTGCCTTATATGTACTTCATAGAAAATATTATCCCAATATGTCGGGTAAAAAAGTTCGAAATGTAGTTGTTGGAATCGCAGGTTTTTTTGCCCTTGGAGTCGTTCTAAGCGAAGCTTCAGTGTTCGCAAAGTACATGCCCGTAGATGGAAACAATTTTAGTTTTTCGAGTGGAAATATTCGAACGGTTTACGGCTTTATGATCGGCTCCATCTTCTCAGGAGTCGTAGGGACAGGATTTTATCCACTGATGGGCAATCGGGTGTGGTGCCGGTTTGGATGTCCGCTTGCTGCGTATCTTGGTTTGGTTCAACGGTTTAAATCGAAATTCAGAATCACTACTAACGGTGGTCAATGCATTTCATGTGGCAACTGTTCTACCTACTGTGAAATGGGCATAGATGTGCGATGGTATGCGCAAAGAGGTCAAAACATCATCCGCTCCAGCTGTGTAGGTTGTGGGGTTTGTTCTGCAGTATGTCCCAGGGGTGTGCTAAACCTGGAGAACCGTGATGAAGACGGACGTTTTAATCAACCAGTCCTTATTGGGAATGATAGTATATCCATAAACAAATAAGCATATGAAAAGATCTTTTACACTTCTGATTTTAACCACGCTGGTCTCAAACCTGGCTATGGCCGGTGGTGGATGGGTAAAGCAAAAAGGAACCGGATATTACAAGGTATCACATTGGTGGGTCAGTGCTGCCAAAGTTTATACGTTTGATGGAAACACTCAGACCTCTCCTCAGGAAGGCATTTTCAATACATCCATCTACGCAGAGTATGGTATCAATGACAAACTAACAGCAATCATAAATCTTCCATTTAGCAAATCTGCTAACGATCAGGAATCCATTTCCGGCATTGGTGATACGGACCTTGCCTTTAAGTTTCGTATAAACAAACCGGGCAGCCAATTCGCTCTGGCCTATACATTTTTGCTTGGTCTACCGATAGGTGATAATGCCGGAGGGTCAGATGGTTCCCTGCAGACAGGGGACGGTGAGTTCAATCAGCTCATGCGATTCGACCTAAGCCGATCATTCCCTATCGGGAAGGTAAATGCCTATGCCAACATCTACGTCGGGTATAATAACAGAACAAAAGGATTTTCAGATGAAGCAAGATTTGGTTTCGAAGCTGGAGCAGGATTTTTAGATAACAAGATTTGGACAATCGTTCGAATAGATGGTGTGGAATCCTTTCAAAATGGGGATCCATCGGATGCTACCAGTGACGGAGCTACCGTTTTTGCTAACAACACGGAATTCATTGCCACTACTTATGAAATTGCCGGGTACATCACAGACAAAATAGGTGTCTCAGCAGCTTACGGTTCGGTTTTGAGTGCCTCCCTGATTTTCGCCAGCCCCTCCTACTCGCTTGGGGTATTTTTTGATATGAAGTAATGATTGTCCAGAATAAACCTCTGGAATCGTTTTAAAAAGAAAACATGGGACAAAAAGGAGCAAAACACACAAATGATGCGCAGCTTTCGACTGATTTAGCAATTGAAAAATTATCATCGATCGAAGGCATTACTTCAAAGAAAATGTTTGGGGGTCATGGCATTTTCCACGAGGGAAAAATGTTTGGCTTGGTAGACCCCAAAGGAAACATCTCCTTGAAAGTAGATGAAGTACTCGAAAAGGAGTACCTGTCGCTAGGTTGCACAAAACATGGAAAAATGCCTTATTATTCAGTACCTAAAAATATTTTCCATTCTGATGAATTTATCCAATGGGCAAAGAAATCAATTGCGATTAAATAATAGATCAATTTTTAATAATTGATTAATACAGCTCATTAAGTGTTTCATGAAAGGTTCGAATATCTTCGTATAAACCTTTTTCACATGAAATATTTTCGCCCTGTTATTCTCCTTATACTGCTTTATCACTGCACTCAGCCAGAGCAGTACCCTCCACTTTTAGAAGAAACGTCTCATTTAAGAGACAGCACCATGGCTCCCTTTTATCATGGTGTTGCTTCCGGCGATCCATTATACGATCAGGTAATCATCTGGACTAGGGTCACTCCACAGGACTCGCTTCCAGATATTGATGTAGTGTGGGAAATGGCCGTGGATGACAGCTTTCAGAATGTGGTGAATAAAGGCACAGTTTCCACGAATCCTAATAAAGACTATACGGTAAAGGTGGATGTGGACGGGCTGGATGCCGGCACAAGCTATTTCTATCGATTTCATGCTTTAGGTAAAAGCTCCATGATCGGCCGAACCAGGACCGCCTCTAATGACGCGGGTGAAGTAAAGTTTGGAGTGGTTAGCTGCAGCAATTATGAATGGGGGTATTTCAACGCATATGGAGCGCTGGCACAAGAAGATCTGGATGCGATCATTCACTTAGGTGATTACATCTATGAATACGCCCCCGGGGGATACGGCGACACAACTTTGGGAAGATCCCCTATCCCTAACAAAGAGATCATCACCTTACAAGACTATCGCTCACGGTACTCACAGTATAGACTGGATAAAGATTTGATTGCCGCTCACGCCAATCACCCATTCATCAATATTTGGGATGACCATGAGATAGCGAATGATTCATATAAGGATGGAGCTCAGAATCATCAGGAGGATGAAGGAAGCTATGAGGAGCGAAAAAAGGTAGCACGACAAGTGTATTACGAATGGATTCCTATTCGTGAGGGCAGCAAGCATTACCGAACTTTTGATTTTGGAGATATGGCTGACCTGATCATGCTGGATGAGCGACTGGAAGGACGAACCTACATTGCAGATAGTTTAGGTGATCCTTCCCTGGCCGACTCTTCCAGAACCATGCTTGGAAAAGAACAACGAAACTGGCTGATAAGTCAACTAAGAAGCTCTGATGCACAATGGAAAGTCATCGGAAACCAGGTCATCTTTTCATACCTAAATTGGGGTCATCCCACCTTTAATATTAACCTCGATTCCTGGGATGGATACCCCATAGAACAACAATTAATTGCTGATGTATTGAAAGAGCTGGACGATGTAGTAATTATCACCGGAGACACGCACACGGCCTGGGCATTCGAGGCGACTAACAAACCTTTCGATGAATACAATCAGGATACAGGCGAGGGAGCCTTTGCTGTGGAATTTGGCACAACGTCCATCAATTCATCTAATTCCAACGAACGATTCCCAGATAGTCTGGTGCTTTTGCACGAGCAAAAAATCATCAATTCGAATGTGAATCCGCATTTAAAATGGGGGAATATGCGGGATCATGGATACATGATTCTTACCCTAAACGAAGAAGGTGCCAAGGCTACCTGGAAATTTATGGAGACAATAAAGGAACCAAGGCTTGATATAAAAGAAACCAAAACCATGTGGGTGAATAGCGGTGAGGTGAAGTTGAAAGAATAATGGAATAAATGCATAGTTTGCGCTATGCGTTTTGAGAGTCATCTACCTTCTGATCCATTAAAAAATCTAGTCAAAGAGTACTGGGTTTATGAAAATAATGACGCTACTCCGGCCGAGCAAAAAATTATACCTGATGGATATAGTGAGATCATCATTCATTACGGCGATCCCTATCAAATCAACATGAACGGAGACTGGGAGACGCAATCAAGCATTCTTTTCTCAAGCCAGATCAGCAAATATTTTTTCTTACGAAATACGGGAAAATCTGGAATGATTGGCATTAAGCTTCATCCTTCAGCTTTCTATACACTTTTTCAGCTGGATATAAGTGCCACCATCGATAAGGTGCATTCATTAGATAATCTCCTAACCATCAATCTATCCGCACTTCGTGAAGCACAAAATCACCATTCCGATCCCGCTGAAAAAATTATGTTGGCAGAAAAGTGGCTGAAAGAACGACTTGTTGAGGTCAAGCCCAATGAAAAAATTGACAATAGCATCGCCACTATTTTTGAGAAAAAAGGAATGGTGGATGTTGATGAATTAGCAGAGAATGTCCAGCTAAGCACCCGGCAACTTGAACGCACCTTCAAAAAAGCCATTGGGCTTACACCGAAATTTTACTGCCGCATTATACGATTCAATTACATCTTTGAAGTAATGAAGAATCAAAAAGATTCCTGGATACGCACTGCCTTGCAATCCGGGTATTTTGATCAATCTCATTTCATAAAAAATTTCAAAGAATTCACTGGTGAGGAGCCTTCCAACTATGGTTTTGATGAGAAAAACCTAGCAAACTTTTTCCTCCAAAAGTAGATGTCGGTTTTTTACAATACCTGAATGTATTCTGTATCTATCATTGTCAGAAAAACGATGAAAAAGACTGCACTCTACCTTTTCGTACTTACAATCACACACCTGACATTGGCCCAATCAATCAAAGATTTTAAATGGCTGGAAGGGAAATGGGAACGTCAAAATGTCAACCCTGGAACCAGCGCTTTCGAGGTTTGGAAGAAAACCAAAGGCGGGTATGAAGGGATGGGCGTTTCAATGAAAGGAGCTGATACCACTTTCGTTGAGAAACTAAAAATCGTACAAAAGGACGGAAGCATGCACTATGTCGCATATGTTAGTGCCAACGCTGAACCTACTTATTTTAAGATCACATCCGTTTCTGAAAGTGGATTTGTGAGTGAAAATCCGGAACATGATTTTCCCAAAAAGATCGAATACATGCTGGAAGGCAATCGAATGACAGCAGTCATTTCAGCCGGAGAAAAAAAGATGGGCTTTGTGTTTGAGAAGATGGATTAAAATATCCAATTTTCGGATATGGTATGGTATTTCACATCAGAAGATACAGAAATTTTCGAGAATAAATTGGCACTAAAAGCTAGGTTGGATGCCGAAAATCTTTACAAATCAGAGATATCTTTTGAAGAAGACTTTGTTGATGTAAAATTCAATGATAATCCATTCAAAGGATACCTTTTGCATGCTAAACTAAAATCAAACGGTTCAATTAGTGGGTATGTACATCACTTCAACCCTGTTTTCATAATCTTACTGATCTTAATCTTGGTTATAATTTTGATATCTGATTGGTCTGGTGCCTTTAAAGAAGATTTAGAGAATTCTTTGATTAACCGATTTACATTTTGGTTTTTGTTTTCGTGACTGGCATCATTCCATCATTTTATAAGTCATATAAATTAATCAAAGCACTGAGGGTAAAATAGATTTCGTCACAACTTCCGCCACATCAAATAATGCATGATCCCGCACTCGTCAAACTGATCGCCTTTGGTCTGAAATCCAAACTTTAAGTAAAGAGGTACGGCGGGTAGCTGGGCGTGCATGTAGAGGTAGGTCCCCTTCTCGGCTTTTTCAGAAATATCATCCAGCACGGCTTTTACAATGGCCGTTCCAAGCCCCTTACCGCGCCAGCTTTTCTTTACTGCGAATCGTTCCAGTTTAATTCCCTTGTCAGTTTGGCGCCAGCGGGCAGCCCCAATGGGATTGTCATTGTTATCCAGTGCGACAAAATGATGAGATTCATCTTCATACTCATCAAACTCTTCATTGGCGGCAACTTCCTGCTCAACAACAAACACCTCCTCACGGATGGCAAACAATTTCTTCTTTAGCTCATCACTTGCTGCTGGAATCACCCTGAACGTCATACTTATTGTAGGCTTTTATGATTGCTTTTACCAGTTTATGTCTCACCACATCCCGATCGTCTAACGTGACAAAACCAATTCCATTCACGTCTTTGAGCACCTTCATCGTTTCAATCAATCCTGACGTTTGCTTCTTTGGCAGATCTATCTGTGACTGATCACCGGTGATAATCACTTTCGATTGAGGCCCCATTCGAGTCAAAAACATTTTGATCTGCATCGGGGTGGTGTTCTGCGCTTCATCCAGCAAGACATACGCATCGTTGAGTGTTCGCCCTCGCATGTAAGCCAATGGTGCAATTTCAACCACCCCATTTTCCTGATAATAGCGAAGTTTTTCGGCAGGGATCATATCTCGCAGTGCATCATAGATGGGCCTTAGATACGGGTCTATCTTTTCTTTCAGATCTCCGGGAAGAAACCCGAGATTTTCACCCGCCTCCACTGCCGGACGGGTAATGATGATTTTTTTTACCTCTTTGTTTTTAAGCGCTCTTACTGCAAGAGCTACTGAAATATATGTTTTACCGGTACCAGCCGGCCCGATAGCGAAAACCAGGTCATTTTGCTCCACTGCAGCCACCAGTTTCTTCTGATTGACGGTCTTTGGAGTAATACGAAACCCCCGAGTTCCGTGTACTAAAACTGCCGAGTTTTTGTCTGCCTCTATGGTATTTTCTTCATTATCCACAAAATCTTTAACGTTTTCTGTGGTCACTTTGCCGTATTCATGGTAGTGGGCAAGCAGTGAATTCAGAATTTCGTTGATCTTTAAAATCTGAGGAGCAGATCCTTTGATGCGGATTTCATTCCCACGGCTCACAATCTTGCTGTCGGGAAAAGCCGTTGCAATGGTTTTAATGTTTTGGTTCTCTACCCCCAGAAAGTCTACCAGGGAAACGTTTTCAAGTGTAATTATTTTTTCCAGCAATCGATATTTCTGTTAATACTTCAAAGGTAAATGACTCTGGGTACACTATACTTTCATTACCTACTAAATAGCATCTTTTTTGTAACAAACACACCAGTTTTTAAACCTCACTGTGTGAGTAAAATATATAGCTTTGTGACAACAAATGTAAGCTGAATTCCCTCAAATGGCGTTAATCACCTTCATGTCTGATTTCGGGACGGTCGACCACTACGTGGCTGCAGTGAAGGCTGCTATTGTGTCTGAATCACCCAACCAACCTGTCACTGATATCACCCATGACATCCGCCCGTATGACATCTCACATGCTGCCAATGTGCTACGTAATGTATATAAGGATTTTCCAGAAAAAACGGTTCATATTGTCGCTGTAGATGCGATGCGTGAAAAATCAAAAGCGTTGGCAGTTGAAATAGACGGGCATTTGTTTGTAGGATTTGATTCTGGGGTTTTCAGCCTGATCTCAGAAAAGAAACCTAATGCGATTGCTGTTTTGGAAAACGGACAATCCACCTTCCCGGCAAAGGATGTACTAGCTAAAGTTGCCTTAAGGCTGGCAAGTGGAAAGTCATTGAAAGATGTGGGAGAAATAACAGACAGTATGACTGAGCTATATGCGCGACAGCTTAAAGTGACCAAGCGAGAAATTGCTGGTCATATCGTCACAGTGGATCATTATGGCAACCTGATCACAAACATTAACAAGACAGAATTTGATAAAATTTTAGAAATTAATGGAGCTGGAGTGAAATATGCTATTCGATTTGGAAGGGAACAATTTCAAGGCTTACATAGCTATTTCAGCGATGTAGAGTCTGGTGACTGCTATGTGATGTTTAACTCATCCGGTCAGCTTCAGATTGGAATAAATAAAGGTCATGCCTCTGAGCTTTTGGGGTTGTCCATAGACTCACCTGTACTCATTGAATTTGCTAACGGATAAAATATGCTAATACGTATTGTAAGGATGGATTTTGAACCAGAGAAGGTGAATGACTTCCTGGCATTGTTCGAAACTGTAAAAGAGAAAATAGCCAACTTTCCTGGCTGCAATTATCTGGAGCTCTGTAAGGATGCCAAGCTGAATCATGTGTATTATACGTTCAGCAAATGGGAAAGTGAAGATGATTTGGAGAAGTATAGGCACTCTGAACTATTCGAAGATACCTGGGCCAAAACCAAGATCTTGTTTGGAGGAAAGCCGCTAGCGTACTCTCTTGACCCACAATAAAAATCCCCTGCTCGACCAAAAGCAGGGGAACCAAAACCTAAATGAACAGAGCCAGATCCTTGACTCGCGACCAGTTAGATGTTTTATTAGCTAATCCACAAAACTTGTCTTTTCGACTATAAGGAGAAATATTTTTTGCAAACAAGCTTTATCATCACATTTAGTTGCTACCTCCTTGCTTAATAGATATTTCATTGCATTCAATATGACAAGTTTTTTGGATTAGTATGTTAAGCAATTATTTAATCTCTTTTTATTGAGCTGAGTCCGTTACTATCTGAAGAAACTCGCGCATTTCCACGGTATCGTACCTTGCTAGCACCGGAAGCATCCGCTTCCAGTTCATTTTTCACATACACTTTAGCGGTGGATGCCCCGGAAGCCGTTATATCTGCATCATCTACGATGAAGTTAAATGCGTCCAGCTCAGATGCTCCCACCAGGTCCGCTTTCAGATCCTCTCCATTCCCAATTAAGGTGAGCTCTGAAGCCCCGGTCAGATCTACTTGAAAATAGTCAACATTCACATCAGCCCATACGTCCGATGCTCCTTCGATATCAAAGGTCATCTCTGAAGCAGAAAAGCCTCTTACTTCACCTACACACGCACCAGTAGCCCGAAGGTATTCGAGCTCTGGCATCCGGATGAATATTTTGATTTTATCCTTCCGCTTCCTGCTTTTCCACCAATCGGTATTTCTTCCATACCTGATTTCCAGTTCGTGCCCACTTTGGCTGAGGTATACCTCATCCAGATCGTCATCATCTCCCTCCAATCTTACTGCATAGTCATCTCCCTGAGTAATTTCAAAATCAAAAAGGGAAATCAGTTCTACTTCGTCGAAATCAGAAAACTGATATTCTTGTGAATCAGACCCATACGAACCTCGGTTATAGGATTTTTTACCTGTTTCAGAACAAGTGAGACATTCCAATCCACTTTCATCAAAAACCCACTCATTTTCTCCCAAATCGCCTGCATCATAACCATGGATCCAAAGAGTATTTCTTAGAATTTCCCTTAAATCATAATCCATTTTAAACACCTTTCCATATGGTATGTAAAAGGTTGCTGACACATCCTGAAATCTAAATGGTGCATCGCCAAACGTGATTTCCGAATCAAAGTAAATGATGCTCCCTTCCTGAGTTACGATGTAATCAACAGCTTCACCGTTTTCGCGGGCATTCTCCCTAGAATATCCCCGAGCATCAAACTCCATCTCCAACAGGTACGAAGTGGTATCCTCATGCCCTCTGATTTTCAGATCGACGGTATTGTACGTATCCCAGTCAAGATCATTGAGTTTGAGCTCTGCCACACCGTCATTAACAGCGAAAGTTTGTTCTTCTTTGAAAGTGCTCTCTACACTGTAGTTTCTGATGATCGTTGGAACGGATATGGCCAAGCCAATCAAACCAAGCAGCCACAAGCCAAACATGCCCCATGCCACAAACGCATTGGTCACTTTCTTTTTCAGGATGACCACCAGACCAACCAGCAACAGGGCAAGTGAAGGTACCATCGAAGTGATGTAGCATGAAACGATTGCTATGGTACTCATCGAGCTAAAGAGCTCACGCGCCGGAAAATCTCCAAAGTGAACCCAGGATTCCATGGCTCCACCAACACCTAAAAGTGCTGCTAGTGAGATTGTAAATGCGACCATCAACGTAAAGCCGAGAAAAACAAGCAGCACACCTACCGCAATGCGAAGCGCCTCTACTGCAAACTTCATCAGTGGACCTAAAATTTCTCCCAATGCCTTAAAGATCATGGCAATCAATCGGAACGGGAACAGTAGAATTTTCACAAACACGTTCTCTTCCCCTTCTTTCACATTCAGGCTTTTCTTCACATTTTCCTCAATGTTTGAGATCGTGACAGGCTCACCCTGCATCTGCATTTTTTCGGTGATAGATTTTGCCTCAGGGGTTATGATCCACATGATCAGGTATACCAAAAGACCTGCACCACCAAGAAAAATTGATACGACAAAAATCACCCGAATGACCACTGGATCTGTACCAAAGTAAGAAGCAATACCCCCAGCAACCCCACCCAGTACACGGTCATCTGTGCTTCTGAACAACTTTTTGATTGCTTTATCATCCTCCAGTTTGTCACTTCCAGGCACAGCTATCCATAGGATAATGTAGGCTAGGAAGGTAAACCCACTAAGTCCCCAAAAGAAGATATTGAAAAGGAAAGCAAGCATAAGCAAACGAACCCATATGGGATCAATGCCAAAATAATTGGCAATACCTGCTGCTACTCCACCAATCACTTTACGCTTATTGTCCCGATAAAGACGCTTAGCTTTCTCATAAGCACTTTTAGGCTCCTCTTGCTTTTCTTCTTCTGTTTGTTCCTGCTTCTCCTCAGCTTTTTCCGCTTTCTCATCCGGATCAGGAGCAATTGATTCCTCAAAATCTTTCGTGGTTCCCATCGTGGCAATCAGGTCATTCACATCTTCTTTGGTGATGATTTGTTTGCCCTCATCCAGTTTGGAAAGAAAAATTTCAGCGATTCTTCCCTCTATATCGTCAATGATTTCCTTGCTGTCTTCAAAAGAAGAAAAGTACTTATTGACTGAGTCGAGGTAGTTTTTCAGTTTATCATATCCATCCTCTTCGATGTGGAATATGATACCGCCAATGTTGATACTTATATTCTTTTTCATGATTTCTTCTTCGTGTTTTTGTTCGCGATGATTTTTTTGGTGGAGTTGACCAGTTCGTTCCAGGTTACATCCAGGCCTTCAAGGAATTGCTCCCCCTCTTTCGTCAGTGTGTAGTATTTCCTAGGAGGACCAGATTTTGACTCTACCCATTTATAGTCTGCCAGTCCAGCTTTTCGCAAGCGGGTTAGCAGTGGATAGAGCGTGCCCTCCACCACCATGATCTTGGCGGAAGTTAGTTCTTCCAGCAGATCGGAAGCATAAACCTCTCCTCTGGAGATGATGTGCAAAATGCAAAACTCCAGAATCCCTTTTCTCATCTGAACTTGTGTGTTTTCAATATTCATTTTTTACTCTCATTTCAAGTCAAACTTTTCATTAAGCATGGATAGGTTTCAGTGCTATATACGTAAAGGTACTTTGCATGGCCAAGTACTAGACGAAAAAATCTACCAAAGGTTATAAGTTCTTTGTTTATTAATAAATAATATTAGTTATTTTATATAAATAGAAACCATACCCCTTTGTCGTATATAAGCGATTATTCAACGAATGACATTCACATCAATCCCTTAGCTATGGCTAAATTGCCATTGATTCGAATCTTTATGCGGTATTTGCTAGTCAGTATTTTGTGTTTAATAGGAAGTGTCGGTCTGGCGCAGAATGAAGGTAGTACCCGAGATAATACACCAAAGTACAGCAACGAATTCATGAATATTGGTGTGAGTGCCCGCGCTTTCGCCATGGGATTTACCGGGGTATCATTCATTGATGATGTTACCGCAGGTTATTGGAATCCTGCAGGGCTAAACAAAATGGAAAACTCGCATGAGCTGGCGCTAATGCACTCGTCTTACTTTGGTGGGTTGGCAAACTACGACTATGCAGGCTTTGCTACTTCGGTGGACGATGAAAGCAAAATTGCGATTTCAATCATCCGCTTTGCCGTTGATGATATTCCAGATACCCGCTTCCTGGTTGATGTCAATGGTTCAATTAATTATGACAATATTGAATTCTTTTCGTCGGCAGACTATGGATTCCTTGTTTCCTACGCTCGAAAATTGCCCTTTTTCGGAGGAATTGATGCAGGAGGTAACTTGAAGGTGATTCACCGAACAGTCGGTAATTTTTCCAAAGCATGGGGTTTTGGTTTTGACGTGGGAGCCCAAAAACAAATCAATCAATGGAAGCTGGGGTTGGTGGCCAGAGATATGCTGGGTACATTCAACGCTTGGTCTCATAATGCCGCTGAAGTCGAGGAAATTTATGCGCTCACAGGAAATGACGTACCGGTAAATTCCGTTGAGATCACATTACCTCGATTGATTATTGGTGGTTCTCGGGATTTTATTATCACTGAAAAATTTGGCGCTATGGCATCTGTAGATCTGGATATGACCTTTGACGGAAAAAGAAATACGCTTATTAGAACCAATCTTCTTTCCATCGATCCGAAGACAGGTGTGGAATTTGACTATAAGAAACTAGCATTTCTCCGTTTTGGAATCAATCAGTTTCAACGAATCAAAGACTTTGATGGCTCTACTTCATGGACTTTTCAACCCAATTTAGGTGTGGGTGTAAGTATTAAAGAGTTAACGATCGATTATGCATTGACAGACATTGGTGATTTAGCTCCAGGCCTTTTTTCGCATGTTTTTTCAGTAAAAGTGGATTTCAATGTGGAGAAATAAACTGATAGCGATATTCATTCTTTGTGGATTCACGTCCTATGGTCAGGTGGGGAATGAATGGATTGACTTCACTCAGTCTTACTATAAACTGAAAATCGCTGAGGATGGATTCTATCGAGTCACTCAGGAGGAGCTTCAGGCCATCGGTTTTCCAATTGCAACTGTCCCTGCTAGTAGAATACAACTTTTTAGAAGAGGAGAAGAGGTTGCACTTAATGTGAATGCGAACGGAGATGGCACCTTAAACTATCTTGAATTCTACGGACTGAAAAATGATGGTACTAGTGACAGTCCGCTTTATGAAGAGGGTGCTCAACCTCATACGTTCTATAATCTCTTTTCAGATACCGCAAGTTATTTCCTTACTTATAAGTTGGGTAGTGAAAATGGCAAACGGATGGTTTTTTCTTCAGACAAAAACACTTCCGGACTTTCACCTGAACCCTACCACATTGAAGATACGATTCAGCTATTCACCACGAATTACGCTCCGGGTGTCAGGTTTGGTTCTGGTTCCGCATTTAGTTTAAGTAAATATGATGACGGGGAGGGCTGGACAGGAGGATTTCAGTCTAAAAATGCCTTTAAGGATTTTGACTTTACATTGGAAAATTATGAGTCCACCGGAATAAATCCAGTGTTGGAAACCGTCATCATAGGCGGCAATAGCTTGAGTCACAATGTGGAAATCAGTATCGGGCCAAATACAGGTTCCCTGGGTGTAATGGACAATGTTGAATTCAGTGGATGGGGAAAAGAATTTTATTCAGGTTCCGTAGCAAGTTCAAGCATAGGTGGAGGAGGTGAGTTTGTTGTACGAGCAACTGCAGAAGGTTATCCTGATATCTCGGAGCGAATTTCCATCGCCTACATGCGCCTGAAATACCCTCAAACGATTCAGGTTGGCGCAAACGAAAACAAGGTTTTTACACTATCCAGCCCAGCAGGAGCTAAAGCCTGGATGCAAATCGCAACGACCAACGCATCAGGTACGCGCGTTTTTGACATTTCGGACCCTCATAATTCTATCCGAATTGCTACTACAAACTTTTCGGATCGAGTAGAGGCTGTAATTCCTGATGCTTCCGACGGGCAGCAGGTATTAGCTGTAACCACACCACTTTCAGTGCCAGCCATAGAGGCTGTAAATCTGCCGAGTTTTGATTTATCTGATAAAGATTATTTGATTGTTACACATCCAGATTTAAGAATCTCTGGTGATCCGGTAGCCGATTATGGGGCATATCGGGAATCAATAGCCGGAGGCTCCTTCAATGTTCAGATTGGCAATATTGATGATTTGTATAACCTGTACAGCTATGGTGATCCTACTCCGTTAGGTATTCGAAACTTTATCATTGATGCCAACAATCAAAATCCAATTGAAAATGTATTCATCATTGGGAAGGGATTCACACTGAATTATGACTATTACCGAGGCGCGCAAACGGACGTAAACGTGCCAACCTATGGACTACCTGGTAGTGACCTCATGTTCACATTAGGAATCGATTCAGATCCTGAACTACCAGGGATCCCAATCGGACGACTAAATGCTTTCTCAACCACTGATGTAACTGCATATCTTGATAAAATTATGGAGATGGAAGCACTGCCTTATGATGACCTTTTTAGAAAAGATTTCCTACAGCTAAGTGGCGGCATCAATCAGTTTGAAATCTCAAATTTCATTGGGATCGTGCAGGGATTTACGGATGTCCTGGAAGCTGATTTCATTGGTGGACGTGCCTTCAACACAGGAAAAGAAACCAGTGAGGCAGTAGAATATGTGGATGTGACTGACCGTGTAAACCAAGGTGTTGGGTTCATTACCTTCTTTGGTCATTCCAGTGGTACTGTGACTGACATAGAAATTGGCCGTGTCAGTGATCCGGCATTTGGGTTTTCTAATAAAGGCAAATACCCAATCTTCCTGGTAAATGGGTGTAAGGCTGGAGAAATCTATGGTACCAACTTCACCTTTGGAGAAGATTGGCTCAACACGCCTGAATTAGGAGCCGTAGGATTCATCGCACATTCGGATGTTGCAATTTCAACAACACTTCAACGATGGAGCGATCTGTTTTACAAGCTTGGTTTTGGCGATGAAACCTACATTGGTGAGTCAGTTGGAAACGTGATGACAGAAGTATCCAGAAGATACATAAGCCAGTATGGTGTAAGTGATATCAACCTTACACAAATCCATCAAATGACTTTGCAGGGAGATCCTGCTTATCGGGTTTTCGGTGCTGACTATCCGGATTATCAAATTGACAACAATTCGCTAAACGCTTCAGCAATAGGAGCTCAGGAAATTTTATCAACTCAGGACTCCTTTAAAATTGATGTGATAGTTAAAAACTATGGTCGTACCGTTCAGGATTCCCTGGTTGTGCAGATAAACAGAACATATTCGGATGGTGGCCAAGAGATTTATATCAAAGAATTCCAAAGACCATTAAGACAAGACACTTTAACATTCTATATCCCTCTGGAGCCCACGCGAAACAATGATGGATTGAATTTATTTACAGTGCTGCTAGACCCAAAAGATTCTACCCAGGAACTGAACGAGACGAATAATTCAGCGACTCTGGAGGTATCTATTTTCAGTGGAAATACGGTCAACCTCTACCCTATTGATAATGGCACGCAATCCAGCAGTCAAGTTGAATTTGTATGGCAATCGAGCAACTTGCTGGAAGATGAGCGGTCTTATGATCTGGAACTTGATACGCAACCGGATTTCAACGGCCCGAACAATCGGCAATTCACAGTCTCTGGTGAGGTACTTCTTACTCACACATTTGACTTTTCGGCTTTCTCACTACCTGATTCATCCACTATTTATTGGAGAACCCGGTTTTCAAATCCAGACCCTGATGAGACCAACGAGTGGGTGGAGTCTTCTTTCACGTTGATTACTAACATCGGTGAAGGCTGGGGGCAATATGATCCTGAGCAGGTAGAGAAATCTGTGGTCACCGGTATTCAGTACAATCAATTGACCAACCGGTGGGAGTTCATTGAAAACACCACACCCATAGATATTTTCACTTTTGGAGTGGATAATGCTACATATACTTATGATGACATGGAGGCGATCATTGGTGGTTTAGACTTTTTTGTCACCTCCAACACAATAGATCCAACTTGTGAGACCAATACCTTCAATGCCATCGCTTTCGATAAGGAAAGCGGCGATCCATACCGGCCAATTGAAACTACTGAGATTGACGTTTTCAACCGTGAAGTGTGTGGACGTCTTCCACAACGAATTTATCAGTTTAGGGAGCAAGATATGATAGGTGTAGACAGAAGGCTTCAGGTGCTGGTGGATAATATGCGAGATGGAGACCCGATTGTTATGTTCAATATTGGAAATGTCGATTATTCTAATTGGGATCCAGCAGTAGAATCCACACTTAATTCATTGGGAGTTGATAATGCTACCATCGGTTCTCTAGTTAATGGTCAGCCTGTAATCTTCTTTGGGCAAAAGGGAGCTACTCCAGGAACCGCAATTATGATAACTGACAATGGCTCTGCTACTCCGTTTCGAGAGCAAAGCATCGAGTTACAGGATAATGTTACAGGCAAGTTTGTAAGTGGTGAAATCAGAAGCAGGAGAATAGGACCAGCCAGAAACTGGGAGGAGTTTTCTTATAACCTCAAGGAAGAAGTGAATGACAACATTACCGTAGATGTCTATGGTGTGGATCAGAATGGGAATTTAACTACGCTGGAGTCCAGAGCCCGAGCCGAATCCATTGACATTGCCACTACAGATCCAGTCCTGTATCCACAGCTTGAGCTATCCTTTGCATTCGATGACGAGACCGACCAAACACCTTCCCAGCTCAACTTTTGGGAGGTTAATTATGAGTATCCGCCGGAAGGGATTCTTTTACCAAATGGCAAGAATCAAACTTCAGTATTGGAGGGAGCCGAAATTACAAGGGATTTCTATTTCTATAACCCTTCAGGTCTGGACTTTATAGACTCACTAACAGTGATGGCCACTTTGGTTAATCAGCAGACTGGAAGCATTGATGAATCTAGCTTTAATATTGGTCCGCCTAATGCTGGAGATACTACTTCCTTTTCTGTAGCATTTCCTTCATTCAATATGGATGGAATAAATAGCATGGTTGTGGAAGTGATGCCCAATGAAAACGAAGCTTATTCATCAAACAACAGACTGACTTTAACCAACCTGATCGAGGTACAGGCAGATGAAACCAATCCGATATTAGATGTCACTTTTGATGGGTATCACATTCTTGATGGTGATATCGTCTCTCCCAATCCAAACATTGTGGTGAAGATGCGGGATGACAACCCGTTTGTGAACAAGTCTGATACGACCGGGATCAATATTTCCTTAAAACTTCCCGGGGAAAACAGCCAATTTCAGCGAGTAAATTTTTCTGATCCTAGACTAACTTATACACTAGCTAGTGAAACGCAGGATTTTCAAATGGAATACCAGCCAGGTCCGCTGGATGATGGGATGCATGCGTTGCGTATTCAGGCAGAAGATGAGTCAGGAAACGCAGCAGGTACAGAACCTTATGAGATCAATTTCGAGGTTATCAATGAATCAACAGTTACGCATTTTTATCCGTATCCAAACCCATTTTCTACCAGTTGTAGGTTTGTGTTCACCTTAACAGGTAGTGAAATTCCTGATCAGATAAAAATTCAAATCATGACCGTATCAGGTAGGGTGGTCAGAGAAATCACTCAGGACGAAATAGGACCTATTCGAATAGGGAATAACATCACCAGCTATGCGTGGGATGGCAGAGATGAATATGGAGATCAGCTAGCTAATGGAGTGTATTTCTATAAAGTTTTCATCAACTCGAATGGAAACACGCTGGAACGAAGATCCACAAGTGCTGACCGGGCTTTTAAGCACGGATTCGGCAAACTATATATCTTGCGTTAGCGCATGATCAATCATTTAAGAAATACCAGGTCGTTTTATATTATCTATCTGTGTCTGTTCGGCCTTTCGTGCATTTTTTATTCCTATCAAAGCCATGGAGACTTTGTTATTTGGCTCAATAGCCTTCATAATCCTATTTGGGATTTTTTCTTTAGGTATTGGACACATACCGGAAGTGTTTATTTTTTTATCGCCACTATATTGGTATTGATTTTTCTTAAGAGAAGATTTGGTCTTATTCTTTCCATGGTTGGAATAGGAGTTAGCCTGGTTTCATCGTTTTTTAAATTTGTCGTCTTTCCAGACATACCTAGACCTTCCTTATTTTTTGAGGGACAGGAGATTTTAGCTAAGGTAGAGGGTGTACACTTGCTGGGTTTAAACTCGTTCCCCTCCGGACATGCGATGGCAGCATTCGCACTGGCAACATTTATCGCACTCATGCTTCAAAAAAATAGTTATTCTGTGCTTTTACTGACTATGGCCTGCCTTACCGCTCTATCACGCGTTTATCTCGCTCAGCATTTTCTCATTGATATCATGGCCGGATCACTCATCGGAATCATTATCGCTACAGCATATTATGTAGGCTTTGAAAAGTACCTAAATAAAGAAACCATTACCGAAATCAATACTCCGGATGAGGATCTGGATAAAATAAACCTGGATGAGGAATAGCTTATTTCAATCCTGCACCCTGAATAATTTCTTCCACCACCTCAGGGTTAAGCAAGGTTGAAGTATCTCCCATATTGGAAATATCCTTACCAGCCACTTTTCGCAAGATTCGACGCATAATTTTCCCAGATCTTGTTTTCGGCAAACCAGACACAATTTGGACTTCATCTGGAGTTGCAATAGGCCCAATGATTTTCCTAACAGTATCCTTAATCTCTTTCTTCAGGTTTTCCTCCGTTCTTCCCTCCATATCACAGATCACATACGCATAGATTCCCTGTCCCTTTACATCATGCGGAAAACCAACGACCGCTGACTCCACGACTTTCGGGTGTTCGTTAATAGCATTTTCCACTTCAGCGGTTCCCATTCTGTGCCCGGAAACATTAATCACATCATCCACCCGTCCCAGGATTCTCAGATAGCCATCATGATCTCTTTTTGCTCCATCTCCTGTAAAATACATGCCTTTGTAGGTAGAAAAATATGTTTGCCTGCACCGCTCATGGTCACCATAAGTGGTTCGAATAATGGACGGCCATGGGAATTTCACACACAAATTTCCCTCTACATTATTACCATGCAATTCATTGCCTTCCGCATCCACAATCACCGGCTGTATGCCCGGAAGTGGAAGTGAGGCATGTGCTGGCTTGTTTGGGGTAATTCCTGCCAATGCTGAAATCATGATTCCTCCTGTTTCGGTCTGCCACCAGGTATCCACCAGTGGGCAATTACCCTTACCAATGTGATCATGGTACCAATGCCAGGCCTCCTCATTAATTGGTTCTCCAACAGAACCAATTACTTTCAAAGATTCCAAAGAATAAGGCTCCAGGGGCTCTAAACCAAAAGCCTGGAGCGCTCGGATGGCTGTTGGTGCCGTATAAAATTGATTGACCTTATATTTATCTACAATCTCCCAGAACCGACCTGCATTAGGGTAGGTAGGCACCCCCTCAAACATCAGTGTCGTAGCACCTGCCAAAAGAGGTCCATAAACAATATATGAATGACCCGTGATCCAACCAACATCTGCCGTACACCAGTAAACATCGCCTTGCGAGTACTGGAAGACATTAAGAAATGAATAATAAGAGTAAACCATATAGCCTCCACACGTGTGCACCACACCCTTTGGCTTACCGGTGGATCCGGAGGTATATAGGATGAACAACATATCTTCGGAATCCATCTCTACAGCCTTAAACTCCTTGGACTGACCATCAATAGCGTCATGCCACCAGATGTCTCTCCCCTCTTTCATGTTCACTTTATCACCCGTTCGATTTAGTACAATGACTTTCTCAATAGATGAGGTTTTCTCCAAGGCCTCATCTACAACATCCTTAACCGGGATTTGCTTAGCTCCGCGATAATTTCCATCTGAAGTCAAAACCATCTTTGCTTCACAATCATTGATACGATCGGCAAGCGACGTGGATGAAAAACCAGCAAAAACAACGGAGTGAACAGCTCCCACACGAGCGCAAGCGAGCATTGCAACAGCAGCTTCGGGCACCATCGGCATGTAGATAATTACCCTGTCACCTTTTTTTACTCCGTTGGAAACAAGAGCATTGGAGAACTGACAGGTCATTTCATACAACTCCCTGTAGCTAATCACTTTATGCTCATCGCCTGGTTCATTCGGCTCCCAGATGATTGCTGGATCATCCCCTTTGGTAAACAAGTGCCGATCCAAAATATTCTCAGTGATATTTAATTTCCCGTCCAGAAACCATTTTACATCCGGACCATCAAAATCCCATTCCAACGTTTTGGACCAAGGTTTTTTCCAATAAAAAGAATCTGCAACCCGAGACCAGAATTCCTCAGGCTGCAATACACTTTTCTGGTATTCATGAATGTATCCCGATAGTGTTTGAATCTTGTTACCCATGCTTTGACTGTTTTAAGCCATAAGGTAAAAAAGCTTCCTTGCTTATTAAAACAAATTCAAGGTTAGAATAATCAACTTGGTTAATTGTGCCTAGCCAAATTCAATCAGAGCTTTTTCAATTCGTTTTCAAGTTCACTTTCCAGATTGTTTCGGTCAATTATCTCTGGTGGTGCCACACGATGTTCACAATCAGAAATGGAGCACCTTTCGCATGTGGTATGAACTGTACGCTTTCGCAAATTTGAATCTTTAATGAAATTGAACGCACCTCTAAGTGATTCATTCATTGAAAGCCCGATGGTAACACTACTCCCATTTTGATTATCAAAGCGACTGGGCTGTGCGATTGAAATACAGAAATAAGCATTGTCCGTTTGCCAATACTCTGATATCTGCGCATCGATATAAAATGGTTGTTTTTGCGTTTTAAGGTTTTTAATGCTGCTAATAGATACCCATCGATGACATAAGTGCTCTGATAATTGATTCTGATAAGGTTGATGTAATCCTGACAGGTGTAGCTCCTTTGTGATTTGATAGTCAATCAACCCTTCCCTCCCATCTAATCGGATAAAGAAAAGATTGTCAATACCAAAATGCTTAGGAAGAATATTAGTCATTCGCTGGAGTAAGGTCTCAGGCGTTACCTGATACTTAGAAATCAAAGATTGGATTAGCTCCGGTTTCCACTTTGTGCTGACCGCCATTTTTTCTATCTCTTTTACAAAATCATCGGCATCCATTAAAACTGCCGCTCCAAAATATGAAGCTTTGAAGTTGCTCAATAGCTTCTCAAAAGATGCTTCCTTGTTCAAGTTGGTTTCATAAGAACGCTCGGTAAGTTTCAGATATTGAAACCCAATCTCCTTTGCCAAAAGGAATCTCTTTTGTTCATCATCCAGGTGCTCATTAAGGTATACCGTTTTTTTCTCAGCCGAATAGTAAGAACGAAACGTCTTTAATTTCTCATTCCTGGCAAGAGAGTGAATATCCAGCTTGATAGAAAACTCCTTTTGCAGAATAGTAGTTAGTGAATCAACACTTGGCACTACCGCCAACTTTGCTTCCTTGCGAAATTCCTTCGCTGCAGTTTCTAAATCCTCAAAATAGTTGTCATGCATGTCCTGATAGCTACGAAGCGCTACACGATAAAAGTGTTCCTTTTCAATCTGATAGCTACGAACCATTTTTAAAATGGTACTGATGAATGCGCTGATCCGATCTGGAGCATTGCTAAACACATCAATGATTTTCTCCACATTGAAGCCAAATTCTTCCGTAGGAAAATATTTAAAAAAGCCAGAGTTAAGGAGTTCAATCACAGGCAATAATTTTTTATCCGCCTTGGTACTGATCAAGTCATCGTAATCCATCTCAAACGCTGTGGCTAATGCACGGATTTTATCTGGCTTAGGATATTTTTTCCCTTTCTCAATATCATTTAGATAGGAAACAGACAGTCCGGTCTGTTCCGATAATGCCTGGTAGGAAATTCCTTTTTTTAGTCTTAGGTGCTTGATTTTGAAGCCCAGGATGAGCTTCACAATGTCATTATCTGAAATCATGTTTGTGATTGAAGCTTCAAAGGTAATCAGCAAAGAGTAAATAATATTTTTAGCGGAATTTCCGCTGTTAGATAAAATTTATATATTTACGAAAAATTCATCTTATGTCAACTACACACATTGCACCTGATTACCTGGCTGAATATCGAGATGTATACACAGACCAGGTATTAAACACACTGGAAGCACTCAGCCACCTGAATGCTGAGCAAAAAACACTCATGTCTGGACGGAATGCCCGCAGAAAGAAGCGCATAGAGAATGGAACGCTGATTCAATTTCTGGACAAGAAATCGCTAATTGGTAACACTGGTTTATCTGTGGCGGATGCCAGAGCAGGACGATTCAATGGTTCTGAGATACCACACGATCTTCAGCGCCAATGGATACAAGGAACAGGACCTGCAGCAAAACCAAATGCAACACTTGAAAGCAGCATCCGAAATGTTGCTTATGCCCTGCTTTCTGGTGCAGATGGGTGGATGTTTGACGGTGAGGATGCATTGGGTCAAATCAAGTCCATGTCTCTGGATAACCAACGAAACTTAAAGCTGGCAATTCATAAAGACCCTATCTTCTTAAAATCAGCTGAACAAGTAGCTACAGAGATGAACCGCTGGTCCAAAGATTTTTTAAAGAAAAAAATTGTCGATAATGTACACAAACAGTTAGAGCATACCACCATCATCTTTAGAGCCAGAGGGCTTCATTTAGATGACCGACACATCACCATGGAGAGCGGTGACTCCTTCTCTGCCTCCATTACAGATCTAATACTATATGTAGTGAATAACTATGAAGAGCTACAGCGACAAGGCAGATCCATCGTGGTGTACTTACCAAAGATCCAAACTGCAAATGAGGCGGCCTTTTGGAACCACATCATTACTGAATTGGAATCTCATCTGGGATTAAAGATCGGCACGATTAAAACATATGTTCTGGTAGAGCAACTAGAAGCTACTTTCCAGTTAATGGAGATTCGGGCAGCATTAAGCCCACATTTTGTTGGATTCAATACCGGACGCTGGGACTACATCAATAGTGTCGCTGATGCTATGGCTGGAATTTCCAACTTCATCAATCCGAACATCGAAGCAATAAGTATGACCTACTCTTACATGGCCGCTTATGAAGATAGAGTAAGAAAGGCTGTGAATACACCTGATCAAAATGGGAATTATGCCTTATGGCAGGGAGGCATGGAGCCGAACATTCCTGTGGGTAGTGAAAAGGGAATTGAAGTAGGGATGGAAAAAGCATTAGCTGGCGCTAAAAGGGAACAAGGTGCCGGAGCATCTGGCAAGTGGGTGGCACACTGGAAAATGGTGCACCTTATACGACCTGTTTGGGAAAAGGCTGGCGAGGATAATCAATTAGGGAGGCCATTTGAGACGCTCACATATACTGATGAAGATCAAAAAAAACTAATCCAATTAGCGGATGCACCTCGTACCATTCGAGGAGCCAGGAATCTACTGAGTGTTGCACTGCAATACGGAAATGCCTTTTTACAGGGGTTTCAGGCGGCTGCACTCAAACCGGCTGATTTCTTTAAGGATGATGACATCCTGTATCTGATGGAAGATATGGCCACCGGAGAAATTCGTGTCAGTGTGCTATGGGAATGGCTGCATAAGAAGGCTAAGCTCACAGAATCCGACCAGTCTCTTGGGTTAGCAGCTGGTGATTCTTTCACTAAGAAAATACTCAATCAATTGCTTGAAGAAGAGTACGAAAAACTCCTTCATGCCAACTCTAAAGACGTGCATGAGGAATCAAAAACAACAACGTTACCCATCTCGAAACTAATCGTTGAAAGGTTTGTCACTGATCCGGTGAAGGCCCCCTGGTTTATCGATTTGCTAAACCTGAACCTGAACAACGAAGACCTGAGTGTTGCTCATGAGCGAGTCGATGCTTATTACAATGAATTTAAGGTGTCAGGTCAGCGCATTACGGCCAACCAAGACACACTCGTAACTATTTAATCCTATAACTATGAAAAATGAAGCATCAATAATGAATGCGGCGATACAGGAAGCGGAAGCTTTTTTCAATTCGGCCAGGTTTGAGGGGGTGAAAAGACTGTACACAGCAAGACAAGTTGCTGAGCAGCAAGGCACGATTTACAATGATTATTCGGTAGCTAAGTCTGCTGCCCACACGTTTTACAAGAGATTGCGTGAGCGCTTCGATCAGCAAAAATCCATTACCACGTTTGGGCCATATTCGCCCAGCCAGGCAGTTATGATGAAGCGTAGTGGAATCGAAGGTATTTACCTTGGTGGATGGGCTACTTCTGCCAAAGGTTCCACAGATGAGGATCCTGGTGCCGATCTTGCGAGCTATCCCTTAAGCCAGGTTCCGAATGAAGCCGCTTCTATAGTACGAGCATTACTGGCTGCAGATAAGAATCAAACGTTCAGTAGATACAAACTAAATGAAGCAGAAAGGAATGAAATTCCTGTGATTGACTACTCCCCTTACATTATAGCCGATGCTGATACCGGGCACGGGGGAGATGCGCAGGTGAGAAATCTTATCCGCAGATTTGTAGAAGCCGGCGTTCCAGGCTACCACATCGAGGATCAAAAGCCTGGAACAAAAAAATGTGGACATCAGGGTGGTAAAGTGCTGGTTCCATGCGATGAGCAAATCAAGCGACTGAATGCTGCACGATTTCAATTAGATGTAATGCGTGTTGAGGGGATCATCGTTGCGCGGACGGATGCAGAAGCAGCAACATTAATTGAATCTATAAGCGATGAGCGTGACCAGCCATTTATCCTTGGGGCTACCAATCCGGAAATACCTACGTATAAGTCGGTGATATTGGCGTTACATGCGGTCTTGAGACGAAAGGGTGTACCTGTGCACGGTCACGAACTGTATGCTGCCAGTCTGGTGAAAGAAGAAACGATACATTGGCTAGATCAAGTTGGGGTTTTGGATTTTATTGATGAAAAACTAACACACCTACGCACGGACCATGCATTTTTACTTGAGCCACAGTTTGATGAAATCCTGGCCAAAACCGTGGAAATGTGGGAAAATGAAGCAGCTGTCATGACCATGTCTGAAGCCGCAAAAGAGGCGATTGAACTTGCTCTGAAAGAAGGGATGGTGGGTTCCATTCAGGAAGATTGGAAGGAATCTTTGAATGAGATGTCATTTCAGGAAATCAAAGCATTTTGTGGATCCCTGGACATTTCGTTCGTCTGGGACTGTGAAGTAATGCGATCACCGGAAGGCTATTACCAGGTGCGGGGCGGAATCCCTTTTGCTATTGCTAAGTCATTGGCAGTGGCCCCTTTTGCTGATATTTTATGGATGGAAACCAAAACAGCTGACCTGGAAGATGCCAGACAATTTGCAGAAGCTATCCATGAGGTGTATCCAGACATGATGTTGGCGTACAACTTGTCACCATCTTTTAACTGGGATTCCACAGGTATGAGCGAGGAAGAAATGAAGGCTTTCCCTGAGGAGCTCGGCAAAATGGGATTTGTGTTTAATTTCATCACGTACGGAGGACATCAAATAGATGGGCTGGCTGCTGATGAGTTTTCAAACTCATTGTTGACTGAAGGCATGGTAGCTCTTGCCAAGGTGCAGCGAAAATTCAGGTTACTCGATTCTCCTTACAAAACCCCACAATCTCATGTGGGTGGCCCAAGAATGGATGGGGCGCTGGCCGCCTCATCAGGCAGAACAGCCACCACAAAGGCCATGGGCAAGGGATCTACTCAGTTCCAACACCTTGTGAATACTGAATTACCAATTAAGGTTGTGAAAGAATGGGTGCAAAGCTGGGCTGAAATAAATGAAGTGCAGGGAGAATTTAAGGTGAAATTGAGACCTCAAAACCCCGGATCCAATGTATTGGAATTATTGGTATTGAAAGATGAAAACGTGATCAGCAATGTCATATTTAGCTCTTTAATGGATCGCAACAAACAAACTATTTTGTCTATACGGGATCAAAATACACTGGAGCCGAAGTATAGAAAGAAGCGCCTCATGACGCTGCTGCACATCTTCCTCTTGAACCGGTTTAAATCGAATGTAGTGCACTACCTCACTCCAACGGAAGATAATGTGAAACAATGTGAGGGAATGACTCGGAGAGGAATCTATAAAAATGTCCATGAAGAGATCGGTCAACTCATCGTGGCGGAAGTGGACACCAAATCAGTCACCAAATATGTGGATGAGCCTGAGCAGATTGACAAACTGCTCGAAATAAAAATGGAAAAGGTTGTCAATATTTCATAAAGCAAAAGCGCCCGGATGTTCCGGGCGCTTTTTAATTTCTTGCTTAAAAGAGTGCTGTCAGCTTCATAGCAGCCCCTTTATCTCCCTCAATTTTCAACTTTCCGGTCATGAAAGCCATCATCACATTCAGGTCTCCTGTTAGAATCTTATTGAAATTTTCAGCAGACATTTTAATAGCAAAGGGTGCATCTTTTTCTTCATTGACCACTACAGTGGGTGAGACGGTATCATCCAGATGCACCACACCTTCCTCAAATTTAAAATTCGCTTTGCCCTGAAACTGACCGCTGTGCTTATCAGCTAGCTTCTTTATTTTTTCTGTTATCTCTTCTAAAGTCATCTCTTATATTGGTTTAGGTTGAAAAGTCACTTCGAATAGTTTCGGCCACCACTTTCCGGTTACGAAAATACGACCCGTTTCTGCATCATATGCAATGCCGTTCAGAACATCTGCGCTTCTCGACTCATCCGCTGTAAGAAGCCCTGCCAGATCAATTCTTTGCAGCACTTCTCCTGTTGTCGGATCAATCACAACAATGTAATCTTCCTGATAAACATTGGCATAGACAAGTCCATCTATTACCTCAAGCTCATTCAGTGCTTCAATTTTTCCTTCATTGTCAAAAACCTCTAATTCCCGCTGAACCGTAAAGCTCACCGGATCTACAAAATAAAGTTTTTCGGTCTCATCTGTCATTACAAGCTCATCATCCAAGGTCGCCAGACCCCAACCCTCCATTTGGTAATTAAACGTCCGAACTTGATTCAATTGGTCATCGTAAACAAAACCTTTTCCTGAAGTCCAGGTAAGTTGGTAAAATTCACCATTCATCACTGCCAACCCCTCACCGAAAAGGTCTGATGCAAGATTTACAACTTTTTTGGTCTCCCCGGTTGCAATGTCCTTCTGTTTTAATGTTGATTTTCCACGCTGACCTGTACTCTCGTAGAGATATCCATCTTTGAACAGCAGACCCTGGGTATAATCATCAGTATCATGCGGATAGGTATTCTCTACCTGATAGGTTAATTCCTCAGGAGCACTTTCCGGAAGTACAATTATTTTTCGATAATGTGTTTCAGCACTCTCGCCGCTGTAAGCTTTTATCAGCAACCTCCACGTTCCAACCTTGCGGTCAGGTATTGTGATATTAAAAGAAGACGTTTTAAAAGTAGACAAAGCATCTCCTACAGATACTTCCACAGAATCAATTGGAAAGGTTTCATTTGCACTCAGCGAAATACCAATTTCCGTTCCCCTGGTGAAGCTTTGATTTTGAGTTGGCTGCTCTACTGAAGTATTCTTTCTAACCCTGGGGGATGTCGTTTTTTCAGTTTCTTGCTTACCTTCTTTGCATGCAGCAAATACCAGCAAGACCAGAAACACATAGCTTAGTCTGATCATAACCCAAAATTAGCAAGATACTCCTATATGATCATGAAGTGGTGTCGGTACTTTGGCTCTCTGAGCGCATCAATAACGGCACTGTTAGTCCCTGATAAAGCACCGAACATACCACCACTATATAAGTCATGGTAACAATCACATCCTTTCCATTAAAGTCGGTAAGTGAAAGGGATAGCGCAATAGGCAAACCACCTCTCAGAGCACCCCAGGTAAGAACGGATATGGTATTTGGTGCAAAATGATTTTTGACCGACATCATTTTAATTGGAATGAAAACACTTGTCCACCGTCCAAACAACACAATACAAATAGCAAAGAATCCTGCCGCAATGAAATCGAGGCGTAGATCTAATACTAACATCTCCAAACCTATAAGTACAAAAAGCATGGCACTGAAAGTCTCTTCCAGCAGCTTCCAGAATTTAAATACATAATCTCCTGTTGCGCTGGCCACATGTGTGCTTTTCCCTTCATTTCCTACTACCAGTCCCATAACAACGGCAGCCTGCTTGGCAGAAACGTGAATAAAGTCGGCCAGTTGAGACCCTACAAGAACCAATGCCAGTGTGATTAACACCTCCACCTCTACTGCATCATTATCCACATATTTAAGTAGGCGATAACCAATATATCCGAGTAACAATCCAATGAATATTCCACCACCAATATCTGCAATTACGATGTAGGTAGTTTCTATAAATGAAAGGGTATGATCTTCTCCCGCATGAGCAATATCTAACAAAGTAAGTGCCAGCACTACCGCTATTCCGTCATTAAAAAGTGATTCCCCCTCAATTTTGATTTCCAGGTCCTTCGATAGATTAAAGCGTTTAATCGTCTTCGTCACAGCGATAGGATCGGTTGGGGAGATGAGTGCCCCAAAAACAAGGCAATAAAGGTATTCAAGGTGAATGCTTAATGCATCAAGCATGAAGTAGACACCCGTTCCAATTACAAAAGTAGAAATCAGAACCCCTACAATGGCCAAAACAAGAACGGAGCTCCTCTGACTACTCAGCTTCCTGAAATCAATATTTAAAGCCCCTGAGAAGAGCATAAAACTCAAAACGATTTGATACAGAACTTCTTCAAATTCATACTCCTTCACATGTTCTGCCAGGTGCAGTTCTGGAAATAGATGCCCAATTATCAGCACTACAATGGAGAGAACAAGTGCCAGAATCATCAAACCAATGGATGATGGCAGTTTTAAGTAAAAAGTGTTTATGAAAATAAACGCTCCCGATAGGAAGATAAACAAGGCGATGATGTCGAGAATACTCACTTCCGTGTAATTTAAAGGTGATTCAACGCAATATTAATTTTAAAAACTAACAGTACGAACTATAATACGAGCGTATGAGTACAGAAATACAAATTGTAGACGCATGAATTCATCATGCTAAGAACAATTACTTTAATAAATTGGTACTTCTTTTAGTACCTGCTCCAAATCTGGAGTTCTTTTTCTGGTGGGTTATACCTTATAAAAGGCTAATAAACAGGAACGAAGATAACTTTTTTTATATTTTTTAGCAAAAGTCAAACATTAGTGAAGGAAGTCATCAATAAGAAGCTCAAAAGGCTCAATGCAGACACAGATACGATCTATTCTTTGCTGGAAGGAATTCCTGAAGAAAAAATGCAGGATAATAGCTATGGATGGAGCATCATACAGGTATTGTCTCATTTAAATGATGCAGAGAGTGCTTCGCTTGAATACATGCAAAAGAAAAGCAAGGCAGGTGATAAGATGCAAACATCCGGCTTTGGCAATTCACTCAGAATGTGGGTAACCAATCAGGTCCTGAAGAGCTCGCTTAAATGGAAGGCTCCTTCCTATATATCCGACCCTCAATCCAATTCTATGGAGGAAATAAAATCCCAGTGGACTGAAACCAGAAACAAAATTCAACGGTTTGTAGATGAGTATCCGGATAAGTGGTTGGACAAACTGGTCTATAAACACCCAATGGGTGGGCGACAGAACCTGGAAAAAGCAGTGGACTCATTTGTGTATCATCAAATTCATCATATACATCAAATCAATAGAATCAAAAAACAACTAGGACTTTAAAATGCTGAACATTCAAGGACTAAAACATTCCTACGATGGAAAGGCTGTAATCAGCTATCCCGACTGGGAAGTGAAGGAAGGAAATCACGCAATTATTTTAGGAAACTCCGGTTGTGGTAAAACCACCCTACTCCACTTAATAGGCGGGTTGATGCCTCCCACCCATGGTGTTTTAGAGGTGTCTGGAGAAAATCTTGTTCAAAAGTCCAACCCCAAACTGGATCGATTCAGAGGTGAAAACATAGGCATTGTTTTTCAAAAACCTCATTTGGTTAGATCCTTGACAGTAAAGGAGAATCTCACATTATCCCAATATTTGGCTCATAAGAAAATCGATGGGAAGAGAGCACAAGAAGTACTAGATCACCTGGGTGTGGGCGAACTGGCTAACCGAAAAGTACATCAGATAAGCCAGGGGCAGGCCCAACGAGTTGCGATAGGGAGAGCAGTCATTAATAAACCAAAACTCTTGCTGGCCGATGAGCCTACAGCCAGTCTGGACGATGAAAATTGTCAGAAAGTAATTGATCTACTCAAATCACAGGCAGAAGAAACAGGAGCCACCTTGATTGTTGCAACACATGATCATCGGGTAAAAAGTGAATTTCAAAACCAGCTTGCTCTATGAATCTCTTTTCACTAAGCATTAAAAACGTCTTTGCTAAGCCACTAAGCTCACTATTGAGTGTATTGCTTTTGGGATTTGGTGTGGCAATCATCGTCTCTATTCTGCTCACCAGCACCTTTCTTAAAAATGAAATCAACAAGAATGCGCAGGGCATAGACCTGGTCGTGGGTGCCAAGGGAAGTCCTTTACAGATTATTCTTGCCAGCATTTTTCATATTGATTTTCCTACAGGTAATATTTCTCTTAGTGATGCTAGCAATCTCACCCGAAACAGATTAGTGGCCTCTGCCATACCACTCTCTTTGGGAGATAGTTACCAGGGATACCGAATTGTGGGCACGACCAATGCATATGCAGAGCTCTATGAAGCCAACCTAGCCAAAGGAGAATGGTTTGAAAAGGAGATGACAGCAACTGTAGGCGCTACGATCGCTAAAAACTTAGGCATCCAAATAGGTGATCAACTCGAAAGTGCTCATGGGCTTTCAGAAGGGGCAGGCGGTCATGAAGAACATCCTTTTACCGTGGTAGGGATTATGGAATCATCAGGATCGGTACTCGATCAATTGATTCTTGTATCAGTTCAAAGTGTTTGGGAGGTGCATGGCAGCCATGAAGAACATGATCATGAAGAGGGAGGAGATCACCATGAATTGGTATCCCTGGATCGATTGGGGCTGGAAGTCACAAAAGAGCAGCTGGAAAATGAAGACATTACATCTCTGCTGATTAAGTATCGCTCGCCAATGGCCGCTGTTCAATTGCCACGAATTGTAAACGGAACCAGCAACCTACAGGCCGCCTCTCCCCCTTACGAGACAGCTCGATTGTTCAACATTATTGGTGTGGGCGTGGATGTCGTGAACATGCTGGGGCTGGTTATTATCATTTTGAGTGCCACAAGTGTGTTTATTGCTTTGATCAACTCCTTGAAGGAGCGGAAGTATGAGTTGGCAATCATGCGCTCCATGGGTGCCAGTCAGCTAAAAATATTTTTACTAATTCTAACGGAAGGAATTGTTTTAACGATCATTGGAAGTGCATTTGGATTTGCCCTTGCACATCTGGGCTTTGCTATTTTGGCATATTCGATGGAACAAATTCAGAGCAGCGGTATGTTTTTTGTATTTGATGAGTATAAAGTGATGCTGGGCAGTTTGACCGTTGGTATTTTTGCCTCGATCATTCCGGCATTTCTTGCGTACAAGTCAGATATTTCGGAAACGCTTTCAAAAGCATAATTATGAAGCAACTAATTTTTTCTGCAACCATTTTACTTTCATTCGGAGTAGCGGCTCAGTTTGCTGATTCCAGCAAAAACTGGGAAACACTGGCCGATGTAAAGTATGAAAAATCTCAGGATGAATACGGAGAAATCTATGTTCCAAAGTTTGGTGATGATGTGCAAAAAATGAATGGAAAAACCGTATCACTCAAAGGCTTCATCATTCCCTTTGAAGGCATGTTTGAACCCAAACATATTATTATCTCTTCACTCCCGATTGCTGCCTGCTTTTTCTGCGGAGGCAGTGGGCCGGAGACTGTTGCTGAAGCATACTTGAAAGACGAAGTAAAATACACCGCCAAACCTGTTACAGTAACAGGACGATTGGAGCTGAATGACACTGATTATGATCAGCTCATGTACATCCTAAAAGACGCAGAAGTTAAAGTTGACTAATTATATTTTACCTCCGCAAAGAGGAATTATAGCCTACATGAAAACAATGAAAAATTTATTCTTTCTAGTAACTCTTTTGTTTTTCGCTGCTTGTGGAACAGGGAAAAAAGAAAATCAGGCAAACGGAGAAATTTCACTTGATAGCCTTAAAAGTGAAGTGCTAAGCATCCATGATGAAGTGATGCCAAAAATGGGTGAACTTAGGCGTGCGCGTAAGGATTTACTGTTCTTGGCTGATTCGCTAATGGAAGCTGATGCGGAACGGGCGGCTATGCTCACAACTGTAGCTAATGAAATAGACGCTGCGAACGAAAGTATGATGCAATGGATGCGTGCCTATGAGCCTGAGTTTAAGGGTACAGATGAGGAGATGAGGCAATACCTGGAAAATCAAAAAATAGCCATCCAAAAAGTGAAGGATGACATGCTTGGATCATTAAAAAAAGGAAAAGAGGTTTTAGAGGACTAATAATCCTCCTCACATTCCTCTAACCACTTATCTAGGTCCTTCACGCCTACCAGCCCAGCTTCATTTCCCCATGCATTACCGATGAAGGTAAGGACTTCAGCTATTTCCAGATTGGTAATCGGATTTGCAGGCATCATTTGGTTATAGGTGACACCATTCACAACGATCTCTTTGCTTTGGCCGTGCTTGACAATACAGGCAGCACGTGGTAAGTTTTCTAGTAGATAATCCGAACCGGCCAAAGGTGGATATAAAGAAGCAAGCCCTTTACCATCCTGCTGGTGACAGTTAGCACAGTAGGTTGCGTATACTTTGGCGCCCTGCACCTGATACTGCTTCAGTCTTATCTCTTCCCGAGATGTCAATCCCGATTTTTCTTCATCATTCTTTTCCTTTCCAACACCGCAGGCAAGAAGCATAGTGGCAAAAAGAACAATCAGATACTTACTTTTCATCGGTGTATTCCTTTAAAAGTTTTTCGATATCGTTCATCATCACATCTACCTGCTCTGGCACGGTTCCATCGTAAACACCACGAACATGTCGTTCTTTATCCACAAGCAAAAATGCTCCGGAGTGGATATACCCACCCGGTGCGTCTGCGTCCTCATCAGCAATCGACATATAGCTCCCCTCAGCCAAGTCATAGATGTAATCCTGGCTACCAGTTACAAACTTCCACTTGTCCGACCTTACTCCTAATCGTTCAGCATAATCTTTCAGCAACGCCACCGTATCATAATCAGGGTCAATCGTATGGGATAATATCACAACCTCAGGATTGTCTTCAAACTTTTCATATACACGAAGCATCTGAGCCTTCATTTTTGGACATATAGTGGGGCAGGATGTGAAGAAAAAATCTGCTACGTACACTTTGTCTGCAAAGGTCTCATTCGTTACTATGCTACTATCTTGGTCTACCAGCTTGAAATTTTGGATGGTATGATAAATCGTATCAGTTTCTTCATAAATGGTGTTACCCATGTATGGCAATTTCTCAGAACTTGTCTGTTGCTGGCAAGCCATTAAAACTATAAAAAGAATCAGCAATTTTTTCATCAGTTTTTTCGGAATCGTTTATAAAGTTTAATCGCTATCATTAACACAATTGCGAAGCTAATAAGTCCAATCGTACCATAAATCCAGCTGATCGCATTTTTCAGCACTATTAAGAATACAACAGCAAATAAAATGAGCGTGGCTGCTTCATTAAATACTCGCAACTGTGTTGAGGTATATTTTGCTTTTCTTTTTTGAAGCTGTCTGAATATCCCATGACAACCAAGGTGGTAAAGAATGAGTAATGCTACAAACCCAAGCTTGACGTGCATAAAAGGCATTTTCAACCAGCTGGGTTGTACTACCAATAGCGAGATGCCCAAAATGACAGTAATTATCGCTGAGGGCCAGGTAATGATGTACCATAGCTTCTTGCTCATTAACGCCAGCTGATCCGAAAGAATGGTGCGATCTGGCTCCTCTTTTTCCAATGCCTCTGTATGATAAATAAATAAACGTACGATATAAAACAGACCTGCAAACCAGGTGATGACAAAGATGATGTGGAGAGCTTTAAGATATAAATAGTCCATCAAGGGGAGCTTTTTAATTATAATTGTTGTTAATCGTGGTTGTTTGCAAATTTGCCCTAAATCCCACACATTCATGAGCGCCGAAAGAAATCTATGGTATTTTGAAGACACTGACCTGTTTGAGGTGTTGTGTCCCTCTAAAACTCCAAGCATGGAAGACAAACATGCACCCGGAGTGTACGGTAAAGATGATTTTATCTATTTCAAAGATCAGTCTTCAGAAAATATTTACATGGTTTCAAATGGCCGTGTGAAAATTGGGACCTACGGACCGGATGGCAAGGAGATCGTAAAAGCCATACTTACCAAGGGTGAGATCTTTGGGGAGATGGCCCTGGCTGGAGAGGAAACACGACAAGACTTTGCCCAGGCAATGGATAATGATACACGTGTTTGTGCCATGACCATCGAAGACTTACAAAACCTCATGGTTGACAATAAAGAGTTGAGTTTTAAGATTTTGAAGATCGTCGGTTTTCGATTACGAAAAATGGAGCGCAAAATAGAATCATTGGTCTTTAAAGATGCCAGAACCAGAATTGTGGAGTTTCTGAAAGAAATGGCTGAAGAGAAAGGTCAGAAAGTGGGATTTGAAACCATGATCAAAAATCATTTAACCCATAAAGATATTGCCAGCCTCACTGGCACTTCCCGCCAGACAGTAACCACAATCATGAATGAGCTAAGAGATAAGAACCTCATTACTTTTGATCGGAGGAGGATCTTAATTAGAGATCTGGAAAAATTAGTATAAAGAGTAAGTAAACTATGAATAATAAGATCAATATACTCTTAAGTTTCTTGCTTGCAATTTTACTGAGCTGTGGGACTAAAGAAGATCCAAGTACCTTTTTAAGAGAAATCCAATTTGTTGTACCCGATGCGGCATATGAAATAGGAGTAAGTGGAGGACTTGAATGTGAGGAAACGGGATCCTTAACTGGAATTGGTAACGTTAAAGTGGATTTATATGAATCATTTGAGGACCTTGTTCTGAGACAGAATGTAATTTCAACTGAGATTTCTGATGAAAATGGTTTCATAAGTCTTGAATATGCAATCAATAATAATTCAGGAGCGACCCCTGGTGCCAATTCAGAGTTGTGGGCTATTGCTTCTGTTGGTGATTTATCAAGCATACGTGCAAGTGAAGTACAAAGCTCAGGATCATTCAATGGTTTTAATTATCTAAATCTTAGTGGAATTAACAGCTTTGAATGCTCAATTGATCAGGTGGTACCCCTAAGTCTGTTTCCATCCAGATTAAATATCACCATTTTGGACTCAGAGGGAAATCTTTTTGATGAGCACGCAACGGTTAAAATTTATCCGACAGAAGAGACATATGCCAATGACACCAGCCCGGAAGAATGGCCTGAAAGCGATCGAATTGACCTTGGAGGTATCACACCTGGTTCTGGAGATTTCTTATTTACAAAAACGTCAAGTACAGGACAGGTTTTTTATTCTAACCTCGCTCCAAAGGTATTCTGGTTTAGGGTAGAGGGGATTGATGGATCCTATAATAACGATGGTGGCAAGATAAAATTAGACCAGCCATTACTTTCATCAGAAGTCACTACCTCTATTACCGTCTCACTTTCTAAAACGGATTGAGAACATACAGTTTCAGCGATTGAATCTTATTGTGTAAATAAAACTTACAAATACGAAATTAATAATTTTATTTTCCTTACATTTACGAATGTAATCAATAACATCATGAAAGGAACAAATCTGGGAGAGTTTGAAGAGCTGGTACTGCTGACCGTCGGGATTTTGTATGATAATGCTTACAGCGTAGCTATTCAGCAGGAGCTTAATAGGCAAACTGACAGAAAAGTAAGTATCAGTTCGGTGCATGCAGCTGTTTATCGTCTGGAGGAAAAAGGACTATTGAATTCCAGAATGGGTGAAATGTCTAGTGAGCGAGGAGGAAAACGCAAACGAATTTTCACGATTTCGCAGGCTGGAAAAGAGGCACTTGAGACTGCAAATGAGCTCAGAAACCGAATGAGAAATCAAATTCCAGAAATCGCATTCGAACATTTAGGATGAAAGAAATTCAGCCCCCTAAACTGCCATTGAGACTATTCCGCTTCTACTGTAGCGAAGAGCGCTTAGAAGAATTGGAAGGGGACCTCTATGAGGTTTTTCAGGAGCGGATCAATGAAAAGGGGGCACGATTTTCATCGCTTTTTTATTGGTGGCTGGTGATCCGTAGCTTCCGAACATTTGCACTAAAAAGGACAAAAATGAAAAATAAAGGACATCTACTCTCAATTGCTTCTCTGTCGCATAACATCAAAATTGCGTGGAGAAACATCATTCGAAGAAAAACCACTACAGCTATTAATGTGATTGGCCTGGCTATAGGTATTGGAGGATTTGTAGCTATTTATAGCCTCGTTTCTTACGAGCTGAGTTTCAATAAACACCTTCCGGATAGAGATAGAATCTATCGTGTGTACACTGAATTCGGTGGAGCATTTTCAGGCACAAATCCGGCTGTAGCTATCCCTGTTCCAGACTATTTAGAGGAAAATGCAAGCATCATTGAATCACTGGCAAGAATTTATTCTTATCAGGCTAAGGTAAAAGTAGAAGGGGGTGATGGAAAAAGGGAAATCGGATACAACAACAAGATTGCATTTGTGGACGAGCGATACTTTAAGGTAATCAATCAATACGATTGGCTAGCAGGCACTCCTAAGGCCTCACTGGAAAAACCCAATCAGCTTATCGTTACAATTGAACAGGGAGAAAAGTACTTTGGTAAAATCCCCCCATTGGACATGGTTGGAAAAGAGGTCGTTTATCAAGATTCGCTCTATGTCATCGTTTCGGGTGTTGTTTCGCTTAAATCTGCAAACACAGATTTTGATTTCACTGATCTTGTTTCTTTTGGCACTATCTACTCTACCTGGGTGAAGGATCAGTTCCCAAAAGATGAATGGATGAGTGTAAATAGCTCCTGGCAACTATTCATAAAAGTGTATGATCAGGTTTCTCAAGTTCAGATTGATGAGATGCTTGAAGGTCTAAACAAAGAGATGGCTTCACACGAATCGGATGGTGATACGTGGCATACAGAGATGGCCATTCAATCAGTAGATGACATACATTACGATTTAGAGGTGGGACTTTTTGATCATTCCAGGGCAGCAACCGATTTAAAGACCTTAAATATTCTGCTCAGCGTAGCAATCGCCTTACTTTCCATCGCTATATTCAATTTCATTAATCTGGAAACCGCCCAAGCCATTAATAAATCAAAAGAGGTTGGACTGAGAAAATCATTGGGAATATCTAAGCCCTCTCTTATAGTTAGGTTTTTGACCGAAAGTACTTTAGTTACCTTTTTAGCCGCTATTATCTCACTCCCTCTGTCATTTTATGGCGTGACTCTTTTCTCTGAGCTTGTACCAGAGGGGTTTTCTCTGGAATGGTCTGATCCACTCTTCTGGGTTTATTTGGTTGCATTGGTATTTTTTGTAGGCATTTTAGCAGGACTGTATCCAGCATTTATTGCTTCCTCATACACACCTGTCCAGGCATTAAAGTCCACCATTAAATTTTCTGCTAAATCCGGAGGGGGCCAGGCTATTCGAAAGATCCTGATAACCTCACAATTCGTGTTTTCTCAATTATTGGTCATTTGCACGATTGCCATCATGTGGCAGATATCTTACATGCTGGACAAGGAATTGGGATTTAAAGATGAGGGAGTAATGTATTTTAACACTCCACGCTATGAAAATACTGAAAAGCAGCAAGTAATGCTGAACGAAGTTGAACACATGCCCCAAATTCAAGCAATCAGCGTTCATCAAAGCCCCCCTGCCAGAAACGGTTGGTCTACCTCTACTATGAAATTTTATGATCAGGACTCAACAGAATCCGTAGAATCCGTGCATCAAAAAAAGGGAGACGAGCATTATTTTGATGTTTATCAACTGGAGCTATTAGCAGGAAGAAACATTAAAAAAAGCGAAGGAAAACTGGAAACAGTCATTAATGAGACGTATGCTAAAATGCTTGGATTTAACAACCCTGAAGCTGCTATTGGGGTTCAGGTATCCAATGGTGAACGAGTATATGAGGTGGTGGGAATTCTTAAAGATTTTCATTTCCAATCCCTTCATGTTGCCATTGAGCCACTGATGTATTCGTACGATGATACATATTCCAGGTGTATTGGTTTATCCCTGGCCGCCAATGAACTACAAACTACAATTAATGAACTCACAGATGTCTGGAACCAGATCTATCCAAATGATCCACTCGAAGTGAAATTCATGGATGAAACAGTTGAGAGCTTTTATCAAACGGAAAAGCGTACCTCGAAAGTAGCGGGAGTTGCTACTGTTGTTGCTATCTTGATTTCGTGCCTCGGGCTCTTTGGTTTGATCTCATATAACATTTTACAGAAGTCTAAAGAAGTAGGCATTCGAAAAGTACTGGGAGCATCTATATTAAATATCGGTACGATTCTTTCGAAAGAGTTTTTAATACTCGTTCTAATCGCTTTTTTGATCGCAATCCCAGCCGCCTTTTTCTTCATCAATAATTGGATGGAAGACTTTACCTACAAAACCAATATCTCATGGTGGATTTACGCACTAGGTGGTTTTATATCAATCACAATCGCTTTGTTGTCAATAGGGCTGAAAATATGGAAGGCTTCTGATGCGAACCCCGTTGATTCTTTAAAATATGAATAACCATTTAGATTAAGGTTTGTGACAATGTCAGCTTAAAGACCCTCTGTGAATGGTGATTCTGCGTACTTTGGTGATAAAATCAGAAGTATGAGAATCACCTTTTCTTTACTAGTCTTTTTTGCATGTTCTGTCGGTATCGGCCAGAGTAACCTCCAGAGCTACACACCGTCCATTCTTTTCAGTGAAGGAGATTGGGAGTACAAAAGTTTTCAAAACCTCTATACGCAGACCAAGCAATTTGATAATGCTGGAGGGAAAATGGAATCCGGTCAAAGAGAAACATTTTTCACTTCTATCAATCAGTTTTTGTTTGGGCTGAATGATCAGATCAATGTGGGATTAGATGTGTGGATCAAGGCATCCAATAATTCTGCTGATAATTTTAGTTCCTCTTCAGGCCTTACCGGTATCGGTCCAAAAATTAAAATTGCTCCATTCAAAGATATCCCTCGTCTCTCCATACAAAGTACATTTCTGTTCAATACGGTGGATGATCCTGAGGGTGCTGAAGGTACACGATATTTTCTGGAGTGGGATGCCAATCTATGGTTGAACCAGATCTATTTTGATTTGCCATTGAATGAAAAATCCCAACTATTTTTTCAGCAGGCTTTCTGGTATCGAATGACGAAGGATGGTTCTTCAGCTGATAACAACTTTCTGGAAACTCAAACCAGCGTTTTTTATAGTTACTTCCCAACCAAGAGGTGGACGATTTATGGAATGACCGAATATTTCCCCACACACTACGATTTCGGTAACAATCGCTCTGAGGCATTTTTCGCGTACTTCCTCCAATCAGGAGTTGGATTGAAATATCAGTTGGTTCCAAACCTTATTGAGCTGGAAACACTCTACACTAATTTTTGGAATGGCAGTGAATTCAAAGGAGCCGGAGAAACGATAAATTTGGGTATCCGTGTGATCCATCAAAAGTGAAAAAACTTGTTTTAGCGATACTACTCCTCTCTTCTTTTTTTGCTGAAGCCCAAAAAATCACAACGATCAATTTTGAGGGACTCAAAAAGACAAAGCAAACCTACTTATCCCAATTTCTACCTTTTCAAATTGGAGATGAGTTGGACTCAGCTAAACTGGAAGAGACTAAGCAGCGCCTCGTTAATTTGGAGATGTTTGCTGATGTCGCTTATCAAGTGGAACAAATAGATGGAGATGTAAAAATCACCTTTCAAATGATGGAGTTATATACACTCCTGCCCATATTTAATTTTGGCGGGATCGAAGAAAATTTCTGGTTTCAGGTTGGTGCTTCTGAAGTTAACCTGAGGGGAAAGGGAAATAAGCTCACGATGTACTACCAATATTATGACAGAAGCTCATTTGCTACCCATTTGACACTTGATCGCATCAAACAAAGTCAATGGGGATTGAACTTCAATTTTATAAAATGGTCAACATTGGAGCCATTATTCTTTAGTAACAATGTAGTCGAATATGAATATGACAATTACACCTTAGGTATCGACGCAATCCACCACTTCAATTTCAGAGATCGGATCGAATTCGGAAGTGCATTTTTTATCGAGGACTATCAGAAATATACTCCAGGAGCTTTTGAAGGAGCTCCTGAGAACGTCAATAAGCATAAGATACTGGGAAAGATCAGGCTAATCCAAAACAGAGTGAACCACCACTTTTTCTATCTAAATGGCGGGCACAATCAGCTCAATCTTCAAACAGTCCAATCACTTGATAATGATCCTCCCTTTTATATCATTTTTAATGACTTGAAGTATTTTAAAAGAATAGGAGCTTATGGAAATATAGCGTCCAGGTTACGGCTGGGGCTAAGCTCTAATGAAGAAAGTCCCTTTGCACCTTTTGTACTCGACAGCTATGTAAACATACGAGGAGTAGGGAATCGGGTAGACCGTGGGACGGGAGCTATTATTCTAAATGCAGAATACAGGCACGCATTTATTGATCAAAGAAACATAGCAATACAAGGTGTGATCTTTTCTGATTCTGGTTCGTGGAGAAATCCGGGAGGGGATTTTGCTGATTTTGTTGACAGTGAAAATTTTCAACTATTTGCCGGCGGAGGTTTACGTCTTATTCATAAGAAAATCTACAACGCAATTTTTAGAATTGACTATGGCATAAACCTACAAGATCAGAATATGAATGGATTTGTTCTTGGAATCGGGCAATACTTCTAGTAGGCATCTTCTTCATCATCCACCTCTGCATCTGCTCCCAGTTTCGTCCAGTCAATGTTAGTTTCTTTCAGGTCTTCCAATGTATCCACATCGCTGAGCATAGGAAGTTTATAAACAGATAGTTCCAGCTCTTCTGCCTCCTCAAGGAGTTCTTCCAGCACTTTGTTGTTACTATATTCTTTGTCCTGAAATAGCTGAGGAAAGAATTCACTCATCCCCAAAAGGTAATATCCTCCGTCCTTGGCAGGTCCAACCACCACATCATTCTCCTCCAGCATTTCTAGGGCTAGTTTGATGTGTTTGGAAGATAAATCATAACAATCACTACCGATGATGATGACCTTGTTGTAAGAATCAAATGCCTCATCAAAAGCATTAGACATCTTTTCACCTAGTGTAAATCCCTTCTGTGAAGTGAGCTTGAAATCGCCATTGTCCCAGATGTCCTCAATCTCTACATATTCTGAATAATAAACTGCCTTATCTATTTCCAGTTTTTTGGTGATTTTATGGGTGTGATGCACCAACTCCTGATATACGTCCAGGGCCTTATCAATTCCAATATCTTCAGCCAGACGTGTTTTTACCATGCCCGGAATCAAGTTCTTAACGAAAATCATTAATAAACTATCACTCATATACTTCTCTCTTTCTTAGTAAACTTTTGTTCCCTTAAACAACCACTTGCCCCACAATCTGTTATAAGCATGTACACTATCCGTAGGCAAATTGTTTGGATCAACCACTTCATACCCCTCGTTCTTCCAGCCAAAAATACCACCATACAAATTCTTAACATTGGTATACCCGGCCTTTTGAAGCTTCTCTCCTACTCGCTCGCTTCTATAGCCAACCGAGCAGTAAACAATAACTTCCTGATTTTTTGGAACGTCGCTGACTTGATTTACTTCAAAATCATCATAATCAATAAATCTTGCACCCTGAATGTGGCTCACCTGATACTCTTCCTTAGACCTGGTATCTAACATGACAACTTCTGAAAGTCTGGACTTTAAGGAATCCGCTTTGATTAAAGGAACCGTGTTCTTGTACAGACTTTGCATCTTTTCATCAAACGTCTTTTGTCCACATGAAGTGAAGGTGGAAATGATGATTAGTAAAAATGGTGGAAGATATTTTTTCATTGATACAGTGCTGGTAAACGTTCTAAATCTTTTGGGTTTTGTCTAGTGTCCCAAAATAACGAATATAAAGGGTGTTCTTAGTCGTCTTATAAATCAAAAGATAGTTTTTGATTATTTTAACTCGAACATCCTCCAGCTGAGTTTTGATTCCTAGTCTGGGAAATTTTTTCAAAAGGTCAATGGCAGAATTGATGTCGTTTTCTAGACTTTGACTAAAACCTGTAGAACCATTTCTTTGATTCCAATACTCAAAAATTTCAAGCTTTTGAGAGTAAGCTGTCTGCGTCCAGACTACTTTTTCAACCATTTCGAAGTTTGATCCTTAGCAACCTCATGATCAATAACTCTTCCGTATTTAATATCTTCTTCTGCCGCTGAAATGCCTTTAAGTTGCTCGTCAGAAAGATTGTAGATTACGTCCGAGTCTGACAATTCAATAAGTTTCTTTAACTCTTCCAACAAGATCGCATCGTTGGTATTGGCTATTTTATTGATCAGATCAAGTTTAATCTCTGAGTTCATTTTTTAAAATTAAGCATTCTCAATCTAAGCTCTAAAACAATGGTAGCCCACAAGACTATATATTCAACAACAATGAGATACATGGGGAGTTCAAACCCTTCTTTGGTATAACCGATATAGGTCACGAAAATCAAAAATGACCAGACAATTGGATACCAATAGCCCGACAATATTCCGAAAGCGATTAGCGGCAGAATATACCATGGATGAACGGTGGTAGCAAACAGTAAATAGATGGTCAAAACAAAAAGAAGGCTTTTACTCAGGCTCCATTCTTTTTTCCAAGCTACAATCGACACCATGCAAATCGAAAAGAACGACAAGAGCGATAAAAGTGGGCCGATCAAAGCAATATTATTGTACCCACAGATCCAATACCCAATTTGACGAGCGATGAAATAGATGCTGGCATTAAACTCAAAGGATTGAAAGTAGAGCTCCAGACTTTCCTGCATGCCCAAAAGGAAAGTAGCATTCAGCATAGGAACGATTGTAAGTAGTGCTATCACTCCTGCCGCCGGAGCAACCCACCACTTTTTGTCCCTTAAACCAGATAAAAAAAGCACTGGAAGATAAATAAGCGGTAAGAGCTTAGTACCAATGGCTAGCCCAAATCCACCCGCAGCTAACACGTGCATGCTTTTTTGATATCCGTAGATTCCGAACAAAACAAAAAATACAACTAGTCCTTCAAAGTGCAGATTCCCTACACCTTCCAGGATCATCAGTGGATTCAGCCAAAACCAGTTTGCAAGAAAGACGGGTTTCCCATGTGTTCTTAAAATCGATTTAATCAAAAAATATGATCCCACATCTGCAGCAGATAAGACTAATCGAATCATATTGGCTGAAACCAGCCAATCTCCATTGCCGATCACAGCACTGAGCCAGAAAATAGCCTGATTGATAGGTGGATATATCGTGAAGTAGTTTGGTGAGTTTAGCAACTCATAAAGCTCCTTTGTAATTCCATTAATGTTTTTGTCCAGATAGTATCCCGGCAGTTCGGCAAAAGGATGAATGCCATTTTTAATCAACGTACCATCCCATATAAATCGATACAGGTCATCAGAAAGTGACGGCAGGGTAAAAAATAACAATGCTCTGACAATCAATCCAGTGGTGAAGAGAGCTTTTGTGTCCTCTGACTTTTGCAGCAGCAAAATGTACCCCATGAATGCGCTTGCATAAGCAAGCATTAAGGGCAGAGATTGATATCGTTCTATCCAATTGCCGATAGAAAAAATGGCCAATATGTAAACGACCAGGAAAGTGTAGTAGCCCGTTTGGTTGTATTTAGGCATTATTCATCGGTTTCACCGACAAGATAAATACGTATGCAAAACCAATGGCAAGCATTGCGTGGAAAAGCATGAGGCCATAATCTTCCAATTTGAAACCGGAGAAAATCCCATAGATAAAATAAATAGATAACAAACCCTCCATAAGTGTCACAGGTGTGAGCACATTATTCAGATAAATATTCCCTTTCCATGAGTCGCCCTTGGATTGTACGTTAAACTTGGGCGTCCGTACAAAAGGTGTTTTAATACCCAGGTATCCTTCGACTACAGCAATGGAATTGTGCAATGCCATTCCCATGGAGAAAGCCAGGAATACAGGAAAATTTTTCATGAAATATTTCAAGGTGTATTCCGGGTGAGTAGCTTTGGCTGCCACCCAATAGAAAAATCCCATGGCCAAAAATCCGATGATGAATATACTTCCCAAATCAAAGACAAGCGCTAAGTCTGGATTGTATTCTTTGATATACAACATGGGAATACTCAACACTGCAGCAATCAAAAGCAATAAGAATACGGAGCTATTTAGCAGATGAAGCACCGCTCTTATTTTGTGATTCCATCCAATATTTGAAGTAAGGACCTTACCCAGAGTTTTACGAGCAGTTTCTGCTGCCCCTTTATTCCAGCGATACTGCTGAGACTTTACCGCAGGAATGACCACTGGTAGTTCAGCAGGAGATTCAATCTCTTCCCGATATACAAACTTCCATCCTTTGAGCTGCGCCCGATAACTCAAGTCAAGGTCTTCTGTGATCGTATCATATTGCCACCCTCCAGCATCCTCAATACATGCTTTTCGCCACACACCTGCTGTGCCATTAAAATTGATGAAACTACCCGCATGCTCACGCCCTTTTTGCTCAACGGTGAAGTGGGCGTCTAACCAAAATGCCTGGATTTTGGTCAGCCATCCATAGTCCGTATTCAGATGGCCCCACTTGGTTTGCACCATACCTATTTTGTCATTCTTGAATTTCGGTAGTGTACAAATCAAGAACTCCGGGTTGGGAACAAAGTCCGCATCAAAGATGGCAATGAACTCTCCTTTAGCTTTCTCGAGACCGTAAGCAAGAGCACCAGCTTTATAGCCGACACGATCAGGTCTCCTGATTTGGTGAATATCCCAGCCATCTGCTTGATAGGCTTTTACACGACTCCTTATGATTTGAATGGTTTCATCTGTTGAATCATCCAGAATTTGAATTTCAAGCTTTTCTTTCGGGTATTGGATGTTCGTTACCGCATCGATCAGACGTTCCACCACATATCGCTCATTAAAGACTGGGAGTTGAACAGTAACATGCGGATACTCAGCAAGATTGTCGGAGTGCTCTTCGCTCTCTTTTCTTGATTTGAGATAATGCCAGGTAAGATTAAACTGGCCTAAACTGAAAAGGCAAATGATCAACAATGTGATCCCATAAAGCACGATAACTAACCACTCCACCTTTATAAATATTTAAAAATTGTATAGATGATCTTATATCCGGCTCCCAGAGTTCCCTTAATTGTACCGCTTACTTTGGAAACCCCAATTCTTTGCCTGTAATTCACCGGAATGTCTACAGTCCGCAAATTTAACTTTGCTGCCTTTAATTGCATCTCTACGGTCCAGCCATATGTACGATCTTTCATATCGATTGTCAGGAGGCTTTCATATCTGATGGCCCTGAATGGTCCAAGGTCCGTGTATTTTTCCCCATAAAAAAGTTTGATCAGCGCAGTTGCCAGCCAATTGCCAAAAACCTGCTGAGGGGTCATGCTTCCCTTTTCTTTTTGACCAAGCGCACGTGAGCCAATCACTAAATCAACCTGATCCTTAATAATTGGTTTAACCAAATCGGGTAATTGTTCCGGGTAATCTGAATGATCGCCATCCAGAAACACCACAATATCCGGTTTAGTAAGTGAAGAAGCAATATGCGCCATGCCTTTCAGGCAGGCATTTCCGTAACCCCGATTTGGCTCTTTAAGTGTTGTGGCACCTCTGGATTTTGCCTGTTCGAAGGTGTCATCAGTGGAGCCATTGTCCACCAAAATGATCTCAGAAACCCAGTCTTTTGGTATCTCATCAATGACCATACCAACCGCATTTTGTTCATTAAATGCCGGGATAATGACCCGTATGTCTGGTTTGCTCAAAAGCGTGCTTCTTTAAGTGAGGCGCAAAGGTAGGAAGCTATGCCTTGCCAAAGTGTTTCAGTTGCGACAACATACAGATAATTTATCATACCGCTTTTTGCATTTTAATGATTTGCCTTGCATCTTTATTGCACAACGGCATGTACTTCTGGAATACATACCCCTTCGTGCGCTTTGTCATAGCGCTTATCCTTGGTATCGTCTGCTTTGACTTGTTCAATTACCTGTGGAAATACGATTTCGCTTTGCTACTACTACTGTTCGGGTGTTATGCTATAATGATTTTTGCTTCAAACAAAACAAGTTTTTACACGCTAAGACATGCTAATGGTTTGATCACACTGACCATGTTGTTCCTCATCGGAGGAAGTATTGCCAAAACAAAGTATCACGATCATCCAGCTTTCCATTACACCAACGTTTATAAAGAAATTAAGGGATTTTCAGGCATCATTGTCAGTCCTGTGAATGAGCGGACGAATCATTTTAGATATGACTTTGAGCTCAGCAACCTATTCACAAAAACAGATTCCAATTTAAGAACATCGGGGAAAATCCATTTATACATTCGTAAAGACAGTCTGGCCACTCCATTACGGTATGGCGATAAAATCATGGTGTACGGAAACTTCTTTCCGATCCCGGGTCCAGATAACCCGAATGAATTCAACTATAAAGAGTACCTGGAAAGACAAAACATCTACAGCCATGCGTTTGTACATCAAGATGAAATACAAATTGCGGAGAATAGTCCCCCAAACCATTTCATGAAATGGGCCTTCTCTTTGCGGGAAGGAGCGTCCGACATTATTGACAAACGCATCCCGACACCTCGTGAAAATGGGATTGCAAAAGCACTGCTGCTCGGAATTAAAGATCATTTAGATAATGACTTGAAAAAAGCCTATTCATCAGCCGGCGCGATGCATGTTTTAGCAGTTTCAGGTCTCCATGTGGGTATTATTTACTTAATCATTCACATCATGTTTGGTAAGCTCGCAGCATCAGGAAAGTGGGGGAAATATGCGTTTGGGATTATAAGCATTGTATTTATTTGGTTGTACGCCTCATTGACTGGATTGAGTCCATCGGTAATGAGGGCTGCTGCCATGTTCTCATTTGTGGCCTTTAGCAAGGCATCAGCCAGAGAGGGGAATATTTATAATACGTTGGCATTTGCTGCATTCATTTTGCTCATTTTTGATCCTTATCTAATCTACTCAGTCGGATTTCAACTCTCCTTTGCTGCAGTGGTCGGGATCGTTTATCTACAACCTAAACTCTATCGTCTCTTAGATTTCAGGCCCTGGCTCCTTGATAAAGCCTGGGCGATCACTTGTGTTTCCATCTCAGCACAGTTAGCTACATTTCCTCTTTCTGCTTTCTATTTTCATCAGTTTCCAACTTATTTTCTTGTATCAAATTTAGTTGTCATTCCAGCCTCTTTTTTGATGCTGATTGGGGGTATAGGTATGCTGCTCATCGATCCAATCATTTCCCAGGCTGGAGAAATTATTGGACTGTGTCTAAATCAATTTATGTGGCTTATCAATGAAATCATTAGCTATGTACACATCCTGCCAAACAGCCTGATAGAGTGGATCTATATGGATCAATTTGGTCTGATTATGACTTATCTAATAGTCATCACTCTTATAGTAGGGTTGCATTATCGCAACTTCAAAACGCTAGTGGTTTCCGGTGTACTCGGTCTCATCTTCATGTTGTGGGGATTACTATCACACAATACCCAATCCCAAAGGAACGAGCTAGTATTCTATGAAATATCAGATAAGATTGCTGTCGATCATATCAAGGGTCACCAGGGAATTCTTTACATCGATGATTTTGAAAAAACCGAATTAGATCTTTTATCATTTCAAATTAATCCTCATCGACTGGCATCACATTTAGAACCTATTAAAGAATCAATTCTAACCTTTGAAGAGGCGGATTTTGTTCAAAAGGAGACTATCCGATTTGGTCAAATAGCCGGAAAGCGTTTTCTGATTTTCGATTCTACCACCTTTCATCTCGAATTTAAAGGAGTGGTAAAGACAGACTATCTTATAATCAATAATGGAGCGGTGAAAAGCCTGGAGTGGCTAGACAAACACTTTGACTTTGACCAATTGATCGTTAGTAATAAAAACTCCGGCTTTTATTCTAAGAAAATGAAAGCAGAATCAGCTGAAATTGGCATGAATTTACACAGCATGAACTACGACGGAGCACTTGTAGTGGCTCTTGGGGAAGACACAAAAAAAGAGCGGACAGCATTGCCCGCTCTGTTCACCACCAATCCCGACTAGCATCGGGAAAAAACTTACTACCGCCTAGTAGTATCACAAATGTATATACATCGTACTATTCAGCCAAAACTTCCCTGAAAATATTGAAATTAAATTTCCCATTTAACGATAGTGCCAGCGAAGGTCAGTCCACCACCAAAACCAATCATCAATAGGGTGTCTCCTTTCTTAATACCTCCGTTTCGTTTGGATTTAGCTATCGCCAAAGGAATGGAAGCGGATGAAGTATTGCCAAATTCAGTCACGCTCTCCGGCACTTTCTCCATCGGATAACCCAGGTCCTTGGCTATTGCTTCAATGATACGAAGGTTAGCACTATGCGGCACGATGTAATCAATATCGTCCAGTGTCATGCCCGCCTTATCGACCAGCTCTCTGATTTTCTTAGGAATATTTCCCACAGCCCATTTAAACACCGATCGTCCATTTTGAACAATCTTCCCGTGTGGATTAATGCCAACTCCATTGATGCTATTTTTCTTATGACTTAGGTAAAGATCATGTCCAAGGTCACCGTTTGTTCCCGAATTAAAAGCGATGAAATGTTCACTATCTCCCGGCTCTACTAACGCTGCTCCTGCTGCATCACCAAACAAAATACATGAAGTACGATCTTTGAAATCTGTAATTTTTGAAAGGGTTTCGGCACCAATCACCAACACTTTCTTGTAGATACCAGAGTTTACAAAACCATGGGCCATTTGCAATCCATAAATAAATCCTGCACAAGCTGCATAAATGTCGTTACATCCACAGCTTTCTATCCCTAGTTTGTACTGAACACGAGAGGCTGCATTTGGCATGGGCTGATCCGGAGACGTGGTGCACACCACGATAAAATCTACGGTAGAAATGTCTTTTCCGCTGGTCTCAACCAGATCATTTACAGCCTTTACACCCAGATCGCTGGTATACTCTCCATCTTTGGCAAAGCGCCGGGTTCGAATGCCCGTTCTGGAAATAATCCACTCATCATTCGTGTCGATGAATTCTTCGAAATAATGATTGTCTACGATTTTTTCAGGTACATAGGTACCAAATGCGGTAATTTGTGACATAAGAAATATTGTGGGATTTTAGTTTGAAATAGATAAATCTTTTGGGTCTGGTGTCTATTTCAAAAGCAAGTTGAAACAGGAAGACATCAATTCCAAAGAACTATTTATTTTCTTTCATCATTTTCTCCACTTCCTGCAACTCATCTCTTAGCCTGGCAGCTTCCATGAAGTCAAGATCCTTGGCTGCCTTTTCCATTTTCTTTCGGGTTTCACTAGCCAATTTTTTCAGCTGATCTTTGTCCATATAGGCGACTACCGGATCTGCAGCGAGTGTCTGCTCCTCCTCGATATAATACTTCTTGCCCCCTTTTTTCTTGTCGGCCACCCCGGTCTGACGTAATATTTCTTCCCGATTCTTTTTCAATGAAACAGGGGTAATTCCATGCTTCTCGTTGTATTCCATTTGGATACTTCGCCTTCGGTTAGTTTCATCAATCGCCAGCTTCATCGACCCGGTCACCTTATCGGCATACATGATCACTTTTCCTCTATCATTCCGTGCCGCACGCCCGATCGTCTGTACCAATGATCGTTCGTTTCTCAGGTATCCTTCTTTATCCGCATCCAGAATGGCTACTAAAGACACCTCAGGCAAATCAAGTCCTTCACGGAGGAGGTTAACACCTACAAGTACATCAAAAACACCAAGCCTTAGCTCGCGCAGAATCTCCACACGATCGAGGGTGTCGACTTCTGAGTGGATGTAGCGTGTTTTAACACCCGCATTTAGCAAATATTTGGTGAGTTCCTCAGCCATGCGTTTGGTCAATGTTGTCACCAACACCCGATCTTCCATCTCGATTCGCTGCTGGATTTCTTCCATCAGGTCATCAATTTGATTGTGACTTGGCCTCACATCTATCACCGGATCTAACAGCCCCGTGGGTCGAATGAGTTGTTCAACTATTACGCCATCAGACTTTCGCAGCTCGTAATCTCCGGGAGTGGCACTTACAAATACTACCTGGTTAAGCATGTCCTCAAATTCATTGAAAGTGAGTGGACGGTTGTCCATTGCTGATGGAAGCCTAAAGCCATAGTCCACCAGATTCACTTTCCTTGCTCTATCTCCACCCCACATTCCTCGCACCTGTGGCACAGTCACGTGGCTTTCGTCTATGATCATCAAAAAATCATCCGGAAAATAGTCTAATAAGCAAAAGGGTCTGCTACCAGGATTTCGTCGGTCAAAATACCTTGAGTAGTTTTCAACTCCTGAGCAATAGCCAATTTCACGGATCATCTCCAGATCAAACTCTGTTCGCTCCTTTAGTCGTTTGGCTTCCAGGAACCTACGTTCATCTTCAAAATACTGAACCTGTTCCACCATGTCATCCTGAATTTCTTTAATAGCTACCTGCAACTGATCTTTTCCAGTCACAAAAAGATTAGCAGGAAAAATAGTCACGATACGTTCATCAGATTGCTTTTCACCTGTCATCGGATCAATACGTTGAATGGATTCGATTTCATCTCCCCAAAAAATAAAGCGATAAGCAAAATCAGCATAGGCAACAAACACATCTACTGTATCCCCTTTTACACGAAAAGTCCCTCGTTTAAACTCTGCTTCAGTGCGACTGTATAGAATGTCCACCAATTCAAAAAGAAATTTGTTTCTTGGAATCTGATCTCCTTCCTGAAGCCGGATCACGTTTTTACCAAACTCCTCCGGGTTCCCAATACCATAGATGCAGGAAACAGATGCCACAACGATTACGTCCCTTCTGCCGGATAAAAGAGCAGAAGTAGCACTTAATCTCAGCTTTTCAATTTCGTCATTAATTGAAAGATCCTTCTCTATGTATACATTACTAGTGGGTATGTAAGCTTCTGGTTGGTAGTAGTCATAATAGGAGATGAAATACTCAACCGCATTTTCAGGAAAGAAGCGTTTAAACTCTCCATATAGCTGCGCTGCAAGTGTTTTATTGTGACTGAGGACTAGTGTAGGACGCTGAACCTGCTCCACCACGTTTGCAATGGTAAAGGTCTTGCCTGATCCGGTAACACCCAGCAAAGTCTGAGCTGCTTCCTCATTATGTACGCCTTCTACAATTTGCCTGATCGCCTCCGGCTGATCGCCTGTCGGGCTATATTCTGAGCTGAGTTTGAAATCCATGAATTAGCTTGTCCAAATGTCCCAAGATTTTTCCGCTTGAAGCTCCAACATCTCCATGCCATTTTTAGTTTTTGCTTTCTGATTTTTACCCATTTTCAAAAAAGCAGTTTCTTCAGGATTATAGATGAGGTCATACAAGTAAGTTCCCTTTTTTATACGGTGGTACGGAATGTCCGGCAAAGTCTCGTTCTTTGGGTACATACCAAGTGGTGTTGTATTAACAATTAGTCCAAACCGCTCCATTATCTCTGGATTTATCTTGAGTTGTTCATAGGTATAGTCCCCGCCTTTCAGGCTTCTGCTGACCTGATTATAAGGGATGTTCAGATCTGTCAAGCCAGCCTGAACCGCCTTGGAAGCACCACCCGATCCTAGTACAAGTGCCTCACCTTTGAATGTGCCAATCCAGTTTCTGAGAGATTCACGAAAAGCCATGTAATCTGAATTATAACCTATTAGCTTTCCACCTTTTCTCTGAATCACATTGGCAGCCCCTACTTTGATAGCACTAGCATCTTGCTTATCCAGGTACTTCAAAACGTTTTCCTTATGTGGTACTGTTACATTTACTCCTTGAAGCTCTTCATACTTTAGCCATAAAGCCGGAAACTCATTTAAAAACTCCATTTCGAACAGGTCATAGGTATGATCCTTAAGACCAAGTTTTTTAAATTTTTTCCGAAAAAATTCCTGAGAGTAGCTATGCTCAACCGGGTATCCTATCAATCCATACTTTTTCATGAATGACTAAAGTTAGGTTGAAAAAATGAAGCATGAGAAAAACAAGAAACTATTCTGCAGTTCTTCCCATACGTTCCAATACCACTACAACCCCACCACCTACCAGGCAAAATGTGATTGCCAATACGAGTTGACTTGGTGTGTTAGTAGATTGTGCGAATTCTGAAGGACTTAGATTAGTAAATGAAATGTCTGTCTCGGTTTTCCATGGCCATATTTTATTGAGTGAGCCTAACATAAATCCTGCGAGGGAAGCCATCGTAGATGATTTATGCTTTTGAAGTAGCCAGTGGATCAGCTTGGAAAATGAAAGCAACCCCACTACACATCCAATTCCAAAAACAAGTATGACCTGAAGGTCAAAAGACTTCACAGCATTCAAGACATACTCATACTTAGCAAGTAAAATCAAAATAAAAGATCCTGATATACCTGGTAAAATCATGGCGCAGATAGCGATTGCACCGGAAATAAATATGAACCAGAGTTGCTCACTAGAAGCAGCTGGTGTCAGGGAAGTGATCATGTAGGCAGAAACTGCACCAAAGACCATAAAGCCGAAACTCCATAGATTCATCTTTTTTGGCAACACATAAAAAGCAGAGATGAGTATTAGTCCAAAAAAGAACGACCACAATGGGATAGGATGATCACTCAGTAAATAGGTGATCAAACTTGATAGAGAAAAAATACTTAGGAAAATTCCGGCAAAAACGTGCGCCAGGAATGGTCCATTGATATGGAGCCAGAGGTCTTTGAATTGTAATCTTAGTAAGAGCTTTAAGGCTTGGGTATCTACGGACCTTATAGAATTGATCAACTCTTCGTAAATCCCGGTTATCAAAGCAATTGTGCCACCTGAAACTCCGGGAATTAAATCCGCACAACCCATGGCGGCTCCTTTCAGGAAAAGTTTAAAGTTAAACATCCTAAATCCTGCCTACAGAAAGTGGCTGAATGTATCCCCTCTAAGACCCAATCTAATAGTCTCTAAAGGAATTACCTCATTTGGTGCAATGTTTCCAAGATTCACGTTGGGTCCACTAAGCTTAATAAACCAGACTTGCTGCGCTTTTTGTGGCGCCTCCCATAAAATCTTTTCCGAAGGAATTTTAGTGAGAATTTCCTCAACCAACCCCTGCCGTACCTCGCCAGAATCCCTGAATAGACCTACATTTCCACTCTCCCTTGCCTCTCCTATTACCTTCCATGCGCCAGCTTCAAGTTCAGTCTCCATCTGCTCAATCCATTTATATGGTGGGATAATCTTCGCTGCGTCTTTTGATCCGACCTCACTTAGTACAGTCACTTGCTTAGCCAAAGTGCTGATATACTCACATTTTCTGTCATGATCCATTTCTACCGATCCATCGGAAACCTCCGCGTATTCCAAACCAAACTCATCAAGTACTCTTTGGTAATCCTCAAATTGATCGCGCACAACAAACGCCTCAAACAAGGTACCGCCAAAATAGCATGGGATGCCAGCCGCTTTATAAAGAGCTATTTTCTCTTTAAGCTTTGGATAAACAAATGAAGTAGCCCAGCCGAACTTTATTATATCGATGTACTCTCCACTAGATTCAATCAGATCTTCGACTTCACGCAAACTGAGGCCTTTGTCCATGACCATGGTATAGCCTTCAGTTCTTGGTTTATTCGTTCGCTCTGGTAGGTTATTTAGATGATAATTCATTTAGGATATCTGGTGCTTAATTCAAAACAAGCCCCAAAAATCACAAATTATCTTTAGATGGTCAAAGATTATTTGTTATCCTGACGAAACTGATCAATAATTCTGTACAATGCTTTTTGAGTGGGAAGGTTAGGAAAGAAATCAAAAAGTACCTCATGGCCATCAAAATCAAGCATTAAAGCAGTTTCCAACCTGTTTATTGCATTCTTGTAACTTCCTGAGCCAATTAGATACACAACTCCCCGATAATACATTTCGGCATTGTCCGGACACTCATTCAGTCCATCCTCCAATATTGAGATGGCTTGACCAAAATCTCCTTGTTCATAATACACCATCGACCAGTCTAACCAGACCTGTGGATCATCTGCATTCATTTCGCTTGCTTCTCGATACGCATCAAGTGCTGAAACAAGGTTTCCTGTCTTATACTCTGCATCAGCAACAGCCTTCCAATAGTGAGCATTTTCCGAATCAATTTTCAGGGCCTTATTCAGAAAATGAATGGCTTCATACCATTTATCCTGAAGGGCAAGACAAACTCCAACCCCATACCAGGCCTCATGGTACATTTGATCCAGCTTTGTTGCTTTTTGATAATACTTGACGGCTAAATCAAGCTGCTGAAGTTTTTCATATGCTGCTCCTATATGACAGTAGGTTTCAGGGGAGGCCCCCTCCTGGTCGTATGTTTTGAGATAAGCTGCTAATGCTCGATCATATTTGCCCATATTCATGAGCGCATTGCCCATATTGAACCAGGCACTGCTAAAATCCTCATCTATAGCCGTTGCATATTCGTAAGCGTCAACTGCTTCATCAAATTTTCCAAGTTTATTATAAACGATACCCAGGTTGTACCAGGCATATTCAGAGTATGGATCCTGATCGATGAATTTTTGATAGTAAGAGAGGCTACTCTCCAATTCGCCTGAGACATCCAGGCAATAAGCCAGTTCATACAATGCATTTTCGTTGAGCATATTAATCTCAATGGCCTTTTTGTACTGCTGGGCTGCTTCCTTGTATTTCCCCAGCCCCTGATATGCCATCCCAATACTGAAATACACCTCATCCTTATCCTCCACATTTAAGATGGCTCGTTCATAAGCCTCTATGGCTTCCTCAAATTCAGAAAGCAGGCAATGAATAGCCCCCTTCTGGAGAAGAAGCTCGGGATCATTGGGCTGAATATTCAATGTCTCATCCAAAAGCTCTACAGCCTCGTCAGACTTTTCCATTTTTACCAGCACATCTGATTTCTCAATGGTGATATCTACAGAGTAAGGAAACTGATCCAAAGCGATGTTGGCTGCTTTAAGTGCCTGATTGAGTTTATCATGTACACTGTAGTAACAAATGATTTGAATGAGTGCCTCTTCATCAAAGAAATGATTTTCCCTGTTTTTAAGGAATGCTTCAAACTTTCTTATCAACTCTCTCTCTTCCTTACGTTTATGTTCTTCGGCCATCGCAAAAGATTAAATTCGGTGGTAAATGATTGAAGGAATTTAAGCGAAAATGTATTTAAAACCTGTGAGTTAAGAGCTAAAAAGTTTTCCACACCCTCATAAAAGTTGGCTATTTTTTAGCTGACCTGATTTGATTAATCGCTGTATTTCCTTCGATTTCAGGCCTTTAGACAGGTATGGAAGATGAGACTCCCGATGCAAATCCGATCCAAGAAAATCAACCATTCCCTCACTCAAAAGCTGCTTACTGATCTTCATAGGTTTATCTCCGTAATACCCACCCATAGAACCTAAAGTCACTTGAAACAGAATACCCATTCCTTTTAGTTCCTCCAGCCAATCAATACTCCCTTCTAAAAATTGGTACCGCTCAGGGTGAGCAAGCACCGGCTTGTATCCTTTGCTCTGAAGATCAAACATAGTGGACTCAAAAAATGCCGGCTTGTTGATGAAGGAAGACTCTACAAGTACATACTTGTCCCCAAAGAAAAGAATTGGCTCATTCTCCTTGACCTTCTCGTAGAAGCTTTCATCAACGTAATATTCAGCAGCAGCTTCCAGTTCAATTAGAATGTTCGCAGAAACTATTTCTCTCTGTAGTTTCTCTAAACCCAACATTATATTCTCATTTTTATTCGGATATCGGGGATGGATGTGGGGCGTGGTAATGATTTTTTTGAAACCCATATCGATCAAACTTCTAATCATATGTAGGCTTTGTTCAATGGATTGCGAACCATCATCGATACCCGGTATCAAATGCGAATGAAGATCTACTTCAAGCGGAAGCGTGCTTTTCTTGCCGAAAAGACCCATCAAAATAAATTTTTAATACTATTAGCTACCTTTTTTCTTTTTGATCCTTCGTCAGCGTAGTAACCGTAACCATAGCCATAACCATAGCCGTAACCCGGTGTAGAATCGATGGCGTTCAGGATAGTAGTCATATTCGGGAATTGACCAGTCGCTTTTAGATCATTAAGTACTTTGATAAATGCTCGCTTCGAATAATCGGCTCTCACAATGTAAACTTGAATGTCACAAGCCTTCATTACCAAGCGCCCATCTGTAACTAATCCTACAGGAGGGGTATCCAGAATGACAACATCGTAAGCCTTACGAAGATCTTCAAGCATTTGGGTAAAATCATTTTGAAGTAAAAGCTCAGAAGGATTGGGTGGCGTTGGTCCTGCAGAGATAAATGACAAGCCATCAATATTTGATTTTTGAATACTATCCTTAAGACTGCTCTTTCCTGATAGAATGGTACTTACCCCGTTTTGTGTGCTTGTTACACCGAAGGCAAGGTGCACCTTTGGCTTCCTCATGTCAATATCAACCACACATACCTTTTGCCCTGTCATGGCCATAATGGCTCCCAGGTTTGCAGCAACAAACGTTTTTCCTTCACCGGAAATAGTTGAAGTAACACTAATTGTTTTCGAACCCGGCTTAGGGTGAATAAAGTCCATATTGGTCCGTATGGTTCGCAAGGCTTCACTTAATGAGCTTTTGGAGTCCTTGGTAACAACCAACGAGGTATGATCCAAGGATTCTTTTTTATACTGAGGTATAGCTCCTAACACAGGTACTTTTACCAGTCTTTCCAACTCACGGACACCCGCTACTTTGTTATGCGCCAGGTATCTGATCAGCAAATACACGATGCTAATCATGAGTCCTACCATGAACCCTGCACCAATGATCAATGCTTTTTGAGGTTTTATGGGAGCCTGCGGAAGAGAAGCAGGTGACAATATCACATTCCGTGTTACTGTTCCGGCTCTCGTAATCTCCAGTTCCATTTTTGAGGTCTGTAGGGATAGCATGAATTCTTCCTGAAGCTCATAAAACCTTCTATTCTTTCCATACTCCGTTCCCATGGATGGCATCTGTGAAAGGTTATTTTCAAGAATAGTCCTTCTTCTATCAATTTGAGCCATGCGATCCTCAAGGGTTTGATCATATGACCCCAACAATTCCTCTAACAAGTCTTTTGATTTCTCCAGCTTCACATCAAGCTGTTCTATGATATAAGAAGTTTCATTGTAAGAAGCCAGTTTAAGTTCTCGCTCTTGCTGTAAATCTGAATATTCGGTGATGGCCTCTGCAAGCGATCGTGGCAATTGTTCCAACAAGAGTGGGTTTACCGCAATTGCTCCCTTAGCATTAGCTTGCTTTTGAATTACAGATAGATCATTGATACTTCTTCTAAGTGAGAATCTCTGAGAATCCAAAAGTGCAAGTTGCTCGATGGTTCTACTCAGATCCTCATCCAGGTTCATTGTTCGGTTTTCAATGGTAAACTCCTCGAAATAATCCTCATATTCCGAGAGTTTAGTCTCTGTGCTCTTTATCTGCTCATTCAAAAAATCAATTTTCTGCTCAATAGCTGCATTTTTTACTTCTTTGGTGTAATCCAGATAAAGCGAATCAATTAAGTCTACCAAATCACGGGCCTTATATTTATTATGATCAGAATATGAAACCTTAATGGTTTTCGCGTTGAAATTTTCCGGGATTATCTCAATACTCTGCTGTAGGGTATTTATAAGTGCATCTCTGCTTGAGATGACAAAAAAGTATTTATTCTCATCTTTAGGATCAAAATACTCCGTTCGCTGAACGTGCAGATTAAAATCTTTTGTTTTTATCTCCTCATCAAAATTGAACATCCTTTTTACCTCCTCACCTTGACTCAGATATGACAAATTGAATGAATCTTCAGCACCAAATTCAATATCAAATGGCCGATTATAAAAGCTTGAATTGTGAATTTTATATGATACGATAAAAGGTGAGTTTCTGTATCGCTCATCAGTAAGGTATCTTCCGTACACATGATAGGAAACGTCCATTTTGGCTGCCTCCGCAACCCGTGATAGAAATAACTTGGATTTGATCAACTCAATCTCTCCGGAGATTTCGTTACGTTCCTGAGTATTTACAACCTCCACTAAACCCAAAACATTTGCCTCACTTTCAAAATCCAGTTTTATGATCGACTCGGAATTAAATACTGGCTTGGTATATCTGACATATACATAAGCTAACGAGGTAGTTAAAAGAACAAAACCAATCAGCCAGAATTTGCTACTCTTAAGTACATACCAAAATCGTTCGACATCAAACGATTCGAAAAAATCTTTCTCTGTGCCTGTTGGGTTTTGTGGTAGGGAATTGTTTTCCATTACAAATTCTGAACGACAACAATTAAAGTTAAGACACTGGAAACAAGGCTAAGGGCAGGCGAAACGTCTCTCAATGTTTGCAACCATGGTCTTCGCCACGGCTCTATATATATGACGTCTCCAGGAGCAACATTCATATTTGATTCTCTCATCCCACTGATTGTGGCCAGGTTAATGCGGTATACATCTCGTCCTCTAATGAGTTTGATATTTTGAGATTTAGCTCCCATGTCCAATCCTTCAGCTGATGCCAGCACCTCTATTATACTGGTGTTTTCATTAGGAATTGGCACCACTCTGCCGCCAGGTGCTCCTAGTACGAACACCCTTCTGTTTGTAATTCTCAATTTGACAAACGATCCTTTATAAACACTATCAAAACGTTCTGCGATCGCACGCTCAGCCTCAAACAATGTCATTCCCTCCAGATTAGTATCCCCAATCATCGGGAAAGTGACAGTGCCATCCGCTTGAATAATGTATAGAAACCGATCTCTGAATTGAGCCTGTTGCTGACCAGGATTTGTCATTAGCTCCTGATTCGGATCAATAAGTCGCTCCCCTTCATTCGTGAAAACATCCAACAAAAGCGCATCATTGGGTTTCAATGCATAGTTACCTTCTATTTCCTCTGTGACGGTGGAAAGATCTTCCTCAGAGAAGTCATCATCAAGTCTAAACATGATGTCCTGCTTGTAAGCTTTGCAGCTAGTTAAAACAGCGATTAAAACAATTAATACTAAACGGTTCACAGATAAGTGTTTATATGTCGTAAAAATAGAAGAAATAATCTATGATGGCTTGATGATTCGACGTATTGTACGATCGTACATGTCAATTACAATGTTTTCATCGAAGGCCTCCTCTACCAACTTACGGGAGTTAGTCGCCAATTGGGTCCTTTCTTCCAGATCGAGTGCCAAAAATAGCTTCACTTTATCGACAATGCTCTTTGCATTTTTTACCTCAAATAAAAATCCATTGAAGCCATCTTTAACTACCTCTCTACACCCGGGAACATTGGAAGCCAAAAGAGGTCTACCCATTGCTGCGCCTTCAAGCAATGTTCGTGGTGTGCCTTCTCTATAGGAGGGCAGAACAATTGCATGAGATTCTGTGATCAACTTTTCAATTTCATCGGAATGAGGGATATAATCAATAATACCCTTTGACACCCATTGATCAAGCTCTTCTTTGGAGACAGATCTGGAATGATTTTCATCAAACTTCCCTACCAATGTAAATCTCACATGATCTTCATCTTTGAAAAAAGCCGCTGCTTCAGCATACTCCCGGACCCCTTTCTCAACGATTACCCTTGAGATCATTAGGAAATGTATTGTTTCATTTTTAGGAATGGTTGTTGGCTTAAAATGGGTTAGGTCAATGCCGGAACCCGGGAGAACACCCGTTCTCTCCTTCCTCAATTTTACATGAGTTTCAAACAACTTCTTATCATCTTCATTCTGAAAGAAGATATAATTAGCAGATTTGAATGCGATTTTATACAATCGCAAAGCTATTGTTCCAATTAATCCCTGAACCAAAAAAACCGTACCTAATCCGCTCACATTGCAGATGACTGGCACGGACGAGAATTTGCCAACAAGTGAAGCGTATATGTTTGCCTTGATCGTAAAGGACAATGCCACATCAGGTCTTTCTTTCTTGAAGATTGAATGAAGTTTCATTAAGTAGCCCAAATCCTTAACCGGATTTGCACCAGTGCCCTGAAGTGGTGTATCTATCCATTTCACTCCCCAATGTTGTATGCATTCAGTATACTCATCTTCGGGAGCCAATACTATAACTTCATCACCTCTCAAAAGAAAGTGATGAACGAGTCCTTTCCGAAAATTGTAGATATTCCAACAAGTATTGGCAACAAAAGCGACCTTCACAGTGTAAACTCTTTGGATAGCAAACTTTTGTAAGCTAGGGTTATTTAGCAAACTTTGCGTAAAATATGATAGAAACTGCAAAAAAGAATGAGCGAGGCGTACTCGTGGCTGTGGGCGAAAAATCAGAAGCCGATGAGCGCATGCAGGAGATGATGGATGAGCTTGAGTTTCTCTCCCAAACACTGCAAATAGACATTTTAGGAAAGTTCACTCAGAAACTGGAACACCCTGATCCCAGAACATTCGTGGGCAAGGGCAAACTGGAAGAAATCAAAACCATGTGTAAAATGGACAAGATAGACGTAGTGGTTTTTGATGACGACCTCTCTCCTTCTCAGCTCCGTAACCTTGAAAAAGAACTCAAGGTTAAGATTTATGATCGTAGTTTACTCATTCTAGACATTTTCCTAAAGCGAGCTAAGACTGCACAGGCTAAAACTCAAGTAGAGCTGGCTCGCTTTCAATACTTACTTCCCAGACTTACACGCATGTGGACTCACCTGGAAAGACAAAGGGGTGGAACAGGTACTCGTGGTGGTGCAGGAGAGAAAGAGATTGAAACGGATAGAAGGATCATCCGTGATCAGATCAACGTATTGAAAAAGAAACTCGAAAAAATAGAGAAGCAATCAACTACTCAAAGGAAATCCAGAAGCGGTATAGCCCGCGTGGCATTGGTCGGCTATACCAATGCAGGAAAATCTACTTTAATGAAGTTGCTAAGTAAGGAGAAGGTTTATGCAAAAGATGAACTATTCGCGACGGTTGATTCAACTGTTCGTAAAGTGGTATTAAACAACATTCCATTTCTGCTTTCAGATACAGTTGGGTTTATCAGAAAACTACCCCACTCCCTTATTGAGTCTTTTAAATCAACACTAGCTGAGGTAATGGAAGCGGATATTTTACTCCACGTGATTGATGCTTCAAACCCTTCGCACGAAGACCATATTCGAGTGGTTGATGAAACTTTGGCTGAAATTGGAGCCGGAGACATCACTACCATTAAAGTTTATAACAAAATTGATAAGGTAGAGGAGCCTGTTACTAAAAATGGAAATGGCTTGTCCATTCAAATAAGTGCGAAATCGAAAGAAGGAATCCCGGAATTGAGAGAATTGCTCTTTTCCGAAGTGAAAAAAGTGCATATGAAGATCTATCCCAACTATATGCAACAGGAGGTTTATTGAGGTTTTATATTTTTACTTTCTTTTTTGGCCCTGTAGTTCAATGGATACCCGCCTGCCTTAGTATGGCAATACCGGCCTCTTAGTTCAATGGATAGAATAGGAGTTTCCTAAACTCTAGATCTAGGTTCGATTCCTAGAGAGGCCACTACGGCGGGCAGGGAATAGAAGTTTCCTAAACTTTTGATACAGGTTCGATTCCTGTCAGGGCTACTCTTAGTTTCCTAACGCTTGATCCAGGCGGGCCGCCGACGGTCCGCCGCAGCGGTACGATTCGAGTCCTGGAGGAAGCATCTTTTTCCATCTTAACCCCCGCCACTTTTCTCATTTCAAAATACATTTTCTCATTTTGAGAAGCACGCCATATGACTAATCGCTCATTCTGGCTCATTTATCCATAAAATAGTCCGTTTCATCCTGTTGGCACAGCCTTGGCACATTCCATTGGCGAAATAAATGTTGAATGAAAAAATTACTCGTTATGAATAAGCTAAGAATTACTTCAAAACTTTTAGGAATTCTATTACTAACAGGTCTTTTCGCATGTAGCGATGGTGACTCAGAGGTAGATTCTAAAGGTAATGCAAGAGTATCTGCAACGGATGCCGCTGTAGATGCGCAAAACGTAAATAGTGTTAATCTCTCAGTAAGTGAGGTTAGGGCTACTGCTAATGGAGAGTCAAGAACTGTAGCTTCTTTTAATACGCCTAAGCAATTTAACCTGATGGCATATCAAAATGGTGAAACATATTTCTTAGGAGAAGGTGAACTAGAAGCCGGATCATATTCTGACTTGAGATTTATTTTGTCAGGAGAATCTGACTCTTATGTAGAAATGAAAGATGGATCTAGAAAAGATCTAATCATCGAAAATGCAACTACCACAGGTTATCAAATTAGTGGCGCATTTGATGTGGCTGCTAATAGTACTACCAATCTTGTTGCAGATATTGACTTGAGAAAAGCAATTGTTACTGAAGCTCAAAGTTCTTCAGAGACTGCTTTCAAACTAAGATCTAATGGTAGAGTAGTAGTAGAAGACGCTACTGGCGAAATTAAAGGTACAGTAGAAGGTGAAGCGAACTCAGGTGAGCAGCTTGTAGTCTATGCTTACAATAAAGGAACCTTTTCTGCATCAGAAGAAAGTGAACCTGCTGAAGGTAGAACCAGATATGAAGGTTCTGTAAACTCAGCGATTGTAGCTGAAGATGGGTCATATACTCTAGCTTTTATGGAAGAGGGTGACTATGAAGTTTATGTAGCATCATATTCCAACACAGACAATGATGAAGATCTGGAGTTCCAGGGAAGAGTTACTACAGACATTATGATCAACGGATCGCTTTTCAACACGATTAGTGTAGAGTCTAATTCTACCATCACAGCGAATATCCTATTGAAATAAGAATAATCGAAAAGGGGCATTGCGCCCCTTTTTTTGTTTACCCTAAACTATTCCACCTTTGCCCAAAAGAACATCCTTGAAAAGAAGCCGATTCCCCTATATACTGGGTACGTCACTTTTGGTACTTACCATTGGTGCTTCGTTCCTGGGTTTTTTCGCATATAAAAACCTCAATCAAATCATTGGTGCTTTAGAAAAAGAAGTAGAGCCCAATGTCAGTCTCCTTTTGCTTAATAACATAGATCTGGAGCTACAGGAAGTGGAGCACGCGATGGAGCGCTATGTGTACACAAACGAAGATATTCACATGCAGACCTTCCAAGAGGGCATTGCCAAAGCAATTCGAATTGTTGATACCCTAAAGGAACAGAATGACGATCCGAAAATTCTTGCTTCTATGGATAGACTGCAAAATCTAATCCTAAATAAAGGTACAGTGCTATCCCAAGTGGCCGATCTGGACTATGAATCCATGGAAGAAACCTTTGCTAACCTAAAACTCCAATTGAACGACATTCAGACAAAAGAAATTCTTGAAGATACCCTGCTACGAAAAAAACGAGGCTTTCTCCAAAGCCTTTTTGGACAAAGAGAAGAAATAATAACTTCAGACACAATAGATGTCTATAGCTCGGTAGAGTATAAAAACATCATTAATAGTCAACTTGACTCCATTGCGAATCAATCCCAACGCAAAGCTTACAATCAAAAATTGAAGGAATTCACGCTGCAGAAAGATCATCAGGAGATCCAGGCCAAAATATCCACTTTGCTAAATGAAATGGAAAATTGGGAATTGGATCGAATAAGGAGTCACGCAGCGAATGCACGAGAAATAGCTAGTTATACAAATAAGTATGTCACCCGCTTTAGTGTTGTTGTTCCTGTTCTTCTATTGATCACCTTTTCGGTTCTGGTGATATATATTCTCCGAACAAAAAAACATCAGGATGCACTAAACGCCTCTCGAAACAACGCACTTAAGCTGGCAAGGGAAAAAGAACAATTTCTGGCTAATATGAGTCATGAAATACGTACTCCCATGAACGCAATTGGTGGGTTTGCGAAGCTTCTTCTTAAAAGCGAACTCAATAAAGAGCAGGAGGAGCAGCTTCAAATAATCAATAAATCTACTGAGCACCTTACACACATCCTTAACGATGTGCTTGATTTCTCAAAGCTTCAAAGTGGAAGAATCAAGCTGGAACAAAAAGCATTTAGTCCTGCTGATCTGGTAATTGATACAATTAAACTGCTAGAAGATAAGGCTGAAGAAAAGGGCTTGAGACTAGAATATGAAACCGAAGATCTCCCTGATGTAGTTGTTGGCGATCCTTATCGACTTAGACAAATCCTGTTAAACCTCATTTTCAATAGTATCAAGTTTACTGAAAAGGGAGGCGTATATGTGACAGTCAAAAAAGAAAAAGAATCAAAAAAAGGGATACAGCTTTCTTTCGAGATTATGGATACTGGCATAGGTATTCCATCAAATCGAAAAAAGCACATCTTTAATGAATTTGAGCAGGTGAACCGTGAGGATAAGCGCAAGGGCACTGGACTTGGACTTTCAATCACTAAAAAGCTTGTAACCATACATCGTGGTAAAATCAAAGTTGATAGTACCGTAGGAAAAGGAAGTACGTTCACCGTTTCGCTTCCCTACATGCTGGCTGATAGCGAAATGGAAAGCACTGTTGTGCAAAAGACTGACACGAAACTGCAAAACATGCACATTCTTATTGCCGACGATGAGGAGTTTAACAGAAAGCTTCTGGAAGCCATCCTAAAAGAGCACAACATCACCTATGACATTGCTGAAGATGGTAAACAGGCTTATGATCTTCTGAGCAAAGTCGAATATGATGTTGTTTTGATGGATTTTCGTATGCCTGAAATGGATGGTCCTGTAGTCGCAGAAAAAATCAGGAAGGAAAACAAAAAGAATGCGGAAACACCGATCATTGGTCTGACGGCTACCGTCTCTGATAGTGACATGAAGCAAGCCCTCAGTGCAGGCATTAATCGCGTGCTAAGAAAACCGTTTGACACTGACGAACTCCTTGCGCTAATGAAGGAAAACCAACCATCCAATACTAAATTTGAAGAAATGGCATCAGAAAATACAGTTTTCAGTCTGGACGGACTCTCAAAAATGGGAGATGAGGTCTTCGTAAAAGATATGATTGAAACCTTTATCTCCAGCACCAAAGAAAACTTGCGGGTTCTTGACAAAAGTGTAGACGAGGAAGATTGGGAAAATGCTGCAGAGGTACTACACAAGATCATTGCACCAGCAAGGCACCTTAAGGCAGAGCAGGTTGTAAACCTTCTGAAAAAGCATGAACTGCGAGCCAGAGATGGCCATCCAATTCCTCAGGAAGAATTTAAAAGTATTAAAACATCAACCAAAGAGCTTGTTAAAGCGCTTCAGTTACATTTACAGAAAAACGGAAAATAAATGAGCGATCAGTCTTTCAAAATTTTTGTCGTTGAAGATGACGATTGGTACAGGAAGCTGCTTGTTCACACACTCGAGCTAAATCCTGACCATTCAGTGAAGGCTTTTGCTGATGGTGAATCTATGCTAAAAGAGCTTAAAGAAAAACCACAGCTTGTTACACTTGATTTCAGACTCCCAGATTATTCTGGCTCAGATCTTTTTGATAAAATCAAAGCTTATGATCCAAGCATTGAGGTAATCATCATCTCTGAACAACAAGATATTGAAACTGCCATTAACCTCCTGAAAAAGGGGGCCTATGATTACCTCACTAAAACAGATGACATCAGAGATCGACTAATTCATGTGCTGAACAAGCTCGATAAGAACAAAAAACTTGAAGCGCGTGTAGAGTCACTACAGGAAGAGGTTGAAAAAAAATATGAATTTGCTACTAATATTATTGGTCAAAGTGCTGGAATAAAGCGCGTTTTTAATCTCATCGATAAAGCCATTAAGACCAACATTACCGTCATGATCACCGGTGAAACGGGTACAGGTAAAGAAGTGGTGGCGAAATCTATCCACTACAATGGAAAGCAAAAAACAAAACCTTTCGTGCCGCTAAATATGAGCGCTATTCCCAAAGATCTGGTGGAAAGTGAGCTTTTCGGTCATGAGAAAGGTTCATTCACAGGAGCGACCGGTAAGCATATCGGAAAATTTGAACAGGCACAGGGCGGAACACTCTTCCTGGATGAGATTGGTGAAATGGACATCTCACTCCAGGCTAAACTTTTACGTGCACTTCAGGAAAAAGAAATTACACGAGTTGGCGGCTCATCACCTATAAAAGTAAATTGTAGGGTGATTGTGGCAACACACCGGAATCTTCAACAAGAAGTGAAAAATGGAAACTTTAGAGAAGACCTCTATTATCGCCTCTTCGGACTGCCACTAGAACTTCCACCACTTAGGGAGCGAGACAAGGATGTCATTATTCTGGCGAAACATTTTGCAGAGACCTTTGCTCATGAAAATGACGAGGAGCTCAAATCTTTCAGTAAAGAGGCATTTCAAAAGTTGATGAATTATCCTTTCCCGGGAAACATCCGAGAATTGAAGTCTATTGTAGAACTGGCTATGGTGATGGCAGATGGTACCGAGATACTTCCGGATGACATCACCTTCGCTCAAAAGGATGTACTCTCTGATATTTTGACAGAGGAAATGAGCATGCGTGAATACCAAATGCGAATCATTCATTCTTATCTCAAGAAGTATAACGATGACATCAAGATGGTTGCAGATAAGCTGGATATTGGTCAATCCACCATTTACCGGCTACTAAAAGAGGAAAAAGAATCCTCTCAGTAAGATACATTTTCTCAAATCGAGAAAAATCTCAGACCATATTAATTTGTAACTATCTGATTTATAGATAATTATATTTAAGGCATATCGATTGAATACTTATAGTCAAACAAAATTGAGAAATGACTATGAGATTCATAAGACTTATACCAATTCTGATTCTTTGTGTTCTACTTACAACACCAGTTGTGGGGCAACAACTCAAAACGGGAACCTCATATAAAACGGCAGTAGGAGTACGGGGACTTGGGACCTCAGGATTGACAATCAAACATTTTACGGGAGCTAATAAAGCACTGGAAGGAATTGTTGGTTTTTACCCCAATGCCTTTTCAGCCACTCTATTAGTTGAAAGGTATGCTCCGGCATTTTCTGAGCCGGGATTAAACTGGTACTACGGGATTGGAGGCCATGTAGCCACTCAATCTGATGTAGTTAATAATGATGGTTTGTATCGAAGAGAAACTTCGGAAGTTGGATTTGGAATAGACGGAATCTTCGGGATCGAATACAAGATTCAGGAAGTGCCTATTGCAATGAGTCTCGACTTTAAACCATTTTTTGAAGTGGCAACCGATGGTGATGCGTTCATCGCATTGGACCCTGGATTAGGAATTAAAGTAACCTTTTAATCAAATGATTATGGAACTAGTAGCACTTGCATATATCCTCCTAGGAATCACCGTGTGTAGCATCGCTCACATAAGCACCTATGGTGATGATTACCAGGAAAAGGTGCCGGTCATTTTCCGATTTGAAAAACTTAAGAGGTGGATAAAATCAATTTTAAACCAAGTAAAAATTTAAAAATATAGATCGTTATGAAGACACAAAACAAAAACATACTTGCTGTGGTGATTGGACTAATCATCACCGTGGGCCTTGCAGCGGTATTCATTACCATGCAAGAGGAGAAAAAGGAATTGACCGTTCAGTCGGTACAATTGGAAGAAGAACTGCAAAAGCGTGACTCTGCTTACAATGAAATCATCGACATTATGTACGGTGTAGAAAATAAGATTGAAAAGATCAAGAAGCGTGAAAACCTGCTATCTGATGTAAGCAACAGTAACGATTTCACTACAGCTGATAAAAAGCAGATGGTGGAGGACATGAGCATGATTGATAGCTTAATCGTTCAAACCAACGAAACGGTAGCTCGATTAGTAGCTAAGCTTGACAATGCAAATATCAACCTGAGCTCATTCAAAAATCGTGTTAATCAGCTTTCCAGAGAGTTGGAAGATCGGAAGCAGTCTATTGCCTCATTAAGAGAGGAGCTGAAGGAGAAAGATGTAGAGATAGCTGAAATGACTGCAGATATCAGATCACTGGAGTATAGGGTAGAGACACAAGAGCAAACACTGGATACTCAAATGGCTAAAATCAACATGCAGCAAGAAAAGCTAAACAAGGCTTTCTTCGCAATTGGTACGGAAAAGTCACTTGTAGAAGATGGACTTGTCTCTAAAGAAGGTGGATTCCTATGGTTTGGTAAAACCAATGAATTGGATCCTGATGCCTCTAAAGATAAATTCAGTGAAATTGACATACGAACTACTAATCGGTTGATAGTAGATGCTGAAAAAGTAGACTTGATTACGGAACATCCTTCTGAATCTTATGAGATAGTAAAAGAAGGTGACGTAGTAAAGTATATAGACATCAAAAACCCGGACAAGTTCTGGGAGATTTCAAAATACCTGGTTGTAGCTGTCAAAAGCTAGGATCAGTTATGGGTTGTGGTGACTCAAGGGTCCGCATCCTGCGGGCCCTTAATTAAATTTTTCTTAAATCTTAATTATAAATACTATGAAAACTCGAAGCATATTACTAAGCATATTTTTTCTTGCATCCGGTCTATTGATGGCACAACGTAGTGGAATCAAAGGTGGAGCAAACTTTTCCAATCTTTATGTAGACGATGTGAGTGATGAAAACATGAAAATCGGTCTTAATCTGGGTATCTGGCACCAAGCAGCAAACGGTGCATTCCAGGCCGAGCTAAACTACTCTAACAAAGGGGCAGAAATTGTGTATGATGGAGCCTTGGGGAGTGGGAAATACAGATACAATCTAAATTATCTAGAACTGCCTGTTCTTTTCGTAGGACATGTGGGCAAACTCAATCTACACGTGGGACCTTATGCGGCAATTCTGGTTGGTGCAAATATTAAAGACGTGGATTCTGACGGTGATATTAACCAGGTCGCACAACTAGACAGAGATGACTTTCACACCTTCGATTATGGTTTGGCTGGTGGAGTAGGCGTTGATTTTGATGCCAGTCAGGTGGGATTAAGGTACAATTACGGACTTAGAGAAATTGGTAAGTCCGGATCATTCGCAGGTGAGGCAGTTGATAACGCCAAAAACTCTGTATTACAGCTATATATAGCACTGGACTTTTAAGAATAGTCTTATTCCTCATCTTAGAAGCCTGTCCTTTGGGACAGGCTTCTATTTTTTTATATGTTATACAATTAGGAAACTAATTTAATTCTGTTGCGTATTATCACCACATGAAACATACACAGCTAGGAGAATTTGAAGAGCTTGTCCTACTCGTGGTGGGGTCACTTCATCAAAATGCTTATAGTATTTCCATCAAAAATGAATTGAAGGAAAAAACAGATCGCAAGCCCAGCATTGGGGCATTGCATTCTGCACTAAACCGATTAGAAAAGAAAGGATTCATACAATCTCACGAAGGTGGAGCGACTGCTGAAAGGGGTGGGAGAAGAAAACGATTCTATGAAATTACCGCCTTTGGCCGTAAAGCATTAGATCAGTCGTATGAGCTAAGGTCTTCACTATACCATACATTGCCACAGATTAATTATGCAGGAAACTGAATACATCAAATCACGTCATCAACCTCCTCGGTGGGCGGATCGGTTTCTCTGCTGGTTTTGCCACGACGATCATCTGGAAATCTTACGTGGTGATGTGTATGAACTGTATGAAGAGCGACTAGAAAATATGAAGAAATGGAAAGCAGATTTTTTCTTCATCCTCGACATTTTGGGCCTGTGCCGTCCATTTGCTTTCAAAAAAAGAAGTCAAAACTCAACTCAAATTGCCATGTTTAAAAACTATCTCAAAATCACCTACAGGACATTCATCAAGCAAAAAGTATATTCATTTCTGAATGTAAGCGGCCTGGCTATCGGTCTTGCCTGCTGTATGCTTATTTGCTTTTACATCTACGATGAATTGAGCTATGACACCTTCCATTCGAAATCGCACCGTACGTATCGGGTATTGGAAAAATTTGAAAGTGAAGGTGTAGGTGAACATTCGGCCAGTCTGCCGTTTCCTACAGGGCCTGCTCTGAAGCTTGATTTTGGTAGACAGGTAGAGCAGGCGGTCCGATTTTTCAATTTTCAATCTCCTTCTCTTGCACTGGCTAATAAAGCCGCAGATAAAGGCTTCAATGAACCAAACATTTTTTTTGCAGACTCTACCTTTTTTGAAGTTTTTGATTTTGAACTAATCACCGGAGATAAAGAAACAGCTCTGAACGAACCAAATTCTATCCTGATTACACGCTCGATGGTAAAAAAATACTTTGAGGATCAAGATCCAATGGGCAAGGTTTTGGAATTTCAGGGAAATCAAAACCTGCAAGTAACCGGAGTGCTTGAGGATACCCCTACCAACGCTCATTTTAAATTTGACTTCATCGTATCCTTTTCAAGTCTTAAGAGTTCATTTGGGGGCGGTTATCCAACTACTTGGTATTGGAACCCTTGCTGGACATACATCGTGCTCGAAGAAAATACCGCTCCGTCAGATCTGCTGGACCAGTTCCCGGATTTCGTCCAGAAATACTTCCCAGATTTTGTGAAGGATGACATCACGCTTGAGCTTCAACCATTGGAAGACATCCATCTCCACAGCAAACTAGACTATGAAATCACCGCAAATAGCGATATCAAAAACGTCTATATTTTCGGGCTAGTCGCAATAATTGTCTTAATCATTGCATCCATTAATTTCATCAACCTCAGTACAGCCAGAGCTAATAAAAGAGCGAAGGAAGTGGGAGTCAGAAAATCACTTGGAAGTGCGAAATCACAGCTGATCAATCAATTCATATTCGAATCAGTACTTCTTACATTTTTCTCACTTTTAGTAGCAGTTGCCATTGTTGCATTGGTGCTGCCGGGCTTTAATCAGTTGACAGAGAAAACCGTTTCGCTAGCTATTTTACTGGAGCCTATATTTCTTTTTGGTTTAATAGGAGCCGGACTGAGCATTGGTCTATTATCCGGGTTTTATCCCGCATTTGTCCTTTCATCTTTCAAGACCGTATCTGTCTTGAAAAATAATCACTTGAAAACCAGTGGGCTAAACTTCAGAAGGTTACTTGTTACAACACAATTTGCCATCTCAATCATGCTAATTATCGGTACGCTGATTGTCCTGAGTCAACTGAACTTCCTACAGAACAAGGATGCCGGTTTTGATGATGAAAATATTGTAATGGTACCTGTGATCCAGTCACCCATGGGAAATCATTATGAAAATTTCAAAACTGCTGCCTTACAGAGCCCTCATATTAAATCCATGACCGCAGTGGAAGAAATAGTAGGTGCGAAATTCCAGGTGGGTAACTATACGTTTGAGGGCATGGACAAATCGAAACCCTTTCCAAGATTCAATGTAAGACATGATTTCGTTGAGACGATGAATATCCCCCTGGCAGCAGGCAGAGCATATGATGAAGCAATTCAGACTGATGACTCACTCGCTTTGATTGTGAATGAAACACTGGTCAAAAGCATGGGATGGGAAAGTGCTGAAGCAGCTGTTGGCAAACGATTCAACTTTAGAGGTGAACTCAAAGGCCAAATAGTGGGTGTAGTGGAAGACTACAACTTTGCTTCCAAACACCACCCGATTGCCCCACTTGTTATCACGTTAAATACCCACCCCAGGGCATTTAATCTCTTCATTAAATACGTAGCAGTAAAAATTGAAGGTAAGCAAATGCAAGCTGCCATTTCAGATTTAGAAAATGCATGGGTCTCTGTACTACCGGAGCGCCCGTTTGACTTTTTCTTTTTGGATGACACACTCAATGATTCTTACAAATCTGAGCAAAAACTAAGTAGTGTTACTTTGATCTTTTCAGTGCTAGCCATTCTGGTAGCTTGTCTTGGACTTTTCGGGTTAGCCACTTTCAGTGTAGAGCAGCGAACCAAAGAGATTGGTGTGAGGAAAGTGCTCGGCATTAATACCTCTCAAATTCTCATGCTATTATCCAAGGAGTTTATGCTTTTGATTGGCATTGCATTCGTGATTGCGATCCCTCTATCCTACTATTTGGTAAATGAGTGGCTCAATGGATTTGCATTTAGGGTAAACATTGCTTTTTGGCCATTCATTCTTGCTGGCTTGGTTACTTTTATTATCTCAATAGCAACCATTGCTTATCATGCGATGAAGGCTTCAGCTATTAATCCGGTGGAGACATTAAAGTATGAGTGAGAGAAGGCTAGCTTTCTCTCCAGTTTTCCATTTTTAACAATGGAATTCTTTGAAATTCGCTGACATTAGATGTTACCAGCGTTAACTTATTTTCCAATGCCGTGGAAGCAATTAAAACATCATACGGCCCTATTGGATTTCCTTCTCGCTCAAGATTCGCTCGAATTTTCGCTGCGATCTGAGATTCCTCGATTCTGAATGGAAGAATCTCCACATCATTTATAAACCCTAATACTGCCTCTTTGATACCTTTCTTAAGAGTTGCATTCTTAGACAATCCATAGAATAGCTCATAAGCAGTTACTGAAGATATTTTTACTTGAATTGGAGAAACAGACCTTAATTTTTCTAATGTAGCATTATCACCTTTTACAAAGTCACTGACGACACATGTATCCAAAAGATAGCTCATCAAAAAATATCTTGATTTGGAGCTTTTAGGTCACCTCTGGATTTTTCAAACGGTTCAATGGTACCATCTCCTTCGAATTTATCCATCCAACTTCCCCAGGAGGTCTTCTTATCTTGCTTTAAAAGAAGTTCAATAGCTTTTCTAAAAGCGGCACTCCTGGAAATTCCTTTGCTTTGAACGTACGCTTCGAATTGCTCTTTTAACTTATTCGGTAAGTAAATGGACAAATTCATACCACAAATATATTATGTTGTAATATAATATATAACTAGTAATCCGTTTTAATGGACTTATTGAATGGCAATCCAAGCTGATACTTGATATCTTCATCTTTGCTGGGGTCAGTCACATCCAGGCCGTATTTGATTTTGGATGGATCATCATAGGTGAATGTCCCAAACATTCGATCCCAGATTGAGAGCACATTACCGAAATTGGTATCCGTCCATGGACGTTCAAAATGATGATGGAATTTATGTGTGTTTGGAGTAATAATGATGTAACTCAAGGCCTTATCTAACCATTTCGGCAAGCTGATATTTGCGTGTGTCCAGTAAGTAAAGAAGATCGTGATGATTCTGTAAAACAGGTAGTAAGCTACCGGCATGCCAAATAATATAAACGTAGCAAGTGCCAATGCCTCCCTTAATACAAACTCAATGGGATGCTGTCGTACGCCAGTCGTTAAATCTACTTTCGTATCACTGTGGTGCACCAAGTGAAGCTTCCACATCCATTTTACACGATGCAGCAGAAAGTGAGCAAAATATTGAGAAACCAAATCCAAAGCAACAAACGAAATCAACAGTCCTAGCCAAACGGGCATCTGAAACCAGTTTAGAACTCCAAATTCTGCCTGTGACGTCCATTTTGTAGCCCCAACTAGCGCTATTCCATAGATCACATTAATGATCATCAGAAAAACGAAGAAAAACATATTCACCCCATCGTGTCGCAGACGCTTATAGTCATGCTTCACAAGAGGAATGAAATTCTCCAGAATAAAAAAGAATGCCAGGCAGATACCAACCCAAATAATTTTCTGGATGGTTGTTAGCTCAGCAAAATAGTTTAAAAAATTCTCCATCACTTACTGCTTAATCCGATAACGAATATACAACAGCAGCAATAAATTGTTTGTTCTAAAATTCGCAGTTGCCCGGAGTACGTGGGAATGGAATCACATCTCGAATGTTGCCCATCCCTGTCACAAACTGGATCATGCGCTCAAACCCAAGTCCATATCCACTGTGAGGAACCGTTCCAAACTTACGAGTGTCCAGGTACCAAGAAAGCTCTTCCTTAGGAATATCCATTTCCTGCATTCGCTCCTCCAGTTTAGCCCCTCGCTCCTCTCGCTGAGACCCTCCTACTATTTCGCCAATGCCAGGGAATAGCACATCCATGGCTGCTACGGTTTTTCCATCATCATTCTGACGCATGTAAAAGGCCTTGATATCTTTTGGATAGTTATAAAGAATCACCGGCTTTTTAAAGTGTTTCTCCACCAAAAAGCGCTCGTGTTCAGACTGAAGATCTGCACCCCATTCTTCAATGAGAAATTGAAATTTCTTCTTTTGGTTTGGCTTTGATCGCTTAAGTATTTCAATCGCATCTGTATAAGAGACTCTTTCAAAATCATTTTCTGCTACAAACTCAAGTCTTTCCAATAAAGACATTTCGCTGCGCTGATTCTGCGGCTTTTGTTTTTCCTCGTCTTGCAGTCGCTTGTTAAGAAAGGCCAGATCATCCTTACAATTTTCCAACGCATGTTTCACCATGTATTTCAGCATCTCTTCGGCCAGATCCATGCTGTCATCCAGGTCATAGAAAGCCATCTCCGGCTCCACCATCCAAAACTCCGCCAGGTGACGGGTGGTATTACTGTTTTCCGCTCGGAAAGTAGGCCCGAATGTATATATCTCAGAAACTGCCAACGCAGCTAGCTCTCCTTCTAACTGACCTGATACAGTCAGATTGGTCTCTTTCTCAAAAAAGTCCTGCTTATAGTCCACCTGTCCATCCTCTGTCTTTGGTACGTTGTTCAGATCCAGTGTCGTCACTTTAAATGTCTCGCCTGCACCTTCCGCATCTGAGGCTGTCAAAATCGGAGTATGCAGGTATAAGAATCCTTTCTCATGAAAGAAGGTATGCAGCGCATAAGCCATCTGATGACGAACTCTGAATACTCCCCCGAAAGTGTTGGTCCTTGGTCTCAAGTGGGCAATCTCTCTGAGAAACTCAAGTGAGTGCCTTTTAGGCTGTAAAGGATACTCATCCGGATGCGCCTCTCCCAATACCTCAATGTTTTCAACCAATAACTCAACAGACTGCCCAGCTCCCTGAGATTCAGCTAATTTTCCTTTAGCAGAAATACTTGCCCCGGTAGTGATTTTCCTCAATGTGGATTCATCTGTTTTTGGTACGTCTAAAACCAATTGCAAATTATTAATGGTAGAACCATCATTGAGCGCTACGAAAGCCACATTCTTGCTTTCACGCTTTGTCCGCACCCATCCTTTTACACATAATTCTGTCTCCGATTTTCCTTCGTCCAGAATTTGCCTGATTTTTGTTCTTCTAATTTTGTCCGCCATCATTAAATATTTGCGCGGCAAAAGTAACGAATGTGATATTTTTGACTCACATTCTAAGGTCTTATGCTTTTAGACTTGCCTCTAAACAAAGACTTTAGTAACTATAAAGCCTCTGAGTATGCTCGGAGGTAGACAAATAGGACTTAAAGAATGCAAAAACTCTCATTAACTCAATCACTTCAGCAGAAGCTGTCTCCTCAGCAGATACAGTTTATCAAGCTTTTGCAAGTGCCCACGGCTGAGCTGGAGGCACGTGTAGAAGAAGAGCTGGAAGTGAACCCTGCTTTGGAAGAAGGCAAGGAGGAGAAAGAACCGGAGGAGCAAACAGACGAGTATGATGATGAATACGAGAGTGCTACCGAGGGCATTGAAGATTACCTGCAAGACGACTATGCCGGATATAAAATGCAGGGCGATGGTAGAAATCCTGATGAAGAAGACAAAGAGAGTCCTATTTCAGTCGGAAAATCTCTGCACGAACACCTGATTTCACAGCTTGGATATCTGAAACTGGATGAGCGCCAGGAGATTCTTGGCCGACAGTTGATTGGAAGTATAGATTCCGATGGCTATATCAGAAGGGAGCTGGAGGCAATCGTAAATGATCTGGCCTTTTCTCAAGGGGTGGAAACAGATGAGGAAGAACTTGAGAGTCTTCTTTATAAAATTCAAAATTTTGACCCGGCTGGTATAGGAGCCAGAAATTTACAGGAATGTCTTTCGCTCCAGTTGGATAGAAAGGATGAGGACAGTGAAATCGTCCAAACAGCAAAGAGAATTATTGAAAGCTGCTTCAATGAGTTTTCTAAAAAGCACTATGACAAAATAGCAAAGAAGCTCGGACTTGAAAATGAAGAGCTTCTGAGGGAAGCCATTTATTTGATCACCAAACTCAATCCTAAACCGGGAGGTACCGGAGATGAAGTGGCCAAAACGCAGTATGTCATTCCAGACTTTATTTTGGTCAATAATGATGATAAGCTGGAATTATCTCTCAATTCACGAAATGCACCTCAGTTGAAAGTGAGTCGGTCATATTCAGAAATGCTGCAAGCATATGATAAGAGTGACAAAAAGGATAAGAAACTGAAAGAGACCGTTTCTTTCATCAAGCAAAAGCTGGACTCTGCGAAGTGGTTTATAGACGCTATCCGTCAAAGACAACAAACTTTACTGAATACCATGCAGGCTATTGTTGACTTCCAATACGAATATTTTCTGGAGGGAGATGAAAGCAAGCTCAAGCCGATGATTCTAAAAGATATTGCTGAGCGAATTAACATGGATATATCGACGGTTTCCCGGGTTGCGAGTAGCAAATCGGTTCAGACAGAGTTTGGAGTCTTTCCTCTTAAATATTTCTTCTCTGAAGGCATCTCTACTGAATCCGGTGAAGATGTAAGTAGCCGTGAAGTGAAAAACAAGCTCAAATCATTTATCGATGATGAGGATAAATCCAAGCCACTCTCTGATGAAAAACTGGAAAAAGCACTAAAAGAATGCGGATACAATATCGCCCGACGTACGGTAGCAAAATATAGGGAGCAGCTAAACATACCTGTGGCACGCCTCAGAAAAGAACTTTGAAAATTTTGATGAAGATAATCTCGGTGGTTTTCCACCCACTTTTGATGGCAACCTATCTCAGTGCCATGTTGTTCATCAAAGCACCCGAACTATTCCCAAGGGTAATGCCCCAGGTAATTCCAGAATTTGTGCTGGTCGTTTTTATAACGACATGCCTCATGCCGGCATTAAGTATCTTCCTATTGAGGTCATTTGCGTACATTTCGAATCTAGAGCTAACTAAAAGAAACGAGAGAATGAGGCCGTTTATTTTCATTGCATTCTATTATGCAGCCTCCTCCTATCTTTTTGCTGATAAACTCGAAATGGGGCCGGTCTTCATGACAGTCATGATTGGTGTAACTGTCTTAATTCTGGGGTTACTAATCATTACCATTTGGTTCAAAATCAGCATTCATGCTGCTGCGACATGGAGTGGGGTGGGATTCGTTAGCGCCTTAATGGTAACAATGGCTGTGAATATAGGATGGTATTATTTTGGTTTGATCATCGCGGCAGGTTTGACCAGCTCGAGTCGGCTCTACCTCGGCTACCATCAACCAAAAGAAGTGTGGGCAGGAGTTATACTTGGATTTGCATACAGCTTCCTGACCATCCTTATTTTTCTTTAGAATCCTGTTATGTTGATACCGATAGTGGTCATGGTAGGACTTATTGGGCTCCCATTTAAAGTTCCATCAGAGTCTATTGAATCAACAACTAGGATTGGATCACTAAACACATCAGAGAAGTATTGCTTATAAAAAACATGTATGCCGTTGAATCCTAATCTGGCTTGCACACCATATCTGAAAGAATTTAAGCCAAAATCTCCGATTGATTTAGTTTTGAATTTCTCTCCATTCAGTTCAAATATTGTTTTATCAAAAGACTTCACCTTTAATCCTAGAATACCTCCAAACGATATAAATAATCCTTCACCATCTTGAGTAGATCGCGGATACCACCTAAATTCAAAAGGTGCATCCACATAAAGAATTCCGACTTTATATTTTTTAAAGGAAATTCTAGAAGTAGTTCCAAAAAGAGGGCCAAAAAAAACATTGCCAAGAGAATCTGTCTGAATAGTGACTGCATCCGAGGTGCTAGGATTATCATCAACATTCACCTCAAATCCGATCTTTTCCCAGGTCATCCCTAACCCGTAATTAATGGTAAATGAATTACCTAGTTTTTTAAACTTTGTATAGTACAAACCAAGTGACTTAGAGGGCCATCCTTTTTGGTTAAGATTACCAGCAGTTTGATCCCAATAGTTCAACCCAATGTCTAACATGAGATGACCCGGTATATCCGGACGTTTCAATCCACCCTCTTCTTGTGCGCTTGCATTAAATACAATAAGTGCTAAAAGTGCTCCAACTAGATATTTCATATGTGCTATAAGATTTGCTGCAAAGAAGCGGCTTTTTCTTCGTTTTAGTTCTTAATGAATGTTAAATGATAACAAGCCGAATCTGAAAAATTTCGGCAAAGATAGAATCATGTTGCAGTAACGAAAATTTTCAAGCATAATTGTTACTTTTGCGCTCCTGTTGGACTCGTAGCACAACTGGATAATGCACCTGGTTACGGCCCAGGAGATTGGGGGTTCGAATCCCTCCGAGTTCACGAAGAATGAAAAGAATCGGTGCGTCAGCATCGATTTTTTTTGTTTTAAGCCGAGCCAAATTCATTTTGAGCGAGTGTAAAAAACAATAAAAATGAATCGTAGATTTATTCTTTTTATTCGGAATTCTGAATGACTAGGGATCATGAAATAATCCCTCCGAGCTCCTTGAAACAGAATCTGGTGCTATAGCATCGGGCTTTTTGTATTCTGACCAAGCCAATGTCGTTTAAGGACTACCTCATGTCTTTTTTGTATCACCCTCAAATATCGCCTGATTAGTCACATCATCTGCCGAAGGCTTGCTTCGATTTGCATATCCAATGAACAAGCATCATTAAGAAAATTATTCTCCTAGCTATCTTCTTTTTTGCGTTTTTTATATGAGGATTTATGCCATAATGGCTTTGTAACAAATGTTACAATACTACCTCTTGTGTAACATTTGTTTCATTAACCCTTTACCCACCACCGTAAACTTGCTACATAAAACAATGGAACATTTCCTAAAAAGTAATTCTAAGAACTGAAGTAATTGACAGCACAAATAACTCCATGGAGTCAAAATGAATGAGAATTTTAAAATGAAACAGATACTACAAATACTATTAATAGTTGCAGGGGTCAGCACTTTGTCTGCTCAAGACACGCTTTCACTTTCAAAAGCAGCATTTTTAGAGAAGGTTAGCCTAAACAATCAACAGGCAAGAATAGCAGAGAAGCAAGCCGAAATGGCTCAGGCAGATTACCAGCAATCAAACGCGCTATTCCTGCCTACAGTGACAGCCTCTTACACAGCGATGACCACAAATAATCCATTGATGGCATTTGGATCTAAGCTGAATCAGGAAATCCTGACGCAACAAGACTTCAACCCTGCTTTGCTCAATGATCCTGATAATGTAGAAAACTATGCCACCGAAATCATGGTACTCCAGCCCCTCCTCAATCTTGATGGAGTATATGGTCGCACAGCTGCCAAGATTCAAAAGGAAGCCTATCAGCTCAAAGCGGAACGAATCAAAGAGTACTTGCAGTTTGAAGCCACTAAACAATACATGCAGTTGCAGTTGGCTTATAAAGCTGTTGAGGTATTAGAACGAGCGGAGCAGACGGTAAATGAAGCAGTCAGAATGACAACTGATTATTATGATCAGGGTCTTGTTCAGAAAGCAGATGTATTAGATGTAAAGGTTAGAGCCAATGAGGTAAAAAGTCAATTACAATATGCCCGATCCAATGTGCAGAATGCCTCCGATCAAATCTTAGCGTTAATGGGGCAAGAACCGGGCTCATATGTGCTAAAGCCGGAAGGGCGACCGCCTCTTGAATATACAAGTAGATCTTATCCGGTAATTCTACCACAAAATCGAAAAGATTTATTGGCCATGGACAAGTCGGTAGATGGATACCAAAATATGCTCAAGTCATCTAAGATGAAGTTTGTACCACGGATCAACGCATTCGGGAGCTTCCAGATCTATGATAACCAACCGCTCGGATTCGATGCGAACGGATACATCCTGGGAGCTAAACTTTCATGGGATATTTTTTCCGGATATGCTAACATAGCTAAGACCACCAAGGCACGTCTGGAAATGGAAAAAGCCACACTAGAGCAGGAGGAGTATCAGTTAAAGCAACAAGTAGAACTAAGTCGTGCTAACAGGCTGCTGACAGATGCCGAGCATAAAGTAGAGCTATCACAAGTGGCCTTTGAACAGGCGTCCGAATCTTTCAAAATCAGGAAAGATCGATTTGAAGAAGGACTTGAAAAAACGGTGGATTTACTATCTGCAGAGAGTCAGAAATATCAAAAAGAACTCCAGCTACAGCAAGCCATCTTCGAATACAATTTCACGAAAGAATACCTTCATTTTTTAACAAGAGAATAAAAGATAAGAGAATTTAAAATGACAAAGATTACATACATATCAATAATTCCAGTACTTGCAGTCTTGCTTGCAGGATGTGGATCTAGTGAAAAGCACCAGGTAACAGAAATGAAACCTATTGCAGTTGAAGTAGGAACAGTTAAAAGTTTGGGCGAAGCTCAGACCATTCAGGTGAGCGGACGTATAGAAGCCGTAAGCAGCGCCAACATCAGCACCCGAATGATGGGTAATGTGTCTCGTGTGGTGGTGAAACCCGGGGACAAAGTAAATAAAGGTGACTTACTGGTGGTTATTTCCAGTGCAGACCTTCGGGCAAAGAAAGCCCAGGTGCAATCATCCATTGTTCAAGCTGAGAGTGGACTTGAAAATGCGAAGAAAGATTACGAACGTTTTCAAGTTTTATATAAAAAAGGAAGTGCTTCTAAAAAGGAGCTAGAGAACATGACCACTCGCTATGAAATGGCGCAGGCTGGATTAGAAACTGCCAGGCAAATGGAGAAAGAGGTAGAAGCACAATTTGCATACACCAACTTACGCGCTCCATTTTCAGGTGTTGTGACCAACACATTTGTTAAGGGAGGTGATATCGCAAATCCTGGAATGCCTTTGGCCACTGTAGAGGGAACATCCGCTTATGAAGCAGCTGTGATGGTACCGGAATCCCAAATCTCAAAAGTAAAATCCGGGGCATTTGCTTCGGTACTAGTGAAATCTAAAAACTTGTCATTGGAAGGAATAGTGAAAGAAGTGAGTCTTTCTGCCAAAAATACCGGAGGACAATACCTGGTGAAAATTGACCTGAAAGAAGCGAAAGGCATCTTGCCCGGAATGTTCATCAACGCCTCCATTGCCACCGGACAAAAATCTGGAAACACTTCTCCGGTTGTTTCAGAAAACGCGCTGGTAAGAAATGGGCAGCTAACAGGTGTTTATACCGTAGGAGAAGAAAATACCGCTATTCTACGATGGGTGCGTACCGGACAATCGAAAGCTGGACAAGTAGAAATACTATCCGGTGTAAAAGACGGGGAGCAGTACATCATGAAGCCTGAAGGCAAACTTTACAACGGAGCGAAAATTTCTGTTAACAACTAATCAAGAAGGATATGCAGGAAGGAATATCAGGCAAAATCGCCAACTTTTTTATCCACTCAAAGCTCACCGTCTTGTTAATGGTCGCTTTGATGATTATCGGAGTATACAGCTCTTTTTTGATCCCAAGAGAGGAAGAGCCACAGATCATTGTGCCGATGGCCGATGTGATGGTGGGATATCCTGGAGCTTCTCCCCGAGAGGTTGAGAGCAGGGTTGTCGAGCCACTTGAAAAGATCATCTCTAATATAAAAGGTGTGGAACATGTACACAGCATGGCCATGAATGGAATGGCTGTCATCGTGGTGCAGTTTTATGTCGGAGAAGATACTGAACGATCCTATGTGAAACTCTATGATGAGTTGATGAAACACCAAAACATGTTTCCAGAGACCGTCTACGAGCCAATTGTAAAGACCCGATCCATTGATGATGTACCGATGCTTGGCCTTACACTTTGGAGTAAAAATTACGATGATTATCAGCTTCGATTGCTCGCAGAAGAAGTTACTTCAGAAATAGAGAAGGTGAAAGATGTATCTATCACCCGTGAAATCGGAGGTCGCCCACGTCAGCTTCGCGTATCCCTCGACAAGGATAAGATGGCTGAGAATGGCGTGGATGTTCTAAGCATCATGCAAATGATTAAAGCCAGTAACAGTAGCTCACAATCAGGGAAATTTGTTGTCTCAGATTCTGAATACCTATTGACTACTGGACAATTCCTGAACTCTGCAGATGATGTTGGAGGAATTGTAGTGGGAGTAAATAATCAACTACCTGTTTATCTCAGCCAGGTGGCTACCGTCATGGATGGACCTTCCAAACCTAAGGATTATGTGGGTTTTGGATATGGAAAAGCAAACGAAGCGTTTACTGAAAGTCCATCTACATATCCTGCCGTTACCATCTCAGTGGCTAAAGTAAAAGGGGCTGATGCCATGAAAGTGTCCGACAAGATTTTGGACAAAATCGATTTGCTCAGAACAACTCTCATTCCAAACGATGTACAAGTAGAAGTAACACGGAATTACGGAGAAACAGCTTCTCACAAAGTTGGAGAACTGTTGCTTCACCTCGGAGTAGCCATTGTAGCTGTGACGGTGCTTGTCATGTTGGCAATGGGCTGGCGCGGAGGCCTTGTGGTGTTCCTTTCGGTTCCATTGACTTTTGCGCTCACTCTTTTTAGCTACTACATGCTGGGGTACACGCTTAACCGGATTACGTTGTTTGCTCTAGTGTTTGTCGTGGGTATTGTAGTAGATGACAGTATTATCATCGCTGAAAACATGCACCGTCACTTCAAGTCCAAGCGACTACCATTTGCACAGGCGGCAATCTACGCCATCAATGAAGTAGGTAACCCTACGATTTTGGCAACATTTACTGTGATTGCAGCAATTCTTCCTATGGCATTTGTATCAGGTATGATGGGCCCCTATATGAGCCCTATGCCAATAGGTGCTTCTATTGCAATGATGCTTTCACTGTTCGTAGCATTGACGGTGACGCCATATTTGGGATATCACCTTTTGAGAGAAAAAGACAAGAAAGGCAAAAAAGAAACAAGTCAAGAAGAACATGGGCACGGATGGATCCATAAGGTATACAACAAAATAGAAAAACCTTTCCTTGAAAGCAGTGTGAAACGCTGGGTGATGTTGGGTATCACAGTCGTATTGCTTTTCGGATCGATGGTCATGTTTTTCACAAAGTCAGTGGTAGTAAAAATGCTCCCATTTGACAATAAGAATGAATTTCAGGTGATCATAGATATGCCTGAAGGAACAACGCTCGAGCGAACCGCAGCGGTAACAGCAGAAATCGCGCAGTATCTGGCAGGCGAACCGGAAGTAGTAAACTATCAAACGTATGCTGGCACTTCCGCACCGATTACCTTCAATGGTTTGGTGCGTCACTATGACTTGCGCGGAGGCAGCAACATGGCTGATATTCAGGTGAACCTTTTGCACAAAGAGCATCGCTCTCATGCAAGTCATGAGATCGCCTCTAGGGTTCGCCCTGAGGTACAGCGCATCGCAAAAAAGTATGATGCCAATGTGAAAATTGTGGAAGTACCTCCTGGTCCTCCAGTACTATCCACCTTGGTGGCGGAAGTTTACGGTCCAGACTATCGTGAGCAGATAAAAGTAGCTGAGCAGGTAAAGGAGATTCTCGAAAACACACAAGATGTCGTAGATATCGACTGGTATGTGGAGGCTGGACAAACCGAATACACACTTGATGTAGACAAGGAAAAAGCAATGATGTACGGGATTGTGCCTCAGCAGGTGGTTGGAAATCTTACCTATCTTCTTGGTGGTCACCCTGTAAGCACATTGTATGATGAGCACGCAGATAATCCGGTTGGTATTGTTATGGAGTTGGAAGATCGGGAGCAAGCCGGGATTGAGCAGATTCAAAACTTCAAAATCAAAGGGATGAAGGGGAACATGGTGCCGGTACGAGATATTGTAAGTGTTAAAAAAGACACATTGAATGCCACCATCTATCGTAAAGATCAAAAACGCGTGGTATATGTCCTAGCAGATATGGCCGGTGAGTTGGAGAGTCCTGCTTATGCTATCCTTGGAATGACTGAAAAGCTGGAGGCGATGGACTTGCCTGCGGGCTATGAAGTAAATGAATTGTACATGAGCCAGCCAGAAGATGAATCTGACTTCACCGTAAAATGGGATGGCGAATGGCAGATTACACTGGAAGTATTCCGAGACCTGGGTGGTGCCTTCGTGGTAGTGATCATCGTGATTTACATGTTGATCGTCGGGTGGTTTCAAAACTTTAAAACCCCAATCGTTATGATGCTGGCTATTCCACTGTCACTGATTGGTATTGTGCTAGGTCATTGGATTTTAGGAGCCTTCTTTACAGCTACATCATTCATTGGGATGATTGCACTGGCAGGTGTTATGGTGCGGAATTCTGTGTTACTTATTGACTTCATCGAAATCCGATTGAATGATGGTGTAGACTTAAAGACCGCTATCATTGAAGCAGGAGCCGTACGAACCACACCGATTTTACTGACTACAGGAGCTGTTGTAATTGGCGCTTCTATTATCCTTTTCGATCCAATATTTCAAGGGCTTGCTATCTCGCTGGTGGCCGGAGCTATTGTTTCAACGATGCTCACCTTGATTGTAGTACCATTGATTTACTACATGACCGAAAGAAAAAAATGGGAAGAGAAAGCATTAGCTGAGGAAACTAAATAAAAAAAATAATGGAATTATTAATCATAACAGCCGTGCAGTCTTATGAAAAAGATATCAAAAGATTGCTTAAGGAAAGTGAGGTAAAAGCATTTTCTCACATGGATGTAACCGGATACAAAGACTTGTCAGATCAGCCAAATGATGATAACTGGTTTGCTTCGAATTCCGGTGAGCACCGTTCTGCTTTATTCTATGCATTTGTGGAAAGGTCAGGGGTAGATAAGGTATTAAATGCCATTGCAGAATTCAATAAAGGTCAGGACTCCATGTCTTATGTACATGCGGTTGTAGTGGATGTGAAAAAGAGTATTTAAACAAATAGAAAATGAGAACAAGAATAGTACACGCAGTAGCAGGAACATTTATTTTGGTGAGTCTCCTGCTCTCGATTTATGTAAATATCAACTGGTTGTGGTTTACTGCATTTGTTGGAGCCAACTTACTCCAGTCATCATTTACCAAGTGGTGCTTAATGAGTGACATCCTAGCCAAATTAGGCGTGGAGGATTAGGCAAAAAAGATACCTATCAATGATTTCTATTAAATAGATACCTAATAGATTAGACATAGTGAGTATGTCTCACTCGTGATTTACCCGTATAATAAGATTGTTCCAATATCCTTACTCACACACCACCTTAGTCGGAGGCAATCCACTTAAGGATTGAATGTGAATATTGGAACCCTTGCACTAAATTCAAGGTTAGAATTCGAGTAAATCACAACAATGTCCGAAAATATAGATGTCGTTCTCAGCAAAGCAGGGCTAGAGCCTAAACTCATTGACGAAATAGTCACAATAGGGAGGCTTAAGAAAGCAAAAGCAGGTCATGTGCTAATGGGTCCGGACAGTACCGGAAATGAAATTCCTATTGTTTTGTCAGGGTTGCTTAAAGTAATGCGACAAGATTCAAACGGTGAAGAAATATTCCTGTATTACCTGGAGGGTGGAGAAACATGTGCTATGTCAATCACCTGCTGCATCGAGGGTGAAAAAGCAGGCTATAAGGTAATTGCTGAAGAAGATTCTACTATTTGGATGATTCCGATGACATACCTGGATTCATGGGTAACGAAGTATCCTTCCTTTAGAAGGTTTGTTTTTGGATCCTATCAATTGAGATTTGAAGAGCTACTGAAGACGATTGATAGTATTGCTTTCCATAAAATGGACGAGAGGGTTTACAAGTATTTGCTAGACACCAAACAAGCCACGGGTTCTTTCGAAATACATAAAACACACGAGCAGATTGCCAATGAATTAAATACCTCTCGTGTAGTAGTTTCCAGGCTCCTAAAGCAGCTTGAAAAAGACGGCAGAATAGAACAATACCGGAATAAAATCGAGATTTTGTAGTTTAGTAACTCGTCTCATCCATCTTCACTTTCCCCTTAAAAGTCCAGAAAACAAATGCAGTATAACCGGCTACCAGAGGCGCTCCAATCGCAGCTATTATCAACATCGTTTCCAAAGACTTTTCTGAAGAGCTGGCATTGTGTACAGTGAGTGTGTACGAGGGATCCTGTGTCGACAGTATTATTGCCGGGTAAAGCTCAAATGCCACAATTATCAACAGAACTGCGACGGTCAATGATGAAAACAAGAATGCCAGCCAATACTTCTTGAGCTTAATAAGCCTTGGTATGTTGGCAATACTTAGGAAAGCGATTAATGCAATACCGAAGAATATTGGATGCTCCTTAAATCGATCTGATAAATGGGGGAAATAAAGAAGTGAATAAAGAGTGATGACTCCAAAACTTACCAGAAAGAAAATAATGGCCTGCTTCACATGAATTGTCATTCTTACAAACTGACGTCCCTCCGTTTTCATGATGAGGTAGATTGCCCCGTGCATCATGAAAAGTGCCAGCGTGGTAATACCAACCATTATAGCGTAAGGATTCAAAAACTCCAACCAACTACCATCAAACTCCTTGTCTGGCCCAATACTCATCCCTTGCAATATGTTCCCAAGAACTACACCCAGCAAGACAGCCAGCATTATACTGGAAACACTATATGCAACATCCCAGGTTTTTCTCCACCATTTCATTGGTTCTTTGCTTCTGAATTCGATGGAGATAGCGCGGAAAATGAGAAATGTCAAAAAAAGCATAAACGGTATGTACATGGCTGAAAATACTGTAGCATACACATCCGGAAAACCAGCAAAAAGCGCACCTCCACCAATTACCAGCCAAACTTCATTTCCATCCCAGACAGGCCCAACCGCATTTAAAGCAACTCGTCTACTTTCATCTTTCTTGAAAAATAAGTGCCAGGCACCTGCCCCCAAATCAAACCCATCCAGAATGGCATAACCTGTAAAAACACCCCCTACTACAAGAAACCACAAGGTGGCATAATCGATTCCTATAAAAGTAGCCATTTGCTTATTGGTTTTATTTATCAAATATTAAAGACATGTCCTTTTGCCTAGGCCTGTGTTCTCTAAGCTCACTTTCATCCGGTCCATTTTGGATTTTTTTGTTCATCATATAGATGAATAGGACAAAGAGTAATGTGTACACAAAAGAAAACAGGATGATAGAAAACAACACCTGATTGGCCGTCACTACCTTCGAAAGCGCATCTGATGTTCTAAGCAGACCATAAACCACCCATGGCTGTCTTCCCATTTCAGCTGCAAACCAACCTACCTGATTAGCAACTTGTGGCAGTAGCACACTTATAATAAATACTTTTAATAGCCACCTTTGATCAAATAACCTCCCTCTCCACCACTGAATACTGGCATATAATGTCAACGCAATCAGGAATATTCCAATAGCAACCATGATATGATAAAACTGAAAAATGGCGTTTAGTGCTGTTGGTCGCTCATCTTCAGGAAATGAATTCAAACCAGCAACAGGTGTTTCGAAATCCTGATGAAGTAAAAAAGAAAGGCCTCCAGGCACTTTCAGCCCCTTTACCTCCTGATCTTCTTTATCCACCCAACCAAATACATACATATCAGCCACTGCAAGACTATCAAAGTGTCCTTCAAGAGCTGCTAACTTAGCTGGCTGGTTTTCTGCCACGCCATCTGCAGACCTATGTCCGGTGAAAAGCTGAGAAAGTGAAGCAACAGTAGCCACTGCAAGTGCTATCCTGAATGCTTTTTTTGAGATTTCAACATGCCGTTTTTTTAATATGTAATAAGCGTGTACGCTTAAAACGAGAAATGCTCCAGCCAAAAATGCCCCAATCCAAACATGCGTTAGCCTATCTACACTAGAGGGATTAAAAACCATTGCCCAAAAATCAGTAATCTCTGCTCTTGCATTCAATCCTTCACCAACTATGTGGTATCCAGCAGGTGTTTGTTGCCATGAGTTTGCCACCACAATCCATATTGCTGAAAACATAGAACCCAGCCAAACACCAAGTGTAGCAATGAAATGAACTTTTGGACTCACTCTATTCCATCCAAAGAGCAAAATGCCCAAAAAACCACTCTCTAATGCAAAGGCGAAAATGCCCTCAGCGGCTAATGCACTACCAAACACATCTCCTACATAGCGGGAGTATGTCGCCCAGTTGGTACCAAACTCAAACTCCATGACTATCCCGGTAGCTACTCCGATACCAAAAGTGATCGCAAAAATTTTAGTCCAAAACCTGGCTAAAACATGATATTCGGGATTCTTGGTCTGAGGTACATTCCCTCCATAAAAACCATTACCAGTCCAAGTCCAATGATCAAGGGAGGATATATGTAATGAAATGAAATAGTGAGAGCAAATTGTATCCGGGATAATATTTCTACATCCATGGCCGTGAGGGTTATTTTGAAATTTACTCTAAGTTATTAATTGATTTAAACGTATCGGTAACAAATGTTACTAACCTATTTTTTTTTTGAAAACTCAATCTGCATTTACAAATACCTGGCAATGATTGTAAAGTCAAGTGTAACAAATGTTACGCCATCTGAAGCTTCTACCTCGTTAATTACAGCAAGATTAAAAGCTTAAAAACATGGAACATATAGAAGAAAAAACAGAAGTATTTCAAATACCCAGAATAGGAGATCAAGCACCAGATTTCAGTGCTAAAACCACAAAGGGAGAGATTCAATTTTCCGAATTTGGAAAAGATAAATGGGTGGTGATGTTTTCACATCCTGCTGACTTTACACCAGTATGTACCACTGAGATGAGTGGATTTGCGAAAAGAAAAGCTGAGTTTGATGCGCTCAATACGGAGCTTCTTGGGCTAAGCATTGACAGCATTCATGCTCACTTAGGTTGGGTCGATAATGTTCGAAAAAATACTGGAGTCTATTTTGATTTCCCCATCATTGCAGATTTGGATATGAAGGTATCTAAGCTATACGGTATGCTGCAGCCAAATGAAAGTGAAACAGCAGCGGTCAGAGCCGTTTTTTTTATCGATCCCGAAAAGAAAGTCCGACTGATCATGTATTACCCACTAAATGTGGGCAGAAATATGGATGAGATTTACGTGCACTGGAAGCCTTACAAACATCGGATAAACATAAAGTAGCAATGCCTTTAGACTGGAAAAAAGGTGATAAGGTAATTGTGCCACCACCTAAGACGCTGGATGAGCTAGAGGAACGATTGAACGATGATTCACTGGAGAAGGTGGATTGGTACTTAGCTAAAAAGGAATTGGCAAATTGAGTAGGTTGATTTAGTGTGATTAAGGGCTGCTGAAAGGCAGCCCTTTTGAGATTGTAAGCATCCACTTCAAATTAGAGAGTTCCAGCTATCTTTAATTAAACGTTATAAACAGATTATGAATGAGCAAAAGTTTATCAGAACTAACCGATGATTTAAAAAACGCTGGATTTGTTCCTATTGAAATCCTGAAGAATTTGGATATCAAAATAGGTGAAAACATCATTAGTGATCACTCTGACTTAAAGATTTTAGATTGTTTCACTTTTGAATCTGGCACTTCTGCCTCAGAGGAGGACTCTGTATATACAATCCAGTCTATAAATGGTGACAAAGGCTATTTCATTATAGGATTTGGTGGCCACATTGATACAGGTCATGCCGAGCTTTTGAACGATTTACTTCGCAATAGCGGCCACAGATAGGCCTTTTCATACTGACAACATCCTAATTCTCCTTCAAAATAAAATCCACAGCCATGTTCACATGCAATTCTGTTGTGGGCAATAGTGGAATATCATATCTCACCTCCTTAAATAGTATTGGCAACTCGGTACATCCCAAGATAATTCCCTCTGCATCTTTCTCTCTAAGCAAATTCATTTGATCCAAAAAGAATTCTTTAGCCTCCTCTGAAAAAACTCCCCTTGTAAGCTCCTTGGATACATAATGATGTGCTTGATCCAGGTATTCAGGATCTGGAATTATTGTTTCAATAGAAAAATGGTCATTTAGCACTTTTGGGATAAAGTCACCGGTCATGGTTGGCCTATTCCCTAATAACCCTAATTTTTTCAGACCTTGCTTCCGGGCATCATTACCAGTCGCATCAGCAATGTGCAGTATTGGAATATCAATTTTTGGCTGAACATAAGGGTAAGCCATATGAGGAGTATTGGCACAAATTATTATTGCTTCCGCTCCAGCCGCCTCTAGCTTTCTGGAAACATCAAGGTACTTTACATTGATCTTTTCCCTATTCTGCTCACGCATCACTTCAATATTGATGCTATGAATAATGAGGGGTGGGTTAGACTGGTTTCCTATTTTGTCCCCCACTCTTTCATTAATAAGCTTATAATACTCTATGGTAGAGTGCCATGATGTTCCTCCAATCATTCCGAGTGTTTTCATTCTTGATTCATTTGAGTTTCGGTAACAAATGTTACGTTGCTGATATTCTAGAATTCGTTAATTACAGTATAGAAAATCAAACTAAAAATAACTTTAATCATGAAAAGACTAGAAGCAATTGGATTAAATCCAGAGAAATCAAAAAAGCTGTCTGAAGCACTCGGAAAACTACTAGCAAATTATTCCATATTCTACCAAAACGTACGCGGTTTTCATTGGAATATTGAAGGAAGAAAGTTTTTTGAATTACACATGAAATTTGAAGAGCTCTACAACGATATTATTCTAAAAATTGATGATGTAGCTGAAAGAATGAGAACCTTGGATGCAATACCAAACCACCAGTATTCAAAGTACCTTGAATTGGCTACAATCAAGGAATCTGACATTTTAGATGTGGATGGACAAGTTGAGTGTGTACTTTCTGGTTTACAAACCCTGATCAAGCAGCAAAGGATATTAATGGAATTAGCTCAAGAAGCCAATGATGAGGGAACAGCAGCTATGCTTAGTGATAACATTCGAGAACAAGAAAAACTAACCTGGATGTTCTCCTCTTTTTTGAACGATTAAATTGAAGATATGTGTAACAAAAGTTACTCCTTTGGATTTACCTGAAAATTAATTTTGAAGGCACGTTTAAATTAAAAATGAATAGACTAATGGAGTATCAAAATATTAACGCGGAAACTTTTGCAGAATTAAGAGCTAAAGAGAATCATGTAGTATTGGACGTAAGAACCCCTGGCGAGCTAGCTGAAGGTTCTATACCGGGATATACCATGATTAACTTTTTTGATCCCGGCTTTAGAGAAGAGGTTGCTAAGCTCGACAAAGCTAAAACCTATCTGATATACTGCAGAAGTGGAAACAGAAGTGGTCAGGCTTGTGCTTTAATGGCCGACATGGGATTTTCAAATCTTTACAATCTTCAAGGGGGTATTGGAGCCTGGATTGAAGCTGTGAGCTTATCATAATTTTTGCAACAAATGGCTAATCTTTATCAAAAAGACTTCTGGGATAAGCGATATGCTCAGAAAGAGTATGTCTATGGTGAGCAACCCAATCATTTTTTGAAAGAAGTAATTGATAATTTGAAGCCAGGCAAGGTCATCCTCCCAGCAGAAGGAGAAGGGAGAAATGCAGTTTACGCTGCTTCTATTGGTTGGGAGGTTGATGCTTATGACAGTTCTGAAAAAGGAAAATCTAAAGCTGAATCACTTGCGATCAAAAAAGGTGTTTCGATCAATTATACAACAAATGATCATGAAGCGTGGGAACCGAAACATGAAACGTATGACTTAGCAGTGATGACCTATGCACATTGTGATCCAAAAACCCGAAAAGCATTACATGAAAAAGTCATTCGGTCATTGAAGCCTGGAGGAATTGTTTTATATGAGGCATTCCGAAAGGAACAAATCGAACTGGATACCGGAGGACCAAAAGACATTGACATGCTCCTTAATGAAGAGATTCTTAGGGCAGACTTCAGGAATCTTTCAATAATAAAGTTGGAGGAATTGGAGGTAGATTTATCAGAAGGAGAATACCATAATGGAGTTTCCAGAATAATAAGAATGATTGCGAAAAAATAAGAACTATGAATCACGAGATACCAAAAGCCGAATATGAGGCTATAGAAAAGATGATTGCCAGTGATAAAAGTGTAGTGGGTATTGATGCCAAGAAAACCCATATCATCATCATTCATAAATTGATCGAAATAGAGAAACGATTAAGTACACTTGAAAAAAAATAAATCAAAACTTGGGCTGGCTGTGGCACTATGCCTTACCCTTGGTCTTCTACCATACTTTCCTGAACCTCATATATGGGGTAAGCTAAAATGGATAGCAGGAGGAGCTCAGGGCATGGGCATCATGGACTACTTTGATACAATACTTCATGGTTTTCCCTGGGTGTTTTTGGTTATTGAAACAATAAAAGCTTTAATAAAAAAGTGAATTCAGATATTATCGAAATGAAAAGGCCAGTAAATGTTGCTTTCACATTTCCATTACACGTAAATAATCCTCAGCACGTTCCCACTGGGCTGCTGAAATATTTCTTTTAGGAGCGCAAAGCCCTAAGAAAGTATTATCTCCAATTTTACTGATCTTGACCAGAGAGGTATCATCTTCGTGGTGATAGTAATTAGAGCCTTTAGTCAAAGTATCAATTCCATAGATCTTATCGAGTGAGATCACTCTTTGCTCACAATCCGGACTCTTTTTTGATTTAAAAATGAAAGACCGATCAGTTGTGTCCAGGACGAAAACAAATCCGCCGGGAACCAAGCCTTTTAGTGTGTTGATTTTTTGGTGAGTTTCAGAAATAACCATAGCTCCTCTTTCCTGAAGCACAAAATTTAGCTTAAGCTTCAGAGACACTTACCTATCAAAATTATAGTTGAAAACTATGGGTTTCTCCTCAGGAAAATACGACTCTTCAGTTAGTCATTATTACTAATAATCAGGGCTTTATAAGTCCCAAATTCATTGCCTTTTTGATGAGTTCTGCCATATTCTTGGCGTGTAGCTTTTTCATAATATTTCCTCTATGCGCCTCGACTGTACGTTCACTGATGAATAATTTCTCTGCGATTTCCTGACTTTTCAAACCGTCTGAAATATCGTTGAGCACTTCTATTTCCCGTTTGGTAAGTTGAACACTCTCGGCCTTTTTCTTTTCCTTTTTGATTTCTTTGTAGGAATTGAGTGCGGTATCTATTACCTCTCTACTGAAAAACTTTCCTCCATCATTTACCTTTTCAATGGCCACCAAAATTTCATCAGCCACACTATCCTTGACCACATATCCCGCAATGTTGAAATTCAGCCCCTCCATAACGTATTCCTCATCTTTATACATACTCAAGACAATGATTCGAACATCAGGATACTTCTCACCTATCAGTTTTGATGCTTCCAGACCGGTCATCTCAGGCATGGAAATATCCATCAAAATGATATCAGGAATATTGCCCTCATCCATCGCTTCAATGGCCTTGGTTGCGCGATCATATTCACCTATGATATCAATAGACTGATCCAAATCGATGATACTGCGAACGCCTTTTCGCACCAACTCGTGATCTTCTACGAGGAATAGTTTAGTCTTTTTCATGAGGAATCTTTAAGCTTATAAAAGTACCCGAACCTTTCTTAGCATCAATATTATACTCTGCATTTAATACTTCAGCCCTAAAAAGCATATTCTGTATCCCGTGATGAGATGTATCATCTGCATAGTCTCCGACCTCAAACCCGTCTCCATCGTCTTCGATAGTCATTTGAATGTGCCTATCAAAACCGTATAACTGTATAGATGCCGTTTTGGCATTGGAATGCTTTATGATATTTGAAATGTTTTCTTGTGAGATTCTATAAATATTCACCTTATGCTTCATATCCAACTCAGGCAGATCTTCTGCTTGAAATTCAAATTGAATATTTGAGCTTTTGTTTGCCTGATCAACGATTTTTTTAATACACACATCAATCGGAAAGTCACTAAGTAGCGTAGGAAGTAAACCATCTGTCACCTTTCTCATTTCATCCAAAAACTGATCAACCATGTCAGCCAGAGCATCACCTGAATCTCCTTTTTTTACGGCGAGTTTGATCATATTAGCAATTTGTCCTACCCCATCGTGTAAATCCCGAGCTATCCGCTCACGTTCTTTTTCCTGTCCTTCAATAAAAGAAAGAAGCCTTCGGTTTTTTATATCCTCATTAGCCTCTCTGATCCTCACTCGCTCTGTTATATCCTTGAAAAACAGCAGGGTATACTCCTCATCGAGCGATACTTTGTGTGAATAAAAATCACCAAAAACCTTATCTGTCTCACCTAATATCAACTCTTTTTCGGAATCATTATTCATGGTCATAATGTCATCCTGCCTCGCGCCAGTGCTGTCTGTAAAACTCAGAATCTCATTTATGTTTCTATCCATCAACTGATCAAATGACCTGGAGGTGATTGACTCTACGACTGAATTGGTGTACTTGATATTACCTTCTGCATCCAAAAGGAAGATTGCTTTATCGATGGAGTTAATGATAGCCTGAAAGAGCTCACTATTATCTTTGATCTTTTTTTCTGCCTGTGCTTTGTAAAGAGCTACGTCAATATTGGACAACAACTCTGCTTCGTTAAAAGGCTTAACTACGTATCCATAGGGCAGACTAAACTTGGCTTTTTCGATGGTCGGTTCATCTGTAAGGGCGGTGAGGAAAATGATCGGAATGTCCAAGCTTTGCTTGATTTCAAATGCCGCATCAATTCCATCAGAATTGGTCTCCATCATAATATCCATGAGAATCAGATCAGGAACTTCTTCCGATGCAGCCGATATAGCTTCTTTGCCGGAGTATACTGAAACCACCTCGTGATTTCCCGATTCAAGTGCATGTTTGATATGTTGGTTAACAATAAGTGAGTCTTCCGCAACTAAAATTTTTCCCATAGGTTCGCGTCGATTACTATCAATTTATAAGATTTTGTCAGATATTACAATTGCAAGTGGCAAGAAACACTATTCAAAATGAGTGAAATTTTCATCGTATCAAAGAATACATCACTGGCCAACTATCTTTTTCTTCTGCTGGATGAAATCTGTCCCAAGACCTTATCTATGGCTCCAAATTTCAGTCAGAAATTAGATTTGATCGTTATAGATTCTGAAACAATTTCTCCAGACGAGATGGAGTCCTACCATTCTGATATTCCTACCATCATCTTCGCTTTTGACCTACGTCCGCTATTGATACAATATACATCCCGATTTGATGTGAACGGCATCATAGCTCTTGACATGGAAGCATCCGATATTTTGAAAACCATTCAGGTAGCGCTACAAAATGACATCTTCTACAATGAAACTATGATTAGCATGCTTTTCTCAAACAAAGCAAACGAAACTGCTGAACGGGTTAGGTCACTGACAGAAAGAGAAAATGAGATATTGCAGCTGATGATGCAGGACATGACCAATGAGGAAATAGCGAAAAAGCTTGACTTAAGTGTGAGAACGATCAATGCGCATAAAGGAAATATTATGCGGAAAATTGACACTAAAACCACCAGTGGGTTGATCCAGACATTGATTGATTATTCTGCAACGTTTAGAAAATCACTTTAAGCCCATTTTCCTGGTCGTCCAACTCAAGAGTTCCTTCGAGTTGTTTCACAAATGTCTTAATTAAGGAAATACCCAGACCTGTTCTGCTTTCCAGCATATCAACAGTTAATGGTTTACCATCGTTGAGCACCCGAAGAAGTAATTTCTTATTCTTTTTACCGAAATGAATAATCACTTTTCCAACTTGATCTTTTTGGAATCCGTGCTTGATCGCATTATTCACCATTTCACTAACCATCAATCCAATAAGCAGTGCTTTTTCCACATCCAGAATTGCTTTCGTAGCTTTCACATCGATCGTAATACCAGAAGACCCCTGTAAGACTTGTAGTTCACTGGCAATGTGTCTCAAGTACTCAGCGATATCAATTTCGGATACATTATAAAATGTATAAAGCTTGTCATGAATGACGGACATTGCCTTTATCCGATCATTGATTTCATTGAAAATGGCTTTTGATTTGTCATCATCCAGGTCGTAAGATTTGAGGGCCATGATGGAAGAGATCAACTGCATGTTATTCTTAACCCTATGGTGTACTTCTTTGATTAGGATGTTTTTTTCTTCGAGAGAAGATTCAAGCTGCATTTGTAATCGCTTATCAGCCGTAATGTCATAAATCACACCCACCATCCCTTTCACTTTAGTGTTGACATCTCGTAAAATTCTGGTGAAAGCTCTCAAGTACTTTTCCTCACCCTGCACCTTTACTCGAAAGTCTGATTCCAGAAAGTTGATCCCTTTCTTAATCATTCTCAGGCTGTTCTCAATGACCTTTTCTCCATCACTTAAGAAATACTTTTTAAGCCCAGCAACATCTAATGGTTCTTTAGCATCTGAAAAAATCGAGTACATCTGATCTTCCCAGAAGATCTCATCGGTCTCTCTATCATACTCCCAAACGCCAAGATTAGCTATCTCAGCCGCCAGAAGGACACGATCGGTGAGTCGCTTAATTTTCTCTTCCGCATGTTTTTGTTCCGTAATATCCTGAACTGTACCGATCATCCGCACAACTTGCCCCGCCTCATTTTTTATCATCTTACCCCTACCAGAAATCCACTTCAGCTTCTTCGTTTTTAAATGGTGGATACGATAGAGTTGAAAGAAATCTTTTCCTTCCTTGATACATTTCTCCAATTTTTGATTGAACTCTTTCAAGTCTTCCGGATGGATGAGCTTCTCAATTATCGAAACATGCCGATCTGATTTTGAAAAGCCCATCATTGAGGTCATTTCCTCGGATGGAATAAACTTTCCTGTCTTTACATCATATTCGTAATTGGCTATTTTGGAAATTCGTTGAGATTCAAGCAGCTTAAACTGGCTATCCTGCAGTTTCCTTTCTGCGGCCTTTAAATCCGTGACATCCAGCATGCCTGTGATCGATCGCTCAAAGCTCCCTTCCTCGTCATATTCAGAGACTGCAGACAATAACACGTCCATCACTTCACCATTTTTCTTCACAAAACGATACTCTACATTTCTCGCTTCCCCTTCCTGAAAAAGTTTTTTGAGGTTAGTCGCCACTGAAATCATCGAGTCTTCTGTCATGAAATCAATTGGAGTTTTTCCTATCACCTCATTCCTCTCATAACCCATTTTCTCCAGCCAAAAATCACTTACACTAATAATCTCCAGCTTGTTATTGATAGAATGCATCATCACCGGAGCTTTGTTGTAGATATTTCGATACTTCTTGAGTGATCGCTCCAACGCTATTTCTATCTCCTTTCGGGTATTGATATTTTGCCAGGCTATTACCGCACCAAAAGGTTCATTCAGTGGAGTGGCTCTCAGGTTATACCATTTGCCATCAGCGAGTTTCATCTCATGATCTAACACCTTCATCTCCTGATCCAGAATGGCCTTTACACCGTTCTTCAGATAGTCCCTCTCATCAAAGAATTGAATGAAGTCAAAAATGGATTTACCAATTTCAAGTTCTTCGTAAGGCTGCTTCTTAACGTAGAGTTTTAAGTTTCTATTTACTCCGATAATGACCCCTTGATCATCTACCACTAATATGCCCTCATCCAACGCATCCAGTACTCCTTGCTTCAGTGATTCTTCTTGTTTGATTTTGCGCTCTGCCTCCTTAAGATCGGTAATGTCTTCTGTGAAGTAAATCACGTTTTCCAGCTCACCATTTGCGTCGAACAAAGGATAATATTTTAGGTGATAGCTTCGCTTAGAATCCCCAACATGTAGAAGGGGAACATCAGCGGTGATTTCACCACGTTCACCATTGAAGGCCTTTTCGATCAATGCTTTTTGCGAGTCCTTGACAAATAGATCATTATTGAAAATATTGAATTTTCCAATGTACGCTTTAAGGTCTACCATCCAGTAATCCGCACACCTGGAATTTGCTGCTATTAGCGTCCCCTCTTTATCATAAATTGTAATAGCATAGGGAGCTTCATCTATCATTTGCTTGTATCGCTTTTCGCTCTCCCTCAACAGGTGCCTCGATAGCTGTGTATCTGTAATATCAAGTGTAATACCTCTTAAAAGGTATGGTTTTCCATCATGATCTTTTACCACCTCCACCAAATCTCGTACCCAAATTTCCTTCCCGCTCATATGGACCAACCGATACTTCAATTCGTAATTGCTGGCCTCTTCTATTTTCTTGTCCTCATAGGCAAGCACTCGCTCCTTGTCATCTTTGTGAATTCTGGATTGCCAAAAACCTTCTTTCAGCCAATCTTCTTTTGGAAACCCCAACAGGTCTTTAGCTCTGGGACTGATGTATGAGAATGTTTTTGTACCCAGGTGAGTCTCCCAAACTACACCATTGAGATTCTCTACCAGTATCTTATATCGGGCAGACTCTTCATGCTGCTTCTTCTCCAACTCAATCTTTTCGGTAACATCGGAAAAACTGGCAATCCCACCAACCAATTGATTATCCTCATCATAAACAGGCGCAGCACTAACCGAGAACCACTTTCGCTTTCCCTGCACCTGTATGCCCTGTACCTTCGATGATACCGTTTTCTCTTCGGTCAGTACTTCATGAAGTGCGTGATCGTCAGGCTTTAATGCTTCACCATTATGGTTCGTTTGATCTGTAGAGAATGCCTCATAGTGTAAACCGAAGAGATCATCTTTACTTTCGAGATTCAACAGTTTGCACGCGGATTCATTGGCATAGACCACTTTGCCAGAAAGGTCAACCTGAATCACACCGAATGGTATGCTTTCCAGTACATCTTTGTGAGATATGTGCAGATGAGTATCCAAAATATTAATAGCTGGTACGTCGGTCTTTTCAATATAAAATTATCAGAATTCAACGTAAAGATTTAACGAAATAGAACATGGTTTATCATGTAAGCATTTTAACTAAATCAATTTCCTCGTTAACACCAAGACTTAGAGGCCTCATTTAGTATTCTCTTTGTAAGAGATAAGTAAGTAAGCAATCATTACTTATCAAAAAGAATAAATGGGTCAGCGAGTCGCACCCATAAAAAGACAATGCGTTCAGCAGTGTGATTAGGTGATTAGGTGCCTCGGAGGAGGTGCCTTTTTTTTTGCCATCCCTCCAATCACCATATCATTTATCCAATAGAAGCCTGTGTTCACTCTCTCAAATTAGCTGTTCAATCGTGTACACTTAGACGATCAAGGTAGTGACTAAATATCTGCAAATAAGGTAGTTATGAGTTTTGGCACACCCTTTGATAAATATGTTATTCAAATGGCAACCAACCGAACACATACAAGACTTAATCGCACGCTGCTCATCCTATTGGGCATTATATTGGCATGTCTGCTCACACTCAATGCTAAGTCACTTTACTCTGCAGACTTATTGAGCGAACCGACCAATGTGCAGAACGTGGATGCCAAAGCCCCCAAAACCTTTTTAGACCAAATTGGAAGGATCAGTTTTAAAGAATTTCACAAAAAAATCTCATCTTTAAACTAAAGAAGTATGGAAATGACAAAACGATTATTCAGATCAAATGATCGAATGCTTGGGGGGGTATGTGCAGGCATTGCGGAATACCTTGGTTGGGATCCTACAATGGTCAGGATTGCATATATCATCTTATCCATTGCTAGTATTGGATTCCCTGGCATTCTTGTATATATCATCTTGTGGATTGTTATGCCACCGCGTTATTAGACTTTATTAAAAAAGTTCATCCATCGATCTGGAAGCTCTCCTTTTAAGGCAAGGTCATAATCGCTGTAATTGCACGCAATCATTCTATTGCGATTGAATAGTCCTTCCGCTTCCGGGTTTGGAACTTCCATCCACCATCGCTCAGACAGTTTACTTTTATAAAAACGAATAGTTTCGGGCTCACCTCCAAGGTGCACCTCGTACATGAGGTAATCATTGGATTTAAAATTCTTATCTCCCTTTCTGTGGTAATAACCTTCAACAAAATACCAGATCATCGTGCTCATCACAAAGGCTGCCTTTCTATCCTTTGAATCTTGTGAAGCATCATAATTGTAAAGCCCGATAGAGCTCATCTTTTCATTTTGACCGGCATACCAGGTCAGCTGGCAGGCCTCCTCTCCGGTGAGGCCATATACCTTTGCATTTGAGGCAGCAGGTGCATAAAAAGCCTGCAACGCAGACATATCAAAAGATAGCATGTCAGCGTCCCGGATTATCGGTTCAATCTCCTTAATATTTTCTTTTACAACCCCTAGCCTTACTGCTTCAAAAGAAAGTCTTTCTACCAACTCAATCGATTTCTGATCTGTAAGGTAGCTTTGATAGGCCAGGTGATAATAGCTAAACAAATAATTGGGACTATGCTTCAGCATGGTTCCCACGTGTCCTTTTGCTGGTGATTGATCATCATCAAAGTCCATGGAGTTATCAATATTCAACACAGAAACCAGCTTTTCGGCAGACTCATAGCCATAGTATTGACCCAAATCCAAATCGTGACTGCCGCCAAACAGGATTGGTACAATGTCTTTTTCCATCAGGTATCCACAGACTTCTTTCAGTCTCAGGTAGGTATCTTCCAGCGTGGGACCATTTCTAAAATTACCGAGATCTATTATGCCATAATCTCCAAATCCCTTTTTTAATCCATAGAGCTGCTTTCGAACTTCATCTGCTGAATTAGCATCGGCTTTCTCATTTTCTCCACGATATTCACACAGGCCGATAAGGGCCATATCCATACCTTCATGATCAGGCATTTTATGACGATTGATGTAGATGGATGACTGGAATGAAGTAGCGTCTTTATCCATATCTACTTCAGTTGGATTGAAAAATAATTTTAGATCCATGGAGCTAATTTAGACAGAAACAAAAAAGCCCCGCATCTCTGCGAGGCATTTACTTGCTCTTAGTAATTTTTTTCTATCGGATTGTGAACCCGAAAGTTTCTTGATAATCCTTTCCCTGGATCAACACTGTGTAAGTTCCTTCTGACAACTCAACTAAGGATGACAATTCAATTTCTTTTTTATTGACTGTGGTGTCAACAGCATCATTGATAATAACTCTTACAGAACCCGGTCGCTGAACATTCAGTGTAGCCATTGTTTGCCTAGAAAAAACTGGTTGCCCACTTTCGAAATCAATGGCAGTTTGAGAAAAATTGATAACTGGTAGTTTTTTTGTTTTTATAGGATCTTCTTCTCTGGCTAACAGACCTGAAAATGCGAATGCTAAAATTAGGATGACCTTTGGCATAACTGATTTTGATTTTTTGTTTTCATTTTTAACTACACTACAAAATTGCAAATCAGAGCCATTTTAAAAATTAGTGAAATACCGAAATTACTCTAAGCGAAATGCGTATTTTTCGAATGGCACAAAAAAAGCCTCACATTTCTGCGAGGCTTACTTCGTTTCTTTAAAGCTTCTTTATCCTCCGAAATCATCGAATCGGATGTTTTCATCCGGAATTCCGAAATCTTCTCCCATCTTCTGAACGGCCTGGTTCATCAAAGGAGGACCGCAGAAGTAAAGCTCAATTTCTTCCGGCTGATCATGCTTGCTTAAGTAGTGATCAATCACCGCTTGGTGTACAAAGCCCGTAAATCCATCACCATCATCTTCCATGCTTTCTTTTGCCTTCCAATTATCTTCTTCCAGTGGCTCAGAAAGCACAATGTGGAATGAGAAATTAGGGAATTTTTTCTCAAGATCATAAAAATGATCAAGATAGAAAAGCTCTCGCTTGGAACGTCCTCCGTACCAGTAGCTTACTTTTCTTCCTGTTTTAAGTGTCTTAAACAGGTGGTAAAGGTGTGATCTCATTGGTGCCATTCCAGCTCCACCACCTACATAAAGCATTTCTGCTTCAGATGGGTTAATGAAGAATTCTCCGTAAGGACCGGAAATAGTCACTTTATCTCCTTTTTTCAATCCAAAAATGTAAGATGAAGCAATACCCGGATTTACATTCATCCAGTTGTTTTTAGCACGATCCCATGGTGGTGTAGCGATACGTACATTCAGCATGATCTCTCTTCCCTCTGCAGGATAAGAAGCCATGGAGTAAGCCCGCTCTATGGTCTCATCATTTTTCATCTTCAAGTCCCAAAGTCCGAATTTATCCCACTCCAATTGGAACTTATCTGGAGCTCCAGGATGCTCATCAGGGTGAGCAGTGATGTCTATGTCTTTAAAGTCTACTTCACATTTAGGAACCTCAATCTGAATGTACCCACCAGCTTCGTAATCCATCTCTTCAGGGAGCTCTACAACGAACTCTTTAATAAATGAAGCCACATTGTAGTTTCTTACCACAGTAGCTTCCCATTTCTTTATTCCGAAAATTTCTTCAGGAATTTCGATTTCCATGTCATTCTTCACTTTCACCTGACATGCCAATCGAACATTTTCCTTTTGCTCGGTTCTACTTAAGTGCCCTACCTCGGTAGGAAGCACATCTCCACCCCCCTCGATCACTTTACACTTACACATGGCACAGGTACCTCCACCTCCACAAGCGGATGGAAGAAAAACGCTCTTTTGAGAAAGAGTAGAAAGTAATGTTGACCCAGCCTGAGTGACCATTGGGTTATCGGAATCACCATTTACAGTAATTTTTACCGGGCCCGACTGTACTAACTTGGATTGCGCTACCAGCAGAATTAAAACCAATAGAAGAATTAAAACTGTGAAGGCGATGATTGAAGTAATGACAATTGAAGACATATGTCTAAAACCTTTTTATTTAAAAAATCAGGGCAAATATAGTTGATCTATAACACCATATTCACCGATAATCAGAACCTTTTTTTGTTCTTGTTTTTTTAACATGTCGATTAGTCAAAATGTTGTTTCAATCCAACATTTTTAACAGGGTAGTTAGCCTCGTTTTTAGCTGACGTCTATCTACAATGAAATCAAGGAAGCCGTGATCCAATACAAACTCAGCACTCTGGAATCCTTTTGGAAGATCTTTTCCGATCGTTTCACGAATCACCCTTGGACCAGCAAACCCAATCAATGCTCCAGGCTCGGCAATGTTGAAGTCACCAAGCATAGCGTAGGATGCTGTGACACCTCCTGTAGTCGGATCTGTCAAAAGTGAAATGTATGGAATCTTCGCCTCTGAAAGCAGTGCAAGCTTTGCGGAAGTTTTGGCCATCTGCATCAAAGAAAATCCAGCTTCCATCATTCTGGCACCACCAGACTTTGAGATCATGAGAAAAGGAAGCTTATTCTTCAATGAATAGTCAATTGCTCGAGCGATCTTCTCTCCTACTACAGATCCCATGGATCCACCAATAAATGAGAAGTCCATGCAAGCAACCACGATGCTTATTCCGTTCATTTTACCTGTAGCACTACGAACGGCATCTTTCAAGCCTGTTTTCTTTTGAGTTGCTTTGATACGATCCGGATATTTCTTGGTATCCTCAAATTTGAGGGGATCACCCGAAGTAAGATCTTCATCCAGCTCTGTAAACTTGTTGTTGTCGAATATTATTTCGAAATACTCCTTGGACCCAATTCGCACGTGGTATTCATCATCCGGGCATACGTATGAGTTGTTTTTCAACTCTCGCATATGGATGATCTTTCCACTTGGGGTTTTGTACCAGAGGCCATCAGGCACCTCTTTTTTATCTTCTGTCTTGGTGAGTATTCCCTTGCTTTGTCGCTTAAACCACGCCATTCGAATTCTTTCTCAGTGAATCAGCAAAGCTAAATGATAATTTTATTTTACCTCCTCAAAATCAACATATTCCCCTCCTCTATAATTATCATCTTTCTTCGATCTATGATTTGGAATATTATCAATATTTAAATTGGAATTAGGAGCCTTTCTAGACCTCCTCGAATAATGAGACTGACCATTACCAAACTGCTGTTGCCTGTTAAATCCTCCAAAAAGGCCCGAAAAAATAAAGGAAGTCAGTCGATAAAAGACATATCCAATTAGGATCAGTATGATTATTACCTTCAACATGTCTATTAAACTTATCGACTCAGATACAAGTTTCGTTCAGCGTAAATTTCCATGAAATAATCATCCATCAAGTCGTCAATAAAATAGATTGCTTCTCCGGTTGACTTCATTTCCGGACCTAACTCTTTGTTTACATTCGGAAACTTGTGGAATGAGAAGACTGGCTCTTTGATTGCATATCCTTTCTTATATGGTTTGAATTCAAAATCAGAGAGCTTCTTCTCGCCAAGCATGATTTTAGTTGCATAGTTTACATATGGCTCTCTATAAGCTTTGCAAATAAAAGGTACTGTTCTCGATGCTCGTGGATTCGCCTCGATGATATAAACCTTATCATCTTTTACCGCAAACTGAATATTTATCAACCCAACTGTCTCTAGCGCTACAGCAATCTTTTTCGTATAGTCCTCAATCTGTCTGATAACAAAGTCACCAAGATTGTATGGTGGAAGTACCGCATAAGAATCTCCCGAGTGGATACCTGCCGGCTCAATGTGCTGCATGATACCAATGATGTAGACATTTTCGCCATCACATATCGCATCTGCTTCTGCTTCTATGGCCCCTTCCAAGAAGTGGTCGAGAAGAATTTCTCCATCAGGTTTATCTTTCAGAATATCCACCACATGCTGCTCCAGTTCTGTCTCATTGATCACAATCTTCATGCTTTGTCCGCCTAGCACGTAACTAGGACGCACAAGAAGCGGGAAACCTAACTCCTTTGAAAGCTCCACTGCCTCTTCTGCACTTTCGATGGTGCCGTAAAGTGGATATGGTATATCGTTTTCTTTTAGAAGATCTGAGAATCGACCTCTTGCCTCCGCTAAATCCAGCGCTTCAAAGCTTGTCCCGAGGATTTTAATTCCATATCGCTCCAGCTTTTCTGCCAATTTCAATGCAGTTTGCCCTCCTAGCTGAACAATAACCCCTTCAGGTTTTTCATGAAGTATGATGTCATAGATATGTTCCCAGAAAACCGGCTCAAAGTAAAGTTTATCCGCAACATCAAAGTCTGTGGAAACCGTTTCTGGATTACAATTGATCATGATGGTCTCATAACCACATTCCTTGGCTGCCAATACACCGTGTACACAGGAGTAATCAAACTCGATCCCCTGCCCGATACGGTTTGGTCCTGAACCAAGAACTACAATTTTTTTCTTGTCCGACACTTCGGACTCATTCTCCTCTTCGAAGGTGGAATAATAGTAAGGGGTCTGGGCTTCAAATTCCGCTGCACACGTATCTACCAGCTTATAGACTCTCTTTACACCCAGATCGTTTCTTTTCTTATAAACCTCACTTTCCAGACAACCCAAAAGGTGCGCAATCTGGCGATCTGCATACCCCTTTTGTTTGCCCTCCATTAACAATTCTTTCGGAATGGTATCTACATCATATTTCTCTATCTCCTTTTCCAGAGTAATCAACTCCTCAATTTGATTCAGGAACCAAGGATCAATTTTGGTGAGCTTATGGATGGTCTTGAATGGTATTCCCAGCTTAAATGCATCATAGATATGGAAGAGTCTGTTCCAGCTTGGATGTTCCAAACTGTGAAGAATCGCCTCCTGATCTTTTAGCTCCCTGCCATCTGCTCCCAATCCATTTCGCTTGATCTCTAATGACTGACAAGCCTTTTGAAGAGCCTCCTGGAAATTTCTTCCGATTCCCATCGCCTCTCCTACTGATTTCATTTGGAGACCAAGCTTTCTATCCGACCCTTTGAATTTATCGAAATTCCATCTTGGCACTTTCACAATGGTGTAGTCAATCGCCGGCTCAAAGAAAGCTGAAGTCGTTTTGGTAATCTGATTTTTGAGCTCGTCCAGATTGTATCCGATTGCTAGCTTGGCAGCAATTTTGGCAATTGGATACCCTGTTGCTTTTGATGCAAGAGCAGAAGAGCGTGAAACTCGAGGATTGATCTCAATACCAATGATATCTTCTGTGTCAGGGTTCACTGAAAACTGCACATTACACCCACCGGCAAAGTGACCAATACCATTCATCATCTTTTTGGCCATGTCCCGCATTTTCTGATAAACCGTATCAGAAAGCGTCATGGCTGGTGCCACAGTGATTGAATCTCCGGTGTGCACCCCCATTGGGTCGAAGTTTTCGATCGAACAAATGATAATAATATTTCCCAGGTTATCCCTGAGCAGCTCTACCTCATATTCCTTCCAACCCAGAATGCTCTGCTCCACCAATACCTCATGAATTGGTGATGCCTGCAAACCTGCATTTAGCGCATTGTCAAATTCTTCTGCCGAATTAACAAATCCCCCACCGTATCCACCTAGTGTATATGATGGACGTATAACCAACGGAAAGCCAATCTCCTGGGCAATCTCCTTACCCTTCAGAAACGAAGTAGCTGTTTCTCCTTTACATACCCCAATTCCAAGTTCAATCATTTTATGACGGAACTTCTCCCGGTCTTCTGTGGTCTCGATCGCTTCGATGTTCACCCCGATCATTTCCACATTATACTTATCCCAGATTCCCGCTTTATCACAGTCAATCGCAAGGTTCAGTGCAGTTTGACCACCCATAGTTGGGAGAACCGCATCAATCTGAGGATGCTCTTCAAGGATTTCCCGGATGGATTGTTTTGTTAGGGGTTTTAAATACACGTTATCAGCAGTAACCGGATCGGTCATGATGGTTGCCGGGTTGGAATTGATCAATGTAACTTCAATTCCTTCTTCCCTCAACGATTTAGAGGCTTGAGATCCTGAGTAATCAAATTCGCAAGCCTGACCGATGATGATGGGTCCACTTCCGATAATTAAGACTGATTTAATTTTTGGGTTTTTAGGCATGAGATGAATGTATTTCCTGTGAGTTAATCAGGTTAAAACAAATTCCGGCAAAATTAAGGTATGATCGATGGGCGGCAAAGGAATTTCTTAATTAGTAATGTGGTTAATTGGTAGGTAAGCGAGAAGACTGTTTTTTTGCTCTAAACATATACCGGATCAGAATGAAAGAAGCATACATCATAGACGGAATAAGAACTCCCATTGGAAATTTTGGAGGAACACTCGGTGCAGTCAGGACTGACGACCTGGCTGCTCTGGTAATCAAAGAGTTGATGAATAGAAATTCCGGGATTGACCCATCCGCCATCGATGAAGTAGTTATGGGTTGTGCCAACCAAGCAGGCGAAGACAACCGAAATGTTGCTCGAATGGCACTTCTTTTAGCCGGCTTGCCTTTTTCTGTTCCGGGTGAAACAGTGAATCGATTATGTGCTTCAGGCATGTCATCTATCGTTCATGCAAATCGAGCCATTAAAAGCGGGGATGGAGATCTGTTTATTTCCGGAGGAGTGGAAAACATGACTCGCGGACCATGGGTCATCTCTAAATCAGCAAAACCATTTGGCACAGATGCAAAAATGTATGACTCAAGTTTTGGGTGGAGATTCATCAACCCTAAGATGGAGGATCTTTATGGTACAGACGGAATGGGTCAGACCGCAGAAAACCTGGTTGATATCCATAAAATCAGTCGAGAGGATCAGGATGCATTTGCTTACCGTTCTCAAATGAAGGCAACAGAAGCACAAAAAAACGGAAGACTTGGAGAAGAAATTGTAGCTGTTGAAATTCCGCAGCGAAAGGCTGATCCAATCATTTTTGATAAGGATGAATTTGTAAAACCAACTACTTCGATGGAAGTGCTAGGAAAATTACGAGCGGCTTTCAGGAAGGACGGATCAGTTACTGCCGGTAACTCCTCGGGGCTCAACGACGGGGCTGCAGCGGTTTTGGTCGCCTCAGAAGATGGAGTAAAAAACCACAATCTTAAACCGATAGCAAGAATTGTTTCATCTGGTGTTGTGGGCGTAGAGCCTCGTATCATGGGTATTGGTCCGGTAGAGGCATCTAAGAAAGCACTAGCAAAAGCAGGACTTTCACTGGATCAAATAGATATCATTGAATTGAACGAGGCATTTGCTGCTCAATCACTTGCGTGTACCCGATCACTTGGTCTCGAAGATGATGACGAACGTATCAACCCAAATGGAGGTGCCATTGCAATTGGTCACCCACTGGGAATGACAGGTGCCCGAATCACTCACTCTGCTGCCCTGCAATTACAAAAGACAGGTAAGAAATATGCCCTCTGCACCATGTGTATAGGGGTAGGTCAGGGATATGCGGTAATTCTAGAAAGAGCATAAAAAAAGGGGCAATTGCCCCTTTTTTGTTTTTTTGCTGAATTGAGAATTAATCTCTACTTAAGATCCTTACACCAAGATTAAACTGAATGTAATTAGCATCTTTCACGATGTTGTAAGCAGCACCTAAATTCAATCGTCCAATGTAAACCCCAGCACGTGGAGCGAAACCAAATTCTGTGGAGTCCTCCCCTTCTGCAGTACCTCCTCCAGACAATGTCACTTCAGCACCCTTAGCAAAATACATTCCCAGGCCAAGTCCTCCGTAAGGAGTTACTTTCCCATCGGAAAATCGATAGGTTCCTGTTGCAAGAACAGGTACAATGGCAGTAGCGCTAACAGATCCACCACCAGCAAGATCCTCTCCAGCAAATCCATTACTACCAATATATAGCCCTAAATCAATGTTTTCATTCATTGCATACTTTGGCTCGATGTAAAAACCAATCCCCAACTTATAGGAATCGGCAAAATCTCCTTGAGGCATGTTGAAGTTCGGGCCCAATTCGATATGAAACTGCGCAGTAGCAGTGTAGGCGAACAGCGCAATAGCGCAAATACTTAAGATTAACTTTTTCATAATAATAGTAGTTAGTGATTTTTGCATGGCAATGTAATAATATACCTATAGAATGTAAATACCATAAATATGGTATTTTTCATAAACAATTAATTATCAATGATTTACGAATTTAACAAACTGAAACCAGTCATACACCCATCAGCCTTTATTCATCCTTTAGCGGCAGTGACGGGAGATGTCATTATTGGGAAGAATGTGTATGTTGGTCCCGGGGCAGCTATTCGTGGTGATTGGGGACGGGTAATAATTGAAGATGGATGCAATGTGCAGGAAAACTGTACCATCCACATGTTTCCAGGCATAACGATTACACTAAAAGAAAGTGCGCACATTGGTCATGGCGCCATCGTGCATGGTGCTAATATTGGTAAAAATGTGCTTGTAGGCATGAATGCAGTCATCATGGATAACTCAGAAATTGGTGATGAATCCATTGTGGGTGCGCTTGCCTTTATCAAAGCGGATTCTATCTTCGCCCCGCGAAGCTTAATTGTTGGCAATCCGGCAAAAAAAGTAAAAGACGTAAGCGATGAGATGATTGACTGGAAAACCGAGGGAACCAAATTATATCAACAACTTCCAAAAGAATGCTATGATACCCTGAAAGAATGCGAGCCCTTAATAGAAATGGAGCCAAACAGACCGGTGGCCTCCGCTGCATACAAAACCTGGAACGAAACCAAGAAATAGACGATTTTAAATTATATGGATCAAAACATGCACATTGCCGTTTCCGGCAATATTGGAGCGGGTAAAACCACCTTGACAGAAATGTTAGCGAAACACTATGGATGGCATGCAGAATTTGAGTCTGTGGAAGATAACCCCTACCTCCAGGACTTTTACGGAGACATGCACAAATGGTCCTTCCATCTCCAGATCTATTTCTTAAATAGTCGATTTGAGCAAATCAATAAGCTCAGACGAGGCGATAGGACGATCATTCAGGACCGCACAATATATGAGGATGCTTACATTTTTGCTGAGAGTCTTTATAAGCAAGGCTTCTTTAAAGAAAGAGATTATCAAAACTACCGTGCGTTATTTGACTCGATGATTGAGTTTGTAAAACCGCCTGACCTTTTAATCTACTTAAGATCAGACATAAGCAAACTGGTAAAAAATATTGAAACAAGAGGTAGAGACTATGAAAACCTGATCCGAATCGAATACTTAAAGGGCTTGAATGAGCATTATGAAAATTGGATCAATAATTATGACGTTGGTCGACTCCTGATCGTTGATGTTTCTGAAATTGACTTTGTAAAAAACACGGAGGATTTCTCAGATATTGTCTTCAAAATTGACACAGAGCTGCATGGTTTATTTAGTTAAGTGAGCTCTTGATATCTGCTTAACTTTACATCAGAACTTACGAAAGAAACAACATATGTCAATACCCAAAATAAAACACTACATCGCAGGAAAATGGATTGAAGGAGGTGGAGATGGAGAAGTACTTCACCATGCCATAACCGGAGATCCGGTGGCTGCCCATACCATTGAAGGCATTGATTTTAAAGATGCATATGATCATGCGAGAAATGTAGGAAATCAGGCACTGCGAAAAATGACTTTTCAGGAAAGGGGCCTGATGCTCAAAGCACTTGCTTTTCACTTGCTAGACAATAAAGAAAAATTTTATGAGGTCAGTAAAGCCACTGGTGCTACTCGTGTGGATAGTTGGATTGATATCGAGGGCGGAATTGGCAATGTATTTTCAAATGCATCTTTAAGAAGACAATTTCCAGATTTGCCCTATCACGTTGATGGAGAGACGGTTGGCCTTTCAAAAGAAGGAACATTCGTTGGCCACCACATCATGGTGCCAAAAGATGGTGTTGCTGTACACATTAATGCTTTCAACTTCCCGATCTGGGGAATGCTGGAAAAAGCAGCGGTAAACTGGCTGGCCGGCATGCCATGCATCGTGAAGCCGGCAGAACAGACCTGCTACCTCACTGAGGCCATGGTGAAGGAAATCATTGATTCCAAAATACTACCAGAAGGTGCTCTTCAGCTAGTAGCCGGATATGGCAATGGTATTTTGGATCATGTAGATTCTCAGGATGTGGTGACTTTTACCGGCTCATTTGATACAGGGAAAAAATTAAAGACGCTTCCACAGATTGTAGAAAATTCAGTTCCTTTCAACCTGGAAGCCGACTCTCTAAACTGTGCGGTTCTTGGAGAAGATGTAGTTCCCGGAACACCGGAATTTGATCTATTCATCAAAGAAGTTCGAAAAGAGATCACGGTAAAATGTGGACAAAAATGTACGGCAGTACGCAGAATCATTGTGCCTGAAAAGCTGGTGGAAGATGTCCAAATAGCTTTAGGCAAAGCGTTTGAAAAAACCACGATTGGTGACCCGGATGTGGAGGGCGTGCGAATGGGCGCCCTGGCTGGCAAAGAACAGCTGGAAGAAGTGACTAAGCGAGTTGCGGAGTTGGCAAAAACTTCTGATCTGGTATACGGCTCGCTGGATAACGTTGGTGAGGCTATGGGCGCGGACTGGAAAAAAGGTGCCTTCATGTCGCCAATGCTTTTTGTGAATCAGAAGCCATTGGAGACCGAAGAAGTACATAACATTGAGGCCTTTGGTCCCGTGAGTACAATTCTTCCATACAAAACCATGGATGAGGCGATCGCTATTTCAAAAAAGGGAAAAGGATCTTTGTGTTCTTCAATTACCACCGCAGATGATAAGCTGGCGAGAGAGTACGTGGTAGGCGCAGCGACACACCATGGTAGAATTCTGGTATTGAATCAGAATTGTGCGAAGGAATCTACCGGTCATGGTTCTCCAATGCCGATGCTTGTGCACGGAGGCCCGGGACGTGCCGGAGGTGGTGAAGAGATGGGAGGAAAACGCGGAGTAATGCACTACCTGCAGCGTACAGCAATTCAGGGCTCTCCAACGACTTTGACCGAGATCACTCAACAATATCAATACGGCGGTGCGTACAAGGATACCGAGACCCATCCATTCTCAAAGCATTTTGAAGATCTGGAAATTGGTGATACTGTTATCACAGCCAAGAGAACCATTACTGAAGGTGATATTGTCACGTTTGCTAATGTGAGCTGGGATCACTTTTACGCGCACACCGATGTGACTTCCCTTGAAGGAACTACCTTCGAAGGGCGTGTGGCTCATGGCTACTTCATCCTATCTGCTGCTGCCGGGTTATTTGTCCAGGCGAAAAAAGGTCCGGTTCTATTGAACTATGGTCTGGAAGAATGTCGATTTACGAAACCCGTTTATCCCGGGATGACCATAGGCGTTCGGTGTACCGTAAAGCAAAAAGTAGATCAGGAGAAGAAAGATGATATCGCTAAGGGTATTGTAAAATTCCTTGTAGATGTCTATGATGAAACAGGAGAAACTGTAGCAATCGCTACGATCTTAACAATGATTAAAAAGAGAGATCAGAGTTAAATCTCTACGATCATAACGAAAGTAATGCTTGAAGGAGGGACATGTTCTCTCCTTCTTTTTTTATGATCAAAACCGGGATATCAGTGTCCCTAAAAACCATCTTCTCCGCAAATGATCCGAGCAGAACGGCTGAAGCATTCGTTCTTCCCTGCGAACCAATTATGATAAGGTCGCTCCTCGAGTCAAGCGCATGCTCAAACACAATATCAATCTTTGATTTAGATCCCCTCACATTGAAATGGCAGGGATATTTTTTATCTATTTTATTCGTCTTAAGGAATAAATCAAAATCATTCTTTGCATGACCTTCCATGATTTTTGCAAATTCCTCATACGTTTTACCCAACTTGTAATACCCTAGTGGAACATCGAAAATATTGATTAAAGACAGCTTAGCTTCGGAAAGCGCTTCAATCCTTAAGCCAGCCTTAACGGCAAGAGACGAATGCTCTGAAAAGTCAACAGGAACCAAAATATTCCGCAAGGATGGGTTCATGTTTTGTGTTACGAATAAGATAGAAGTAGGGCTCTTACGTGCAATATGACTGGACACTATCCCAGAACCTCCCAGAGAACGCTTCCTGCCCATTACAATTAAATCAAAAGATGCTTCAACGGCATACTTTAAAATTATTGACGAAGGTGATCCCTGCTTCACCTCTACCGTGTGCTCACAATCCTTAAAATCATACTGGTTAACCTTCTTGGTTAACTTGGCCATGATATCATCCAAAGCCCCATTCTCAGCTTCGGTATACCCATCCATTTCAATGCGGGTATCTATATCCTTAATCACATGGAGGAATACAATCTCCTTCACTCCAAATGACTTGTAAAAATTGGATACATACTCGAGAACAAACCCATCCATGAGGGTGGCGTCAAGAGTTACAAGGGTCTTTCTAAAGCTAACTTCGGACATGTCATAAAGATAGTAGAGATTTTACTTAATAATCAATTCCCATTTAGAGAGCGAAATCATAGCCTGGTATGTTTTATAATACTTCTATTTTTGCGCCATGAGCAACTACGTAAACCTGAACATACAAAACGGAATCGGTACCGTTGAATTCTTTACTGAGCAAAGTAACTCTCTTCCGGGAGATATTCTGAAAAAGCTTACGGATACAATCACTGAGGCAGGGAACAATCCGGACATCAAAGTAATCATTCTTAAAAGCGGTGGCAATCGTACGTTCTGTGCTGGTGCCAGCTTTGATGAACTGATGGCTGTGGACTCTCCTGAAAATGGTAAGAAGTTTTTCATGGGCTTTGCCAATGTGATCAACGCCATGCGCAAGTGTCCAAAATTCATCATTGGTCGCTTGCAGGGAAAAGCCGTTGGCGGAGGGATTGGTTTGGCTGCATCGGTTGACTACTGCTATGCTTCTAAACACTCTGCAATCAAATTAAGTGAGCTTGCTTTAGGAATTGGACCATTTGTTGTTGGCCCTGCCATTGAAAGGAAAGTAGGTCTTTCTGCAATGTCTCAAATGGCCATGAACCCGGATGAGTTTTATGATCCTAAGTGGGCACATCAAAAAGGACTTTTTGGGAAGCTCTATGATGATGTGGAGTCTTTAGATAAAGCAGTGAATCAATTAGCTGATAAACTGGCAGCTTACAATCCGGAAGCGATGGCTGAACTCAAAAAAGTATTTTGGAAAGGAACAGACCACTGGGATGAGCTTTTAGCAGATCGTGCAGAAATGAGTGGGAAGTTGGTGCTATCAGATTTCACCAGGAGCTTTATTCAGAAGTTTAAGGAGAAACAATAATTCAATTTACCTGCTCAATAAAAGACCTGACTGTTTCTGAAAGAGCAGTCAGGTCTGTTTGTTCAATGGGGTGTTTACTTTTTGGTATCATGCAAAGCTTACAATTGGACAGCCAGTTAGCAACCTCCTCTGTCTCATCCTCAGAAACCACAGCATCCTGATCAGCTAGGCACATTTGCACAGAAATATCGATTTGGCTCATTCGCTCTTGGTTGATTGGAGCCTCCTCACCTAGTTTTCTCATAAAATCAGCAGTGCGTTGCAAAACATCCTCCCATTCACTTCCATGCCTTTTCTCCAATGCCTGTGCAAAAGCCGGCACTTTTTCTTTGATTTTTTGTGGATTCAGATGTCTGACTTCTTTTTCAGCTATCTCCGTACTCCACTTCATTTTTGTTCCAAGCGTCGTTATTGATTTTATCAGGTTATTTCCTTTCGATGAAGCCAATAAAGCAATAAAACCTCCCATACTATAACCGAAGATGTGAACCGATTCTCCAATATCAGCAATCAAGTCTTCAAGTTGCTCGATGAAGCATGAGGTGGTAAATGGTTCATTGCCACTTGATAGACTTCCATGACCTTCAAATTCCAGGATATGAATTCGAAAATCCTCCGCTAACTTTTCTTTTAACGCATTCATCTGATCTCCTGCTCCGAGTGCTCCATGTATTAGAATCAATTGCTCCATGTAATAAATTTATATTTTTACCTGAAACAATCTTGAATTATGTTTTCTTCAAAATCTAGCCGTGGCAAATGGGCGTGGGCCTTTGTGGACTTACTTGTCGTAATTATTGGTGTCTACATTGCATTTCTTATTCAAAGTTCAGCGGCAGCTGAAAAGGATAAGAAAGAAAAAGAAAAAGTCTTTACTGCATTGAAATTTGAGTTGGAGCACTTTCGACTCCAAATGCCAGGAATGTCTGGTTATGTAGCGGGGGAGGTTGAGAAATACCTGGCTATTAGAAGAGACGGAGATTATGCGAGCTTCACAGACTGGAGGTTTATTCAACCTCAGTACTCATATCAAATCATCGAATTTGCCATCGGCATCCAAAACACTGAGATTGTAGATTTTGAGCTGTATGATGCACTTCAAAAATTGTATGTCGAGATCAAGAAATTGGAGCACACGGAGAGCTTAATCATGGAAACCTCCATGCGCTATCAAACGATCCCTACAGGACTTTCAAAATCTGATCCCTTGTATCAAATCACCTGGGCCAATAACTATGACCATTTCGGGAGGTTCATCACTTTCATGAATGACAGAGCCAGAATACTTCAAGCTGTTGCAGACGAATCACAATCTGCATTGCCAATTATTAATGAAGAATTAGGACAGGAAAAGACAAAGGAAATTGAAACTCAATTCATCCTTTCCAATGCCAAACGGATACAAAGTGAAGATCAAGCCGTTGTTTTTGCTAAAAAGATTTTTCCGGATTTTACCGAAGAGGAAGTTCGGCAGTTATATAGACAAGCAACAGAGACAAAATAAACTTCTAAGGAGTAGGGTTCTTCAGTATATCAGGGGTATCACCGAGCCTTGAATCGCTCAAGGCCTTTGCAATTCTTAATTGCAAAAAAAGTGACTTGCCAATCGCAATGAGAGGTTCCTTTTCGTCACTATACAGATGAAGTTTGTTAACATTTCCCATAGGGATTGAAGAACTATACTGGATAGTTTTTAGTCTGTTCTTGGTTTCCAACTTTAAAACCCAAGTACCAAACTGATCAATGTATTCCAATCTTATTTTTTGTTCATCCAAATCGATTAACCAAAATGAATAAATGGAATACCCCTGACTTTGAAGATTTGTTTGATGAATCTCCAGATTACAATTTTCAAAATTCAGGCGGAATGCCTCCTGATCTCTAAGCCAACTTTCTAATGAATTAATTCGTGAAACAATAGCAGAAACTGTATCTGGCAAAGCTTTTCCTGAACTCTGACCATACGATCCAAAAAAGGTGCTAAGGATTAAATTCAATAGAAGCAGCTTTCTCATAAACGATTATTCTGACAGTATACGATACAATTCCAAATTAAGATAATAATGATGCCCCGAAATGGTACGCTTCTCTAAAATCCCAAGGTCTACCAACTCATTCAAATAGTTTCTTGCAGTATTCTCGGCATAGATTTTTGCATCTGTCAGATGACTCACTTTAGTGAGGGGCTGAGTAAAAAGCATTTGAACCAGCAGCTCTGGTTTTCTGATTTTCGTATCCTGATCAATGGTTTCCATGATTCCTTCCTTAGCCGAAAGAATGTCATTGATTTTATCGAAGGTGAGATTAGCGGTGGACTCTACTGCCTTTAGCATAAACAAAATCCACCGCTCCCACATGGCTCGTTGTGTTACACTGGCCAGATGTGAGTAATAGTCATTTTTATGATCAATGATGTATCGACTAAGGAACAGGATGGGCAAATCCAGCACCCCTTTTTGCGTTAGAATGTTGATATTGAAAATTCTCCCAGCTCTTCCATTTCCATCACGGAAAGGATGAATCACCTCAAATTGATAATGAGCAATCGCCATTTTAATCAGTGGATCGACCGGATATTTTTCATCATCATTTACAAATTCAAAGAGGTTAGTCAGCTTTTGCTCCAGCACTTCCTTTCCACGTGGTGGCGTATAGATAGCAGTTCCTGCATTCGGTCCGGTTCCGCCTTGTTTGATATATATTCGGGCACTCGGTGGCCGTAAGCCATCATTGGTTTGCTTGACGATTCGGTACAATTTGATAAAGTAGTCCATATCGAATTGACCGTGATTTTTCAAATGTTGATGCCCAGCCCAAAGGGCTTCCCGATAGCGCAATACCTCCTTAGGTGCTCCTTTGATATGCATGTCTTCCCCCTCCTCACTGTACGCTTGATACAGTTCATCGTCTGTGGTAAAAATGTTTTCAATCTCACTCGATGCTTTCGCCTCCTGCAGAGAAATCGTATTTATTAACACACCCTGATTAGGTATAGCGACCGATCTTCCATGCAGCCGCCCCAGTGCTGCTTTGGCATTGGCTAACTGCTCCATGATATCCACCGTGCGGTATAAATCAGGATGAATGGGCAGATCAGGTAGATCATTCCATGGCTTGTTTCGGTCCGGGTTTATGTTGAAAAGGGGTTCTTTCATAATTTTTATAACCGTCATCACGAGCGTAGCGCGGTGATCTCATGATTAAGATCCTTCGTTTCTCAGGATGACATCTTTTAATGTTTACCTATCAATCAAACATCAATTATTTTATTTTTTAATGTTTACTCGAAAGTAAGGCATTAATTTAAGGTCTGCAAGTAAGTAGACATTAATAATTTAATATTTTAATGTCTACTATTCAAACAGACATTAAAAATGAAAGGCATGATCTGACAAACGGTTTCGCCGCAAACCATTGCGTTTTGTATCTTAGCGCTCCCAAAAATTAGTTATGGCAAAAACAGCAACGGCACCCCAAAAGAAGAAAGATTCTGCGATAGACTGGAAAGAGATTGCTTTGAAAATGCTCATCTCCAGAGCGATGGACGATCTGGAAGAAAACAAGCTGGTACCGGAAAAAAAGGTATTATATCAGTTTTCAGCCAGAGGTCATGAGCTAGGCCAACTGATCCTTGCGCATTTGCTGGATAAACCAAAAGATTCAGCAAGTGCCTATTACCGCTCTCGCCCATTGATGATCGGATTGGGGCTTTCTGTAGAGGATGCCTTGTCTGCTCCCCTTACCCGATCCGGCGGCTATAGCGACGGACGAGATATAGGTGTGGTTTGCAACATGCCAAAATCAGATCGAGGTTGTGTGGTACTGCCAATGGCCGGTGATGTGGGCTCTCAATATACGCCTGCAATCGGGTGGGCTCAAAGCATCGAATACCATGCAAAGACATTAAAAGACAAAAGCTACAAGGATTCCATTTCTGCTATCCTGGGTGGTGATGGATCGGTTGCTACCAATGGATTCTGGTCCGCATTGACGATTGCTACTACGCAAAAACTTCCCGTGCTTTTCTACATCGAGGACAATGGCTATGGCATCTCCGTAACCAGCGAATACCAGACACCAGGAAAAAACATTGCAGAGAATTTAGCTTCATTTAAAAATCTGGACATCTGGGATGGCAGTGGAACCGATCCTGATGAAGCTTACAAACTATTGAAAGCTGGTACCGATCATGTGCGTTCAAGAAAGGGTCCGGCATTGGTCCGACTGACTGTTCCGCGATTGAATGGTCACTCCTACCAGGACAACCAGGCCTACAAGGATGAAAAGCTGGTAAAGAAAGAGCAAGCCAACGATCCTTTGAAAGCGATGCAAAAGATGTTCTCAGAAAAGGAGTGGAAAGGATTGGAAAAAGAAGCTCAAAAAATCGTCGACGAATCAGCTGAGGCTGCACTAAATCGTCCAGCGCCTGATGCTTCTAAAATCAAAAAATTTGTCTTCTCTGAATCGGATGAGATTCAGGGAATTGGAGGATTGAGACCTTCCGGTCATGCGTTTCCTGCTTCTTCCGAAGAACCCAAACCAGACAAACGAAGAATCAATATTGGAGAAGCAATTAACCTGGCGCTGGATTATGAGCTCAAAACCAATCCAAAAGTCCTTGTCTTTGGAGAGGATGTGGGGATGAAAGGAGGCGTGCATGCGGTAACCATGGGCTTGCAGTCCAAATATGGAGAAGACCGGGTATTTGACACATCACTCTCTGAAGAAGGAATCATCGGTCGCGCAGTTGGTATGGCCTATGCCGGACTAATGCCGGTGGCAGAGATTCAGTTTAGAAAATACGCCGATCCGGCCATGGAGCAGCTTAATAATTGTGGGACGACACGCTGGCGAACAGCCAATCGTTTTGCCGCTCCTATAGTAGTTCGTATGCCAGGAGGATTTGCCAAAGTAGGAGACCCGTGGCATTCAGTAACCAATGAGGTGATGTTTGCCCATGCCATTGGATGGCAGGTGGCCTTCCCTAGCAATGCGCAGGATGCCGTGGGACTGATCCGCTCTGCCATGCGTTCCGATAACCCGACAATGTTCTTTGAACACCGAAACCTGAACGACAACCGCTATGCTCGTAGGCCCTATCCGGGCGATGAATTCTTCGTGCCGTTTGGAAAAGCAAACCTTCTCAGAGAAGGAACGGACATCACTTTAGTTACCTGGGGAGCCATGTGTGAAGCCTGTGAGTCTGCTGTGGAAGAAATAGGAATCTCCGCAGACGTACTGGACTTACGTACGATCATGCCATGGGATAAAGAAGCCGTGCTCAACTCGATCAAGAAAACGAACAAATGTCTGATTGTACATGAAGATGCGCTGACTGCAGGGTTTGGAGCAGAGATCGCAGCAGTACTTGCTTCAGAAGGATTCAACTACCTTGATGCACCAGTGGAACGAATTGCTATGCCGGACATCCCCCTGCCGCATAATGTGCCTTTGATGGAATCCGTGGTACCTAATGCGGAACGGATTGGGGAGAAGATGAAGGAGATTTTGGCGTTTTAGGTGATGATTCGATATAGAATTGAGGTAAAGTCTGAGGAATTCCAAAATAGACTGGATAAACTCACGAAAGAAGCTTCCCTAGAAACAGTTTGGGTTATTAGGCATATGCTCATGAAGAAAGATGTTCCTTTTATGGGCTATGTGAAGGAAGAAGAATTTCATATCAGCCGACTTAATGATATTTGGGCTTATCCTGTTTTTATACAAGGTCTGATAAATACAAAAAAGAACGAACTAACAATAATTATTAAACCTCTCAAGACGGCCTATATCTATTTTGGCTTATACATTACCCTTTGTTTGTGCGTTTCGTCTAGTTTCATTTTTACTCATGGATTTTTCAATCCTTTACCGATGCTCTTTGGGTTGTTTCCATTTTTCGTAGTTCCATTCACAAAAAAACATCTACTGAGATTATTTGAACATACATTTAGAAATCATATTACAAAGATCTCGGAACAAGTCCGGGATGACGCATAGAAATAAGAACGTCATTCCTGACGAAGCGCAGCGCGGGTCAGGAATCTTCCACCTTCGCTTGCCTTTACTAACCCACACAATCCATCAACTTTTATTATCAATTGATAATATTTAGTCGGGAATCCTTTAATTTTAAAGGATAAACCACCCTAAATCAACATGTCGTTTTTCTCATCGCCGCTTTTATGGCTCGCCATATGCTTGTTAAATCATGAGCCTGCATCGATCAAAGGCATCATAAAAGATAAAGAAACCAATGAACCGATCCCGTTTGCCCACGTCGTAGTAGGGGATGTAATCAATGTCACTAACATAGACGGTGAGTTTGTCATCTCAACAAAAGAAATAACTGACGCAGATGAGCTAAAAATCTCTTACATGGGATACGAAGCGTATTATGAGGAACTTACCGAAATCAAAGATTACTACACCATCTACCTTGAGCCTTCCACCATCCAGCTAGATGAGGTGGTGGTCATGACCGGAAAGTCATTAATGGAAACGGTGTTCGATCGATTTCATCTGAATTACCAAATGGACAGACTTCACATGATAGGGTATTACAAAGAGTCCATGTCAGACTGGAATTCAACATACTACCTGGCAGAAGGCATTATGGATATTTATGTACCCAGCAATGTAGACAAGCTGAATGAGGCCCTAGTTCGACCTATTCGCACACGCAAAAAAGTTTTCCGGGAAGTGGATATAATCAACGAAGTATTGGGAGGTAATGCCAGTGATATGGCCCAGTCTTCCATTTGGAGGAAGGGCTCGTTTCTGCATCCGAAGAATCGAGACAATTACGATTACCAGTATTCCGGATACACCAACATGGGTGAACATGAAGTTTTAATCGTAGACTTTGAGCCAATCAACAAGAAAGGGAATACACGAGGCAAAATCTATGTGGATTATGAAAGTCATGCCATTTTGAAAATCGAATATTTCCCAATATTGAGGGATTATGCTTTTTGGGAGTCCGTATCATGGACGGAAGAATATGAGAAACGCGATGGCATTTATGAGCTTCTGAGCGTCTCGTTTGATGGCGTCAGCACACACAATGAGTACAGCTACCATGCACTTTTAGTGGTAAACGAATGCTTTTTAATAGATGAAATCCCAAATGAATACCGGTTGCTAAACTCACAGTATTCATTTTTTGAGGAAGCCTCAGATGACTTCTCGGATGCTTTCTGGAATGGGTTCAATTTCATGAAGCTGGATGTTGAGTCAGCCCAATTGGTGCGGTCATCCAGCAAATTTTAGATGTCTTTGCAGTGAAAGGTATTTTTACCTTTATCAAACCAAAAACTCCTCTATTGACTCCACAAATTTCCTCATGTGCTCCGGCTTGCCTATGCTAACCCGAATGTGGTTGATCATATCCGGCCACTTGGTAATGAGAATGCCTCTATCTCGCATTTTAGCTACAATATCCTTCTCAAAACGATCATCACGTGCATAAATAAAATTGGTGGAAGAGGGATTGTATTCCACCCCCCATCGATCGTAGGCATCATAAACGATCTGTTTTCCCTCAGCATTCTTTGCCACACACCTGTTGATAAATTCCGGATCCTCCAACGAGGCACTCGCTGCAACCAGCGGTGGCCAACCGGTGGATATTTCTGCGCCTAAATGTCTGTCTCTCAATGCCTGAATATTTCGAACATTGGAAATAGCATAGCCCATTCTCAATCCTGCCAGCCCATACGCTTTGGAAAACGTGCGGCAGATCACCAGGTTTGGTAACTCATTAACCAAGCCGACCATACTTCCTTTCATTCCGGCATTGGAATACTCGACATAGGCCTCATCCACGCAGATCAGCACGTTTCCTGGTACTTTCCTACAGAAGTCTTTCAAATCCTCAGTTTCCAGTTCTGTTCCAGTGGGATTGTTAGGATTACAAATGAAAACCATAGTGGTTTTGTCTGAAATGGCATCCAATGTTTGATCCAAATCAATGCGGTCATTTGAATCCAATTCCACCTTTTTGATGGTCGCTCCAGCTCGTTCACCAAATCGGAGAGCGGTAGGAAAAGTAGGAAACGGAGTAAGAATTTCTCCTTTTTGCAATCCAACATGTTGCCCCAGTAAACTCAATACTTCTGTAGATCCGGCGGTCAGTAATAAGTTTGCGGGTTTTAAACCATTCTTGTCCGCCAGTTTCACTTTCAGCTCATTGATTTTTTCATCAGGGTATCGGTTTGTATATTTCATTGCATCACTCACAGCCTGAACAGCCACATCGGAAGGCCCATACGGGTTTTCGTTCCAGTTGAGCAGGATAAGATCATCTTTACCTGAAAATCCTTTTGGTCGCTCACTTGCACACCCTTGTGCCACATGAGGTCCGGCTACCAGCATGGTAGCAGATGCTAAAAGACTTTGTCGTAACCAGTCTCTTCGAGTGATGCTCATAATGAATTATTGAATGGTGCTAGCTGTATTTGGATTGCTTAGAAGCTCCTTAAAAACTTCCCACCTTTTTTCTGGCTGATCCGTCGTTCCTCCCTGGGATTCCACGTAATTGGCTACCAGATCCTTTCCCAGGTTATAGTTGATCACATAGCTTCGATACTGATCAAAAAATCTTGTTCGCTGCAAGGCTCTTTCGTACTCATTTAGCTGATACTTCACCATCCACTCTGCCGCTTCTTCCCTGCTTATTTCTCCATTCAAATACATTCTGGCCGCCTCATTTCCAGCATAACTCAGCTTGCCAATAAGGGCCTGAATTTCATAGTATTTATCTGCCTGGCTGGCGTCAAGCCCCGCTAGCGGAAACAGTACCTCCTTTTCATAACGTATTCTTTCCTCACCAGGAAAAGCAACATCAATCCCATAGTTAGCGCTTCCCTCAGCGATAAGTGATTGTGGTGAAAAAAGTGGGTAAACGGAATATTCAACCCACCCTTTGTTATTAACCAGATTCTGCTCAAGCAGCGCATTAAACACATGATGCCCGGGGTATCCCTCATGACACGCCAGATCAATCGCCCGGCTGATTTTAATCGGTAAATCGGTATTGATCTGGATCAGACTTTGGCTATTGCCCTGATAGTAATTATATCCCGACCAGCTTTTATTATTTACATACTCTAAGACGAAATTTTCGTTTTCCGGCAGATCATACCGAGACATAGTTCGAGATCTGGCTTCTACTATTGCTGTCTGAAATACGGTATCCAGCCTGTCTTTAGGTATGATAAATTGATCAACAAATTCGTTGTACCTGTCAGTAAGGTTCCCCTCTCCAGGTAGTGCATTTTCCAGATCAAGTAAAAGGCTATCAAAGTAAGATTCCGGATAGGATGGTGGCTCAACATCATACAGCAGCTTTGCTTCTTCATCAAAGGCATAAACCTTCCCATTGATGATCTCTACTTTTGTGCGAGCAGCAATTAATTGCTTCACCAATACGAATTTTCGGTCTTTATCTCCTTCTACCGACTGTATCTGACTAATTAGGTTATTAGCTCGTTCGATGAAATCACCAGAAGGAAACGTATCTTTCTTTATTTCAGGTTTCCATTCTTCCGGCCCGTAATAGGCATCAATAAAGTCACTGTCATACTGCCCGATCTCCAACATGAGCTTTACATAACGCTCTGCAATATCATCCATTGCAGTAGGTCGATCTGAGGTTTGCTCAGTAGGTGTGCATGCGATAAAAATCAATAGTTGTAATATCCAAAGGCTGGTTTTTTTCATCTGTCAATCATTTTAGGTTGCCACGTAATTTACTGAATTAGAAGATGATTAAATCATCCATGAAAAGTTAAGGATTTCTCGCTCAGCTCGAAATGACACTAAAAATCTTTTCATTCCTTGTCATCTCGACCGAAGGGAGAGATATTTACTTTATGTCCTCACCTGGATCAACTCTTACTTGCAAAACCTGCGGAAACAAGTTTAATGGCAACTACTGCAATCATTGTGGCGAAAAGATCATAGATCAAAATGACCGAACGCTGAAACACTTTTTTGGTGAGCTGATAAACGCCTTCATATTTGCGGATAACAAACTTTGGCGGACACTCAAGGTGGTTATCAAAAAACCAGGATTCCTTTCAAAAGAATTTGCCGAGGGCAGGCGTATACCTTACATGAAACCGGTTTCCATTTTCTTTTTAGCTAATCTTATCTATTTTCTATTTCCGCTAATCAATACATTCACAACACCACTTAACGTTCAAAGAAATTCATTTTACTACAGTCCACTGGTAGTAGCGTGGGTGGATGAAGTGATTGATCAAAGAAATATTTCTTTTGAAGAATATAAAGCAGTCTACGATACAAAAACAACAGAACTCTCGAAGCTACTCCTGGTGGTTTTTGCATACATGCTAGCGATTCTTTTTTGGCCCATCCATCTCGGTAGCAAGCGTAAGTATTTTGCCGATCATTTAACGATAAGTCTTGAAGTAATGACCTTCATACTCCTTGTCATCATTCAACTATTTGGTCTGGCAGCAATTATTGTTAGTCAACTGAGTTCAATAAATCTTGGAACAAATTTTTATTCTACGAGCTTTGCCTGCCTGACGCTAGCCTACTTTTTCTATTTCATGGAACGCAACTTCTATGAATTTAAATCGTGGAGGGCTTTGATTAACGCGATCCTTTGTTTAGGAGCAATATTAGTTTGCTTAATAGCATATAGAGCACTTCTGTTTTTCATCACTTTTTGGTCTATTTGAGGCATGAAAAAAGTCTATTATCTATCCACTTGCACTACCTGCAAACGCATCATAGATGAGCTTGGTGAATTAATTGCGGATTTCGAAAAACAGGATATCAAAAATGAGCAAATGACCTTTGATCAAATCGATGAAATGAAGGAGCGAATTGGATCTTACGAGTCTCTTTTTTCACGTAAGGCAATGAAGTATCGTTCCATGGGCCTTGGAGATAAAAATCTTTCAGAAACGGACTACAGGAAGTTGATTCAGGAAGAATACACCTTTCTAAAACGTCCGGTCATTATCGTTGACGATCAAATATTCATAGGGAATTCAAAAAAGGTAGTTGAATCGCTGAAGGAATACCTGAGCTAAACCTCTCTGACAGCATGGCGTATATGCATCATGCATAAATTCCTGATTCTTCTATTTCTTCTAAGCTGTGGTATCGATCGAACAACCAATTCAATTTCTTCCGCAGAAACAAGTACCCTCAAAAATTTCGAAAAACTAGATCATGCACATCAGGTCTTGATCGCTGGTAAAAATGAACCCGGAAAGCGACTGACGCTCTGCCTGAATTTCATTGATAAATCCAATGGCTTGCCCCTGTCAAACCAGAGGGTACACTTTTACCATACTGACACCAATGGTGAGTATATGCCGAAAAATGCAAGTGATGAGTCTACAGCTCGTCTTAATGGATCTGCATTGACTGATTCAAGAGGAAAAATTTTGGTTCGTACCATTCTTCCCGGGGACTATGGCAGTTCAGCAGACAACCGTCACATCCACACTACTGTCTTTGATGCGCAACCGGAAGCATATGATATCCACTTTAAGCAATACTCCGGTGTTATGGGCAAGCGCTTTGTAAAGAACAGTGATCAACATTTTCTGGCTGACCTAAAGAGAAACGCTGATGGATCACTCATCGGGTTTTTAACAATTGAGGTTAAGAATCCATAGTTACCTATTTTTAATGGATGCTTGCCAACCACAAATACTTTCATTGGCTGTACCATACCAAAAGCAAAAAACACCTGATTAACTGGTCTATCGGTCTATTTATTTGGCTTTTCCTTGCCATCACACGTCCTTTTGGTATCAACAACAATAATTTTGAAGCATACCTACACCTGGTTGCCAACCTGGCTGTATTTGGAGGAGTATGGATTGGAATTAGCTATGTGACTGATCTTTTTACCTCATCTAAACTGAAGGAAATTCCAAAGGTTGATCTTATCTATTGGTTCGTCAAGCTCATCATCTTTATTCACATCATTTTCCTTATTCGGGAAGCAGTCTGTGATTGGAAATGTTTTGATGCACTTGAATACCTGGAGCTTTGGGTAGCTTGTATAATCATGCTCGGGATTCCTTACATCATCTTTTCGTTGTATAGTAGGTACCTATACTTTCATTCATTGGTGAATAAGAAACCCACTTCTGAGGGAAAAATTCAAATAAAGGGGGAGGGAAGAGAGTCTATTGACATAGTCCTAGCTGATCTTATTTATATAAAAGCAGATGACAATTATGTGGATTTTGAATTCCAAAATGGTGACAGGAAATTGATCAGAGCAACATTAAAAAAAGTACACGAGCAGCTAAGTGCTTACCCTCACTTTGTCCGGACACATAGATCCTACATAGCAAACATCCATTTTGCAAGCGAATATCTTAGATATGATACCTTATTGATCAATGCGAATGGCGACCAAATAGAGCTCCCAATATCAAAAAAATACCGTGAGTTTGTCAAAGGATTGTTCATTCACCCCAAATAAATGGTCATCCACCCCAAATCCGGATTTGTATTCAACTTCGAGTAGTGTTCATCCGATAATGCCAGAAACAATCTGTCATATCATGAAAATTAAAACAACGCTTTCGGCTTTCGGTCTTATTCTATTTCTCACCGGTTTCGGTCAACCAAATTATCCGATGAGTGCTAAAGACGCCATACTGGTTTATTCAGATCTTGAAAATTTTCTGATAGCTTACCGACAACTAAATGAAGATTCAGATACCGTCGAGGTTCTCAAATCCAATTATTTCAATAAAGCATCAGCTGGACTTACAGAGTATGTGAAACGACACGGACTCACACCCGAAAGTCTGGCCAGATCAATAAACCAATCGACTGAAGAGTATGCGTTATTGGCACTATTTCATGAGAGAATTACCGTATTTGTTGACGAATTCACCAAAAAAATGGAGAAATATGAGCAAGTCCTTAAGGAAGTTATGTACCCCCCTACCTATTTGCTGATTGGGGCAAATAAGGGAATTGCACAAGCTTCACCACTGGGGCAGCTCATCACGATCGAAAAAGTATCTGATAAACCTGAAAAACTATTTCAACTCATTTGGCATGAACTAAGTCATTTTCAACAAGCCAGAGCATTGGGATTCTCAGCCTACACAAAAGTCTATGGCAAGCCAGACAATATGCTGGACCTGATTCTTCGGGAAGGAGGTGCTGAGTTCATTGCTATCTATTTGGTAGGTGAAAATGAATATAACTACCGAAATAAAACCTACTTTGAAGCCAATGAGCAATCCTTAAAGGAAAAATTTCTTGAAGATCTGAAAAATCAAGATCAAAGCTTCTGGCTTTGGGAATCACTGAAACAGGATGAAACACCTACCCTGTTAGGATACACGATTGGATACAAAATTTGTGAATCCTATTACTTACGTGCTGTCGATAAAAATCAGGCATTGTTAGACATATTAGCCATCACTGACGACCAAGCTTTTTTAAAGGCCAGTGGGTATTTTAAATCCTCAAATTAGAATTTTATAACTTAAAGTATCACTTTAAGTAAAAGCATCTAGAAGCCATTAATAGTAATGCTTATGTATAAATGGGCGTAATCAAGAGGGTTTTTGTGGCTATTTCCCATCTAAGTTTGTACCATACCAAATCATTACGGTATGCGACTTATTACACTAATTACACTCATGCTGGTTTCACCCTTGGCGATATCGGCAACACAACCGACTGATAGGGAGATGGAAGACATAGCGCTTGGCAATTCCATCATGGAGAAGGTGTTTGTTCGATTTCATACCAACTATGAAATGAGCCGACTTCACAAAATGGGCTATTACAAGGAATCCGTATCAGATTCTAATTCCATTTATTACCTGGCAGAAGGAATTGTAGATGTTTACATACCAAGCAATCTAAATCATTCAGATAATGCCGCCATATATCCAATTAAAACGCGTAAAAAAGCATTCAAAGAAATCGAAGAGGATAAGCTCTTATTTGGAAACGCAAGTGATATGGCCCGTTCCTCCATCTGGCGACCCAACTCATTTTTGAATGAAAAGAATCGAGATGATTATGTTTTCACCTACTCGGGAACGACCAAGCTAAATTCCTATGAGGTGACCATCGTGGAGTTTCGCCCGGCGAATGTTACACATGGAAATGTGAAAGGCAAAATCTATATTGACCCATCATATTATGGGATCGTCAGAATAGAGTATACACCACTCACCACTTCATCCAAAGTTTGGGAGGAAGTAACCTGGTCAGAAAACTTTGAATTCCGAAATGGCGCTTATGAAATGGTGAATGTTACCTTTAAAGGGAAGAGCATAGAGGATCACTTCCACTATGAGGCCATGCTAGCCATGGATCAGCAGGAAATACTCAGTGAAATTCCGCAACACATGGTCTTTATTGGTGATAATATTCCGCTTTTCGCTAAGGCTACTGAGATAGGTACTGATTCGTTTTGGAAGGGTTTTGAGTTTCTTAAAAACAGAATCCCTGTGGACACTGATTATTTAGTGGCCGAAAATCATTAAACCTTAGATAGTGCTTTCACGTGAGAAAATTTGATAATTTTCTCTTATGAACCGCATCGACCGACTCAACGCACTACTCATTCATCTGCAAGGAAAACCCAGAGTTCCCATTGGAGAGTTGGAAGACCGATTTGAAGTAGGTCGAAGAACCATCTTTCGTGACATCCGATCTCTTATTGAAGCGGGGGTTCCCATTGGTGGAGATGCGGGCGAAGGATACTTTATTGTTGATGGCTATCACCTCCCTCCGGTTGTTTTCAACAAAGAGGAAGCCAGCGCCATTTTGATGGGTGCCAAATTCATTGAGAGAAGCGCTGACACTCAGACCATCGATACCTTTAATAAAGCGATGTACAAGATTAAGGCGGTCCTTAAATATTCAGACAAGGAATTTTTGGATAACCTAGATGATCGTATTGCCATACGTCCCAGTCCGGTCCCTATGCAGAAACCTGATTCTCATTTGGCAGAAATCCAACTTGCGATTGCAACCAATCGAGTCATCTCCATGACCTATTATTCTCATTACAATGATTCTACCACCCAACGAGAGGTGGAGCCTTTAGGAATGGTTTTCTATTCAAGCAGATGGCATTTGATCGCATATTGTCGACTCAGAGACGACCTGAGAGATTTCCGGACGGATCGTATTCAAAAAGTAAATGTGCTTCCTGAGGAGTTTGATCCTGGCTGTCACCCCAACTACCTTGAATTCTTAAGTGAAGCATTGCTCGGAACAGACGCAAAAGAGGCCGTCATTCATACGACTGCATTGGTTGCGCGTTTTATGGGAGAACAGAAATACTACATGGGCTTTGTAGAAGAAAAGAAAATGGAAGACGGGCGGTATGAAATGAAGTTCGTCACTCCTCACTACGACTACTTTGCTCATTGGCTCATGATGTATGGAGACCAGGTTGAGATCATCTCTCCATCAGAACTACAAGGTACGGCAGCCACATTTGCTAAAGAACTTCTGGAACATCACAGCTTACCATTTTTAGTTAAAGATTAAAGACATGAAAATTTCAATTTTTACTCTGCTCCTTTCAGTTTCACTCTCTTGTACTGCTCAGAGCGCTCAGGAGGAAATCAATCAACAGGTTTGGACTCCATTTACCCGAGCCTGGGAAACTAATGATGGCAAGGCATACAATGCCGTTCATACGGATGATGTTTGGCGCATTAACCCAGGAAGATTGCTCATTGGTGACGAATATAAAAAGATGAACATTGAACGGATGACCGGACAACAAAGGGATCGCATCATTGAATTTACTTTTGAAACACGAACGGCTAACGTTGATAATGCTTATGAGGTCGGATATTATCGAATTACAGACCGGTCTGAGGATGAGCCAAAATATTTTGTTGGTAGATTTCATGTGGCATTAAAAAGAGTAGATGGGGTTTGGAAAATTGCTCAGGACTGGGATACTGATGAAATAAATGGAGAAAAAATCACCGCCGAAAGTCTTCAAAAGAGGGATTTTATCCATTTTCAATAATATTTTTTTATCTCTTGAATTTCAGTGACATAGGGCTGTCACTCTACCTTATTTCTTTGTTTTCATAATCATTAAACACTCACAAATTATGGAAGCAACAGTTGACAAACTCGATCTAAAAAAAGAAGACCCAGGCTATTACTCAGCAAAGAAAAATCCTGAAATCAGAGACTTGGATAGCTACTATTATCTGTCTATTTCGGGAAAATGTGACCCTCAAGCCAATCAATTTCTTGAAGCCATTGATAAGCTTTATGCGGTTGCATATTCCATCAAGTTCATCTGCCAGGCAGAAGATATGGATTTTGTAATGCCCAAAATGGAAGGATTTTGGTGGATAGATGGAGGGTTGGAAGCACAACATAAATTTGCTCAAACACCTCCCGATGAATGGAATTGGAAAATCGTGATCAGAATGCCAGATTTTGTAGAAGGAGACCACTATTACCGGGCCATTCAAAAGGTGAAGGCTAAAAATCCTGAACTATTATCTGATAATGATGTGAGGTTTGAACTCATACATGAAGGATTATCTGTTCAAGGGTTGCATATTGGGAGTTACTATGAAGAGGAACCAACGATTGCCAAAATCATGGAGTTCATCCAGGACAATGGATTAAAAGTGGCAGGTTATCATCATGAAATCTATCTTAATGATCCCAGGAAAACACCTGAGGAGAAGCTTAGAACCATTTTAAGGTATGCGGTAAAAAAAGTAAAATGAAAAATAGCATTTTAGGTTTAAGGACCACTATTTATCTGGTCCCGGACATGGCCAAAGCAAGAGCATGGTATATCAAGGCCTTCGGTAAGGATCCTTACTTCGATGAACCTTTTTATATAGGCTTTAACATTGGGGGATACGAACTCGGTCTATTCCCTGAAAAGGAAAATCAACAACGCGGGGATAATGTAGAATCGTATTGGGGAGTAGAAGATATTTACGCTGAGCATAAACGATTTCTTGAATTAGGAGCTAAAGAGCATACTCCCATCAAAGATGTAGGCGGTGACATTTTAGTGACTACTATTTATGATCCGTGGAACAATTTAATAGGGTTGATTTACAACCCTCATTTTACACTTCCATGAACGTTGAAAATTTCATACTAGGACTCGATGGCCAGCAAAAGGCCGTCGTTTCCTTTTTACATCAACGATTGACAAATCATCATGATCTGATACCTAAAATCAGATTTAAAATTCCAATGTATTATCGGAAGAGTTGGGTGTGCTACCTTAATCCAATTAAAAACAATGGAATCGAACTGGCATTTTTAAATGGCGTGAGTCTTTCGAATGAACAAGGATTGCTCAACTGTAAAGGTAGAAAGATGGTTTGTGGGATAGATCTCTATGACGTTAGTAACATCCCTGAGAAACCAATAGATGAAATCGTTCAGGAGGCGCTCATTTTAGATGAACTTGGAAAAACCAAACGTTAGTCAAATTAACTATGAAATTTATAGGTGTATTCACCTAAATATTAAGATTTTCCAATCATCAGTCTGAAAAATCAGAAGAAAAATCTTCAGGCTAAATTATCTTTCAAGATTACATAGCCACTAAACTTTTGGAACCCTCACCAATTCTCACTGATACAAAAGTTCATAGCCTGCTAAAAGAAGCTTATGAAAAGCGGGTTAATGATTTGGAAGCTAGCATCAGGCTCGCCGAGGAAGCACTTCGGATTAGCAAGGAGCTGGAGGATAAGTCATGCATTGGTCAATCGCTTACTCAGCTTTCTCTATTTCATATGATCATTGGTGATTTCGAACTCTCCATCAACATAGCCAAAGAAGCCATTGAACTGTTTGAAGTGGTGGATGATGAAAAGGGCATTGCCGATGCGAAATACACCATTGCCGGGGCTTTCTATAAAACAGACGATTATAATCTTGGTCTTACTTACCTGGTTGATTGCCTGAAGACATATAAAAAGCTGAATGATCATCACAATCAAGCCAGAGTCGAGAAGTCCATGGGTACCATTTACGAGTATTTCGGTGATACAGATAGCGCGATAAAGGCTTACGAATCTGCAATTGAATCCGGAAAGAAAGCTGATGATTTAAATCTGCAAAGCAATGCATTCAATCCACTTTCGGGGATTTACCTAAATAGAGGTAAAATCAAAGCGGCTATGGACTTGATTGAAAAATCAATTCAATACAAGAAGGAAACGGAAGACACAAGGGGCTTAGCTTTTTCCCTATACGGACGTGGAAAAGTATACACCGTCACGAAAGAATATGATAAAGCCGAAGCTGATTTTCTGGAGTCAGAGAAGATTCATGAAGAGATGGGTGAAAAGCTAGGGCTTGCCATGTGCTGGCACAAACGAGGGGCGCTTTATCTCAAAATGGGAGAGCTTGATAAGGCAGAAGAAACATTGGTGAATGCACTGCAGTACAGCAATAAAAACCGAATTATCCTAATCAAGTTTAAAGCCAATCTGCTCCTTCATGAAATAGCCAAGAAAAGAGGTAACTATGAACTGGCGCTAAAGTACCTTCAGCAATATATCAATGAAAAAGAAAGTGTAATTAATGATCGTACGGCCAAAGTAATCGAAAGCTATGATGTGATCAATGAGATGCAACGTTTGGAGCAGGATGCCAGAGCACAAAAGGAAAAAGCAGATTTAATAGAGAAGAAAAAGATTGAACTCGACTCATTTTTTTATCGTATCTCGCACGACCTAAAAGGTCCCATTACTTCTCTCATGAGTCTCAACTATGTAGCAAAGCTGGAGGTCCAAGACGAAACGGCACTCAGATTTATTGATGACTATGAAAAGCAGGCCAACAGGCTGAATAACATTTTGGATGGCTTACTCAACCTGACAAAAATGTCATTTAATGAAGACAGCAAACAAGAAATCGATTTTGAAAAAATCATTTACGATTGCATTTCGTCGTATAAATTTCTGACGAACTACGACCTGGTAGAATTTAGAATTGATGTAGTCTCTAACATCCAATTCGAAGCGGAATGGGCGCTTATCAATACGGTAATGCAAAACCTGATTGAGAATGGAATTAAGTATGCCCGAATTGAGGAAAATAAACCTTATATCGCGATTACAGTAAAAGACCATGGCTCCAAGGTCACCATTACTACAACCGATAATGGTATAGGAATGGACCAGGAAACCGTGGACAAAATCTTCACCATGTTTTTCCGCGTTAATCGCACAATTGAAGGAACCGGTCTAGGCCTTCACATCTTGAAAAGAGCCATTGAAAGGCTTAATGGTGAAGTGGATGTAGATAGTGAACTTGGGAAGGGAACTACTTTCCGAATCACCCTTCCCAAATAGTTTTTTTACATGTGTATCGGCCTGTTTTCAGTGGCCGCTAAAGCTGCTTCTTTGAACGCCTCCATATATGTCGGATGTGCATGTGACATTCGGGCCACATCCTCAGCAGAGGCTCTGTATTCCATTGCTGTTACGCCTGCAGCGATCATGTCGGCTGCTCGTGCGCCAATAATGTGAACACCAAGTATTTCATCAGTTTCTTTATCGGCAAGGATTTTCACTAGTCCCTCCGTATCCATACTGGCTCTGGCCCTTCCTAGTGCCTTGTAAGGAAACTTACCTGTCTTATATTTTTTGCCTTGTTCTTTCAGTTGCTCCTCAGTATATCCTACAGATGCTACCTCAGGCCAGGTATAAACAACTCCTGGGATCAGGTTGTAATTGATGTGTGGTTTTTGTCCGGCTATCGCCTCTGCCACAAATACTCCTTCTTCTTCCGCTTTATGTGCAAGCATAGCACCTCTCACCACATCACCGATCGCATAAATATTATCAACATTTGTTCGAAGATGCTCATCTACTTCTACCCGGCCACTGTCATCCATCTTAACACCAGCGTTATCCAGGCCAAGTTTGTCTGTGTACGGTCTCCGACCGATTGACACCAGACAGTAGTCACCCTTGATTTCTACTTGCTCTCCTTTCTTGGTCTCAGCCTTTACCGTGACGTTTTTACCTTTCTTCTCAACTGCGGTCACCTTGTGGCCCAGGTAAAATTCAAAACCAAGACCCTTCAATGACTTCTGAAGTTCTTTACCCATTGTTGAATCCATGGTAGGGATCAGGCTATCCAAATACTCAACAACAGAAACTTTTGCTCCCAAACGTGCATACACAGATCCTAGTTCTACTCCAATTACCCCTCCTCCAATTACGATCATGTGTTTAGGTACCTCCTTCAGTTCCAAGGCCTCAGTGCTGGTAATCACACGCTCTTTATCAAGTTCAATAAAAGGTAGATTTGCTGGTTTTGAGCCAGTAGCAATGATCACTTTTTCAGCAGTGATTTTTTTCTTGTCCTTCCCATCAATCTCAATGGTATTTTTATCCACAAAACTCCCCATCCCATGAAAAACATCGATCTTGTTTTTCTTCATCAGGTAGTCGATCCCCTCTACGTTTTGCTTCACCACATCCGCCTTGCGATCAATCATTTGCTTCAGGTTCACCTTAGGCTTATTGATATCGATTCCATGCTCTTTAAACGTATGTTCAGCAGCATGAAAATGCTCAGAGGAATCCAGTAACGCTTTAGATGGAATACAGCCTACGTTCAAGCAGGTGCCTCCAAGGGTATCATACTTTTCAATGATAGCTGTCTTCATTCCCAGCTGTGCACACCGAATGGCGGCAACATATCCTCCAGGACCTGAACCAATTACTACTACTTGATAATCCATATTTACAGATTTATGTTGGGAGATTTTTGATATTTGATTGATTAAACACCGAGAAGAAGTCTGGTAGGATCTTCTAATAATTGCTTCACTCTCACAAGGAAACTAACAGACTCTCGTCCATCGATGATTCGGTGGTCATAAGAAAGGGCCACATACATCATTGGCCTTACTACCACTTCACCATTTTCAACCACCGCACGCTCCACGATGTTATGCATCCCAAGAATTGCTGATTGTGGTGCGTTAATAATTGGTGTAGACATCATCGATCCAAACACACCCCCATTGGTGATGGTGAATGTTCCACCTTCCATTTCTTCGATACTGAGCTTGTTGTCTCTTGCTTTGGTAGCCAATCGCACCACTTCTTTCTCTATTTGATCGAAACTCAGTGATTCTGCATTTCTAATTACAGGCACCACCAGTCCTTTTGGAGCCGATACGGCAATGGAAATATCACAGTAATCATTGAATACCATTTCATTGCCATCAATCTGTGCATTTACAGCCGGCCACTCCTGTAGTGCCACACAAACTGCCTTGGTGAAAAACGACATGAAACCAAGACCCACTTCATGTTTCTCTTTGAACTGCTCTTTATATTTCTTTCTCAGATCCATGATTGGCTTCATGTTCACCTCGTTGAACGTGGTGAGCATCGCCGTTTCATTCTTCACAGACACCAATCGCCGTGAGACGGTCTTTCTTAAAGAAGACATCTTCTCTCTTCGCTGCTCACGATTTACACCACCTCCTGCAGGAGTCTGTTGTTCAAACTGAGGCTTGGAAGCACCCTTATCCTGGGTGTCAGACTTTCTCTGTTCTTGTTGCTTAGGCTTCTCTGCCTTCATGGCATCCTCTTTAGTGATACGGCCATCTTTCCCAGTCCCTTTCACATCATCAGGTGAGATGCCTTTTTCACTTAAAATTTTGGCTGCTGCAGGAGAAGCATGACCTGTTGCATAGGTTTCATTGTCTGAACTCGAACCACCTGAAGATTCTGCTGACGATGAATCACCTGAAGAGGAAACCGATGATGGCGCTCCTCCTTCCATTACTTCAATTTTACAAATCAGCTCACCTATTTCTAATGTATCCCCTTCCTGAGCAACGATTTGTAGCTTTCCTTGAGCCTCTGCAGTCAGGTCAAACGTGGCTTTGTCCGACTCGATCTCAGCAATGACTTCATCCAGCTCCACAAAATCTCCATCACCTTTGGCCCAATTGGAAATGGTCACTTCCGTAATTGATTCACCAACTGCAGGAACCTTCATTTCCAGCACTTCACCTGTCGCTTTTGCTTCAGATGATGAGTCCTCTGAACTTTCTTTCTTTTCACTTGAAGAATCAGCACTTGAATCGGCTGATCCACTCCCCTCTCCACTCTCATCAATTTCGCAAAGCACAGCTCCTATTTCAAGTGTGTCTCCTTCTGCTGCCTTTATTTTCAATGTACCGGCAGCTTCAGCGGTCACCTCAAATGTGGCTTTGTCTGATTCCAATTCACAGATCACCTCATCCATCTCCACATAATCGCCATCGCTTTTGGTCCAGGATGCTACGGTCACTTCTGTGATAGATTCACCAACCGAAGGAACTTTCATTTCAAGACTCATTTTCTTGTTGTTTTAATGTTTTTATATTCTTAATCAGATAAATCAAATTTCAAACGCTTGCTTCACAAGGGTCTCCTGCTCCTCTTTATGAACTTTAGAAAATCCAGTTGCAGGTGATGCACTTATCCGTCTGGATATCACGTTGAGATCCATATTGATTCGCATATTGATAAAGCTCCAGGCTCCCATATTTTTTGGCTCCTCCTGAACCCACACAAGTTTTGGATTATTATACTTCTTAAGGATCGCATCAATTTGTTTTTGAGGCCATGGGTATAACTGCTCTATTCGAACAATGGCTATATCTTTTGCTTTCTTTTTCTTCTGTTCCTCAAGAAGATCGAAATAAACCTTTCCAGAACAGAAAAGCACTTTTTTTACATTCTTGTTGGTAACATAGTCATCACCAATTACCTCCTGGAATCTGCCAGAAGTGAATTCTTTCATTGGCGAAACAACTCCCTGATGCCTTAATAGTGACTTTGGAGAAAAGATTACTGCTGGCTTTCTGAACTCCCAGGCTACCTGCCTCCTCATCAAATGGAAGATGTTAGCTGATGTGGTAAGGTTCGCTATTATGATATTCTCATTGGCACACATTTGAAGAAACCGCTCCATCCGTGCACTGGAATGCTCCGGACCTTGTCCTTCATACCCATGTGGAAGAAGCATTACCAGACCATTCATTCTTTGCCACTTACTCTCCGCACTGGTAATGAATTGATCAATCATGATCTGCGCTCCGTTGGCAAAATCACCAAATTGTGCTTCCCAAATAACAAGCGCGTTTGGAGTAGCCATAGCGTAACCATATTCGAAACCTAACACTCCATATTCTGACAGTAGTGAATTGTAAATTCTTAGAGGCTGCTGCTCTTCTTGAATGTGATTCAACCCACAATACGGTTCATTGGTATTGGAATCAAAGAAATAAGCATGTCGATGTGAGAAGGTGCCACGCTTTACATCCTGACCGGACATACGTACGATTGTGCCTTCTGCCAGCAATGATCCATACGCCAGCAATTCGGCATCTGCCCAGCCCAGCTCTTTCTTTTCAAAAAAACTTGCTTTACGATCCTTCAGAAGTTTTTCAATCTGGCGTAGCGGTTTAAATCCTTTTGGAACTTCCGTGATTGCTTTGGCTACCTTTTGAATAAGCTCTTCTGAAATGGATGTATCTGGCGACTTGTCGAAATCTTTAGCATCTGAACGTCTAAGATGATCCCATTCTTCTTCAATTTTCTGAGGCTTATATGGTAAAGGTCTTTCCTTTATCTCGTTTAGGCGGTTTTGCAATCGCTGCTTAAAATCTTTGTCTAGCTTCTTAACCTCATTATCATCCAAATCACCTCTTTCTGTTAAGTACTTGACATATACTTCCCTTGGGTTCGGATGCTTGCCAATTGCGTTGTAAAGCTTTGGTTGTGTAAACTTTGGCTCATCGCTTTCATTATGTCCATGCCTTCTGTAACACAACATGTCAATGAAAATGTCTTTCTTGAACTTCTGTCGATACTCAACTGCCAGGTTCGCAGCAAAGTTTACTGCTTCAGCATCATCACCATTTACATGAAGAATTGGTGCATCGACGATCTTCGCTAAATCTGTACAATAGATACTGGAACGAGCATCAGCAAAATCAGTAGTAAATCCAACCTGATTGTTAATAACAAAATGGATTGTTCCTCCTGTTTTGTATCCTTCCAGTAAGGACATCTGAACACATTCATAAACAATGCCCTGTCCGGCTACTGCTGCATCCCCATGGATAAGAACCGGAATTGCTTTACCCATATCCCCTTTGTATTCATCGTCAATCTGAGCTCTTGAATATCCTAGAACTACCGGATCGACTGCTTCCAGGTGTGATGGGTTTGGTGCCAGCTTGACGTACATCTTTTTACCAGCCGAAGTTTCCATATGAGAAGAATATCCCAGGTGATACTTCACATCTCCATCTCCCATGGTCAGATCCACTTCCTGATTCCCTTCGAATTCAGAAAATATCTCCTCATAGGTTTTGCCCATGATGTTGGCAAGCACATTGAGTCTCCCACGGTGAGCCATACCGATCATCACCTCTTCAGCATCAAGCTCTGCAGCTTTATTTATTACTTTATCCAAAGCCGGAATCATGTTTTCTCCTCCTTCAAGGGAGAAACGTTTCTGTCCCAAAAACTTTGTGTGAAGAAAATTCTCAAAAACAACTGCCTCGTTCAACTTGGAAAGAATCCGATGCTTTTCTTCTCTGGACGGATCGATATTGGCACCTTCTGTCTCTACCTTATTCCTAAACCACTCGTGAATATCAGAATCGCGGACATGGTTATACTCAAAGCCAATATGACCGGAATAAACCTTCTTAAGTCGTTCAATAATCTTTTTTAGGGGAGCTTTTCCTAAACCGATTTCACTTCCAACTTCAAACTCTGTATCAAGATCTTCTTTTGAAAGTCCAAAATCTTCCAGTTCCAATCGAGTAGAATGTTTGCGGCGCTCCCTTACCGGATTTGTATCTGCAACAAGGTGAGCATAGGACCTGTGATTGTAAATAAGGTTTCTAACTGCCGTCTCTTTAGGAGTAGCAAGCTGCTGACCGTCTCCTTTTTCACCATATTGCTCCTGCCCAAATTCAAATCCTTCAAAAAACTTTTTCCAAGATTCATCAATGCTATCAGGATCTTCTTTGTAAGATTTAAAAAGCTCGTCAAGATAATTGCCGTGGGCGTTGGCGATGTAAGAATATTTATCCATATTCAATTTTGTTGTGAAACAAAGGTATATTCAATAAAGTTTCTTTGAAAACCGTAAAATCGGCTTTACGAATACACATAGAAAAATTCACTGATAACCAGCTAGTTGAATATTTCAAAAAATAGCATTCAGAGAAGCAGAGTGTACATTTAAATTTTACTGATAGATCACCGCCAAAAACACAACGACTTCCGCATTAGTTTTCTTTTGCCTCTAACTTTCTCACTACGAGAAAAATAGACTACATTTGCGCTCCATTTTTAAAACTTTTGATGGACGAGTTCCATAAACAAAAAGAATTATGCCAGTAAAAATTAGACTAGCGCGTCGAGGACGCAAGAAGCAAGCCATGTACGATGTAGTAGTGGCAGACAGTAGAGCACCACGAGATGGTCGCTTTATTGAAAAGATTGGTACCTACAATCCAAACACTGACCCAGCTTCCATTAAGTTGGATAATGACAAGGCGTTTGATTGGGTGATGAAAGGAGCACAGCCTACAGATACTGTTAGAGCAATGCTCTCATACCGAGGTATCATGATGAAGAAACACCTGCAAGTGGGTGTGAACAAAGGAGCTATTACTCAGGAAGAAGCTGACAAAAAGCTGGAGACCTGGATGAAAGATAAAGAATCTAAAATCCAAGGCAAAGTAGAAAAACTTGCTAAGGTTAAGGCAGATAAGAAGAAGGCTGCACTTGAAGCTGAGAAGAAAGTAAGTGATGCAAGAGCTGAAGAGTTGAAGAAGCGAGCACAAGAAGCAGAAGCTGCATTGGTTGAAGAGATCAAGGAAGGTGGAGCTGAAGGTGACGAAGATGTAGCTGAGGATGCTGCAGAAGTAGAAGAAGCTCAAGCTACTGAAGCTCCAAAAGAAGAGCCGAAGGCAGAGGTGAAAGAAGAAGCCAAGGAAGAACCTAAAGCTGAAGCAAAGGAGGAAGCTCCGGCTGAAGAAGCAAAGGAGGAACCTAAAGCTGACGCCTCAGAAAAAGAAGACGACAAAAAAGAAGGTTAATCTGCGATGAAGCAGACTGATTGCTACCAACTTGGGGAAGTAATCAAGACCCACGGTCTTAAAGGTGAAGTCTCTATTCTTCTAGATGTCGACTTCCCTGATGAATACCAAAATTTGGAATCAGTATTCTTGGAACAATCCGGAAAACTGGTTCCTTTTTTTATTGATACCATTCAAATCAATGGGAAAAAAGCATTGGTTCAGTTTGAGGATATTCAATCTTTGGACGATGCAAAAGAATTGATCAAATCAAAACTTTTTCTGTCACTTTCCTCATTACCTAAACTAGAACAAGGCCAGTATTACTTTCATGAATTAATAGGATGCAATGTATATGAAGGTCATACGCAACTTGGTGAAATCGCCCAGATTATTGACTTGAATGGCAACCAACTAATCTCTGTAGATAATAAAGGCAAGGAAATCCTCATCCCACTTAAAGACGAGTTATTAATTACTGTCGATATTGAAAACAAGAAGGTAGTAGTTAACCTTCCTGATGGGCTATTGGATATATATAATGATTAACTTCATACCATGAGGATTGACATCATTACATGTTTGCCCAACCTCTTTGAAGGCCCTCTTACACAGAGCATTGTGAAGCGATCCATGGACAAGGGTCTGGTAGAGTTGGAAATCCACAATCTGCGAGATTACGCTACAGGTAAGCATCAACATGTAGATGACTATGCGTTCGGAGGTGGTGCTGGTATGGTTTTGATGATTGAACCCATTGATAAATGTATTTCCCAACTCAAAGAAAAAAGAAAATATGACGAGGTGATCTACCTCACTCCTGATGGCGAAACGTATAACCAGTCTATCGCCAATTCGCTATCACTTAAAGAGAATTTCATTTTTCTGTGCGGCCATTATAAAGGGGTAGATCAAAGAGTAAGAGATCATTTGGTGACTAAAGAAATCAGCATTGGAGACTATGTACTTTCGGGGGGTGAATTAGCAGCAATGATTTTGGCTGACTCCCTCATTAGACTAGTGCCTGGAGTATTAAATGACGAAACCTCAGCACTATCTGACTCATTCCAGGATAACTTATTAGCTCCTCCTGTTTACACAAGGCCCGCAGAATACAAAGGATGGAAGATTCCGGAAATATTGAAATCCGGCCATGAAGCTAAAATAGAAGCCTGGAGAAACGAACAAGCCTTTAAAAGAACCGAGAAAAGAAGACCGGATCTACTTCAATAAGCCGTTTGACAGGATTTAAAAATACCCCTAAGGAGGTATTTGATTGTAGTATCTTTTTGTATCTTTTTGATTAACAAATCACAATAGCCATGAAGACACTTTACAATTCAATTAAAATCTTAAGCCTACTGCTTGGATTTTCGACTTTGCTTTTCATCACCAGTTGCGGTGGTGGAGATGACGGTGATGCAGCTCCAGATGACGCAAATGCATACTTAAACGAGAATGTAAGCCTCCCAGCAGGTAGTTTTACTGTTAGTGCAGACCAGGTAACTGAAACCAATGATGTAGTGGTATCAAGCTCTGGGTCTGGCTCTACCATGCAGGTTGTTGGAGGCCAGCAGGTAAGTGTTAGCATCCCTTTTACTGCAGCCAACAGCAATGTAACGCATGCTGGAATGCGATTCGGAGACAGTGGAGATATTATCATGATCCCAATCCCTGCTGCAAATGGGAACAGTAGTGGGACACTTGATTTCACGTTTGGAATTCCTGCAGACATATGTGAAAACCTAAATGACATCTGTCACGATATTCGATGCTATGAATTCGCCGTAACCTCAGACGGTAGTGGTGGACAGTTTCAGGTTTCCAGAGCCAATATCAATCAACTAGCTTCTGCATGTGGAGGGTGTGATGAGCCTCAGTGCGTTGCACTACTTGGTGAGAACTGTGGTGCTCAGGGTGGAGACGGTGACCCAAGATTTAATTTAACATGGAGTCCTGCTGGTGTTGACTTGGATCTACACGTACGAGAACCAGACGGTACTTTAATCGGATTTTCTGGAGTCAGCTCTTCAAGCAGTGGGGGCATATGGGATGTTGATTGTACAAGTAGCTGTACCGATGAAAACATTACATGGCCTGACGGTGGCCCTTCTGGTACGTACCAATTCTATGTAAACCATTTTAGCGGAGGGACTGCATCCTATCAGATTCGTGTTTTTGATGGGGGAAGAGTCGTTCAAAGTCAATCTGGAACTATTTCAGATGGGGACTCACCTACCTATAGCTATTCAAGATAAAATGAAATTATTTTGATTTTTAAAGCCCTCTTCGGAGGGCTTTTTTTATTTAAAAATACCCCTGGAAGGGTATTTTAAATTAACACAAACCGGCAGACCTTTATAGCAGATAGGCAAATCATCAACTGGATTCAATATTTTTAAGTAAACCAATTAACTAACCTAAACTTTTAGAAAAATGAAAAATTTACTATTTCTATTAATCGGTGCAATTGTAGGTGCATTGTTATGTTACTTGCTATTAAGACAAAATGGAAACTCAGGCTCAACTTTTGATCTTTCTCACTATTATGAACCACATATCACCGCAATTCACAAGAATTCTGATCCAACGAAGCACTTTTACAGTGTGATGATGGTAGTAAAAAAAGGTCAAAATGTCTATATCGATGAAGACAATAGCCAAGGAAGTAAATATGATATAGCCTTCACCTTTAATGAAGTTGGAAAGCCATTAAGTCCTCTGGAGAGATTTCCGTTGAATTCAGAATATGAGTTGCACCTATATGATTTTCAAATTAGCAATGTGAATAACATGGCCGATTATGAAGAATCTATCTTTCGAGCGGTAGTCAATGATCCTCCAACTGGACATCCACATGATCACCCTAAAACCCTTCACCTTGGCACTGTCCATAAACCAGGATTTGGAGGAAAGTTAGAAAAAACCCAAAATGAATAAGAGACTAATTATTTGTGTATGGATTATTCTAAAAATTAATACCCTTTATTCTCAGGGATTTGAGGAAGGACTAAAAAGAGCTAAGCAACTCTCGGATAGCCTGAAATATGATCAGGCTATCCTTCATCTGCAAGATTTGTTGGTGAAAGCAGAAGAGAGTAAAAACGACACCATAACAATTGATGTATTAATAAAATTAGGATCCGCCTACTTAGATGTAGAAAAAAATGAGATTGGAATCAATTACTATAAAAGAGGTCTTCAAATAGCAAAAAAAAACCATAGAGAGGATAAAGCAGCAATGGCTTTTTATGGATTAGGAGCCGCTTTCCAACAAATGGAGAGATACGATTCCTCTAAATATTATTATAAAAAAGCAATCGGTTTTTTTGAAAATTCAAATAATCAATTAACTCTCAGCTATCTATTCAGCAATCTTAGTTTACTTTTTTTCCATACCAATCAATTCGATTCTATGGAATATTATTCAAAAGCCGCATTAGATATCCAAACTAAAATTGGAGATAAATATGGATCTGGGGCCAGCTATTCAAATCTAGGGCTAATAGCTAGAGAAAGTAAAGATTATGTTTCTGCCATTCAATACTATCGGAAGAGTATGTCTGATTACGCAGAGATGAATTTCACCAAAGGATATTCAGAATCATTAAGATATCTGGCGATCACTTATTATATGCTAAATCAGACTGACAGTGCAGCAAGATATTTTTATATGTATGATTCCATAGGGCATGACATTCTACACAAGGATTATCAGGATAAAATTCTAGAATTAGAAACAAAATTCAGAACTGCAGAAGTTGAAAGAGACAATGCCATCAAACAGGCTGAGATAGAAGAAAATAAGCGGCAATTACTGATACTTTATATATTCATCTTTTTCCTAATAACCACATCAATCTTGTCATATATTCTTTTTAACCAAAGAAGAAAAAGACTAAAACTAGCTTCAGAAAAAACCATCCATAACCTCCTTGCTGAACAAGAAATGAAAGCAACTCATGCACTTCTGGAAGGTCAGGACAAGGAAAGGAAACGCATTGCGGCAGAACTGCATGACAACCTTGGTAGCATTCTGGTAACCCTCAATATGTATGCAGATGCGCTCCAAACAAAAAAGCCCAAAGAAATGCCCGCAATAGCAAATAAAATTGCTGAGGTTGCCCAATTGGCCAATGAAGAATCCAGAAAAATCTCTCACAGCCTTGATTCGGGAATGCTCAAGCATTTTGGATTAGAGGCAGCCATCAATCAACTGACAGATGCTGTCGCATCTGCAAGAGATATAACATTCAATCTTTCACTACAGACAGACAGAATATCATCTGATGCAGCTTTAGAGATATATCGCATTATTCAGGAACTGGTTAACAATACACTCAAACATGCACATTGTAACAGAGTCAATTTAGAATTAACACAAGTAGGCAAAGCTTTATCCTTGATCTATGAAGACAATGGTGTGGGTTTCAATCGATCTGAAATTAAATCTGGCATGGGACTAAAAAACATAGAAAATCGCGTGCAAAAGTTAGACGGAGAACTCACCATCGATTCTTCAAAGGGGAAAGGCAGCACATTTATCATTGAAATTCAGGATTTATGAAAACCACAGATATATTGATAGCCGACGATCATCAAATCGTCATCGATGGTCTTAAACTGGTGCTTAGTTCCCGGGAAGATTTTAATGTCATTGGTCAAGCTTCAAACGGTCTTGAAGTCTTAGAATTTCTATCCCAAAACAGAGCAGATGTAGTAGTGCTCGACATCAATATGCCGGAAATGGATGGAATCAAATGTGCCAAAAAAATCAAATCCCTATACCCTGACATTAAAATCATCATTTTAACCATGTATGCACAAAAATCTTTCGTTGAAGAGATTGTGAAAATTGGGATAGATGGATGTTTGTTAAAAAACAATACAGGTAAAGAACTTTCAGATGCAATCGCCAGGGTAACCAGTGGTAAGTCATATTACGATCAAATTCAAAGCTTTTCAAAAGAGGAGGTCAAACAAAACTATACCCTCAGCGATCGTGAATTGGAAATTATCCGAAAGCTAGGTGATGGCATGACCAGCTCCCAAATTGCCAGTGACCTTTACATCTCAGAACATACGGTAAAAACGCATCGGAAAAACATTTTAAGAAAGCTAGATTTGCATAGCAGCTCGGAGCTCATTCAATACGCGCTAAACAATGGAATTATTTAGTGCAATCTCTTTTTTTCCAATACTTATTTCTATATTTGCACTCCTTTTTCAAAACACTCAGCAAAGAGTACAGAAATGAGCACAGAATTATTGAAAGTAGTAGAGGAAGAATACAAAGACATTAGATCTAAGTTTCCTTCATTTGGCCCTGGTGACACAATCAACGTTCACTATAAAATTAAAGAAGGTAACAAGGAGCGTGTGCAGCAGTTCCAAGGCACTGTAATGCAAGTGAGAAACCAAAATTCTAACGGAGAGACCTTCACCGTAAGAAAAGTTTCTGGTGATATCGCTGTAGAAAGAATCTTCCCTATCCTTACTCCAAACCTCGAGAAGATCGAAGTGCTAAGAAAAGGAAAAGTAAGAAGAGCAAAACTTTACTACTTAAGAGGAAGAAAAGGAAAAGCCGCTCGAATCAAAGAGAAACTTTCTTCCAAATAAAAATATTCAATCCCGCTAGTTGCGGGATTTTTTTTGCTCATTATCCTGTTAAATTAGCTTCTCATGAAGCTCCAGTTCTCAAAATATCAGGGCACAGGTAATGACTTTATCCTCATCGATGACCGAGAGGAAACATTTCCTGCTAGTAAAGACCTTGTTGAAAAACTCTGTGACCGACGATTCGGCATTGGTGCAGATGGACTAATTCTCATTCAAAATCACCCCGACCTAAGCTACCGAATGGTTTATTACAACTCAGACGGATCTCAAAGCCTATGTGGGAATGGCTCTCGCTGCGGTTTTACATTTGCTCAGAGTTTAGGGATAGTAGGCCAATCAGCCACTTTTGAAACTACTGATGGTGTCCATGAAATTAAAGAGCAGGATAACCTTATCCACTTTCAGCTTTTTGATGTCAATGAGATCAGTAAATTAAACGATCAGGAATGGTATATCAATACCGGGTCTCCACATCACATTGTTATCATCCATAATGTTGAAAACGAGGATATTGTCACCAAAGGACGCCACATCCGTAATCAAGAAGCTTATTCCAGCCAAAATGGCACGAATGTGAATTTTGCACAGCTTTTGCAGGACAGGGTGAAAATTAGAACCTATGAAAGAGGTGTTGAAGATGAAACATTAAGCTGTGGTACAGGTGCTACTGCAGTTGGCATCATGGCCGGGAACCTGGGATTTGAGAGTCCTGTACAGATTCAAACACAGGGAGGAGCACTTAGTGTTTCCTTCCAAAGAGAAGGTGATAAATTCACCAATATTTGGTTGGCAGGGCCGGCAAAAAAAGTGTTTGAAGGAAGTGTGACAATCTGACCATCTTACAATTAAATGAATGTCAAAAAATACAAACACTGATTTTTAGAATAGTAAATGGATTTTTTGACAGAATTCCATGTGTGCATTTGAAAAATGGCAAAATACACATGAAACCATTATAACTTTAAGGTCTTTTACAAAAGGCTAATTTGGAAACAAACGATCCGTATAGGATCTACAAATAAAAATTTTCAATGCTAAACTCGATTACGAAGGGATTCGCCAAAATTTTTGGTACGAAAACAGAGAAGGATTTAAAAGAACTTAATCCTTACGTTGGACTCATCAATACTGAATTTGAGAAGCTAAGAAACATCACAGATGATGAGTTACGTGGCAAAACCACCGAGCTTAAGGGAATTATCAAAGACCGACTAAAGGATATTGATGATCAAATTGAAGCGCTACACAAACAAGTGGATGAGGATAAGTCCCTGGATGTTCATCAAAAAGAAGAAATTTTCGCACAAATAGACAAGCTGGAGAGCGACCGTGACGAAGAACTGGAAAAAGTACTAATCGAAATCCTTCCTTCGGGCTTTGCAGTGGTGAAAGAAACCGCACGGAGATTCGCTGAGAATGAGAAAATTGTCGTTACCGCCACCCAACACGACAAAGAAATAGCTGCCAAAAAAGACAATGTAGAAATCAGCGGTGAAACAGCCACCTGGAAAAACAAGTGGAAAGCAGCCGGAACAGAAGTTGTCTGGAACATGGTTCACTACGATGTGCAGCTCATTGGCGGAGTAGTACTCCATCAGGGTAAAATCGCTGAGATGCAGACCGGTGAGGGGAAAACGCTGGTCGCCACACTCCCAGCTTATCTCAATGCATTGGCAGAAAGAGGCGTGCATATCGTAACAGTGAATGATTATCTGGCGAAACGAGACTCAGAGTGGAATGCACCAATTTTTGAATTCCATGGATTGACCATTGATTGTATAGACAACCACCAACCAAACTCACCGGAACGAAGAAAAGCTTATCAGGCCGACATTACCTACGGTACCAACAATGAATTTGGCTTTGATTACCTAAGGGACAATATGTCCAGAAGCCCAGAAGAGCTGGTGCAGAAAAAACACCACTATGCCATGGTGGATGAGGTTGATTCCGTACTCATTGATGACGCCAGAACACCCTTGATTATTTCAGGCCCCATCCCGAAAGGTGATGAGCACGAGTTTTACGATTTAAAACCTCGTATTCAGCGGCTTGTAGATGCGCAACGCAAGCTGGTAAGTGATTACCTGAACGAAGCAAAAAAACTGATTAAAGAAGGCAAAGAAGGCGAAGCAGGGCTTCCGCTCTTCAGGGCATTTAGAGGTCTTCCAAAGAATAAACCACTCATTAAGTTCATGAGTGAGACGGGCATCAAACAGATCCTTCAGAAGACAGAAAACATTTATCTGGCAGACAATCAAAAGCGTATGCCGGAAGCTGACGAACCGCTCTATTTTACGATCGATGAAAAAATCAATAGCATTGACCTGACCGAAAAGGGTATTGATCTGATTACCGGTGAGGGAGAAGACGCAAACTTTTTTATCCTTCCTGATATTGGTGATGAGATTGCTAAACTTGAAAAAGCCGAAGAACTTTCTGAGAATGAAAAACTCCAGAAAAAGGAGGAGATCATTCGAGATTACAATATAAAAGGTCAACGAATCCACTCTGTCAACCAATTGCTAAAAGCATACTGCATGTATGAAAAAGATACGGAGTATGTGGTGATGGATGACAAGGTAAAAATTGTAGATGAGCAAACCGGTCGTATCATGGAGGGTCGCCGTTACTCCGACGGATTACACCAAGCAATTGAGGCTAAGGAGAATGTGAAGGTTGAGGACGCCACTCAAACATACGCGACTGTAACCCTTCAGAACTACTTCCGAATGTATCACAAGCTTGCCGGTATGACAGGAACCGCAGAAACGGAAGCCGGAGAGTTTTGGGACATCTACAAGATGGATGTGGTGGTTATCCCAACTAATAAGCCAATCGCTAGAAATGACGAAAACGACAAGGTTTATAAGACCATGCGCGAGAAGTTCAATGCAGTCGCTGAAGAGGTGGTAGAATTGACTCAAGCAGGAAGACCAGTGTTAGTAGGTACCACATCTGTGGAGATATCTGAGCTTTTAAGTAGAATGCTCAAAATGCGAAACATCAACCACCAGGTGTTGAATGCGAAGCAGCACGCCAAAGAGGCAGATGTAGTAGCTGAAGCAGGTAAACCAGGAACAGTAACGATCGCTACCAACATGGCGGGTCGTGGTACAGACATCAAGCTGACACCTGAAGTGAAAGAAGCCGGAGGCCTTGCCATTATCGGCACAGAAAGACACGAATCCAGACGGGTAGACAGACAGCTTAGGGGTCGTTCAGGTCGTCAGGGAGACCCTGGATCTTCTCAGTTCTACGTTTCTCTTGAAGATAACCTCATGCGTCTCTTCATGTCAGACAGAGTAGCGAAAATCATGGATCGTCTGGGACTGCAGGAAGGTGAAGTGATTCAGCATTCAATGATTACGAAATCCATTGAGCGAGCGCAGAGAAAAGTAGAAGAAAACAACTTTGCGATTCGTAAGAACCTCCTTGAGTATGACGATGTGATGAACAGTCAGCGGGAAGTGATTTACAAGCGACGAAGAAATGCGCTTTACGGAGAACGCCTAGAATTGGATATTCTCAATATGCTGCTTGAAACATGTGAGGACATTATATTCAATGCGAAGGGCACCAACGACCTGGATAGTCTGAAGCTGAACGCGATTTCTATTCTTGGCTTGGATTTCAACCTTACTCAGGAGGAACTTGAGAAAGGTGATGAAAATACGTTGGTAAACAAGCTATATGATGAAGCCCTTAAGAGCTATCAGCAGAAAAATCAGATCATCAAGGATAAAGCACTTCCTATTCTAAAACAACTGGAGCTTACGCGTGGTGCTACTCTGGAAAATGTATTGGTGCCTTTTACTGATGGCAAAAAACAAATTGGAACATCAGTTAATCTAAAGAAAGCAGTCGAGACAGAGGGACAGGAAGTGATCCTTGAGATGGAGAAAATGATTGCTTTGGCTACCATCGATTTGCTTTGGAAAGAACACCTAAGAGAAATGGATGACCTTCGCCAAAGCGTGCGAAATGCACAGTATGAACAAAAAGATCCACTTTTGATCTATAAGTTCGAAGGGTTTGAAATGTTCAAACGTTTCATTGGAAGAGTAAATGAGGAAACTGTCTCATTCCTGATGAAAGCGGAGATTCCGGTAGAACAGGCTGATGATGTGCAAGCCGCACAAAAGCAAAAGACTGCCCGAAACTACAAAGAGCAAAAAGAAGAAAGCCGATCTGCGCTGGCCGGACCACAAGGTGGAAACCGACCACCAGTGCAGCAGCAAACTCAGCCGGCACAATCTCAAAAGATTGCTAGCAGAAACCAGCGTGTGAACGTGCAATATGCAGACGGATCAGTGAAGAAAGATGTGAAATACAAAACAGTAGAAGACGACATCAAAAACAATAAATGCGTACTTATCGACTGATTATATTATGCTTTTTAGCAGCTTGTAAAGCGACCACTCCAACTTCAACGAGCGTCTATTCCGAGGATTTGAGTATACATCGGCCAGTGATGATGGAATTGGAATTGGATAGTGTAGAAACAACGCAGGAAGTTATAACTGAACCGTATGTGCCGCTAACCGGACATATCAATGCCGAACTGGATAGCATCGCCAAGGTGGCCTATGAGCAGAATAAAGACGGACAATACGTAGATGGTTTCGTTATTCAGGTCTACTCTGGAAATAGTCGTCAGGAGGCCAACGATGCGCGCTACAAGATGAACGAGTATTTTCCTGAATTAAGTCCAAAAGTGTCCTATCATCAGCCTAACTTCAGAGTGAAAGCAGGCAAGTTCACTAATCGATTGAGAGCCCATCGGGTATATGCAGAAGTGAAAGAAGAGTTTCCAAGAGCATTACTTATCCCGGAAAGATTTCTTCTTAAATATGAGTGATCTGATTCACCAAATAAAGAAATTAGCTGAATCCTTTTTCGAAGAAATTCTTGAAATAAGGCATCACATTCATGCCAACCCTGAGCTTTCTTTTGAGGAGCATAATACCGCAGCATTCATTGAAGAAAAGCTGAAATCATTCGGCATTCAAGATGTACAACGAATAGCTAAAACAGGGGTCACATTTTGCCTGGAAGGAAAAGAAAAGGGGAAAACCATTGCGCTAAGAGCGGATATCGATGCGCTTCCTATTAAGGAAGCAAATGATGTCCCTTACAAATCAAAAAAAGAGGGAGTGATGCATGCCTGCGGGCATGATGTGCATACCTCAAACTTATTAGGCGTTGCTAAAATTCTTTCTCAGCTCACCGATCAGTTTAAGGGGACCATTAAATTTATCTTTCAACCTGCTGAAGAAAAATCTCCGGGTGGAGCTTCAATCCTGATCAAAGAAGGCATACTGAAAAATCCTGCTCCTACTACTATTTTGGGCCAACACGTGATGCCTCTGATCCCTGAAGGTAAAGTTGGTTTTCGGCCTGGAAAATACATGGCCAGCGCCGATGAAGTTTATCTAACAGTGAAAGGTAAAGGTGGACATGCGGCTATGCCGGAAAACTTCGTAGATCCGATTGCCATTGCCAGCCAGATCATTGTTTCCTTGCAACAGATTGTCAGCAGGATGGCTAATCCTAAAACGCCCTCTGTGCTTTCATTTGGTAAAATCGTGGGCGGAAATGTGAATAATGTCATCCCTGATGAAGTGAAAATTGACGGCACCTTCCGCACATTTGATGAAAAATGGAGAAAAGAGGCACTCCAAAAAATTAGAGATATTTCAACCGCTATTGCCTCGTCTATGGGCGGGTCATGTGAGGTGGATATCGCATCAGGATATCCGTTTCTAGTAAATGACGAAGCATACACACAACGAAACATAGAAGCAGCTAAGGCATACATGGGTAAAGAAAATGTCGTAGAGCTGGATCTTTGGATGGCAGCTGAAGATTTTGCTTTCTACTCCCATGAAGTGCCCGGATGTTTCTATCGCCTGGGTACTCGAAATGAGGAAAAAGGAATCATTTCAGGTGTTCATACGCCTACATTCAACATTGATGAAAATGCCCTCAAAACCGGGATGGGATTAATGGCATTCCTGGCTGTTCATGAGTTGAATAGCTAGGGCAATATTCATTTTTCAGCATCCAAGATTACCTAATTGTTAAGAAGCGAAGATTCTTCTTCATAGTTTGGATGGGTATGTATTTTAAATGATTGATATTCAATTGATTAAAACTGTCATCAATTAAATATTCACATAATATATACCTGATACTCAACTACTATCTTTGCGATCATATTTCTAGCAGATGCAGTACGGACTTTTTGAAATCTTAAATCTTCTTGGTGCACTTGGTTTTTTCATTTATGGAATGAAAGTAATGAGTGAGGGCATCCAAAAGGTTGCAGGAGCAAAAATGAGAAACATTCTTAGCTCCATGACCTCAAATCGTTTCAAGGGAGTTTTCACTGGCTTCACTATCACTAGCTTAGTACAATCATCTTCAGCTACCACCGTTTTGGTGGTAAGTTTTGTAAATGCGGGATTGCTTTCTCTAACTGAATCTATTGGTGTGATTATGGGAGCTAATATTGGAACCACAATCACCGCCTGGTTGATTTCCATCTTTGGTTTCAAGGTCAAAATTGCCACATACGCACTTCCTATTATTGCGTTTGGGTTTCCGTTGATGTTTTTCAATAGGGATAAATTAAAATTTTGGGGTGAGGTTTTAGTTGGTTTTGCCCTGCTTTTTATGGGGCTATCTCTACTGAAGGATTCGGTTCCTGACTTAAATGAGAATCCTGAAATACTTGCTTTCCTAAGCAATTATACAGATTTGGGTTTCATCTCTATTCTCCTCTTTGTAGGAATTGGCACTGTTATTACGGTAGTTGTCCAATCTTCAAGTGCGGCTATGGCTCTTACTTTGGTAATGGCCAATAATGGCTGGATTCCATTCGAATTGGCAGCAGCAATGGTATTGGGTGAAAATATCGGAACTACCATCACAGCGAATCTTGCCGCTCTAGTTGGAAATGTTCATGCTAAGCGGGCAGCTCTCTCACACTTCATCTTCAACATATTTGGGGTCATATGGATACTAGTGCTAATGAAGCCAGCACTTAATCTGGTTGATTGGTACCTGGTCTCCAATGGATTTGCTTCACCCTTCACCTCTGCAACAGGAATTCCAGTAGGTCTATCAGTATTTCATTCTGTATTCAATATTCTTAATACGCTATTTCTAATCTGGTTTGTAAAGTTTATTGCTCAAGTAGTGACTCGAACCATTAAGTCCACTGGTGAGGATGAATTTCATTTAGAGTACATAAGTACCGGCATGATGAATACTGCTGAGCTTTCAATCGAAGAAGCTAGAAAAGAATCGGTGAGGATGGGTGAGCTTGTCCAGAAAATGTCGAAAAAATTCCAGGACTTGATAGATGAGAAGAAGCAAAAGAAGCAAAAGAAGCTCTTAAAGAAGATCAGAGACTATGAGGTTATGACCGACCGGATGGAGCATGAGATTTCAGAATATTTGATGAAGGTAACAACCAGTGGAACCCTGAGTGACTCAAGTATGCAAAAAACCACTAGTCTTTTCAGTGCGATAAATGACATGGAACGTATCGGCGATTTGTTCTTTCAAATGTCACGTGACGTTGAACGTATACTTAAAAGTGAAAAATCTTTTAGGAATAAACAGCTGAAAAACCTCCAAAAGATGATGATTCTGGTAGATGAGGCTTTGAGCATAATGGCAACAAATCTTGCCATTACAAGCAAAAGTGTATCGCTTGAGTCTGCTGTTCTGAAGGAAAATGAAATCAACAAATTCAGAAATGATTTACGTAAAGATCTTACCAGGGATATAGAAAAAGAAAAATATGACCCGCAAAGGGATGGCTGGTACAAAGATCTTTTCCATTTATGCGAAAAAGTAGGTGATCATGCAATCAATGTCTCTGAGGCAATGACTGGAGAAAAAGAAAGGGAATTAAAAGAAGAAATATAAGACAAGTGATTTCACATTACTTATTGTCCAGTATGAATCAGCAATCCTACCTATCTATCTTAACTAAAGCGATCGTTATTATCATTTCGATCCTCTTCTTCTTGCTCTCTATTGAGCTACTTGGATCTTCAATAGGTGCACTAACCGGAGGAATGACTGAGAATATCAGCCAGGTAACAGCCAATCCTTTCATCGGACTTTTCATTGGGCTTTTATCAACAGCATTGCTGCAAAGCAGCTCAACCACTACTTCCATAGCTGTTGCCGCAGTAGCCTCAGGAGCAATTAGTCTTCAGAATGCCATACCAATTATCATGGGAGCCAATGTGGGTACCACGATTACAAGTACCATCATTTCCATGAGCTACATCTCTAAACAAAAAGAGTTTAGACGGGCTGTGGCAGCTGGTACCTCTCACGATTTTTTCAATATTCTAACGGTACTTATTTTATTCCCATTGGAGGTGAACTACCGATTTCTTGAGAAGATCAGTGCCTCTATTTCATCGAGCATCCACATAACTGGAAGGTCAGGCATTGGCAGCTCCGGTGAGTATGGATTTACTTCCCTTTTTGAAACGAGTACCGACTGGCTTGTTTCAACCCTAGGGCCCATCCTCTCTCTATTGGCCGGAGTAGTGTTGATCTTTACATGTATAAAATTCATTTCTAAATGGCTTTATAAAATCTTGATAGGTCGTACCAAGGATCGATTCGAAAACGTAGTATTCAAAAACAAATTTCGAGCATTTAGCTGGGGGCTGATCATAACCTCAGTGGCCCAGTCCAGTTCATTGACCACCTCTCTGATCGTTCCGCTTGTAGCTACCGGCAAGGTAAAAATCAAAAAAGCTTTTCAGTTTATTTTAGGAGCTAATATTGGCACGACTATTACCGCACTAATAGCGGCTATTTTCCAGTCAGAGGCAGCCATCAGTCTGGCAATCGTTCATTTGCTCTTTAACCTGATCGGTGTGATGGTGTTTTTCCTGATCCCCTATCTGTCTAAAATACCCGTCTACCTGGCCAAGAAAATGGGTAGAATCACCATGAAGATTAGATTGGTAGGTTTTGCCTACATCTTCATTGCTTTTTTCTTGCTTCCTTTTACGTTGATCTATTTCTCAAAATCAATTGAAAACGAGCAAGATCCTGTAGAAGTGACTTCTGAAGATTAGCTTTGTGAACAAACGAAGCTAAATATGGCCTCTTCAGCGAGAAAGGTGATTGATAATATTGTAGAATTCATTGAAGTAAAGACCGAGCAGATTAAACTTCGCATCATTGCTCGTGTCGCTCGTATGCTTTCTGGTGTGCTTGCGCTTTCTGTTGCAGCATTACTTTCCTTTTTCTTCTTGTTCTTTCTCAGCTTTGCTTTTGCTGAGATGATAAATGCTGCACTGGAAAGTACATATTATGGCTTTCTGATAATAGCAGGGGCTTATCTGCTTATTATTATTTTGGTATTTGCACTGGTCAAAAGCAGAAAACTTCAGAAATGGATTGAGAAACTCATTGTTAAACTAGAAGAAGCTAAATATGAGCAAGAAAGGAAACATTGAAGATCGAGTAAGGGCACTTTCCGAGAGGGAAGAAAAGATAAAAAGACAACTCGATAGCGACTCTGATGAAATGAAGGATAAGGCAATACGTGTTGGGAAAATTGCACTTGTTATAGGATTGGTAACACTTGTTGGCTATTGGCTATTCAATGTTTTCGCTGACGAAGATGAAGAGGTAGAAGAAAAACCTAAAAAGAAGAAAAAGAAAAGAAAGTCAAGTGATAGCACCACATCACGAATCACTGCTTTGCTTCTACCCTACCTAAATAGATTTCTGGATGGGGTTTTGGATGATGAAGAGGAGAATAAGAAAGAGAAAAAAGAGATTCAGGAGACTGACTAAACGTTCATCAGCGATTCTCTTCGGCGCATTTTACCAGCCGGAATTCCAAACATCATCTTAAATCGCCTGCAGAAGTATGCGGTATCTTTGTAGCCAACCTCTTTTCCAATATCACGAATGCTCTTCTTACTTGTGCGCAAGAGGTTTACAGCCGCTTCCATTCGCTGGTACTCAATGTAGTCTTGCGGATTGATCCCTGTTAACATTTTGAAATACTGACCTACATAGTCCTCTGAGACATTAGCCACATTTGCTAAGACCTTATTTGAAAGGTCATCAGAAAGATTCTCTTTAATAAAGGTGAAAATATCTATGAGTCTTGGATCCTTGAAGTATGTACTGTTAGTTGCAAGCTTCTCTACGAAAAGGCTATTATTCAAAATATATCGAATCAATTCGATCGTCATATTTTCGGTCAGCACCTTCACAATCCTGTCCCTTCCTGGCATGCTGTCTTTTACTTCATCATTGATCTGCTTAATTAGACCGGCCAGTTTATAATTCTCATCAATTTTGAATGGCGGGATATCCAGCGAGGAAAAGAAGTTAACAGAATCAAAGGCTTTGGCGTCAAAAGCTACATAACTATAGTGCTCATCGCTTACAGAGTGCTCATTGAATGATTTTAGAAACTGGTCTTTATTAGTCAAAAAATCATCTTTGGATAAGATTGTCGGTTCGCCCGCTCCATAACTCATCGATACGGGTCTTCCACCCGGAACAAAGATTACGTCCCCTTCAGATGCTACTTCCTTTTCCTTTCCAAATTTGATTTCGCCTCCTGTCACCAGGATCAGGTAGTTTTCTACCTCGTAGTTGTTGTCGATCGTTACGGGCTTCAAAATATTAATATTTTTAGCCTTCACGAATCGAATTTCTAATGATTCAATGATTTTGTTATAGTCCTCCATTTATAAATAAAGCCGGTTAATCTATTAATAAATAGTAAAATAATAGGACGAATCTAATAATATTCGTCCTTAAAACCTAATAAACGAAGGGTGACCAGTTTTTCAGCTATTGAACTATTTCAATAAACCACGGGAGATGACGATTCGCTGGATTTCCGAAGTTCCCTCATAAATCTGTGTAATCTTGGCATCCCTCATAAGTCTTTCCACATGATACTCCTTCACATATCCGTATCCACCATGTATCTGCACAGCCTCAACTGTTTGTTTCATCGCAACTTCTGACGCGTAAAGTTTGGCCATGGCACTCTCTTGAGAGAAGTCTTCTCCAGCATCTTTCTTCTGAGCGGCTTTTAGGCACAAAAGCCTTGCTGCCTCTATCTGGGTAGCCATATCCGCAAGTTTAAACTGAATGGCCTGGTGCTTGGAAATTTCCACACCAAATGCTTTTCTTTCCTGAGAATATTTCAGAGCAAACTCCATTGCTCCTGATGCAATCCCTAATGCCTGAGCTGCAATTCCAATTCTTCCTCCATTTAGCACATTCATTGCAAACGTAAAACCAAAGCCATCTTCACCGATCCTATTGGCCTTGGGTACCTTTACATCCTGGAACATTAAAGAGTGGGTATCACTACCTCGTATTCCCAGCTTATCTTCTTTTTTGCCTACCGTAAAGCCTTCCATATCTTTCTCCACGATGATGGCGTTGATCCCTTTGTGCTTTTTTTCAGGATCAGTTTGGGCTATTACAATGTAGAAGGATGCTGAGTTTCCATTGGTGATCCAGTTTTTAGTTCCATTTAGCAGGTAATGGTCTCCTTTATCTTCAGCTGTTGTTCGCTGAGAGGTAGCATCTGATCCTGCTTCGGGTTCAGACAAACAAAATGCTCCGATTTTTTGACCGCTAGCCAATGGTTTCAAGTATTTTTCTTTTTGCTCCTCTGTGCCATACTTCTCCAGCCCCCAGCATACCAAAGAATTGTTTACTGACATACACACAGAGGTAGATGCATCGATCTTTGAGATCTCTTCCATAGCAAGGACATATGAAACCGTATCCATTCCACTTCCGCCATATTTTGGATCCACCATCATTCCCATGAATCCAAGCTCTCCAAGTTGCTTTATTTGATCTGCAGGAAACTGCTGCTTCTCATCACGTTCTATTACTCCTGGCAAAAGTTCTTTTTGTGCAAAATCTCTTGCTGCATCTCTAACTGCTAATTGCTCCTCGGTAAAGTTGAAATTCATCTGTCTTTGGATTATGGTTTATATAGAATTGGCCGCAAATATATTCATTGTTATGCATGCAGACTATTAACCAATAAAAAAGCCCCAGTGTTGGGGCTTTTCACTTAAAATTTTGATTTTCTTAATCCCTGTTTCCGAGGAACAGCATAACATAGTATAGAAGTGTAGCAAGGGCACCAAGTGCAGCCACTAAATACGTAGAGGCTGCTGCATTCAACGCATCCTTGGCCATTCTATGCTCCCGATCATCTACAATGTTTCGATCTTGTATCCACGCCAGTGCACGGTTGCTGGCATCATATTCTACAGGAAGTGTCACAAAAGCAAAAAGTGTGAATACACTGTAGCAGGCGATGATCACCAACAATGCAGTGCTTGTTCCAAACATATTCAATCCAAACGCGCCTATGAACATGGCTATGAATACGAAATTGATCACTTTGGCACTAACATTTTGGACAGGCACCATAGCAGACCTGAACTCCAACCAACGATATGCTTTAGCATGCTGAACCGCGTGACCACATTCGTGGGCTGCTACGGCGGCTGCAGCAGCTGATCTTCCGTTATATACATCCGAACTCAGATTCACAGTTTTGTTCGCAGGGTTATAGTGGTCTGTGAGCTTTCCTTGAACAGAGGTTACGCTCACATCATAGATTCCATTATCCCTCAACATTAACTCTGCAATTTCCCTTCCGGAGAGACCGGAACCCAATGTTACCTGTGAGTATTTCTTAAACTTGTTTTTCAGCCTTGTGCTAACAGCCCAGCTGGCGATCATGAACACAACAATGATTACCAATAACATATTTCTATTCTTTTAATTCTTATTTAATACATCGGAATACGACAAAGTATCCGGTGAAGTTACTACCATTTTCAGGCCAATTTTTGACTCTGTCAATTTGTCTCTTTCCTGACTGTTTTTCTCCTGATCACTACAGAAATTATTAATGCCATGCTGCCAAAAAGTGCAATCGCTAAGATTTGCGATGTATGTAATAAGGTAGCTAAAAACACACCTGTGGTTTGATCAATGGAGTAAAGTAAAAGCATGCCCGCGATCATTCCATGATAAGTGCCAAATCCACTTTGAACAGGTAGCGAAAGTGCAATCCCTCCAGTGATTAATAGCATAAACCCAGCACCAAGACCTAAATGAGCAGTTTCTGGCAGTGAAAAGATAATGATGTAAGACATCAAATAGTAAACCACCCACAAAACGACCGTAGAAACAACGAAACCTATCGGCTTTTTTATGTCTTTTAGTGAAAGAAATCCAGCAATAAAACTTTTAATCAACACAGCAAATTTCCCCTTTAGCTTGTCTTGCCTTTTTATAAAAATGATCAATGCAATGACACCAATTAAAGCGAAAGCTATCATTGAGATAACAATGTAAGTCGGGATTTGAAGGTCACTGTATGCTGTTCTGAGAAAGGTGAAGAGTCGTTCAGACTCAACAATCAGACTAATCAAGATTAAAACTAAAAGAGTTAAAACATCGATAATCCGCTCTGTTACCACACTTCCTAAGGAGGATGGAACGGCTACATCATCATTTCTTTTCAGCACTCCACATCTGGTAATCTCCCCTAATCTGGGAAAAGCAAGATTGGCCAGGTATCCTACCAATACAGCTAACGTGGTTCTTGAGGTTTTAAGCTGATAGCCCAGGGGCTCTAGTAAAATATTCCACCGGTAAGCTCTCGCAACATAAGCCACAATCGATAATAAAATGGATGCGATGACCCAGGTGTAATCCACCGTTTTGGCTCTCCTCCAGAATTCAGTCCACTCTATATTTCTAAAAACTAAATAGAGAAGTAACCCTGCCAGACCGATACTGATCAAGGTTTTCAGGAGAATAATTAAGTTTTTGGACATTTAGCTTAAGAACCTAACTTGTTCTTTTCATCAGGAAAAATAACAACGGGCTTGTGCTCGCCAGCTTCTTTTTGATCGATTGAACAATAAGAAATGATTATGACCACATCTCCAACCTGAGCTTTTCTTGCTGCCGGACCGTTCAAACAAATCTGACCTGATCCACGAACACCTTTAATAACATAGGTCTCCAACCGTTCGCCATTGTTGATGTTCACGATCTGCACCTTTTCATTTTCCATCAAATTGGCTGCCTCCATCAAATCCTCATCAATGGTGATGGAGCCCACATAATGCAGCTCTGCCTCTGTGATTTTTACTCTGTGAATCTTGGATTTAAGTACCTCTATTAACATTCCCTGCTATTTGAGGCGCAAATATAAATTATCAATCAGTCTTACGCCCTCTACATAACCAGCAACACATACTGCAAGTTCGCTGAGAGATGAATAATTATCGACAGGTGAAAGGTCATGGGGATCAACCGCTTCTAAATACTCCAAATCAAGTCCTTTCTTTTCATGATACATTTCTTTGCAAGAGTGTAGAAGTTGACTTAGTGGCTGTCCGTTAGCAACCCCTTCCCTGATTTCGTTAAGGCCTTGACTCATAACCGTCGCTATTTTGAGTCCTTCTGATGAAAGCCTGCGATTTCTGGACGAAAGGGCCAATCCTGACTTCTCTCGAATGGTATCTACGCCCACGATCTCACAAGGAAAATTTAAATCCTGACACATTCTTCTGATCAGAATGAATTGCTGCAAGTCCTTTAAACCAAAATAGGCTCTGGTCGGATCAACAAGGTGCAATAATTTGCTAACAATCACGCCCACTCCCTCAAAATGTCCCTTTCTATACTTTCCTTCCAATCGCTCAGCCATGGGACCAAAGTTGATTGACACCTTCGGCTTTTCCGGATACAAAGCCTTTTCATCAGGCATAAAAACAACATCTACATTCTGCTTTTTCAAAAGTTCGGTATCTTCTTCAATGACCCTTGGATATTTTTCCAGATCCGATGGATTATTAAACTGAAGTGGATTCACGAAAATGCTAACGATAGTTACATCGTTTTGCTCATTAGATTTTTTGATTAATGCCAAATGACCATCATGTAATGCACCCATTGTGGGTACAAATCCGATGGATTGAGAATTTCTTTTAAAACCAGAAATTGTGTCAGTAAGCTCGCTTAAGGCGCCAATTGTGCGCATAAAGTAGATTAATTTAAGCGGCTAACTTATTGAAAGCGTTGATAATAAATCAAAAAAATGGTAAATTTGTGGTCATTTTTAAGGTCCCATCAAGAAATTAATCAAAAGCACTTATGGAAAACATTAGAATCCTCTATGTGGCTAGTGAGATCAATCCATTTCTCAAAACCACAGAAGTAGCGGAGTTTGTGAGAAGGTTGCCCCAGGCTATGCAAGAGCGGGGAATGGAAATCAGGATTTTAGTTCCAAGATTCGGACTCATCAACGAGAGAAAGAACAGACTACATGAAGTAGTGAGACTATCGGGTATCAATATCGCGGTAGGTGACGAAGAAAAGCCATTGGTGATCAAAGTAGCGTCGATACCAAATGCTAAACTTCAGGTTTACTTCATTGACAATGAAGATTATTTTTATAGAAAATCAGTATTCTTTGATAAAGAGGATAACTTCTTTGAGGATAATGACGAGCGAGCAATCTTCTTCTGTAAAGGCGTTTTAGAAACAGTTAAGAAACTTGGATGGTCACCTGACATTATTCACTGTAATGATTGGATGACTAGTTTGATTCCTCTTTACACGAAAACAACTTATAAGAACGACCCTATTTATAAGGACTCTAAGACCGTTTTCACAATTTATAACAATCGATTCACGCACAAATTTGGCGATGACCTGTTAGAGAAAGTAAAAATGATCGATATTGACGACCAAATGTTGGATCCGTTAAAAACGGCTGACTATGATGGTTTCGTGAAGCTTGGCATGCAATATGCGGATGCTGTGATCAACGCGAATGAAGAAAACACAGATAGCTTTAAGAAACTCATCGCAGATATTGGTGACAAGAAAACAGACACGATTGAGAAGGATGAAAATTTTGAAGAGTCTTACTACAACTTATACAATGAACTTATTGGCTAAGAAGCTCTCATTTAAGAATATGATAAAACCGGGATTGATACTTTTGATCCCGGTTTTTTTCGGCTGTGAAACGCAAAGTGATCTTGGAATTAAATACGATTTAGGTTCTGACGCAAACGTGAAATTTGTAGAATTCACTTTGCCAGCAAGTAATGTATTCATTGATAGTCTGCGGACTGATGGAGAGAATCGAATTCTTGTTGGAAACTATTCTGACCCTCTCACCGGAACAGTAAGTGCTGAAGGTTATTTCCAGTTCTTTTACGAGCAAGGGCCTTTACCAAGAGGAGTTGATGAATCAGCGGATACCTTAAAGGTAGATTCAATAATTTTTACTGTTGAGGCAAGTGCGATCATTCCTCAAAGTGGAAGCTCTTTTCAGGAATTTTCTTTACATGAACTTCAGGATAGCTTAGAAAGCAGTGCGATTTATCTTTCAAGTTTGAAGCAAACACCCACAACAGAAATTGGATCATACTCCCAGTCAATAAACACAATCTTAGACACCCTTTATCGTGTAAAGTTCCAAGAAGCATACGCTCAGAGCTTATTTAATCAAATCAGTGAAATTGCAAGTGATCCGGATCAAGCAGTTGCATCTACCATTTTTAAGTCTTTGGGGTTGTTTTCTGGTACATCCTCTGAAAGCATTGCTGCTTTTGACCTTACCAGTGACACTTCTAGAATCATCATGTATTCCTCTCCAGTTGATCCTGAAGCAAAAGACACTACCTATCTTACCTCGTTCAGATTTTCAGGTAAAAACTACAGCTACGTAGAAAGAGATAGAAGCGGCTCATCGTTCGATGGTATTGTAGAAAATGAGGATTTTGACCTATCCTCAGGGAAAACCATAATGGATCCACTAGCTGGATTAAGTTCTGCCTATTCGCTTACTGCGCTGGAGGAATTCTTCGATGAAAACCGAAATATTATTATTAACAATGCTACCATATCTTTCGAATTTGAGGCAGAGAATGAACGAGATACACTCATCAACTTCATGAGTTATTTCAGAAAACCTGATAACAGTATTTTCGGTCCAGCTATCGCAAGTAATCCCTTTGGAAACATAGTAATGTCTGATAATGCCTACTTGACATTCGATTCAGATCCTGCCAATGGAACCTTAAGTGAAGATAAGGACATGATTCTTAAGACCTCAACTCTTTTCTATCAACAACTCTACAGGCAGTATTTAGACGGAGATAGCCTGGCATATCTGGTACCAACAAGTGGAGTAATTAAAGCTATTGATGAGCTGGTCTTAATGAGCCCGCTTGATGTGACACTCCAGCGAACTATTTTCAAAGAAAATGGCCTTATATTAAGATTATATTATACGGAAGTTGATCAATAAAGAAAACGGCTATGTGCGGAATCGTCGGTTATTTAGGTGAAAAAGAATCCTGTCCGATCTTAATTAATGGGTTAAAAAGACTAGAGTATCGTGGATACGATAGTGCGGGAGTGGCCATTATAGAGAACGGAGATCTAAAGACATATAAGAAGCAAGGCAAGGTTGTTGAATTGGAAGGAATTCTGCCGGATAATTCTGCAAGAATTGGAATTGGACACACCAGATGGGCTACTCATGGCGAGCCAAATGACGTAAATGCACACCCACATGTTTCCAATAGTGGAAACCTAGCTATGATCCATAATGGTATCATTGAAAACTATGGATCTCTCAAAGCCGATCTCACAAAACGAGGATTTACGTTTCACAGTGAAACCGATACCGAAGTTTTCGTCAACTTCATTGAAGACATTCAAAAAAGTGAAGGGTTAAAGCTAGAAGATGCCCTTAGAATTGCTTTATCTAAAGTAGTAGGTGCCTATGCCATTGCCATTATTTCAAAAGATCATCCCAATAAAATGGTTGCTGCCAGAAAAGGTAGTCCAATGGTTCTAGGTCTAGGAAAAGGGGAGTTCTTCATTGCCTCAGATGCCACTCCTATAATAGAGCACACAAATGAAGTCGTGTATCTTAAGGATGAGGAGATCGTGGTAATTGAAAATGGTGAGTATTCTATTAAAGACTCTAAAGATGTTCCTCAAACACCTTACATTCAGAAGCTTGAATTGGAGCTAGAGGCGATAGAAAAAGGTGGACATGAGCATTTCATGCATAAGGAAATATTCGAGCAGCCCATTTCCATCGCTGATTGTATGCGTGGAAGATTAAATGCAGATAAAGGCCAGCTTACACTTGGAGGAATTCGCAACTATGCTAAAGCACTCGAAAATGCCGATCGTATTATCATCTTAGCATGTGGTACTTCATGGCATGCTGGGCTTGTCGCAGAGTATATCTTTGAAGATCTGTGTAGGATACCTGTAGAAGTAGAGTATGCATCAGAATTTCGCTATAGAAACCCTGTAATCAAAGAGGGAGATATCGCTATCGCAATATCCCAATCTGGAGAAACTGCTGACACTCTTGCTGCCATAGAGCTTGCAAAAAGTAAAGGAGCAATCGTTTTAGGCGTTGTGAATACAGTTGGCTCATCTATCTCACGTGTTTCACATGAAGGTGCATACCTCCATGCCGGTCCAGAGATTGGTGTTGCTTCCACAAAGGCTTTCACAGCTCAACTGACTGTCTTGTATATGATCGCTCTAAGAGCGGCAAATAACAAAGGGACAATCACTGAAAGCAAATACCAGGAACTTCTAAGAGAACTGAGTCTTATACCTGGGAAGGTGGAAAAAGCACTAAAATCGAATGATAAGATTGAGCATATTTCCGACATGTTTAAGGATGCCAAAAACTTCCTTTACCTGGGTAGAGGCTATAATTTTCCGGTAGCTCTTGAAGGTGCACTTAAGCTTAAAGAAATATCATACATCCATGCCGAAGGGTACCCAGCCGCAGAGATGAAGCATGGACCTATTGCGCTAATCGATGAAAATATGCCCGTTGTGGTTATTGCAACCAGGGATAGCAGCTATGATAAGATAGTATCTAATATTCAGGAAGTTAAGGCACGAAAAGGGATCATTATTGCAATTGTAACAGAGGGTGATGCTTTAATCCCTGAAATGGCAGACTTCACAATTGAAGTGCCTTCCACACACGAGTCATTAATGCCGCTCGTTTCCGTAATACCACTACAACTCCTTAGTTACCACATTGCTGTAATGAGAGGAGCTAATGTTGATCAGCCGAGAAATTTGGCAAAATCCGTAACCGTTGAATAACTTGGACTTATGAAAGAAATCATTAACTCACCAAAAGCACCCGAACCAATAGGTCCATATTCTCAGGCAGTTAAATCTGGTGACACCCTATATGTTTCAGGGCAAATTCCGATTGATCAAAGTACTGGTAACTTAATTGAAAGCTCAATAGAAGAGGAAACAGAACAGGTGATGAAAAACCTGGGTTATATCCTGGAAGAAGCTGGACTTACGTTTAACAGTGTTCTAAAATGCTCCATTTTCGTTTCCGACATGGGAAATTTTTCTCGAATCAACGAAGTTTACGGTCGATATTTTACTGAAAACCCTCCCGCCAGAGAAACAGTTGAGGTAAGTGGCCTACCAAAGGGGGTGAACGTGGAGATCTCCTGTATAGCTACTTTCTAAGAATAACTTCCATTACTTAGCTTTCCATCTGTTGATTCTTATTTTTGCGCTCCAATCAAGCATGAGATGGAAAACGTAAGAGTAAGATTTGCACCCAGCCCTACAGGGGGACTACACATTGGAGGAGTTCGCACAGCGCTTTTCAATTACCTTTTTGCCAAAAAAAATAATGGCAAATTCATTCTTCGAATTGAAGATACAGATCAAGCCAGGTATGTAGAAGGTGCTGAGCAATACATCAAAGATACGCTTGACTGGTGTGGGATCAGTCCGGATGAAGGCCCTGAACAGGGCGGTGATTTTGGTCCTTACAAACAATCTGAAAGAAAAGATATCTATCGGCAGTATGCCGAAAAACTTGTAGCAGAAGGGAATGCCTACTATGCCTTTGATACTCCTGAGGAGTTGGAGGCGATGCGGGAACGGCTCAAAGAGCAACGAGTTGTAAATCCACAATACGATACCATTACTCGAACAACCATGAAAAATTCGCTTACACTTTCTGAAGAGGAAGTAAAGCGAAGAATTGACAATGGTGAACCTTATGTTATTCGGATCAAGGTTCCAAAAAAAGAAGAAGTAAGGCTCAATGATATGGTTCGTGGATGGGTAATGGTACACACGGAAGTATTAGATGACAAGGTTCTAATGAAATCAGATGGAATGCCGACGTATCATCTTGCCAATATCGTAGATGATCATTTGATGAAAATCACACATGTGATTAGAGGTGAGGAATGGCTTCCATCAGCCCCTTTACATGTGCTGTTGTATCGATTTTTAGGATGGGAAGAAGAAATGCCTCGCTTTGCGCATCTCCCGCTGATTCTAAAACCCGATGGAAACGGTAAGCTGAGTAAGCGTGCGGCAGACAAAGCTGGATTCCCAATCTTTCCATTGAATTGGAATGATCCGGAATCAGGGGAATTATCAAGAGGGTTTAAGGAAACGGGCTTTTTACCTGAAGCATTGATCAATTTTCTGGCATTCCTCGGCTGGAATCCTGGGACAGAACAAGAAATTTTTTCTCTTGAAGAATTGGTAAATGAATTCTCCGAACAGCGAATTAACAAAGCAGGAACTAAGTTTGATTTTGATAAAGCAAAGTGGTTCAATCAGCAATACATCAAAGCAACAGACTCCAACGTCTTTGCTGCAGATCTGGTTAATGCGTTTGATCAACGGTATGGAATCGAGTGCCCATCAGAGCAAGCCATCCAAATTATTGATTTGTTAAAAGAGCGCGTTACGTTCCCTCATGAGTTTGTTGACAAGGGATTGATGATTTTCAAAGCACCCGAATCATTCGATGAAAAAGTGGTTCGGAAAAAGTGGAATGAAGACACTCCGAAGGCACTTACTCTCTTTGCAGAAATGCTATCACAACAAGAAAATATTTCATCTGAGTCAGCCAAAGAGCTTTTCTGGAAAACCCTTGAAGACGATGGATACAAGCCAGGACAGTTCATGCAGACGCTTCGTCTGACACTTACTGGTGAAGGTTCGGGTCCTGACCTGATGACAATTATAGAGATTTTGGGGGGTGAAAAAGCTGCTGAACGAATCAAATCGTCTATTGATGCGTTAAGTAACTAAAGCATGAATTATGAGTAAGAAAGACAAAGAAAAAGCACGCGTGCACAAAGATTTAGACGGTCTCGAACTCAATGTTGACTCCTTTGGGGAAATTTCCTCCAGCATGCCAATAGATAAGCTTAATAAGTTCCTCAACAAAAATGTAGAGGACAAAAAACTGAAAGATCGTAACGATCTGGATGAGCTAAAGAAAGACGAGTAACACATTTCTACCCTCCGTTGCTATTGACTAATTTCGCATCCATTGTAAAAATGGTGATATGACGAAAATTGGCATTATTAAGGAAGGAAAAATTCCAATAGATCGGAGAGTTCCTCTAACCCCACAGCAGGCTAAGCAACTTAAAGAAAACTACGATGTTGAAGTAGTTGTACAGTCGAGCGACATTCGATGCTTTACAGATGATGATTACAGAAATGCTGGCTTGTCCATCGTAGACTCTTTAGATGATTGTGATATCATTTTAGGAGTAAAAGAGGTGCCAATTGATAAACTAATCCCACACAAAACGCATTTCTTCTTTTCACACACCATTAAAAAGCAAGATTATAACCGAGAGCTGCTGCGTGCAATTCTTGAGAAAAACATAAAACTAATAGACTGGGAAACACTTACGAATGAAAGCGGGAATCGCGTCATTGCCTTTGGTCGGTGGGCAGGAATCGTTGGAGCTTACAATGGATTGTGGACTTTTGGAAAGCGTTACAACCTGTTCAACCTCAGACGTGCTCACGAATGCTTTGATTATGAGGATTTAAAAACAGAATTTAAGAAAATCAACCTCCCAAATATTAAGATTGCATTGACGGGTGGTGGACGTGTAACTAAAGGTGCCATGGAGGTACTGCTTGGAGCAGGAATCAGCCAGGTAACTCCTCACGATTATTTGACAGAACGATTTGACGAGCCTGTCTTTACTCAACTTAATTCCAGGGACTACAATAAAAGAAAAGATGGAGGAGAGTTCCTGAGAAATGAATTCTATAAGAATCCGGAACTCTATGAAGGGGATTTCCTCAAATACACCAGGGTAACGGATATCCTCATTGCATGTGCTTTCTGGGATCCGGCTGCACCTGTATTATTTCATAGAGAGGATATCATTAAAGATGATTTTGACATCAAGGTAATCGCTGATATCACCTGCGACATTGAAGGATCAATTCCTTCAACAAAAAAACCCAGCACCATCGATGACCCAATCTATGATTACAATCCAAGTGATGATGAGATTGAACAGTCTCTCACAGATGAGGGTAATATCACCGTAATGGCTGTGGATAATCTACCATGTGAGCTCCCTAGAGATGCCTCGCAGAGCTTTGGAGATCAATTCTTAGAAAATGTAGTAGCACACCTGTTGGGTGAGGATGAAAATGGAATAATTAAACGAGCAACTATTACTGAAGCAGGAGCTTTAACAGAAAAGTATGGCTACCTGCAAGATTATGTTGAAGGAAAATAAAAAACCATCCCAAATGGGATGGTTTTTTATTTATACGATTTGTCTCGTCCTGAAATAGCGTTACACAAAAGAATGTGTAATGAAGAAATATGTAAAGCGGACTCAGAAAGACTATAGTCTAACACTCAAGCTACAAGTAGTCAAAGAGATTGAATCAGGTGAGCTATCCACGAAAGCGGCTCAGCGCAAGTATGGAATCCAAGCCAGGTCAACAGTGATGAACTGGTTGCGAAAGTATGGTAGTTTTGATTGGGAGAATCAAACACCCTCCAACATGCCTAAAACACCAGAACAGAAGGTTATGGAGCTGGAAGCAAAAGTGAAGCTGTTAGAGAAACAGAAAAAGCTTCTGGAGCATCAGGTAGCGCAAGCAGATAAGAAGTCAATCATTTTTGATATGATGATTTCACTGGCAGAGAAGGAATATTCCATTCCTATCCGAAAAAACTCTTTACCCGAACAGTCGACCTCTACAGAGAACGATACGAAGAAAGCCTGACGGCTACCTGTAGACTGTTTGGGGTAAGTAGACAGGTTTATTACCGAGCAATTCATTCAAGAAAACGTAGACAAGCTACTGCTCAGAAAGTTATTGAGATGATCAAAGAAATACGCATAAAACAGCCCAGGGTTGGTACCAGAAAACTGTACCACCTTTTGAAGGGTGAGCTGATGGAGTTAGGAGTTGGAAGAGGTCGGCTCTTCAGCATCTTAAAGGCTAATCACATGCTTATTGAACCCAAAAGAGGGTATCATGTGACGACTGACTCCCATCATTGGTTCAGAAAGCACCCTAATCTCATTGAAGAAATGACTCCAGTCAGACCCGAACAAATATGGGTGTCTGATATCACTTATGTTGGCAATCGGGATTATCCTATGTATCTGGCTTTGATAACCGATGCGTATTCAAAGAAGATTGTAGGGTTCAATCTCTCCGATTCATTGAAAGCAAGAGGGGCTTTGAAAGCTCTGAAAATGGCTGTCAAACAAAGAAACTATCCTAATCAACCGTTGATCCACCACTCAGATAGAGGCTTCCAGTATTGCTGCGACCAATACCAGCAAGCTTTAAAGCAAAACAATCTGGAATGTAGTATGACCGAAAGTTATGACCCTTATGCTAATGCTGTAGCTGAACGAATCAATGGAATAATCAAGCACGAGTTCTTACTTGATTATCAATTAAGCCTGACTGATATGAATCAATTAGTCAGGGAAAGTATTAATACATACAACAGGATAAGGCCTCATTCCTCTTGTCAGATGAAAACACCAATAGAGATGCATCAACAATGTGAAATAGAAATTAAAACCTATAAAATGAAAAAGAGTAGCAGGTCAATACCTACTACTCTTTAAACTTGATTTATTTTTATCCTAAACCTGTAACGTTTATTTAGGACGGGTCAATTCGATAGTATTATTCTTCAAAACCTTCGAAGACATCTTCTATTTCAGCCAAAATCGGCTCAAGAATTTCATCTAAATTTTCTTTAGATCCGTCTGAGTATTCTACGTAGGCAACATAATCTTCATATCCGCCATCCACTTCCTCCAGCACGAAAACAATATCTCCTAGTTTAGAATCATTATTATACAGTGCCAGGTTGATATAATCATTCGGATCCCCCTCCTCTTCAATCTCTCTGATATCCACATTTCCAGCAATTTTCATCGTTCTGTAACTAATGCTTCCTTCAAAGTAGACGGGTTCTTCTTTGGTATTGTCTTCGAACTGTACATCCAGATCGATACCAATAATCAACTCTTCATCGATATAGATAGAACTTAACAAAGAAGCTGAGGTAGCAAAAGTGTCATCGAATTTAATTGTGAAAGTGAAAGGCTTAACGAACAATGAAACATCAGCCTCTTCAGGCATCCCTTCACTAGACCAGTTAACATTAAAATCCAGCTCGATATAGGTAACATCATCTACTTTTAAATAGCCAACGATTACAGATGGCACTTCATATTCATCAACAAACCCGCCATGCGTTTCTGTGATTGTTACAAATTGAAGATCAGAGATTTTTAGCTCAGCATTATTTGTTTCCGATCCTTCCGTAGGAAATTTAACAATGAAATATTCTGATGCTTCCTCATCAAATTCCTGAATGGCAGGATTCCACTCATACAGTCCTTTTATGTCATCAAAAGTTGTTGGTTGGTCATTATTCGTTCTCGCTGATGGGCCATTAACGAAGTATTGAATAATCAAGTCCAATCGCTCTTTTGTCCATGCTTTCTGACTTACACGACCTCCAATTACTTCTGATCCCTCAAGCAATTCTGCAAAATCAGTCATTGCTGAAACTCCCTCAGACTCTACCAGTGATACCACATCGTTAGATAATTGATCCGCAGACGCATTGATTACCTGAGAAGCTTCTTCAGCATTTAAATCCACATTTTTTTCATCCTCATTTTGACAGCCTGTCAAAACAGATAACCCAATAATGGATAGCGCAAATAGTTTTTTCATAGTAGTCCCTATTATCTTTTATAAAGATTGAATGTAATTATTTGGATAGGCACATAAAAAAAGCCAGACCCCCAAGTCTGGCTTTTGATTTATTTTTTATTCGATAAACTAGCCATTCATACTGACAAGAAACTCCTCGTTGTTGGCTGTTCCTTTCATTTTGCTCAATAAGAATTCCATCGCCTCATTGCTATTCATATCAGCCATGAACTTACGCAGAATCCACACTCGGCTTAGCTCTTCTTTATCCATCAGTAGATCTTCACGACGTGTACCTGAAGCAGGAACATCGATGGCAGGATATACCCGCTTGTTGGAAAGTTTTCGATCCAACTGAAGCTCCATGTTACCCGTTCCTTTAAATTCTTCAAAGATTACTTCGTCCATTTTAGAGCCCGTTTCAATCAATGCAGTTGCGATGATGGTCAATGACCCACCGTTCTCTACATTTCTTGCTGCCCCAAAGAATCGTTTTGGCTTGTGGAGAGCGTTTGCATCTACACCACCAGAAAGAATCTTACCAGAGGAAGGAACTACGGTGTTGTGCGCTCGTGCCAATCGTGTAATTGAATCCAAAAGGATCACTACATCGTGACCACACTCAACCATTCGCTTTGCTTTTTCAAGCACCATGTTGGAAACCTTCACGTGTTTATCAGCCTGCTCGTCAAAGGTAGAGGCAACCACCTCTCCTTTTACCGATCTGGCCATGTCCGTTACTTCTTCAGGACGCTCATCGATGAGTAGCACCATCAGGTAACATTCTGGGTGATTTTCTGCGATGGCATTTGCTACATTTTTCAATAGCACCGTTTTACCTGTTTTAGGTTGTGCCACAATCATTCCCCTCTGTCCTTTACCAATCGGAGAGAAAAGATCCAGAATCCTTGTAGAATAATTATCCGGTTTGGTGCTAAGGTTTAATTTTTCCTGAGGGAAAAGTGGCGTTAAATATTCAAAAGCCACACGGTCTCTTACCTCCTCAGTTGTCTTTCCATTCACAGATTCAACTTTAAGAAGAGCGAAATATTTTTCACCATCCTTAGGCGGTCTGATCTGTCCTTTCACTGTGTCTCCTGTTTTCAGACCAAACAACTTGATCTGTGACGGAGAAACATAAATATCATCCGGGCTAGCCAGGTAGTGATAGTCGCTTGATCGAAGGAAACCGTAACCATCTTGCATGATTTCGAGTACTCCCTCATTCTCAATGACTCCATCAAATTCTTTGATTTCCTCGTTGTATGCTTCTTTCTTTTTTCTACGCTCCTCTCGCTCAGCGCGTTGATTTTCTCTTTCCTGCCTTTCCTTACTATCACCTTCACGCTTATCCTTGTCATCAGACTTTTTGTCATCGGATCGTTTGCGGTCAGGGCGGTCCTTATTTTCTTTCTTATCCGACTTGTCGTCTTTCTTGTCACTGTCAGACTTGTCCTTCTTAGGTGCTTCCTTTTTAGCTCGAGGCTTTTTCTCCTCTTTAGCTTTTGGTTCGTCGGCCAAAGCACCTCCTAATGTTTCGCTCTTAATCTTTTTGATTTCGCCTTCTGGCATGCTTGCTTGCTGATCTAGGATCGCGTAGATCAGATCCTGTTTTGCCAGCTTCTTGTAGTTCTTAATTCCTAGTTTCTCAGCTATCTCCTTCAATTCGGATAGCAACATGACACTAAGATCATCTAGTGTGTACATAACTGTGTATAAAAGTGGGTTTCAAAATTTGTTAGTAAAATGATTCCGAAGAATTCGTGGTAATCGCTAGTTAGCTTTAGTTAAAGCAGAAAAACCCGGATGAGTTTTTCGTGGATTGCTTCGCAATGATAGACCATCCACCACAATATCACAAACATCAACTAAAAAATTACCTTTTATTCATTCAAGTGCTATTTCAAGACAAAATCATTTTTCTTTGCGGTCGAATAAAATTCATGATGCCATGCTGCAAGTTTCTATCATAGAGAAAGATTTTGAACGTTGTGTAAAAGGGCTGGAAAAGCGCGGAATTGAAGGAGCCGAATCACTCCTTAAAGATGTACTTCGTCTGGATGAAAGTAGAAAAAAGATTCAGGGAGAGCTTGATGAAGTTCTGCACGAATCAAATAAGCTGGCAAAAGAAATAGGACAATTATTTCAGCAAGGAAAACGAGAGGAAGCTGAGGCAGCTAAGGCTAAGACAACTGAGCTAAAACAGAAAAGTAAAGAGCTTGGTGAAGAAATGAATGGAATTGAGCAGTCTCTTATTAAGCACCTGTACAACCTCCCAAACATTCCTCATGAGTCTGTTCCACGAGGCAAAACAGATGAGGACAATGAAGTGGTGAAACTTGCTGACGAAAATATGCCAATACTTGGGGATCAAAAAAAACCACATTGGGATTTGATCGAAGAGTTCGACATCATAGATTTTGAGCTTGGCAATAAGGTAACCGGAGCAGGTTTTCCTTTTTATAAAAAACAGGGAGCACGCCTGGTTAGGGGGATGATCAATTATTTCCTTGACAAAGCAATGGAGGCTGGATATGAAGAAGTGCTACCTCCGGTAGTCATTAATGAAGCATCCGGACTTGGAACAGGTCAACTGCCAGATAAAGAAGGTCAGATGTACCACATGGAAGCAAATGACCAGTACCTGATCCCTACAGCAGAAGTGCCAATAACGAATATGTATAGGGATGTAATACTTAAAGCGGACCAACTTCCGATCAAGCATGCCGGACACACACCCTGTTTCCGGAGAGAGGCTGGGTCATGGGGTTCACATGTTCGAGGTTTAAACCGACTACACCAGTTTGACAAAGTGGAAATCGTGCAGATAGTGGAGCCGTCCAAGTCGTATGAGGTTTTGGATCAGATGGTAGCTCATGTAGAAGAAATCATCAAATCCCTTGGTCTTCCGTATCGAATATTAAGACTGTGTGCAGGCGATCTTGGATTCACTTCTGTACTTACTTATGATTTTGAGGTGTACTCTGGGGCACAGGAGAAGTGGCTGGAGGTAAGTTCAGTTTCAAACTTCGAAACTTTCCAGGCAAACCGATTGAAGCTTCGAATTAAGAATAGTGAAGGCAGGAAAGAGCTGGCTCATACACTCAACGGTAGTGCTTTAGCCCTCCCACGAATAATTGCTGCAGTTTTGGAAAACAACCAGGCTGGAGATCACATCAAGATGCCGGAAGTACTGCATCCATACCTTGGATTTAATGAGATTAGAAAAAGTTAACTACCTCTGATGTAAAGTTATTCGCGGGTTGATCAATTGATTGTTAATTTCAAAGCCTAATAAATTGAAGGCTATGAAGAAATTAACTTACCTGTTGGCAATTATTATTCTCTGGGCATGCCAACCTCAGGAAAAACAAGCAGCAAACCTTGACTACCCTGAAACCAAAAAGATAGATACAACAGATATCTACTTTGGTACGGAAATTCCCGACCCGTACCGCTGGTTAGAGGATGATACATCTGATGAAACCGCAGAGTGGGTGAAGGCGCAAAACAAGGTGACTGACTCTTACCTAACCAACATTGACTTCAGAGAAGAAGTAAAAGCTCGATTGACGGAATTAGAAGACTATGAAAAAGTGAGTGCACCTTTCAAACGTGGTGATTACTACTATTTCTATAAAAATGACGGGCTTCAAAATCAATCTGTACTATTCAGGGTGAAGGATTTTGATGATGAGCCTGAAGTATTTCTGGACCCTAATACCTTCTCAGAGGATGGAACCACCGCACTTGGAGGTCTGAGCTTCTCTAATGATTACAAATACACGGCATACAATATCTCGGTTGGTGGCTCAGACTGGCGTACAGCTTATATCATGAATACTGAAACAAAGGAACTTCTTGATGATGAAATCAAGTGGATCAAATTTTCAGGAATGAGCTGGTACAAGGATGGGTTTTATTATCAGCGATTTGACGAACCAAAAGAAGGGGATGAACTTTCCGCTACTAATCAATACGGAAAGATTTATTACCACAAGATAGGAACTGATCAATCTGAAGATCGTCTGATCTACTCCAATCCGGATAATGCTGAAAACAGGTTTGGAGCAAGTGTAAGTGAAGACCAACGATTCCTTTTTATCTATTCCTATGTGGGCACCAGTGGAAATGAGCTATATGTTAAAGACCTTTCGGATTCTGATAGTGATTTCATTCCTATCGTCACAGGCTTTGACAATGATCATTACATCGTAGATAATGATGGAGACGACCTAATCATTCATACCAACCTGGATGCTCCGAACAATCGTATCGTCCGTGTTAACTATCAAAATCCTACTCCTGATAATTGGGAAGATATGATCCCGGAAACGGAAAATGTAATGAATGCAAGCACCGCAGGCATGAATATTTTTGCTTCCTATCTCATTGATGCTAAAACCGCCATCAAGCAGTATGACTATAAAGGCAATCTAATCAGGGATGTGGAACTACCTGGCATTGGAACAGTAAGTGGATTTGGTGGTGCTCAGGGGGACGATGAACTATTTTATACATTCACATCATTCACTACTCCATATTCAGTATATCGATACACTATTGCCTCAGGGGAATCTGTATTACACAACAGACCGAATTTGGATTTCAATCCTGATGATTATGAAACAAAACAAATCTTCTACACCAGTAAAGATGGTACTGAGGTACCTATGTTTATTGTTCATAAAAAAGGAATTGAGCTAAACGGAAAAAATCCTACTTGGCTTTATTCATATGGCGGCTTCAATATCAGCCTTAAGCCATCATTCAGCACTTCAAGATTAGTTTGGCTAGAGAATGGCGGTGTATTTGCAATGCCTAATATTAGAGGTGGTGGAGAATATGGCGAAGAGTGGCATAAAGCTGGAACCAAACTCCAAAAAATCAATGTATTTGAAGATTTCATTGCTGCAGGTGAATACCTGATCAACGAGGGATACACCTCTTCAGAGTATCTGGCACTTCAGGGCGGATCTAACGGAGGGCTTCTGGTAGGTGCTACAATCAATATGCGTCCTGATCTTGCAAAAGTTGCATTCCCAATGGTAGGTGTAATGGATATGCTTAGATACCAACATTTTACAATTGGTAGAGCTTGGTCTGCAGATTATGGCACATCTGAAGATTCAGAGGAGATGTTTAAATACCTTTATTCATACTCTCCTGTCCACAATATTGATCCTGATGCAACATATCCAGCTGTCATGGTAACCACCGCAGATCATGATGATCGTGTGGTTCCTGCTCACTCGTTTAAATATGCTGCGACACTTCAAGAGAAAAACCCGGACAATCCTAATCCTCTTTTAATCAGAATTGAAACAAAAGCAGGGCATGGAGCGGGGATGTCAACCGAAAAACGCATTGAGCTCTATAGTGACATGTATTCTTACGCCTGGTACAACATGGGGGTCATTCCGGAAATAGCTAAAAAGAAAATGTAAAACTGTTTTAACCCAATCGAGCCCTTCCTATTCATGGAAGGGCTTCTTTATTTTAGTACTATGATTGAAATCAGAAAAGGACAAAAAGCAGATTTACCTAAAATTCTTGAACTGATAAAAGAGCTGGCTGAATATGAAAAAGCGTTAGATCAGGTAGAAAACACCGTAGATAGAATGGAAAAGGATGGGTATGGTGATCATCCCGTATTCGGATTTCTTGTGGCAGAAGACAACAATGAAATCATTGGTACCTCTATCTATTACTACCGCTACAGCACCTGGAAAGGCAAACGCCTCTACCTGGAGGATTTGGTCGTGACCGAACCTAAGAGGGGTGAAGGTGCCGGAAAATTACTTTTTGAGGCAACCCTCAGTATCGCCAGAGAAACAAACTGTTCCGGTATGATGTGGCAGGTGTTGGATTGGAATGAACCGGCAATCAACTTTTACAAAAAATACAATACCCGGTTTGAAGATGATTGGATCAATTGCAATATTGATTTTTAAACTTCCTCCAGCACAGTTCTGAAAGCGGCCATTTTCGTTCCATACCGAATAATCGATTTTTTCTGAATTTTTGGCGCCACAGTGTTCAGATAGGTTTCCAGATGTCCCAATGTTTCTGCCATATACTGAATAGCATAAGTAGCTCCGGTATCATCTTGACCCTCCGATAGCATCCGCATCATTCGGTATTCCTCAAAAAACCCAGTATCCATGACCTCTGGAATATGGGTTGTTTTCATCCATTCGACCCAGTCATCTTCTACATCAGAATCTATATTGACGGTAACATTGTATAAAATCATGCGTGCTTTTATTAGGTTTGGCAAATTAAAGGATACGCAAAACAAACTTCCTTAGGTTTCAAAACATTTTAAGTGACTGTCGGTTATCATGGGCATGAGCGTATATTCTATAAAAGACCTGGAACATTTATCAGGTATTAAAGCACATACCATTCGGATATGGGAGCAGCGGTATAATCTATTTTCACCGGAAAGAACAGCTACAAACATTCGCTATTACAATGACGAGGACGTTAAGCTTATCCTTAACATTGCTACGCTCAAGAATAATGGCATGAAAATCAGCAAGATTGTAGAAATGCCGGCAGATCTCATGCAGCGCGAGGTTCAAAAGGTTAGCCAGGACAATAAATCAGATGAGGATCAGATTGGTGCATTAACACTTGCAATGGTAGATCTGGACGAAACCAGGTTTAGTAATGTTTTGAATAGAAACATAGACCACCATGGATTTGAACGAGCTATGATGGAGGTGATCTATCCGTTCATGAGAAAAATTGGTATCCTCTGGCTGACAAATGCAATCAATCCTGCACAAGAACATTTTATTACTCACCTGGTGCGACAAAAGATCATTGCTGCCACAGATCAAACCAGCGTGAATGCCGATGGCCCTCTGTATTTTCTATTTTTACCCGAGGGAGAACTACATGAATTAGGGCTACTTTTTGCTAACTACATTCTTCGTTCCAGAGGTATTAGAACCATATTTTTTGGACAAACGGTACCATTGGATGCACTGGAAGAGGTTTACCATAAATTGCATCCGGAATGCATAATGACAGCTATGACTACAGCCCCTGACCCATCAGAAGTTCAGAAATATGTAGATAGACTAGGTAAAAAGTTTAAAGATTGTAAAATCTGCATCACAGGCGGAAGAATCATAGGACAGGATATTTCTATACCTGATAATGCATCCATTCTTAACCGATTCGAAGATCTTAGCAAAATCACTGAAGAAGTGGCTGTAAGCCAATCTTAAAATCACAATATCTAGCAAGCAAGCACATTATACCAATAAAGTGCTTACCCCCCTATGCCACAAAAAATCTTCTTACAAAGAAGAAAATGCAAGAAAAGAAAGCTTTTGTGCAAGAATGAAAATCCAAAGTGCTCCTTTTTTGGATTCTTGAACGAAGGACTATAATCCTTTTTAACGATTCTAAGAATCGTCCTTATTGGCACTCTAGAGCGGATATTTGATTTTTGTTTAACATTTTTATTTTTTTGTTAAACATTATTTATATACCTTCGTTTAACTATTCGAACTAAAAGTTAAACAAAATGACAGCTTTAGAATTCGGTTATAAAATTGAGAACCTAACCAGTTCACTCAAACCATACGCTTTGAAGTTGACCAAGGATGGAGAAGATGCCAATGATCTTCTACAAGAAACCGTATTCAAGGCTTATAATAATAGAGACAAGTTTCAAGATGGTACGAATCTAAAAGCTTGGATGTATACCATCATGAGAAATACTTTCATCACCAACTATCAACGAATGGTGAGAAGAAATACTTTCATTGATACTACTGAAAACAATCATTTCATAAATTCCTCCAGCACTGTTATTGAGAATGGAGCCAAAGCAAACTTTGTGATGAATGATATCAATTCAGCAATAGAAGCTTTAAAAGACATGTATAAGATACCATTTACAATGTATTTTAGAGGTTTCAAGTATCATGAAATTGCAGAGAAGCTTGATATTCCTATTGGAACTGTAAAAAATAGAATCCACATAGCAAGAAAAGAGCTCAAGAAAGGATTAAAAATATATGCCAACTAAAAATTTCCATAGTAGAGTTGTAGTGATAGGGGCCGGATTTTCCGGCCTTTCTTGTTCCTGCCATTTGGCAAAACTGGGGTACAAAGTGACTCTTCTTGAAAAAAACAACCAGCCGGGCGGGCGAGCCAGGAGCTATTCTGATCAGGGATTCACCTGGGACATGGGCCCTTCATGGTACTGGATGCCAGATGTATTTGAAAAATTCTTTAACACTTTCGATAAGCAGGTATCTGACTATTACCAGCTTGATCGACTTGATCCCTCCTATCGAATCAAGTTTAAAAATGACACCATTGATATCCCGGCAAGCATGTCTCAGCTCGAGGAGCTATTTGAAGAGATAGAGCCGGGCAGCAGCAAAAAGCTTCAGTCGTTTTTAAGTCAGGCAAAGTATAAATATGATGTTGGTGTAAAGAAATTGGTCTACAAACCCAGCAGATCCCTTCTCGAATTCATAGACATAAAATTGCTCCTTGGCCTATTAAAAATGGATGTGTTTACGTCCATTGCCAAACATGTCAGAAAGCACTTTAAAGATGAACGACTCATCCAGCTCATGGAATTTCCGATTCTCTTTCTTGGTGCCACTGCAGATAATACTCCTGCGCTATATAGCCTTATGAATTATGCTGATCTATCGCTTGGCACCTGGTATCCAAAAGGAGGTATGAAGTCGGTAGTAAATGGAATGGTGACCCTTGCAGAAGAGCTCGGAGTGGACATTAAGCTTGGCGAGGAAGTGAATGATTTTTCTTTTAGCGGTAATAAAGTTGTTTCGGTCAACACCTCCGACGATCAATATGAATGTGATATGGTGGTCGCAGGAGCTGATTACCATCACGTAGACCAAAAGCTTCTTCCCGAGTCTTTTCAGAACTACAGCAAAAAATATTGGGACTCGAGAGTGCTTGCGCCATCCTCGCTCCTATTCTATATCGGAGTAGATAAAAGGCTCCCTAACCTGGAACATCACACGCTATTTTTTGATGAAGACTTTAAACAACACGCAAGTGAGATTTATGATAATCCACGCTGGCCAAGTAAGCCTCTTTTATACGTTTCAGCCACATCAAAGACGGATGAAACCGTAGCGCCGAAGGGAAAAGAAAACCTTGTCGTATTGATCCCAGTTGCCCCGGATATCGAGGATACAGAGGAGATACGCGAGAAATATTTTGACGTAATCATGGATAAACTCGAAGCGTTTACTGGAGAGGATATTAGAAATCACATCTTAACCAAAAGGAGTTATGCACATAGGGAATTTTTGGAAGACTACCATTCATTCAAAGGCAATGCCTACGGCCTGGCGAACACACTTTTGCAAACAGCCATTCTAAAGCCATCTCTAAAGAATAAGAAACTAAAAAACCTTTATTACACTGGACAGTTAACCGTTCCTGGTCCAGGAGTACCTCCATCCCTGATCTCAGGAGAAGTAGTAGCAAAAGAAATCGCCAAAGATTTTCCTATTTTTAAAGACTAATGGAGCACCTATATTCACAAACAGCCTTTGATTGCAGTAAGCTGATCACCAAAACATACAGCACCTCATTTTCTTTGGGCATTCGTACATTAAACAAAAAATACCATGCCCCTATCTATGCGATTTATGGATTTGTAAGATATGCAGATGAAATAGTAGACACCTTTCATGATCATGACAAAGGTGAACTCCTCAGACGATTCAAAAAAGATACTTACCAGGCTATCGATGAAGGCATTAGTCTGAACCCCGTATTGCATAGTTTTCAGCAAGTAGTTAATGAATACAAAATTGACCGGGATCTCATTGAGGCTTTTTTAGTTAGCATGGAGATGGATTTGAGTAAGAAAGATTACGATGATCCTGAGTATAAAAAATACATCTATGGAAGCGCCGAAGTAGTTGGTCTCATGTGTCTCAAAGTATTCTGTGAGGGAGATCAAAAAAAATATGAAGAGTTATTGAGTCCGGCAAAGCACTTAGGATCAGCATTCCAAAAAGTCAATTTCCTAAGGGACATTAAGAGCGATTATGATGAGCGGGGACGAGTATACTTTCCCGGTGTTGATTTCAATCAATTTACTACGGAAGAAAAACAACAAATTGAATCAGATATCAGGGAGGAATTTACAAATGCGCTGGTGGGGATAAAAAAATTACCAAAGGGAGTGCGAGCTGGTGTTTACCTGGCATACATCTATTACACGGTGTTATTCAAAAAAATCACCCGCCTATCACCAGAGCGAATCAAGTCTGAAAGAATACGGGTTCCAAACTTCAAAAAAGTGATATTGCTGTTAAAGTGCTACTTTATGCACAAACTAAACTTCATTTCAGAATGAACAAGACTACCTTTGCAGGGGTTATAAAGGTGTAAATCAAAGAGTTAATGCAAGTAGTAATAAATATTTTGATCGTGGTTGGAACTTTCCTCTTTATGGAAGGAGTGGCATGGTTTACACATAAATATATCATGCATGGAATTTTATGGAGCTGGCACAGATCTCATCATAAGGTTCATAACCATGCACTGGAGATGAATGACCTGTTCGCATTAGTATTTAGTATTCCATCTATCCTCACTATCTATTTTGGTTATGCCAACTACGCTGAGTTTTGGTGGCTCCTATATGTTGGTATAGGAATCCTTTGTTATGGAGTTTTTTACTTCGTTTTTCATGACATTATTGTTCACAGAAGAATAAAGATTCCATTCAAAGCAAAAAGTAAATACATGAAGCGAATCATGCGTGCACACTATGTACACCATGAAAAACATACGAAAGAAGGAGCTGAGGCTTTCGGTTTTTTGTATGCCCCTAAGAAATACGAGAAATAACGCTTCAACATTATCATTTGATAAAGTGATTTTAATTACATTTGGTATTCATTAAAGAATCGGCTTGTTTTAACAAACCAAAAAAAGCGAGCTAAATGGCAGATCAAAAAAAAGAGGAGGTATGGGGAGCCATCGATGGTTTCTCCAATTATGAAATCTCCAACAGAGGAAAAATCAAGAGTAAAACAAGGAAAGTTTGGCACAAGGGAAGCAAGACACATATGAAGTTACGTGGAAAACTCATGCGTCAAAGGTGGAACAAAATATGTAAGTGCTACTTTCTGGATTTAATTGACGATGACGGCAAGCGAAGAACCGTGTATCCGCACAAAGAAACCGCTAAGGTATTTGTGAAAAAGAATGATACTGAAAAAACGATGATCATTCACAAGGATAATAATCCTAGAAATAACTACTTCGAAAACCTGGAATGGATGACTCCATCTGAGCACATGAAATGGCAATTTGAAGTGGGCAACAAAAACAACTACAAAGTGTGGAAGACCCGAAAGAAGAGATATAAGAATGGTTTCAAACCAGAAACTGTTCTTCCGGGAAGACCAAAGAAGAATAAAGCAAAAGCTTAAAAGGCCTAAAAAGAGTAAGGGGTTCCAAAATGGAACCCCTTTTTTAATACTCTAACTAACCTAACCTAAAATCGCTTAAACGCAATATCTTTTACCTCACCATAAAGTGAGTGAATTAAAATCTTATTAAATCTGGAATTTACTTAGTAGAGGGCTCTACGCTCACGTAGGATCTGTCTTTTTTCCCTTTGTGGAATTTTACCACACCATCAGCCAGTGCAAAAAGTGTATGATCTTTTCCAAGACCTACGTTTTGACCTGGGTGGTGCTTAGTACCTCTCTGGCGAACAAGGATGTTTCCAGCTACAGCTTGCTGTCCACCGAAGATTTTTACACCGAGTCGTTTACTTTCTGACTCTCTTCCGTTTTTCGAACTACCTACACCTTTCTTATGTGCCATGAGATTTTATCCTTTAATGTCTTCGATCAAAATTTTTGAAAACTGTTGACGGTGACCATTCTTCACTCGGTAACCTTTTCTTCTTTTCTTTTTGAACACGATCACTTTGTCGTCTTTCACATGCTCAAGAATCTTTGCAGAAACTTTGGCTCCTTTCACAGTAGGCGCTCCCACTTTTACTTTACCATCGTTATCTACAAGTAGTACCTTATCAAAGTCTACTTTCGCACCTTCCTTGCCTTCCATTAATGGAGCGTAAAGGAATTTGTCTTTCTCTGCTTTATACTGCTTCCCAGCAATGTCTACTATCGCGTACATTTTGTCTTCTTTTGAAAAAAGGATTGCAAAGATACTATTCTAATATGAATATCCAAACATGCAGTGTGGATAAAATGCTATAAAAATATTTTTAATTTTTTTTTCACTTTTTTTTACCCCCATTTCTGCGTGTTTTCCTCAAAGTAGCAATTACAAAATTGCCTTCTAAATCACTAAAATACAACTCGTTATAATATATTTTTAATATCCAAATCACACCTTCCGCACCCGTAATAACTGCTTGGAATTTCGCGTCGTTTTTAACACATTTGTAGACAAGCCGCGAGAAAAAATAAACCACTCTTAGGGCTGTATCCCGAGACTTAAAAAGTTTTTAAAAGGCACATCAAAAAAGATGCGCCCAAGGGGGATTTTATTGTTTTGTGAAATAGACTAAAACTGTTTGAAAAACAGAAAATTATGAGCGACACAGCAGCACATGTAGAAGAACCCATCCTCAAAGAGAACAAAGATCGTTTTGTTCTTTTCCCAATCCAGCACAATGACATCTGGGAGTTTTATAAGAAAGCAGAAGCCAGCTTCTGGACAGCAGAAGAAATAGACCTGAGCCAGGATCTCAAGGATTGGCAAAACACCATGACTGACGATGAAAAGCACTTCATCAAACATGTACTTGCATTCTTTGCTGCCAGTGATGGTATTGTAAATGAAAACCTTGCAGAAAACTTTGTCGCAGAAGTTCAGTATACAGAAGCGAAATTCTTTTATGGTTTTCAGATTGCCGTGGAGAACATCCACTCAGAGACTTACTCATTATTAATAGATACTTACGTAAAAGACCCTAAAGAAAAAGACTACCTCTTCCACGCCATTGAGACAATGGACTGTGTGAAGAAAAAAGCCGACTGGGCACTGAGATGGATCGATGAGGGATCATTTGCAGAACGTTTGGTTGCTTTTGCAGCAGTGGAAGGCATTTTCTTTTCAGGTAGTTTTTGCAGTATTTTCTGGTTAAAGAAAAGAGGCTTGATGCCTGGATTATCATTTTCCAATGAACTCATTTCAAGAGATGAAGGACTTCACTGTGACTTTGCCTGCCTGCTATATAACAACCACGTAAAAAACCAGCTTCCAAAAGAAACGGTACAGGAAATCATTAAGGATGCGGTAGAAATAGAAAAGGAATTTGTAACCGATGCACTTCCGGTAAAGCTAATTGGAATGAACTCAGATCTAATGTGTCAGTATATCGAGTTTGTTGCTGATCGTTTGTTGGATGAGCTCGGATGCGACAAAGTATATAACTCCACCAACCCATTTGATTTCATGGAGATGATCTCCCTTCAGGGAAAAACAAACTTCTTTGAAAAAAGAGTGGGCGAGTACCAAAAAGCCGGAGTTATGGACAATGGAGATAGTGGAAAAGATAAATTCTCCCTCGATGAAGACTTTTAAATTATTTGTAATCACCTTATCACGATAGCCTATGTTAGTTGTAAAAAGAGACGGAAGAAGAGAATCCGTAAAGTTTGACAAAATCACAGCTCGAATTGAGAAGCTGTGTTATGGTTTAAATGCAGACTATGTAAAGCCTGTTGAAATTGCCAAGAAGGTAATTGATGGATTGTATGATGGTGTGTCCACTGTCGAACTGGACAACCTTGCGGCTGAGACTGCTGCAACAATGACGACACGTCACCCGGACTTTGCTAAGCTGGCAGCAAGAATTTCAATCTCTAACCTGCACAAGGTGACCGAGACCTCATTCTCTAATACCATGAAGAGAATGTATGAGTACATCAATCCAAAAACGGAGGAAAATGCTGCGCTTCTTTCAAAAGAAGTTTACGGTATCATCCGTAAGAATGCCAAAAGGCTTGATGATGCGATCGATTACGATAGGGATTACAACTACGACTATTTTGGTTACAAAACATTAGAACGTTCATACCTAATGAAACTTGATGGCAAGATTGTGGAAAGACCACAGCACATGCTTATGAGAGTTTCTGTTGGTATCCATGGTGAGGACATTGAGTCTGCGATCAAAACCTACGACCTGATGTCAGAAAAATGGTTTACGCACGCAACTCCTACCCTTTTCAATGCAGGTACACCAAAACCTCAGCTATCGTCATGCTTCTTACTATCCATGCAGGATGACAGCATCGATGGTATCTATGATACCTTGAAGCAATGTGCGAAGATCTCGCAATCTGCAGGAGGTATCGGTCTAAGCATTCACAATGTGAGAGCAACTGGTGCATACATCAAAGGAACCAATGGTACTTCCAACGGAATCGTGCCTATGCTTCGAAACTTTGATATGACCGCTCGATACGTTGATCAGGGCGGAGGAAAGAGAAAAGGAAGCTTTGCAATCTACCTGGAGCCATGGCATGCTGATATCTTCGATTTCCTTGATCTAAGAAAGAACCATGGTAAAGAAGAGATGAGAGCCAGGGATTTGTTCTATGCCCTATGGATTCCGGATTTATTCATGGAGCGAGTAGAGAATAATGGTGATTGGACAATCATGTCTCCAGACGAGTGCCCTGGGTTGTTTGAAGCATACGGTGACGAGTTTAAAGCCCTGTATGAAAAGTATGAGCGTGAAGGAAAAGGAAGAAAGACCATCAAAGCTCAGGATCTTTGGTTTGAAATACTTGAAGCCCAGATCGAGACTGGTACTCCATATATGTTATATAAGGATGCAGCCAATAAAAAATCAAACCAGAAAAATCTAGGTACCATCCGATCCAGTAATCTATGTACTGAAATCATGGAGTACACTTCTAAGGACGAGGTAGCTGTATGTAACCTGGCCTCTATCGCACTTTCCAGATTTGTGATCGATGGGAAGTTCGATCATCAGAAGCTGTATGAAATAACCAAAGTGGTTACTCGAAACCTGAATAAGGTGATCGATGTGAACTACTACCCTGTTCCGGAAGCTAGAAATTCAAACATGAAGCACCGACCAATCGGTATTGGTGTTCAGGGGTTAGCTGATACGTTCCTGCTTCTTAAGATGGCGTTTGAATCTGAGGAAGCTAAAAAGCTAAACAAAGAGATTTTCGAGACCATCTACTATGCAGCTATGGAGACTTCCATGGAAATCGCCCAGGAAGAAGGTCCTTATGAGACATTTAAAGGTTCTCCTGTATCGAAAGGTGTATTCCAGTTTGATATGTGGGGTGTAACACCTGATTCCGGAAGATGGGATTGGACAGATCTTAAGCAAAAAGTGAAGAAGCACGGGGTGAGAAACTCATTGCTTCTGGCACCTATGCCTACAGCATCTACTTCTCAAATCCTTGGAAATAACGAATGCTTCGAGCCTTATACTTCGAACCTATACTTGAGAAGAGTACTTTCAGGTGAATTCATCGTTGCAAACAAGCACCTTATGAAGGAGCTAATTGATCTTGGCCTTTGGGATGAGCGAATGATGAACCGAATCAAAGCAGAGAACGGATCGATTCAGAATATTCCTGAAATTCCGGAGGACATCAAAGAAAGGTATAAGACTGTTTGGGAGATCTCTCAAAAAGCAATCATCGATATGTCTGCTGACAGAGGTGCATACATCTGTCAGAGCCAGAGCCTGAACATCCACTTACAGGATGCGAACTTCGGCAAGATGACCTCCATGCACTTCTACGCCTGGAAGAAAGGATTGAAGACAGGTATGTATTACTTGAGAACGAAAGCGGCAACTGACGCAATCAAGTTTACCGTATCGAAAGAAAAGCAAGAGCAGCCAAAGGAAGTAGTAGCCGCTCAGCAAGCGGACGCTCAGACGCAAGCACAGATTGATCAGCAGGCAGCAATGCAATGCTCACTAGACAATCCGGACGATTGCGAGATGTGCGGCTCTTAAGGTTTAATAACTAAGCCCTCAAAGGAGGGCTTTTTTATATATTTTTTGAAATGTTGGCGATGAGGAAAAAACTATGGTGAACCCCCAATAACCATTACATCTCTTGGTTGAGATGGGGTAAACATAGTAACCTATATCAAATACTATTAAATCTTACGCGTATGCTTAAGAAGTATATAAACCATCGCCCCGGCTATAAGCTGGTGTTTCGACGTTTCATTCGCGATAAGAATGGAAAACGGGTTTACCCAAAGAAAGCAAAATGTTTTGCTTTCTGGGTTCCCGAGTAATTGTTAGTTAAAAAAGGCAGCTTTGGGGAGCTGCTTTTTTCTTTATGCAAGATGAATAATTAGATATCTAAAATCAAGATATATTTGATTTTAATTTTAAAAATTCGACAAGTATTTTATAAACAAGTGTAATTCTAGATTTAGATAACCCTGGCGGAAACGTCAGGGTTTTTTATTTGACATCACTTCAAAATGTCCTATTAAATCTATTTATATTTATGTAAATTGAGCCGTCACTAAAATCACAGTTATGAAAAAGCTATTTACACTCTTGTTAATCGGTTGCACATTCTCACCCTTCGCTCAATGTGATGATTCATTCTTCCCTTTCACTGAAGGCGTAAGTTTTGAACAAACTGCCTATGATAAAAAGGGGAAACAGCAAGGAAAAAGCATGAGTAAAGTTATTTCAGTGGATGGATCAAGTGCAGTTGTTAAAAATGTGTACTTCGATAAGAAAGGGGAGGAAATGGCAGATGGTGAATACACAATTATTTGTGAGGGGAATACCATTAAGATGGACTTCAACAATTTTATCCCAGAAGGCATGCTAGACCAATACGGAGATGCTGAAGTTAGCGTAGAGGGAGACTTTATTACAATTCCGGATAATCTTCAGGCAGGTCAGGCACTTCCGGATGGAACAGGAACCATTACCATTAAGATGACGAGCTCAGCAGCCATGAACATCACCATGGATATGACCATCACCGATAGAAAGGTAGAAAAGAAGGAAACACTGGATACCCCTGCCGGTTCGTTTGAGAGCTTCAAAATAACCCAAACCACCATTATGAAAATGAACATGATGGGAATGAACAAAACCACTGAGACATCAGCAGCTTCATGGTATACAAAGGGTGTTGGAATGGTTCGTAATGAGAATTATGACAAAAAAGGAAACCTAATGGGCTATACCCTGTTAACCTCATTTAATAAATAATCTGATACTGGATTTCTCTTTGAGAAAAGCTTTTACATTTCAAAAGAAAAATCCTATCTTTGCCGTCCTAAATTTTTGGAACACAGAATAGCGTTATGGCAAACCATAAATCAGCACTTAAGAGAATCAGAAGCAACGAAGCGAAAAGACTGAGAAATAAGTATCAGCATAAAACGACGCGTACGTTCATTAAAAGACTAAGAGAGACAACTGATAAGAAAGCAGGTGAAGAGCTTCTAACTCAGGTTGTTTCTATGGTGGATAAATTGGCTAAGAAAAATATCATCCACAAAAACAAAGCTGGCCACCTTAAGTCACAATTGACTAAGCACGTAGCTGGACTCTAAGCTTTAGTAAAAAGACTTTTTTTTACCCTGTGTGAGCAATTACGCAGGGTTTTTTGTTTCCATACCAAAGGGCGTTTGCAATGAAGGTATTATTTTAGACTCAGTATGGAATACAACCGTTTGACGATAAAGAGCTGGGCAGAAGAAGATCGCCCGAGGGAAAAGCTCCTTTTAAAAGGAAAGGCTTCACTTTCAGAGGCTGAACTCATCGCTATACTCATTGGGTCAGGTAATACCGAACAAACGGCTGTGGAGCTCTCACAGCACATACTCAGACAGTGTGAAAATAACCTGGCCAACCTAGCTAGACTATCTGTGAAGGATTTACAAAAATTCAAAGGAATTGGTGAGGCTAAAGCGATCTCCATTGTAGCAGGTCTTGAACTAGGTAGAAGACGAAAGGAATCTGAACCTTCGAAAAGAGTAAGAATAACATCATCAGACGATGCATTTCAGTTACTCCATGGTGATTTGATGGATTTGAATCACGAGGAGTTCTGGCTGCTCCTACTGAAAAGAAACAATGAAGTCATCAAAAAAGAAATGCTTAGCCGGGGTGGTGTTTCAGGAACTGTTGTGGATGCAAAGATCATTTTCAAAAGAGCACTTGAGGAAACTGCCAGCGGACTCATCCTTGCTCACAATCATCCTAGTGGTAACATCAAGCCCAGCCAGGAAGATATCAATCTGACAAAGCGCCTAAAAGAAGCCGGGAGGTCGCTCGATATCTCGGTTCTTGACCACCTGATCATAACGGATCATTCATTTTTCAGCTTTGCTGATGAGGGGCTTTTGTAAGGAGCTTAGCTAAATTTGTGAGTATGAAAAAAGCCTGGCTAATTCTCATCCCAATTGCATTAGTTGTCTTCTTTATGACCCGCTCTGGAGGGAACGAGGAAAGCTACATTCTTGAGATCACGCAATTTTGGGAGGATAGACATGACTTCTTTAAAACGTCAGAGGCAAGCCCTTTTGTCCAAAAAGATGTTGAGTATAGATTGGTTGAGTATTTCTCACCAAATCCGGAATACAAGGTAAATGGTACATTGAATAGATATTCTAAGCGAGAAACGCTTAAACTGGGCAACAGTGATGGCACTACAAGCACTTATATCAAATTCGCAGATGTGAATTTCAAAATCAAGGGTCAGTCCTGCTCACTACTTATTTTAAAAGCACTGGGATTCGGAAACCAATACTTACTAGCATTCGGTGACGGTACGAGTGGAGACACTACCTACGGGGGCGGCCGTTACCTCGATGTAGTAATAGGAAAATCAGATCAGGTTACACTGGATTTTAACAAAGCCTATAATCCTTATTGTGCCTACTTTGATGACTTCACCTGTCCACTCCCACCTCGCGAAAACCTTTTGGATGTGGCAATTGAAGCCGGGGAAAAGAATTATCCGTATTAGGCGCTCAAACTCAACCCACAGCTTAGCAGATTCCTTATTTTTGCTCACTTAATTCAGAGACAAGAGCAAGAATGAAGATTTCATACAATTGGCTGAAAGAATACATCAACTTTAAAGAAACGCCGGAACAACTCGGAGACATCCTAACCCAGACGGGACTGGAGGTTGAAGGCATTGAAAAGGTAGAGAAAATTCCAGGTGGATTGAATGGGATTGTTGTGGGTGAAGTCATTTCTTGTGAGAAACACCCAAATGCAGACAAGCTGAAAGTAACCAAAGTAGATATCGGTGCTGGTGAACCATCAGATATCGTCTGTGGTGCTCCAAATGTAGCAGTCGGACAAAAAGTGCTGGTAGCCACAGTAAACTCAACCATTCACCCTGCCAAAGGAGAGCCATTCAAAATCAAGAAAGCGAAGATCAGAGGAGAAGTTTCTGAAGGGATGATCTGCGCTGAGGATGAACTAGGTCTGGGCAACAACCATGATGGTATTATGGTGCTGGACACAAATAAACCCAATGGCACACCTGCAATCGAGCTCTTTGAAACCGGTGAGGATCACGTGTTTGAAATCGGGCTAACTCCAAACCGAGGAGATGCCACTTCTCATATGGGTGCCGCAAGGGATCTAAAAGCATACTTTAGAAAGGAATTAAACTTACCTGAAACCAAGGAACTCAAAATAGAAGTAGACCAACCCATTGAGGTAGTGGTTGAAAACACCGAAGCATGCCCTCGATATTCCGGAATCACCATTCGTGGAGTAGAAGTAAAAGCTTCACCAGACTGGCTACAGTGGAAGCTTCGATCAATTGGCTTAGAACCGATCAATAACATTGTAGACATTACCAATTACGTGTGCCATGCGATTGGCCAGCCCATGCATGCATTCGATGCGGATAAGATTGATGGAAACAAGGTTCTGGTGAAAACGCTCCCTTCTAAGACCAAATTCACTACGCTTGACGAAAAGGAAAGAGAGTTACACGAAAAGGATCTGATGATCTGTAATGGAAATAGCGAAGGCATGTGCATAGCAGGTGTATTTGGAGGTATCCGGTCGGGTGTCACCGAAGCAACTAAAAATATTTTTCTTGAAAGTGCATATTTCTCTGCGGATTGGGTGAGAGCCACTGCACAACGTCATACACTTTCCACAGACGCATCATTTAGATACGAGCGAGGTACTGATCCTGAAATGACAGTAGAGGCACTAAAGCTTGCCTCAAAGTTAATTCTGGAATTGACTGGGGGAAAGGTTTCATCCGAAGTAGTTGACATCTACCCAGAGCCAATCAAGAAAAAGGAGATTGAAATCACTTTTCAGAATTTCCACTGGATAATAGGTAAATCGTTGGATCATAAACTAATCCTTGACATTCTAAACTGGTTGGATATCAAGACAGAAACCGTGACTGAAAAAGGATTTAAAGCTATCGTCCCTGCTTATCGAAGCGATGTGACACGCCCTGCCGATTTGGTAGAAGAAGTGCTTCGAATCTATGGATTCAATGAAGTAGAACTGGACGAAGACTTCTCAGCTGACTACCTGGCTGAGTTCAATGAATTTGAACCATACCGCGTGCAGGAAGACCTTTCCAGGTTTTTAGCTGGAAATGGGTACTCTGAAATCCTTACAAACTCACTGACCAACCCTAAATATCATGAGAAATTTCCTTTGGGCGGTGAGCCGGTTGAAATGCTGAACCCTTCCAGCGAAGAATTAACAATCATGAAAACATCTCCGGTATATACTGCTCTGGAGTCTGTTGCTTACAACATCAACCGCAGAAATCCTAACCTTAAGTTCTTTGAATTTGGACGATCCTATAAAAAGGAAAATGAAGAATACAAGGAAACCGAATGGCTGTCTTTTTATCTGACGGGGAACACCATGGAAGAAAACTGGCTGGATGAACCAAGGATGAATTCTTTCTATGATCTAAGCACCACGGTGATGGGTATGCTAAAATATGCCGGCATCCGAAAAACGGAGATCGTTCCTTCAGAAAAAGGAACACTGTATGATTACGGTGTGGTAATTAAGAGAGAGGGTAAAATGCTCGGTTTGCTTGGTAAACTGAAAAAAGAACTGGTTTCCATTAATGGAATCAAGCAGGATGTGTTTCATGCACAGCTTGACTGGGAAGCAGTGCTTGACGTTTATAAATCAGACATTGCGTACGAGCCGATCCCGAAATTTCCTGAGGTAAAAAGAGACCTTTCATTGGTGCTGGACAAAAGTGTATCTTACGCTGACATCCAACAACTTGCCTTCAGACAGGAGAAGAAATTATTGAACAGAATGAACCTTTTTAGCGTGTACGAGGGGGATAAGATCGAAAAAGGAAAAAAAGCTTACGCAATTAGTTTTTTTCTTCAAGATAAATTCAAAACTTTAACAGATAAACAGATAGATAAGAGTATGAATGCGCTGATGAGTCTTTACGAAAAAGAGCTCGGTGCAGTCATTAGAAAATAAGATGCCAAGCGAGAAATTATATCGTGAGTTTCAGAATCTGGAACGAAAAATTCAACTGGTGCTTAATGAAAATAAGCGCTTGAAAGATGAATTGAATTACACCAGAGAAGAGAATGGCACCCTGAAAGAGAAGATAGATAGCCAGCAGGCAAGCTTGAATTCATTTCAGGATCAGATGAAAATAAATAAACTAGTAAATAACAAGGTAGTCAGTGATGGGGATTCGGCACAGCTGAAGGAGACGATAGATGGCTACATCAAGGAGATAGATAAATGTATTGCCCATTTGGCAGAATAATTAAATGAAATCCGAGTGGCAGAACTATCCATAAAAATCAGAATTGGGAACAGGGAGTATCCCATGAGAGTGAAAGCGGAGGATGAAGAACGGATTAGAAGAGCAGGGAAATTGTTAAACGAGAAAATAAAAAATTACCAAAACCAGTTCGGTATCGATGATACTCAAGATTTGGTAGCAATGGTAGCTTTTGATTGTCTGGTAGAGAAACTAAAACGAGAAGAATCCTCGGAAGCCTCCGATGATTTCGCACTCGGCGAAATTTCAAAATTGAACCAGCTCATAACCAACTCGATCTGATTATATCGCCCTTGATTTAGACACACCTGATGACTGTCCTGTTATTTGAATCACTCAAATACACACAGATGGACACCACAATATTAATTGTAATCGCTAGCATAGCAGGAGCTGTAGTGGGCTTGCTTATCGGGCGGGCGCTACAAGGCAAAAGTGCCGGTAAAAAAGTTAAGGAGGCTGAAGAGCAAAGTAAGCTAATCCTGAAAGAGGCAAAGGTTACGGCAGAAAGCATCAAGAAAGATAAAATTCACGAAGGCAAAGAAGAACTGTTCAAGCTAAGAAGTGATTTTGAGGAAGAGGCTGCTCGTAAGAAAAACATCATCATTTCCAACGAACAAAAGCTCAAACAGAAAGAGTCTAATCTGAATAAGCAGTTTGAACAGGCAAAGCGAAAGGAAGATGAGTTAAACAGCCTAAAGGAAACCCTCTCCAATCAGATGGAAATCGCACGTCAGCGAAAAGAGGAATTTGAAAAAATGCAAAAACAGCAAGTGGCTATTCTGGAAAAAGCCGCCAACCTTCCTGCGGATGAAGCCAAAGCACAATTGATGGAGGCACTAAAAGATGAAGCCCGAACAAGCGCATCCGCTCACATCAAAGAAATTGTAGAGGAGGCTAAAATGACTGCCACCAAAGAGGCTAAAAAAGTTGTGATTGAGGCAATTCAGCGAACTGCCACAGAGCATGCCATTGAAAACACGGTCTCGGTTTTCAATATCGAAAGCGATGATATCAAAGGAAAAATCATCGGTCGTGAGGGAAGAAATATTCGAGCACTTGAAGCGGCAACCGGCGTAGAAATCATTGTGGATGATACCCCAGAGGCAATCATTATTTCCGGATTCGATCCTGTACGGAGGGAGATAGCAAGACTTTCTCTTCATCGCCTGGTTCAGGATGGAAGGATTCACCCGGCCAGAATTGAAGAAATTGTAAATAAAACCTCCAAGAATATTGGCGATGAAATCGTGGAGATTGGAGAGCGCACAGTTATTGATCTGGGCATTCATGGATTGCATCCTGAGTTGATTAAAATGGTGGGACGCATGCGATTCAGATCATCCTACGGTCAGAACCTGCTTCAGCATTCCAGAGAGGTTGCCAACCTTTGTGCTACGTTAGCTTCTGAGCTTGGGCTAAATCCGAAACTTGCAAAACGAGCAGGACTACTCCATGATATCGGAAAGGTTTGGCCAGATGAACCTGAGAAGCCTCATGCCATTATTGGAATGGAACTGGCCCAGAAGTTTAAAGAAAATGCAGAAGTATGCAACGCCATTGGAGCTCACCACGATGAGATTGAAATGACTTCCATGATTTCTCCAATTGTTCAAGCTTGTGATGCAATCTCAGGCTCCAGACCAGGAGCTCGACGGGAGATTATGGAGCAATACCTGAAACGACTGAAAGATCTTGAGGGGATTGCCCTGAATTTCGATGGTGTGAATAAATGCTATGCCATTCAGGCAGGTCGTGAACTCAGAGTGCTTGTGGATGCTGAAAATGTGGACGATAAGCAGGCGAGTGATCTTTCTTTCAATATTTCTCAGAAAATAGAGAAAGACATGCAATACCCCGGACAAATAAAAGTAACGGTGATAAGAGAAACACGCGCAGTGGCTTTTGCTAAGTAAGAATTAACTTTAAGAAAAAAGCATAATGAAACAGCTATTATTATCTATTTCAATACTCTCTATCCTAATCATCACTTCATGTGGCAGTGATGATGGTGTAACAGTAAATAATCAAATTACCATCGGTGATCAAACATTCGATATTGCCAATGGCGGCTTTATTGACTTTGGCGAAACAGAAGGAATTACAGAAGGAGCATTTGCTCTATCCGATGCAAGTGTTTCTATTTCTGGGAGTTCATTCTCAATTTCCACTAGCTCAGATGTTAGAATTATTTTTAGTCTGGCTTCTTTGGGAAGCGGAGGTTTATCTTCTGGTGATTATAGTGAAGGTGATGTATTAAGTCCGGATGCCGGAAAAGTCTTCTTCATTCAGCTAATTGAAGCCGGAGAAAACACATATACTGTATCTGGAGGAACGATCAAGCTGAGTGGATCTAGCCCCAACTTCACTGTCAGCTTCAACCTTAGTCTGGATGGAGGTGAGAAGCTGACCGGAGGTTTTAAAGGGGAATTTGCTACAAACTAATTTTTTTGAATACTTTTGGCACCATGTTTAAAAGCTGGACAGATAAAAAGAGAAAATCTGATAAGAAATCAAAACGATTTCTGTAGGTCCGGCTATTGAATAGATTTTATTTAACCAATAATATTTCAAGACCGGAGCATAAAGCTTCGGTTTTTTTGTTTTAACCTTTTGTAAAATTTTTAGAATGGAAAATGCTAGTCTGATCCAAGCCGCAGAAAATCATGGCTCCCCCCTTTACATCTACGATGCAAATCAAATGATGGAGAACTATAAGAAATTTACCAGTGCTTTTAAGGTGGATCAGCTAAAGGTGCATTATGCCTGCAAAGCGCTGAATAATCAAGCCATTCTGAAATTGTTCAGATCCATGGGAGCTGGATTGGATTGTGTTTCCATTGAAGAGGTACATTTAGGATTACATGCAGGCTATCCGGCAGAGGATATTCTTTTCACTCCGAATAACATATCAACTGAGGAATATGAACAAGCCATTGAACTAGGAGTAAAAATCAATGTAGACAATCTCTATACGCTGGAGTACTTTGGGATCAATCATCCTGATGTTCCGATTTACATCCGAATCAACCCACACCTAATGGCTGGTGGAAATCAGAATATTTCAGTAGGTCATATCGATTCGAAGTTTGGGATTTCTATCCACCAGGTTCCCAACATTGAGCGAATTGTAAAAAAGCTGGGGATTAACGTGATGGGCGTTCACGTGCATACAGGCTCTGATATATTGGATGCTGATATTTTTATAAAAGCGGCGGAATTGGTTTTCACCGTGGTAGAAAAGTTTGATACGGTCACTCATATCGATTTTGGTAGTGGATTCAAGGTGGCCTACAAACCAGATGATTTGCACACCAACATTGATCGTTTCGGAAAGAAGTTCAGCAAGGCGTTTAATGACTTCTGCGAAAAGCAAGGAAAAACGTACACACTCGAGTTTGAACCAGGGAAATACATGGTGAGCAATGCAGGATACTTTGTAGCCAAAGCCAACCTGATCAAACAAACAACCTCATGCACGTTTGTGGGTCTGGATACTGGCTTCAACCACTTCATACGGCCGATGTTTTACAATGCTTATCATCACATTGAAAACCTGTCAAATCCACAAGGAGAAAAGAAAGTGTACAATGTGGTAGGCTATGTCTGTGAAACAGATTCCTTTGCTTCGGACAGGATCATTCCTGAAGTTAGAAAAGGTGACCTGCTAGTCTTTAAAAATGCCGGAGCGTATTGCTCAACAATGTCTTCAAACTACAACTCACGTCCTCGGCCAGCGGAGGTGCTTATCCTTAACGACAAAGAACACTTGATACGAAGAAGAGAGACGATTGAGGATTTGTTGAGCACCCAGGTTGAGGCTGAGGTTGAGTTCTGATCAAACACTCAAAGGTGCAGTCCAAAATTGAAATAGATAAAAAAGTACATTGCAAAAAACTCAATTGGAATTATTTAAATTGCCAAAATGAATAAAAAGAATATAGTAGGTATCGTTTTTGGGACGATAATAGCCGGTATAGTTGGCATATACGTACAAGACCTCTTTGGTGGGCAACAATCCTTTGATAAAGTCATGATGCAAATGGCAAGTGAATTGAATAAAACTTGCCCAATTATGGTAGACTCAGAAACTAGACTCGAAAATTCAGTGACTCTTCCTGATAATAAATTTCAATACAATTATTCATTAGTAAACTATACAATTGAAGAACTTGATTTGGAACAATTACGATCCAATATTGAACCAGGAATCATCACCAACATACGAACGAATCCAGATTTAAAATTTTTTAGAGAGAATCAGATAACAATGATTTATTCATATAAGGACAAAAACGAAGTTCACCTTTTCAAAATTGAGGTAACTCCTGATCTCTATAATTAAGCTTTTTCAATAGGATCTAAAACATGAAAAAAATCAATGATTTTCAAACTCATGTTTTAATAACCATTGTTTTCTATGGATACCCCCTCCATATCCAACGATACTTCCATCAGAACCAATGATGCGGTGGCACGGGATGATAATTGAGATGTGATTCTCTCCATTGGCTCTTGCCACAGCCCTCACTGCTTTTACATCTCCCACCACATCCGCTTGCTGTTTGTATGAGCGTGTTACACCGTATGGTATTTGAACCAATGCATTCCAAACTTTTTGTTGAAAGTCTGTACCCGGCACCACAAGCGGCACCTCGAATGATTTTCTTTCCCCATTGAAATATTCATCTAGTTGTGCACTTACTTTATCAATCATCGGATGTTTTCCAGTGATCATCTCCGTTTTCATACGCTTCTTAAGGATTTCAATCTGCGTTTCCAGCATTTTTCTATCTGTAAATTCCAGGAGACAAAGGCCTGCATCGGTCACACCGATCATCATCGGACCCAGAGGTGTTACAATCCTGTTGATCGTTATAATTTGACCCGGTTTGCCCGGCGAAAATCCTGTCATATTCTTAAAGGTATCTGAAAAGCCACTTAAAGATTCATAGCCCTGCTCAAAGGCAGATTGCGTAACTGTTTGACCTTCCTTGATTTTAGAGAACGCGTTATTGATTCTGCTCATGCGTAAGTAAGCTTGAAAAGTAATACCGTGCGTTTTTTTGAAATACCTCCTTACTCTGCTTGGACTAAATCCAAGCTGACTCAATTCATAGTCTTTCCATTTTTTTGACGGATTCTCCTCAACAGCATTCAAGAGTGGAATAAGCCAGTCTGGTGCGGATTGATAATTTTTCATAGGTCTACAGACCTTGCACGCTCTATACCCATGGCACAAAGCCTCTTTTGTGTTCTTAAAGAACTCTACGTTTTCGTACTTTGGCTTTCTTGCCGAACAGGTTGGGCGGCAGAAAATACCCGTTGTTTTCACCCCTACTACAAAAACTCCTTCATAGTGTGAATTTCTGTCCAATAGTGCCTGGTACATTTCGTCAGATGATAGATGCGATGAAATCATGAGCCAAATGTAGGTAAGCACATAATCTTAAGACAACCGAAATTTGAACAACCATTTTTTTCTTCTATCACATGACAATTTGAATAAATTTAGGAATGGCTTACAATGAACACCTTGCAGATAAGTTGCGACAAGCATTAAATGATCGAAAAGTCTCATTTGAGGAAGTGAAGATGATGGGTGGCCTTTGTGTGATGATCGATGATAAAATGTGCCTTGGAGTTATTAAAGAAGACCTAATGGCCAGAGTCGGGCCTCATGAATATCAGCGGTTTTTAGATAAGCCCTGTGCGCGAGTGATGGATTTCACCAAACGTCCCATGAATGGATATTTATTCGTCAATCCAACCGGTTGGGATAACGACGAGGAGCTAGGTGTGTGGGTAGATCAATGTTTGGAATTCAATAAAGAAGCGAAATCCTCCAAGAAGAAGTGATCATACTTTCAGGTGATTTTTTAGAAAAACTTTCTAACTTTTAAGAGTCATTCTATCATTGACCTAAACAAGCTACTATGAAATATACATGTGAAGTCGTCATTGATAAGCCTCGGGATGAGGTGATCAAGGTATTTGACAACCCCGACAACATGAAATACTGGCAAAAGGGATTTGAAAGTTTTGAACATGTTTCGGGAGAGCCGGGAAAATCGGGCGCTGAATCAATCATCAAGTATGATTTCGGGAATCGCAAAATGGAACTGATAGAGACGATTACGTTTCGTCAGCTACCAGATGAATTTCATGGGAACTACACCACTAAAGGTGTAGTCAATATTCAAAAAAACTATTTTAAGGAGGAAGATGGCAAGACACGATGGATTTCTGAGGCAGAATTCAAATTCTCAGGTTTCATGAAAATAATGGCCTTCTTTATGGGAAAAAAGCCTTTTATGAAGCAAACACAAGCTTTCATGGAAGACTTTAAAGCTTTTGCCGAAGGAAACCCTAGATATGGAAATTGAAATAATTAGAGACCATTGCCTTCAAAAACCAGGAGTAACTGAAGGAATGAAGTGGGGAGATCACCTCACTTTTATGGTTGGCGAAAAAATGTTTGCCATTTTTGGATTGGATCAAACACCTGTCACCGCATCTTTCAAAGTTAGTGATGAAGGTTTTGAAAAAATGCAACACCAGTCCGGGATGAAAGCTGCACCCTACCTGGCCAGGTATAAATGGATAGCAGTAGAAGATATTGGAATGATTCCTGAAAACAAATGGCGAGAAATCCTAGATGAGTCCTATCAATTAGTCAAGCAGAAATTACCAAAGAAAATGCAACAGTCACTTTAGTCAATTAGCCGGGAAAAAGTAAACCAACATATCATCTGTTGTCGCTCTCCAGAGTCCCCAGCTATGACCTTCCGGAAGTTCTTTCCAGGTTACATCATAGCCATTTTCGATGAGATTGTCTTTCACCTTTCGCATATTCGGAGGTAGTGAGCTTCCTTCATAGGTTCCCCAGATGGTTGCTACTCTTATATCCTTATTCACTCCATCCATGACAATGCCATTGGTATGAAAGTTGTTCGGCTGGAATGCGCCTGAATGAATGCCGCAATTCCCGAATACTTCGGGGTTTTGAAAAGCAATAATCGCTGAAATATTACCTCCATACGAATCTCCAATCACGGCTCTTGACGCAGCAGACGCTGCGGTAGCATAATTGCCATCTATGTGCGGAACCAACTCATTGACAAAAAAGTCCGTGTATTTGAATCGATCATCAAAAGCATACTCAATGTTTCGATCATTTGGTACCACAAAAACACCAACCGTTGGAGTGATCTTGTTATCGGCGATGAGGTTATCTAACACATTCTTTGTGCTTGCCAAATTGAGGTAGTCAGATCCGTCTTGAAAGTATGCAACAGGATATTCATTCGACTCATTATAAGAAGCCGGCAAGTAAACGTGCACATCATAAGTCTTCCCTGTATGGGTACTGGTAATTTGAAACTCTGAAATTGACCCTTTATCAATACCGTCTCTTGACTTTATTTCTTCCGGTTGCTCGTATTTAGGCATGGCTAATTCCGAATTTGGGCCGAACCCCCCTCCAATGCGATTCGGATTCTTGGGATCCAAAATCCAATTGGAACCATCAATCACCAATTTGTAGTCAAGTCTCGCATTATCCTCAAAAACCTCCTTATGGTACCATAGGTCAGTGTCCTTTAGCCGAGTAAAATTTCTTCCAGCTGGATTCCAACCAGTGAAATCACCGGCTACTTGAACGCTTGAAGCATCTCCCTGGTAGAAAAAATAAACAATAGTGTCTTCATCGATGTAAGGAGCGTTCAGCGAATCCAAAAATTGATTAACCATTGTTTGTTGATCCGCAGAGTCGGAAAGATTTACCGCCTCAATTAGCTCAGAAAAACTGGTAATGTCTGATTCGTTTGTTTGAGAAATAGATCGATCCTGCTTGCACTGAAATACAAGCAGGAACATCAAAAATGTTAATGCCTTATTCAGGTGTCTTTTCATCCGGCCACTCCAGTTTAAAGTCCTTCCAATAATCTCCTACTGTCTGCTTCATCTCGCGATGCATGATTAGAATTCCTATAAGGTTAGGAATGGTCATCAAGGCAATGGTGATGTTTGCCAATGTCCAGATAATTGTAGTATCAGCGAATGACGCAATGAAAAAACCAGCTACATAAATGATTTTGTATATAATAATATACTTCGTGCCAAAAAGGTAGGTGGTGGCTCGCCCACCATAGTATGACCAACTAATCGCTGTAGAGAACGCAAAGAGGATCAACCCAATCGAGACGATGTATTTACCGTAATCACCAAAAAACCCTTCATTAAATGCGACAGTTGTCAAAGGCGCACTATGTAGAAGTGATTTACCAGTTATTGTCACATCCACTTCTCCAGATATGCTTCCATTGATTATTGCTATGGTTCCTGTGTATGGTTGCTCGTTTAGGGACATTCTCACATTTTCCGCAAAAGATTCCGCAGCAATGACTGTTACCGGATTTTGAATGACTCCTTCTGAAATATTCAAATCACCGGTAAATAGCGGTGCAGATTCCTCTTGAATCAGGTGGTTTTTTACTGCCAGTCGATCCGCTTCATTATTCTCGTCGTAGGTGTTGGCCAAAACAACGATATCTGAATACTGAAGTTCGTTTTCGTATTTCTTCGCCCAGGCTCCAGATGATAAAAGAACCAGGCCGGTAATCGTACAGATAATAATTGTATCAATAAATGGCTCAAGAATTGCCACCATTCCTTCCGATACCGGCTCATGCGCACGTGCCGCGGAGTGAGCAATTGGTGCTGATCCTTGACCGGCTTCATTTGAAAATAACCCTCTATTCACCCCTCTATTAAAGGCAAATGCCAGGTTAGCTCCGAGGAAACCGCCCATGGCAGCACTCCCGGAGAAAAGATCACCAAAAATTGCAATGACCGAAGGCAGGATATTTCCTGCATTATAAAAAATTACCGAAAGCGCTCCAATCAAATAAACAACAGCCATAAACGGAACAATTTTCTCCGTCACCTTCACGATGCGTTTAATTCCGCCAAGAATTACTGCCGCGAGAAAAACCGCCAGCACCGCACCTGTTATCCATTGTTCTACACCAAATGTGGTGAACACCGAATTTGCAATGTTGTTTATTTGTGGCAGATTACCTGTTCCAAATGATGACATGATTGTTGCCACTGCAAATAAACCACCGAGAAAGTATCCCGTCTTTATGACCTTCCCTGATTTTGTGGTGATGTTCAATCGCTTTTTCATGTAGTACATCGGACCACCTGAAATTCCATCACCCACCTTTTCACGATATTTATGCGAGAGTGTCACCTCTACAAACTTGGTTGTCATACCTAATACCGCCGTAACAAGCATCCAAAACAACGCAGCTGGTCCACCCAGGTGTACAGCTAATGCAACTCCCCCAATATTTCCGGTACCAACCGTTCCTGAAAGGGCAGTTGCCAGTGCCTGAAAGTGTGAAGCATCGCCTTCATCATCAGCCTTATCAAATTTTCCTCTGACGACACGTAAGGCAAATCTGAAATACCGAATTTGAGGAAATTTCAGGTAGATCGTAAAGAAAAGTCCGGTTCCGAGAAGCAAGTAAACGAACCAGGAAGATCCTCCTATGGCACCATCGATTTGATTAAGTATATCATTAAGTTCTCGCATGAATTAGGTTTTTCGATTTTCGCAATTCGACAAAAATAGCTTTTTTAATGAATCGCCAGCCATCCGGAACAATACAATCCCTGATGTGTTACATGAGCGGGAGTTCTAAGTCCGGAAACAACCATTTTTCGTATCTTTCTTATAACATTTTTAGAATTTCAAAACCTAACAATAAATGGAAGAAGTAACTACCGAAGCATCAAAATACACCCAAATGGCATTAGATATAGTGATGACCTGGGGACCTAAAGTAATCGCTGCAATTGTCACGTTAGTCATTGGGCTATGGATCATTGGGATAATAACCAGGGGTGTGGGCAAGACCATGCAAAGAAAGGAAGTGGATCCTTCACTTAGGCCTTTTTTGAAATCTCTGATCTCGGCTGTGCTCAAAGTCATGCTTTTCATTTCAGTGATTGGAATGGTAGGCATAGAAGCAACCAGCTTTGTAGCAGTTCTTGGTGCTGCTGGTTTGGCAGTGGGCCTTGCCCTTCAGGGAACGTTGCAAAACTTCGCAGGAGGTGTCATTATTTTGTTGATTAAGCCGTTCAAAGTAGGTGACTGGATTGATACTCCAAACCATTCAGGAACGGTTCATGCGATTCAGATTTTTCATACGATTTTAAAAACACCGGATAATAAAACAATCATCATCCCAAATGGTCCGTTGGCAAATTCCTCCCTTACAAATTATTCTACAGAGCCCAAAAGAAGATTGGACCTTACGGTGGGTATAGGGTATGGCGATAGCACCGCAAAAACCAGGGAAACTTTGATGGAATTGATCCAAGCCGATGATCGCATTTTAAATGATCCTGAACCATTTATTGCTGTGGCTGAGCTTGCAGACAGCTCGGTGAATTTCACCGTTAGGTTGTGGGTGGAAGCAGTAAACTACTGGCCGTTGAAATTTGATATGAATGAGCGGATTTACAATAAATTCAACGAAGTAGGATTGAATATTCCTTTCCCTCAAATGGATGTGCATGTTCACAAAGACAACTGATTATTATTTGAATAAAAGCTTTGAAAGTCCGGTTTTTCGAATCGGACTTTTTTATTTTTATATACATGAGACAAAATATTCCATCCGGAGCACGCTGGGAAGATGAAGTGGGCTATTCCAGAGCCGTTCGAATTGGGAATACCATCGAAGTATCAGGTACAGCACCTGTTCGTGATGGAAAAACCGCCGGAGATAATGCCTATGAGCAAACCAAAATATGCCTTGAAATCATCAAAGAGGCCATTGAAAAAGCCGGCGGAAAAATGGAGCACGTGATAAGAACCCGGATGTTCGTAACAGATATTGACCAATGGGCAGCCATAGGAAAAGCTCATGGGGAGGTTTTTGGAGAAATTAAACCAGCTACTACGATGGTGGAAGTAAGGTCACTAATCGAACCTGATATGTTGATTGAGATAGAGGCTACTGCGGTGGTTTCATGAAAAATTTAGCTCATTAATTCCCGCATTTTCTTTCGATGATCTTCGGTAGGCAGTTTTCCTAGGCCTGCTTTCAGATTATCTTTCATATGATGAGGCTTAGATGTCCCCGGGATAACACAAGTAACGGCATCATTGGCCAATAAGTACTTCAGAAAGAACTGCCCCCAACTCTGACAATCAAATTCAGCTGCCCATCCTGGCAACTCTTGTCCTTTTGTTTTTCTGAATAATGAACCACCTGAGTAGGGTCTGTTAGTTAAGACAGCAACACCATTATCTTTTGCGGCAGGTAACAATGATTTCTCTGCATTGCGATCATTGATGGAGTAATTGACCTGCAGAAAGTCAATGCTTTCAGATTTGATAATTCGCTCCAAATCATCATGAGCACTATCTACATAATGTGTAATTCCAATATATCGGATAAGTCCTTTGTCCTTCCAATCGTAAAGTGTTTTGATATGTGTTTTCCAGTCCTGAAGATTGTGAATCTGCATCAAATCCATTGGGCTAGCTTTCATTTTTCGCATCGATGCGTTCATTTGATTAATGCCAGACTGTCGCCCTGTCGTCCACACCTTGGTAGCGTAAAATAGATCTTTACCGATTCCAAGTTCATCAGACAAATCACCAACCACCTGTTCAGATGAACCGTACATCGGGGATGAGTCTACGACGTTACCTCCATCAGCGACTAACGCTTTTAGAACTGCTTTTAGAGGTTCGCGTGAAGCCTCTGAACTACCAACATCAAAGGTTTGCCAAGTCCCCAACCCCACAACCCCCACCTTTTCTCCTGTGGATGGAATGGCACGTTTCATTATTTGACCTGTTTGCGAAAACAACAATTTAGGCATTCCCATGGCCAAACATCCTGCTGCGATTTGCTTAAGCGCTTTTCTTCGTGATGACATCATGCTTTTCATTTTTATCTAAGTTAATCGATCGAGCATTGAAGAATTTTCCTAACCGGAATCCAATCATTGCCCATGTGAGTGAAAGAGGAATTACCAGAAATGATATGACTTGTAATGAGGAAATCACAGAAGCAATCATAGCAAACAGCCATCCACTGATCGCATCTCCTCCTCGGTATAAAGCAGTATCAATAAAATTCTTGGCGTTGTATTTTTCTTGAATGCTAACTTTTGTGAACAGTACTTCTCGTGATGGACGCTGCACAGAAAAATTGAGCGATCGGTATAATACCTGAACAATTAACAGTACCATCACTGACTGATTAACTCCTAAAGAAAGAAAACCAAGAGATGCCACTAATGGCACCAACATCAGGCAAAAGATGATTCCAGCTTTTCGCAAAAGGCGTTCGGTTACAAAAAACTGAAGCACTAAAGTGCTGGTATTAACCAACAGGTCTCTGAATCCAAAGTACGAGGTTCGATCTTCAGAAGCCGAAAATGCTTCCGACACAATATGGGCCTGTTCAAAATACAAAAAAGTGGAGATGCTGGTGTAAAGGAGAATAAACAAACCAATATGTCGCAAATACTGAGATTTGGCAACCAGCCTTAGCCCTTCCCATACACTTCCCTGGATTGGAGCAATGATTCTTCTTTCAGGCTGTCCTTCAGCGTATTTCATCAGTTGAATAAGAAAAAAGGTGGCTAGTATCAGGAAGGATGCAGAAATCAAAAGGAGATTGGTCACTCCTATTTGCTCAGATAGAGTAGAGGTGATGATAGGTCCGAAAATGGCGCCTGAGCTTCCTCCTGCTGCGATAGGGCCATATAATCTTTGAGCCTGATCTGTAGTAAATATTTCTGAATTAAAACTCCAAAAAATAGAAATGACAAACAGATTAAAAACACTTAACCATATAAAAAAAATGGCCGAAATAAGTGGAGAACTAAAAAAAGAGAACAAGAAATAAAAGGCTAGAATATTGAGGCTAAAAAAGACATAGATGCCTGGAATTAATTTCTCTCTGGAAAATTTCCTCATTAAATACCCAAAAACGGGTACGATCAAAAGCATGGCAACAAAAGTCCCGGTAAACAGCCACTGCATGTTGTCAACCCCTGCCTGGATCCCCATTTCATCCCTTACAGGCCTGAGGATGAAATAGCTACTCATTAAAAAGAAGAAATAAAAGAATGAGGCCACAACGGGTCGCCATTCGTCATTCGAAATATTAAATATGTGTCTTAAAACACTCACTCATTTCAGATTTACTGGAAGTGAGTTTACGGTATCTATTCAGTCATGCCTTCCGTATTAATTAATCTGTTAGGCTTATTAATTAATTAGCGTTTTAATAGCATTATGGATGTCTATTCACTTTTGTTGATTGTATGCTGCGCCGGGATCATACAGAGCCTCTTTCTTGCAGTCTATATCTTCTCTGCCAAAAACATCCAGTTTGAGGAGCGTCTCTTGCTAAGCTTGTTACTTCTAGCTATCACCGTCCGATTGATCAAGTCAGTGGGTTGGTATTTCTTCGATATTAATTATCCACTATTCCTGAACATAGGTTTCGCCGCTCAGGGATTCATAGGGCCTGTCCTTGTTATCTATTTCGCCCGTAAGTCAACCTTACTAAAGAAAATGTTCCATCAGTTATTAATCCTGGGACCGGCGATATTGATCCTCTTCTCATCACCCTTTCTTACACTTTCAAATTTTTGGTACGTCGGTGGATATCACGCCCTTCTGTATTACACTGTCCTTTCCCTTGGCCTGAGTTTATATTATTTGTGGATCATTTATAGCGAACAAAAAATCTATTTCCCGTGGTATCGGAACCTGTTCATTGGGGTTTCTATTTTTTGTATCTCCTATTTTACTAACTACATCTTTGGATTGAATCCATACATCACAGGTCCTGTGATTTATGCTGCGGTGATTTATCTAATCAGCTTTATAATCTTCTCTAATCAGGAAATTTTCACTCCGCTGGGAGACAAAAAGAAATACAGAAATATTAATCTCACACCTGATCAAATAGCTCATCATAAAGAACGAATCGAGCGAGTGATGATAGATGAGAAACCCTACCTTCAAAGTGATTTTAATCTCACTGCTTTGTCAGAACTGACCTCCATTCCGAAATACTTGTTGTCTCGTTTTTTCAGTGAAAGCATGAATAAAAGCTTCACGGACTTCACGAACAGCTACCGCATTGAAAAAGCAAAAGAATTATTGACCGATCCGAAATTTGACAATCATAAAATAGCATACATCGCTTACGAATGTGGCTTTCATTCCCTCTCCTCTTTCAATACTGCTTTTAGAAAAAACGTTGATTCATCGCCATCCGAATTTAAGAAGATGAGTTTACCAGGCTCTGAATAGTTTACATCATCTTTTCTGTTTGATTAATTAATCTATTAGGTGGGTTCTTGATTTTATTTGATCATAGTCTAAAAAACGATGAAGAATACAATCTCGCTCATCTGGTTAACTGTTTTTAGCTATTCAGTTTTAGCTCAAGACACTTTCGAAACTTCTATCAAAGACTTAGAATTTCTAATAGGTACCTGGGAGGTCCGGGAGGACAATAAAGAAAAAACATGGTGGGAAGAAAGCACACGAATTGGAAGTTACACGCTGGATAGTACGTATATCGAATTGAGTGCAATAGCTAAATCATCTACGGGCAAGCAGCGAACATACCTGTGGCTTATCCACTACAACAAGAAAGACCAGCAATTTGAGATGATCTCGATGTTTAGCAACTGGCACAAAATACAATTTGATCAGCTAAGTTGGAATGAAGAAAAAAGGACACTAACCATTCAAAGTGGAGGTGATCCAGGTTCAAATGAATATCATGAAAGATTTGGTGAACTTGTTTTTGAGAAAGACTTTCATAGCTATGTCTGGAAAGGCAGAAACAAATATGGCGATGAAAATAGCCCGAGTGTGTGGGAGTATATAGAAAAAGGAATTAAGGTGAAGGATAGGGAGTGAAGTACTTCATCGGGGTGAGATGTTGTTAACCACATCATAAACAAAACTGGCTGCTAGCTTCGCTGTGCGGCCATCATCATATTTTGGGCTCATTTCCGCCACATCAAAGCTGACTGCTTTTTCTGATTGAAGAATCTTGTTCATCAATGGCTTAATATGATGTGGTAAGGCACCATAAGGATTTACTGCACTAACCCCGGGAGCTACTCCCGCTGAGAAAACATCTAAATCCAGGGTGATACATACTCTATCCATTTGGTCCATGAAGTAATCTATGCGAGCCAGCAAATCTTCCTCAGACTCTCCTAATAGCTCCTCCATAGATATGAAAGATTGATTTTTTTCTCTCATCAATTCAAACATTGGGGCAATGTTCACCGCTTCGTTGATGCCAATGGGCAGGTAATAAAAGTTCCCACTTTCTTCAAATAGCTGTCGAGCCCAGCTCCCGGAATGCGGTCCTTGTGGATATTTTCTGAGGTCAAAATGAGGATCAAAATTGATCATCCCTATTTTTTCATTCGGAAATGCATCTAACACTCCCTTGCCATGCGCATAGCTGATTTCATGACCTCCACCCAAGAGAATTGGGAATGTGTCATTTTTAATCATCGCAGAAGTGTATCGTGCAAGCTCCATCTGTGCGTTTTCCAGTTGATCACCACTCACCACCACATCACCAACATCCGTGAGTTTTACTTTCTCACTAAAATGAACGGCTAAGTTCACCAAGGCCTTTCGGATCGCATCAGGCCCATCCACAGCACCTACCCTGCCCAGGTTTCTTTTGACACCCACATCCGAGCAAAAACCAAGAAAGCAAAAACCATGAGGTATGTCTGCATTTAAATCTCCGATTTGTACAACCTGATGCCAGACATCACGCACTGAGCCGGGATCTTGTCTCCCTTTCCAAATCGATTTATTGCCGGGCTTATACATGCTTTACTTGTTTTCCATTCTTCCAAACCGTATCGGGCTTAATCTTACCTTGATTGTAAAGAATCTCCCGATAATCATTCACCGGAAAAGCAATCATATCTGCTTTCATTCCCTCTTTGAGTCTTCCTCTATCTCCCAATCCAAGTGCTTTTGCCGCTCTAAAAGTGATCCCGGAAAATATTTCTGCAGAAGAAAGCTTTTCATAAATACCCAAAATAGACGCCTGAACCAAAAGATCCCCCATGGGTCCGGATCCAGGGTTCCAGTCAGTGGAAATAGCCAGCGACGCACCTGCATCAAGTAATTTCCGTGCTCGTGTGAATTGCATACCTAACCCGATAGAGGCTCCCGGCAGAGCCACGGCAACCGTATTTGATTTGCCTAATAACTCAATCTCTTTGTCTGCGCTTGCTTCCAAGTGATCTGCACTTCTAGCTTCTAATTCCACCGCTATCTGGCTCCCGCCTGTATGAAACTGATCTGCGTGCACGGTTAGATCAAATCCCAGACTCTTTGCGGCTGACATATAATCTTTCGCGATTTCTACCGGGAAAGCGGAGGGTTCTACGAAAATATCGACCCGATTTGCTAGCCCTTTTACTAGCAGTTGAGGCAACAATTCTTTTTCCAGATAGGTCAAAAATTCCTTCTTGTCTTTAAATTCTTTTGGGCAAACATGTGCGGCAAGACAGGTGGGGATCAGATCGGCTTCTACATCAGCTATTGCATTTTTAATCACATTCAGCACCTTTAGCTCATTTTCTACATCTAGACCATATCCACTTTTCACTTCGATGGTTGTCACTCCATCATTTAGGTGCCGTGATGCCCGCTTCACCAATCCATCATGCAAGGACTCTGGACTAGCTGCTCGTGTTTTTTCAACCGAATCGAATATTCCTCCACCCTGCTCTAATATTTTCTCATAGGACTCTCCGGACATCCGAAGTGTATAGTCTCTGGCTCTGGAACCTCCCCATACCAAATGGGTGTGACAATCGATAAGACCAGGAAGTAAAATGTGGTCACCTGCTACCTCCTCTATTGCAGAGGCACCTGATCGTAAGTCCTCAAAAGCACCTACTTTCAAAATTTTTTCGTCTTCAATCAGCACACCTCCATTCTGGATAATATCCATTTTATCATCCCCTAATGCACCTTTCTGAGCAGTATTGGCTAGTGTGATAACCTCTTTAAACGGTCCTATTAATTTCGACATGGTACGAAAATTGAAATGATTGCAAAAGTTACGATTTTTGCGAATGTACCACGAACCCATCTGATCATGAAAAAACACCTGCTCACTTCTACTTTCATCATGCTTTCTTTTTGTACAATGGCACAATGGGGAAGTTTCGATTTAACATTTGGCTTGCCAAGAAACGAATTTCGGGAAAACACAGATGCCACTGGGTTTGGTGCTGACCTTTCCTTTGGTATTCCCTTTCAGAAAGGATTCCCCGTGTCCTTCGGACTGGATCTTAATTACATCGTGTATGGACGCAATACACAGGATGAAAACCTAACCGCTGAAATAGTTGCCAATGGACAGGTGATTGATCAACTCAACATTCCCCTAAGAATTGTCAATACCAATAGTATTTTTGGAACGCATGCTTTAATCAGGGCACAGGCGCCTTTTGAAATGGTGCAACCATACATTGAGGGACTGATTGGATTTAGATACATTTCCACCAATACAAAAATTCTGGATCGTTCTGATGACAGACGATACGCAGAGGATGAGGATAGCGATGTAATCTCCAGGAAAACAGTATTGGATGATTGGATTTTCAGCTATGGATGGGGTGGTGGATTTATGATTAAAGTAGGCCCTAAGTTTTTTGTGGATATCAGAGCTGATTACTTCAAAGGTGAACGTGCACAATATTATGATGGAGACGATACTGAATCCTGGACGGTAGAGTTTACAGGATCCTCAGAAAACTACGACCGGGATAATCTTGCTCCTGGAGACCTTGCTTACGAAAATCAACCGAGAGAATCTACTACCGATCTATTAATGCTGAAGTTTGGTGTAGCTTTTAAGTTCTAATACCCATATTTCTCTTTCCATCTTGTGCGGAGAAACTTTCGAAGTTCCTCCTCACGAGCATTTTTACCCGGATCATAAAGCTTAGTACCTTCAATCTCTTCAGGAAGAAACTCCATCTCTGCAAAGTTCATTGGATGATCGTGGGCATATTTATAGCCCTTTCCATACCCTTGATCCTTCATTAGTTTGGTAGGAGAATTTCGTATCGCCATGGGAACAGGAAGGTCACCAGTTTTCTGAACCAAAGACTGAGCCTGATTGATCGCCATGTAACTGGCATTGCTTTTGGGAGAAGAAGCTAAATATGTTACACACTGAGAAAGAATGATCCTGGACTCAGGATATCCGATCATGTTCACTGCCTGAAAAGCATTGGTGGCCATCACAAGAGCAGTAGGGTTGGCGTTCCCTATATCTTCTGAAGCAAGAATCACTAAACGACGAGCGATGAATTTTACATCCTCTCCACCCTCGATCATCCGAGCCAAGTAATAAACAGCTGCATTTGGGTCACTCCCTCGGATGGATTTGATAAAGGCGGAAATGACATCATAATGCATCTCTCCTTTCTTGTCGTACAGGACTGTCTTACGCTGTGCTGCCTCAATCACTTTATCATCCGTAATGACCTTTTGTTTGCCATCATCACTTTTGATAACTAATTCCAGCAGATTTAATAGTTTTCTTCCATCTCCTCCGGAAAGATTAAACAGTGCTTCTGTTTCTTTTAAGACTACCTCTTCCTTTTTCAGATCTTCGTCTTCCTGAAGTGCCTTTTCTACTAGGGTCATTAGGTTTTCCTTGGTCAGCGCATTTAGCGTGTAGACTTGTGATCGTGAAATGAGTGCCGAGTTCACTTCAAAACTGGGATTCTCTGTGGTTGCCCCAATCAACGTAATCACTCCTTTCTCCACTGCGCCCAGCAAGGCATCCTGCTGTGCTTTATTGAAACGATGAACTTCATCAATAAAAAGAATCGCCTTGTTACCCCTACCAGCTATCTGGATAACTTCTCGAACCTCTTTGACTCCAGAGCTAATGGCACTCAAAGTATGGAAAGGTCTTTTTACTTCGTTGGCGATGATGTTCGCTATGGTCGTTTTACCTGTCCCTGGAGGCCCCCACAGTATCATCGAAGGAACCTGACCAGAATTAATCGCTCTTCGCAATACGCCATTTTCACCTACCAGGTGTTCTTGCCCCACCAGGTCGGAAAGTTTGGAGGGACGCATTCGTTCTGCTAGCGGGGATGTGTCTTGAAACATGAAGTAAAATTATGAGAAATCTGATTCGGAAAAATTTTATCTTTATAGAATGTCTGAAGTGGTTCGTGTTAGCGATAAAAACAATCAATCAAAGCGATATCAACAGATTGTATCTGCGTATTTCTCGCGAGAAGAAATTGATACTCTTTTAAGAAAGTCAGATCTTAAAGCAGCATGGGAAGTATTCAAAGTTTGGTTCTGGATTGGTTTTTCCTTTGCGATTGTGGCTGCCTGGCCTAATGTGCTAACAGTCATCTTAGCGCTCATCATTATTGGGGCCAAACAGCTTGGTTGCGCCATCATCATGCATGATGCGTCACATTACGCCCTCTTTCATTCGAAACGTCTCAACAACTTCATTGGAAACTGGTTTGGAGCATTTCCAATCATTCACAATATCAACCAATACCGTCCTTATCACCTGCAACATCACCTGGCTACCGGTACGGATGAAGATCCTGACATCAACCTGACAAAGGGTTACCCTACCTCCAAAAAAAGCATGATCCGTAAATTTTCGAGAGACCTCTCCGGGGTTTCCGGATTGAAAAACTATTTCGGCTTAATCGCCATGCATTTAGGAATTCTTAAATACAATCTTGGAAATTATGTAGAAAAATTAGTGGAGGAGCAAAGTGGTTATTTATGGAAAAACGGAATAAATAACCTATGGGGCCCAATTGCTTCTAACCTTATCATGCTTGGGCTTTGTTGGTTTTTTGTTAGTCCTTGGCTTTACCTGCTATGGCCTGTGGCCATGCTTACCACTTATATGTTTATCCTACGTATACGATCAATGGCTGAACACAGTATGGTGAAGGATAGAACTGATCCATTACAAAATTCCAGAACCATTAAAGCAAACTGGTTAGAGAAATTCTTATTCGCTCCTCTCAATGTCAACTACCACCTGGAGCATCACCTGCTCTTTACCGTGCCTTCTTATAATTTCAAAAAGATGCACCAAATACTAAAAGAAAGAGGGCTTTACAAAGAAGCGAACTATAGCCATGGCTATGGTGAAATAATTAGAAAAGCAGCAAGCGTAACCTAAACCCCTGCTACTTTTGCGCGGTGAATTGGGACTCAATTAAAACCTATGGTGTACTCACTCTTGTGAGCCTTTTCTACGGCATCAACTACAGTGTCCTCAAAATTATCGTCCCTGATTACATTGGGCCATATGGCTTCATTGTATTCCGAGTAATTATTTCTGCTATTATTTTCTGGATCATCCATTCGTTCAATAGAGAGAAAATCAATTGGAGGGAAGATGGCTGGGTGCTTGGGCTTTGTGCCCTTACCGGAGTGGCTGTTAATCAATTGCTTTTTTACAAGGGACTTAGCCTTACTTCTGCAGTGAATGGCTCCATCATCATGACCTTAACTCCTGTTTTAGTCCTGATCTGGGCTGCTCTGCTAATTGGAGAAAAAATCACTCGAACAAAAATCATGGGAGTAATTATAGGTCTCATCGGGGCTGTGATTATTCTTTATCAGCCAGATGCAATGTTGACATCAGGTGACTGGCGAGGAGATATTCTTGTCCTTATCAATGCCGCCAGCTACGCATGCTACCTGGTTATTGTAAAGCCACTCATGAAAAAATATAAACCCATGACCGTTGTTACCTGGGTTTTTACAATTGCCATCATATTGGTGCTTCCAGTTGGATCATTTCAAGCTCTGGAGGTTGATTTTAGCACATTACCGACCAAAGTCTGGTGGAGCATGGGATATGCAATAATTATCGTTACGGTGTTGGTTTATTTTCTAAATGCATGGACCCTTGTTAGAGTCGACTCATCTGTAGTGGGCGCATTTATTTACCTGCAACCTGTTTTTGCTTCCTTGACAGCTATCCTGTTTTTTGGCGAGATTTTCCTATTAAAACACCTTTTGGCTGCATTGTTTGTTTTTATTGGGGTCTGGTTGGTTACGAAGAAATCTTCAAAATAGCCTTTTCAAACATGGACAAATCATCACCCCCAAAATCCAGATGAGTCACAAATCTTACCAGTCCTTTCCCAAAGCCAACCGCCCGAATACCCTGCTTTTCCAATTCATCTAGCAACCACTTTTCTGATTTTCCCTCAACCAGTTTCCCAATAACAATATTGGTATCTACAGGCATTACCTCTTCAATGAAAGGTAGGGATTTCAAAACTTCGCCAATTATTTGAGCACGTGTGTGATCCTTCGCCAGTCGATCAATATGATGATCCAGTGCGTAAATACAAGCCGCTGCTAAATATCCAGCCTGGCGCATTCCTCCACCAAAAACCTTTCGCACTCGTTTCGCTTCTTTAATCTGATCTTTCGTTCCTAATAAAACCGAGCCTACCGGAGCACCAAGACCTTTAGAGAAGCAAATGGAAATGGTGTCAAATAACTTTCCATATTCTTTTGGGCTTTCACCTGTTGTTACAACCGCATTAAAAAAACGAGCGCCATCGAGATGAAGCTTTAGTTCATGGTCATCACAAACCTTCCTGATCTTTTTGATCTCCTCAATATCATAAATGGATCCCCCACCTTTATTCATCGTGTTCTCAAGTACCACCAATTTTGATTTAGGGAAATGAATATCATCCGGATTGATGCTATTCGCAATTTGGTCAGCAGTTATCCTTCCTCTGTTCCCCTCAAGGAGTTTGGGAGACAACATGGAATTATACATCATTCCTCCTCCCTCATACAGATACACATGTGAATATTTGTGGCAAATGACTTCATCTTGTGGCCGGGTAAGAATTCGCATGGCAATCTGGTTGGTCATCGTTCCGGAAGGACAATACAGTCCATCCTCCATCCCGAACATTTCTGCTGTTTTTTCCTGCAGTGAATTGACTGTGGGATCGTCTCCAAACACATCATCCCCAACCTCTGCCGTCATCATTGCTTCCAGCATTTCAGAAGTTGGTTTTGTAATGGTATCACTACGCAAATCAATCATAGGTGTCGTAAGTTAAAATCCAGTCGGAATGTTTGAATGGTTCCCATTTGACACTGGCAAGGTCAACATTGGGATCGATGAGGTGTTTTCTAGATCCTCCATTCAAAGAAACTTTAGCTTCAGCAAAAACAGAAACATCTTTCCCCTCCTTTGCATATTCATCTTTAAGCCTTTGAGCAAACTGCCAAATCATATCAGGTTTACCGAAAATGGTTGTTCGCTGCTCCCGAGACAGCCAATCTCTCAAGTTAATTTTCTCTCTGTCATCTTTGCCTTTTTCCTGAACATAAAATTTGACATACCCTGATTTTACCCGCAGCATCATCCGCCATGACAAGCGATGAGCCTCCTCCGTCCAGGAAGCATTCCCTTGATAAAGAAAATGGCGTAGTGGCAAAAGGAGATGAATACTGAAATAAGCGATCAGTATGTAGGTCCAACCCAAAGAAAGCTTTTTTTGAATCGGATATACTCTTTTTTTCTTCCTGAAAAAGGTGCTCGTAATTGTTTCAGGGGGAAAAAAGAACACCGTTAACCCGATCATTAAATAAGGAAAAATGCCAATTTGAAATATAGCTGAATTAGCCAGGTTGAAAATAACTGACAAAACAAATCCAAGTTTCCTTGTCCTGGGGTGAAGCAGCAGAAAAACGATGGTACCATCATAAATAATGCCTCCCCATGCAATAAAGTATTGAAACCACTCTTCTTGTAGGAGGGGACCAATCAACCAGTAATTTGCTTTGTACTTAAACCAAATCCCAATAGGCTTAGCCATCGTCCAATCTGCATGCATTTTATTGAAGCTGGCATACAGATACACGATAGCTACCTGAATGATAAAAAACCAATGGCAAATTCTGGCACATGTCTTTTTTGAAATGGTAAGGCCCCATTTCACATCCAAAGAATGGCTTTTATGAGCAGGGAGCAAAAACATCACCCACCCAAGCAACACCAATAGATAGTAGTGGTTATTGTAATGCGACTTTTGCATGAGATAGACAATGGTCCACAATCCCGCAAAAACAAACGTAGAAGCACGGTAAAAGAGCCCTAGCATAATACAGAGGCCAGCAACCCCCATTACGATGAAGTAGTAGATCATCCCATCACCACTCAATGGTTGTAGCCATTCAAAACCAATAACAGTAAAAGTGAAACTCGGCTCGATAAATGTTTCATGAACCCACCCTGTGAAAATCGCTCCAAAACTTTCCGCAGCAGCCAGCAATCCAAACACCATCCTAAACAATACCAGTGAACTATTGTCTACTTCAGTGCCAAAAAATGTTCGTGCAGAGGAAAGCATACTCAGTGTTTAGACTGTGAAAATAGAAAAAGGAGCCCGAAAGCTCCTTTAATTCTAAACCTAAGTAAATATGAAGAGGATTAATTACTTACAACTTCTAACGATCGCATCTATCTGAAGTTTAGTGATTTAACGATCTTTAACTATCAGACAAGTCCACTCGTCGAAAGTTTAATCACCTGTATGACGTAATCACTTAAAATAAGTCGCGAAAAGTGTGCCAAAACCAATCGAATTCAGAAGAATATTTTCACTCTCTTTGTAAGAAAGACCATTTATCAAGTTTTTTATGAGCGGCAAATGGATGAAGTAATTGGCAGACAGATTTAATCGTATATTTTTGCGGAAAATCTAAAAGAAATGAGTGTTCTTGTAAATAAAGATTCCAAAATCATCGTACAGGGCTTCACAGGCTCTGAAGGTACTTTTCACGCCGGTCAAATGATCGAATACGGTTCCAATGTAGTAGGTGGTGTTACTCCGGGTAAAGGAGGTCAAACGCATCTGGACAAGCCGGTATTCAATACTGTTAAGGAAGCGGTCGACAAAACAGGCGCTGATGTAACCATCATTTTTGTTCCACCAGCTTTTGCCGCGGATGCCATCATGGAGGCCGCTGATGCAGGTATTAAGGTTATTGTAACGATCACTGAAGGAATTCCGGTAAAAGACATGATGCATGCAAAACCTTATGCAAAGGCAAGAGGTGCGGTACTTGTTGGGCCAAACTGTCCGGGAGTAATTACGCCGGAAGAAGCCAAAGTAGGTATCATGCCGGGCTTTGTTTTCAAAAAAGGAAAAGTAGGAATCGTATCGAAATCAGGAACATTGACCTACGAAGCAGCAGACCAGGTAGTGAAAGCCGGAATGGGTATTTCTACTGCTATCGGTATCGGAGGTGACCCAATCATTGGAACATCTACGAAGGAGGCTGTACAAATGCTAATGGAAGATCCTGAGACTGATGGTATCGTGATGATTGGCGAGATTGGTGGCCAGTATGAGGCTGATGCTGCAAAGTGGATTCAGGAAAATGGCAATAAAAAGCCTGTTGTTGGTTTCATCGCCGGACAAACCGCGCCTCCAGGAAGGAGAATGGGGCATGCCGGAGCAATCATTGGAGGGAAAGATGATACCGCTGAAGCCAAAATGAGAATCATGGGTGAGTGCGGATTACATGTAGTAGATTCACCTGCTGATATTGGAGCAGTGATGAAGAAAGCACTTTCTTAATTGACAATTAAAATTGATAATGAATAATTTAGGCCTCATAAGAGGCCTTTTTTATTTCCTATTCAAAATGATACAAGAAAATCATCGTAGCTGTAAACGCAGGCTTCTTCTCCCCTTTGATTTCTAAAAGGGCGTCTACTTCTGCTTTGGAAATCCCTCTCAAATTAGCCAGTGATTTAAGGGTTGCGCTAAGTTTAATTTCATCATTCACTTTTACCGCCTGACCAAACTTCAATTTGTCGATTCCATAATTGACCAACATCTTCACATTGTTGAATTGCGCGATTTGTTCCCACAAATAAGGCATCAGCGAAAGTGTCAAATAACCATGAGCAATGGTCGTTCCGAAAGGGCCATCCTTCGCTCGCTCAGGATCTGTGTGGATCCATTGGTGGTCCAGGGTAGCATCCGCAAATTGATTGATCTGATCCTGGGTGATTTGATGGTACTCAGACTCGCCCATCACTTTTCCTAAATATTGCTCAAACTCGTCGTGATTATTGATGATAAGTTTACTCATGATTCTCTGTTAGGTCAAATTTTCATTTCAAACCAAAGGTAGAACAGTATGTTAAGAAAAATTCACTTTGATTTTCAAATAAATTTTTTACTTCAAAAGTTGACCAATAATAAACCTTATTAAAGAAGTAGTTAAGCATTGATTTACAACGTTTTACATTCATAAAAACAACTGAAAAAATATTTATTCCTCATAACGCTACTCAACTATTAAATCATTGTTTATCGAAATTTTGTCTAGATAAAATTTGGAGAAACCAAAATTCCTGTTCTACGTTTGCATCATCAAATCGATAAGGTATCGATTTATAAAGAAGCGCTGAGAGACAGGCTCCATGACGCGCTAGCAACCCTCCGAAAATCGGAAACGGTGCTAATTCCTGAACGATAAATTGATTGCTATGAACAAACAAAATCTCATCGTTCCCAAGATAACTGACACGTTGGTCAGACAGGGAAATTGCGTTTCCTCATCGATATTCCATTTCATGTGCATGTGTTGCTGTTGCAGCAATAGGTAATTCACATTTGATCCATTTGGGTTTGCGATCATCTTAGGACTGAAGTGCGTCTTCGTCCGGAAAAATCCTTTCATAAGTTAACTCATCAGTTATTTATGATAAATCCATACCATCTCATTTTCAATAATCAAACAATTTTATCACACATGTCACAAGAAATAAAATTTTCAATCAGCTCTGTGAGTGAATCTCGAGCAAAAACACGCATTCAAGCCAGAGGTTTTGATCTTACAGTGGATGAACCAGAAGAACTGGGCGGCACCAATGAAGCGCCAAATCCAGTAGAATATGTCCTTGCGGGATATGCAGGATGCATCAATGTGGTAGCTCACATCATTGCCGAAGAACTGGACTTTTTTCTCGAGAATCTTAAAATCAACATAGATGGATTTCTCAACCCAGGGAGACTATTTGGAAAGTCTCTTGAGGAAAGGGCAGGCTACAAGCAAATCGATGTTCGGCTGGAGACCACTACGCAGATAGACCCAGAACTTAAAAAGCAATGGCTCAAAGAAATCTCGCATAGATGCCCGGTCAACGATAATCTTACTAACCCTACACCCATTTCATTTTCAATTAACTAAAACGAATATTATCATGTCACAAGAATTAAAATACGAAACACTTCAATTACATGCAGGTCAGGAAATCGATGAAACTACACGCTCCAGAGCCGTGCCGATCTATCAGACATCCTCATATACCTTCAAAGACTCTAAGCATGGTGCAAACCTTTTCGCACTGAAAGAATTCGGAAACATTTATACCCGAATCATGAATCCAACCAATGATGTTTTCGAAAAGCGCATTGCTGCTTTAGAAGGTGGGGTGGCTGCACTGGCAGTAGGTTCCGGACAGGCGGCTCAGTTTATCGCACTGAACAACATTCTTCAAGCTGGAGATAATTTCATTTCTACTTCCTTTCTCTATGGCGGCACATACAATCAATTCAAGGTCGCTTTCAAGCGACTAGGTGTTGAGACTCGCTTTGCTAAGACAGATAAAGCTTCAGATTTTGAACGACTGATCGATCAAAATACAAAGGCAATTTACCTGGAAACCATTGGAAATCCGGAATTCAATATTCCTGATTTCGAAGCAATTGCTGAGGTTGCAAAGGATCATGACATCCCGCTTATCGTCGACAACACGTTTGGTGCTGCCGGGTATCTGTTTAGACCACTGGAGCATGGAGCTTCCGTAGTAACCGCATCTGCCACCAAGTGGATTGGCGGACATGGTACTTCCATCGGCGGGGTGATCATTGATGGAGGGAATTACAACTGGGGCAATGGAAAATTCCCTCAGTTTACCGAGCCATCTGAAGGCTATCATGGACTAAAGTTTTGGGAAGTATTTGGTGAAGGGAATCCATTAGGACTACCAAACATTGCTTTTGCAATACGTGCCCGTGTGGAAGGTCTTCGGGATTTCGGTCCGGCATTGAGTCCATTCAATTCCTTCCTGTTACTTCAAGGATTGGAAACACTTTCGCTTCGGGTACAACGCACGGTAGACAATGCATTGGAACTGGCAAGCTGGCTGGAACAGCATGCATTGGTAGAAAAGGTGAACTACCCTGGTCTCGCTTCCAGTCCATATCATCAGCTTGCTGAAAAATACCTGAGGAATGGATATGGAGGGGTGTTTTCGTTCCAATTGAAAGGTGAGAAGGAAGAGACAACCCAATTTGTAGACAGCTTAAAACTGGTAAGCCACCTGGCTAATGTGGGAGATGCCAAGACACTGATTATACAGCCTTCGGCAACAACCCACCAGCAGCTTTCTGAGCAAGAACAAAAGGATGCCGGTGTATTGCCAAACCTTCTGAGAGTGTCTGTTGGGATCGAGCATATCGATGACATCAAATCCGATTTTGAACAAGCATTTGAAAAAGTGTATGCAAACGCTGCTAACATCTAAGTCATTTGGTTTTAAGGTTGAGGAACCTTTGGTCCTGGAGGGGGGAGAAACGCTCCGGGAGCTTAGGATCCACTATACCACGTGGGGCGTTTTGAATGCGAATAAATCCAATGTGGTCTGGATCTTTCATGCCCTCACCGCAAATAGTGACCCTTCCAAATGGTGGGAAAATTTCTTTCCCGAGGGTAGCCCAATCAATCCGGCAAAGGACTTTATCGTTTGTGCCAATGTGCTTGGTTCATGCTACGGGAGCACAGATCCGAAGGGGTTTGATTTTCCATTGATCACCATACGGGATATCGTTGAAGCTCACAAGCGCTTAAAAGATCATCTTGGTATTGATAAGATTAGCCTGGGAATAGGTGGGTCGTTAGGTGGACAGCAATTGCTGGAGTGGGCGGTACAAGAACCGGATCTATTTGAAGTAATCGTGCCCATTGCAACCAATGCCAAACACTCCGCATGGGGCATTGCATTCAATGAAGCACAACGAATGGCCATAAAGGTTGATCCAATTAATGGATTGGAAACCGCAAGAGCTATTGCAATGCTTTCCTATCGACATTATGATACGTATGAGGTAACACAGTCAGATCAAGATGGAAGAAAGGACAATTTTTCTGCTACCTCCTATCAGCGATATCAAGGAGAAAAGCTAAGTAAACGATTCAGTCCGCACAGTTATTATTTCTTATCTAAAGCAATGGATAGCCATGACGTAGGACGACATTTCGGAGGGGTGGAAAGAGCACTGAAACGCATTCAATCGAGAACCATCGTAATCGGATTGGATACTGATATTTTGTTCCCGATTCAAGAGCAGAAATTTTTAACTGAGCATATATCAAACAGTTCCTTGCATGTGATATCTAGCCTTTACGGTCACGATGGATTTTTAATTGAAACGGAACAGATCAATGACATTTTAAAAAATGAACTAGCATGAAGGCGCTAAAAAAAATCGGACTCTTTGGTTTTGGGACTGTAGGAAAGGGATTTTACGAGAATCTAAGGAAACACCCGCATTTGCCTGTGAGCATAGAAAAGGTTTGCGTGAAGCGATTGGATTTACCAAGAATCGGTCATGAGCTTTATTTCACGGATAATCCGGATGAGCTACTCTCTGATCCTGAGCTTGACATCATTATTGAATTGACGGATGATGCCGATGCTGCTAAATCTTATATAGAAAAAGCCTTATTGGCAGGTAAAGATGTGATCAGTGCCAATAAAAAAATGATTGGAGAATCCCTCCAGGATGTGGATAAATGGCATCAGTCTTTTGGTTCTCATTTTTTATATGAGGCGGCAGTAGGTGGCGGTATACCCATTGTCCACTCGGTTGATGGGTTCTTCCGTGATCAGGAAGTAAAAGAGATTAGAGGAATTCTCAATGGTTCTTCCAATTACATTTTGACACAAATGCAGCGAAACAACTGGGTGTTCGAAAAAGCACTTTCAGAAGCTCAGACAAAGGGATTTGCAGAGCGAAATCCTGCTTTAGATGTTAGCGGTATTGATGCCTCTTACAAACTGTCGATTTTGGCTTATCACGCATTTGGAGGAATCTTCTCTATAAAGAGTTTTGATATAGAAAGCATTGAAGGAGTGACCAAAGAGGATATCAGACGTGCAAAAGCAAAAGGAAGAAAAATAAAACTCATTGCCACACTTAAAAAAACAGATCGTGAAATCGTTTGCTCTGTAAAGCCCGAAAGCATTAGTACAAATGACGAATTCTATTCAGTGGATTTCGAAAACAATGCAGTGAGTATAGAAACGCTAATCAGTGGGCGCCATGTATTTATAGGCAAGGGTGCTGGTGCTCTACCAACTGGTTCAGCAGTACTTGAAGATTTAAAACGCCTCCTCGATGGCTACAGTTATCGGGTTAGTAAAAGGGTTAAGACTGTAGCATAAAAAAGCCCCTGACGATTATGTCAGGGGCTTGTGCTTTTCAAATAGTCGTCTTACCTCTTAAAGTGGTAGGACGATTTTGATTTAAATTTTATTACAGATGAATCACTTCATCATAAGCTGCTGCTGCAGCTTCCATCACTGCTTCACTCATAGTAGGGTGAGGATGCACCGTTTTGATGATTTCATGACCAGTTGTCTCTAGTTTTCTGGCTGCAACTGCTTCTGCGATCATCTCAGTTACATTGGCCCCTATCATATGTGCACCTAGCCACTCACCGTACTTCGCATCGAAGATTACTTTCACGAAACCATCTGAAGCTCCGGCTGCTTTCGCTTTTCCAGATGCCGAGAATGGGAACTTACCTACTTTGATCTCGTACCCTGCTTCTTTTGCAGCCTTTTCGGTATATCCAACAGACGCAATTTCAGGAGAGCAATAAGTACATCCCGGGATGTTGTTGTAATCCAAAGGCTCTACGTGCATGCCTTTGATCTTCTCCACACAAATGATCCCTTCTGCTGATGCTACGTGAGCAAGTGCCTGACCTTTTACAATGTCACCAATTGCGTAAACGCCATCCACGTTGGTTTTATAATAATCGTCAACGACTACTTTCCCTTTTTCAGTTTTTACACCAACATCTTCCAATCCAAGATTTTCAATGTTAGTCGCAACTCCTACTGCAGAAAGTACTACATCGCAATCGATCTGCTCTTCACCTTTCTTAGTCTTTACGGTCACCTTGCAACCAGACCCTTTCGTGTCCACTTTAGTAACCTCTGAGCTGGTCATGATCTTCATTCCAGCCTTCTTATAGGTTCTTTCCAGCTGCTTGCTCACTTCTTCATCCTCTACAGGAACAATTCTGTCCATGAACTCGACAATCGTCACTTCTGTACCGATCGACTTATAGAAATAGGCAAATTCAACGCCTATTGCTCCGGAACCGACAACCACCATTTTCTTCGGCTGTTTATCCAGTACCATTGCCTCTCTGTAACCAATGACTTTCTTGCCATCTATCGGAAGATTAGGTAGTTCTCTTGATCGTCCTCCGGTAGCAAGTATGATGTGATCCGCATTGAAGGTAGTTACCTTACCATCCTCTGCCTTCACTTCTACTTTTTTACCTTTTTTCAGTGTACCGTGACCTGCTATGTGATCGATTTTGTTTTTCTTGAAAAGGAATTGAATTCCTTTGCTCATTCCTCCGGCAACCTCACGGCTTCTTTTCACCATTCCAGAGAAATCAGCTTTTGCATCCTTTACTTTGATCCCGTAATCATCCGCATGATTGATGTATTCAAATACCTGAGCACTTTTTATAAGTGCTTTCGTTGGGATACACCCCCAGTTCAAACACACTCCACCAAGCTCTGCCTTTTCTACTACACCTACTTTCATTCCTAGCTGAGATGCTCTGATAGCTGCTACGTATCCGCCGGGTCCACTTCCGATTACAATTAGATCATATTTAGATGCCATGTTGTATTATTTTAAATTGAGCCGCAAATTTAATCCGAAAAGTTGTGGAAAATAAGTGTGTAGCCAGTCTTCAACCAATCATTATCTTTGACTGCAAATTTTGAATCACTCAACAATGAAACTACTAGAAGGAAAAACAGCACTCATTACCGGAGCATCGAAAGGAATTGGAAAAGCTATCGCTGAACAATATGCAGCGCAAGGAGCCAATGTGGCTTTTACCTACCTATCCAGTATAGAGAAAGGTGAAGCATTGGAAAAAGAACTGGCTTCAAAAGGCATCAAAGCAAAAGGCTATCGATCAGACGCATCTGATTATCAAGCTGCTCAGGATTTGATCAATAGCGTAGTAGAAGATTTCGGTTCGCTGGATATCCTTATCAATAACGCAGGAATCACCAAGGACAATCTACTTATGCGAATGAGTGAAGAAGACTGGGATGCCATCCAAAACATCAATTTAAAATCTTGCTTCAATACGGTGAAAGCGGCATGCCGAACCATGATGAAACAACGAAGCGGCTCTATCATTAACATGTCTTCCGTGGTGGGTGTGAAAGGAAACGCAGGTCAAGCCAATTATGCTGCGTCCAAAGCAGGAATCATTGGATTCACTAAATCTGTTGCCCTTGAACTTGGATCTCGAGGTATCCGATGCAATGCGATTGCTCCGGGCTTCATAGAAACAGAAATGACAGATGCGCTGGACGAAAAAACCGTTCAAAGCTGGAGAGATGCAATTCCATTGAAAAGAGGGGGCTCTCCGGAAGACGTTGCGAATGCTTGTGTCTTCCTTGGATCAGATATGTCTTCGTACATCACAGGACAAACGATTCAGGTAGATGGCGGAATGTTGACATAACGAATAAATCAAATTAAATTGAAACCCGTGGTTACGGGTTTTTTATTGCCTTAACAATTAATTAAACTATTTGAGGATTTTTTATCACTTATTTTATAATAATTGAATTAAATTTCCTGTTAGATACTCAAACAGCTCCGAATGCCTTTAAATGAATTAACCAGCGCACTAGGAAAAAAGCGAGCTGCTCACCTGCTTCGTCGTGCATGCTTCGCAGGATCAATTGCAGAAATTGATTCTTTCGCGGCACTTACACCGGCACAGGCAGTTGACCAGCTATTCAACGCTACACTTCCAGATCCGGTCTTACCGATTGATCCTCTTACAGGAAATGAATGGATCACCGGTTCATTCGCTCCAGAAAGTGAAGGGTTTGAGTTGGAAAGATATTTTTTAGCCTGGAACATTGGACAAATGCTGGGCAATGGGATAGACGATTCTGTAAAGCTCTCCTATATTTTCAGGGAGCGGTTGGTCTTTTTTCTCCATACTCATTTCACTACAAAACGATCGGTTGTTGGAAACTCCAGAGCGTTGTATTACCAGCAAGCGCTATTCAGACTATTTGCTTTTGATCAGGAGGATATCACTATTCCGGCAGAGGATCCAATGGACCCTGATACCATCGTACCAAGAAATTTCAAGCAACTTACCAAGAAGCTAAGTGTGGATAATGCGATGCTTGTTTTTCTGGATGGAAGATATAATGTAAAAGGAAGCCCAAATGAAAACTATGCTCGTGAGCTATTAGAGCTTTACTCCATAGGCAGAGGACTTGAAGGAAACGTACCTGAACCAGAGTTTCAGGGTGATTATTTCTATTTCACAGAGGAAGACGTTCAAGCCGGCGCACGAGTGTTGTCCGGATTTAATGTGGATCAAACCTTCTCTAATGTTGATGAAGAAACCGGTCTTCCTCGTGGTGTTGTTCGGGGTGGCACCATAGCCACAAGTCATGAAGAAGGAACCAAGACTTTTAGTTCCAGAATGGCAAACGGAGTAGTAACACCTGATACAGATCTATTGCAGGCAGGCAACCCTACCGAAGAAAGTGTACTGGATGAGATCAGCCAGTTTGTAGATTTAATTTACGATCAGGACGAAACCCCACGTGCTATTTGTAGAGAAATCTATCGCTTCTTTGTCTATCATCAGGTTGATCAGACACTTCAGGATGACATCATACAAGACATGGCAGATATCTTCACTGCTAATGATTTTAAGATTCAGCCTGTACTGGAAGCATTGCTTACAAGCGAGCATTTCTATGAAGCAGACGCTGGGGAAGACGATAATAATTTTGGGAGCATCATTAAATCACCAGTTGACTTGGTTCTTGGCTTTGCCAGAAATTTTGAAATCCAACTCCCTAATTACGAAACTGAACTCAATGATTATTACGATTTTACTATAGACTTACTAAGTGAAATTGATGTTCAGGGAATGAATTATTATGAGCCGTTTGAAGTGGCCGGATATGCAGCATACCATCAATTTCCAATTTTCAATAGAAGCTGGATCACTACAAACTATCTAACTAATCGATACAATTTTATTAGAGGTGCTTTATCAGATGGCACCAATATGGAAATGGGTCAGGTGAATGTCCTGGATTTTGTAGTTAACAATTTTGATATCGGAACCATTCGAATTGCTGAGGATTTCATCATAGCTGTTACTGAATATTTTCTTCCAAACTCGGAAAACCTGTCGTTTGATACAGCCGGCGGTGAATTGACAACCGAAAGGCTTAATTATTTTAAAACGGCCATGTTTGAATTTGCGATTGATGCCGATCCGGAAGCTGCATGGACCACCAGATGGGACGGAAATCTGGACGCAAGCACAAGAGCCAATCAAATTGTGGATCTTTTTAATGCCATGCTGCAATCACCTGAATATCAGCTAATGTAAAGAGGGAGTGAAATGAAAAGAAGGAATTTTTTAAAGAAAATAGGTTTTGCTGCAGGTGCCCCCATTGCCTTTCAAGGAGTGCCACTTAAGCTACTTGCTTCTCATGAGGAGATTCAACACATTGCCCAGCAAAGCACCAATGATCGTGTGCTAATCATCATGCAGATGCATGGAGGTAATGATGGACTGAATACCGTCATTCCTATATCAAACTATGATGAGTATTATAGCCGCAGAGCCAATATCGCCATCCCATATAAGGTAGGAAACAGAACATTGATTCCACTTGACAGTACGGTAGCTAGTGAAGAGCAGGTGGGACTTCACCCAGACATGCATGATTTTAAGCGGCTTTACGATACTGGAAAGGCGGCAGTCTTTCAGGGTGTTTCATACGAAAATAATAACGGCTCTCACTTCAGAGGAAGAGATATCTGGTTCATGGGTGGTGATGCTGATGACTATTTCAGCTCAGGGTGGATCGGTCGATACCTGGGAAAGGAATATGAACCCCTCACCTACCCGACTGACTTCCCAACTGGAGACATGCCTGACCCACTGGCTCTGGAAATGGGAAATGATGTTTCGTTGTTGTTTCATCAAGATGGAAACATCCCGACATCTATCTCTTTGGGTAGCAGCCCGGAAAACCTAGCCAATCTTATTGATCAGCTTCAAGGTTATGTGGATGAGGGAGTGGATCCACGAGGAAACCCACCAGATTTTCTGAATAACTCTCCATACGGCCAGGAAATGGATTGGATTTTGGGACTTGAAGACAAATCTGAAACCTACATCAAGCGACTGGCAGAAATTTACGAATCGGCAGCAGAAACATCAGTAACATACCCTGAGACGTACCCTTTTAACGCACCGGAAGGTTCTCGAAGAAACCCTTTAAGCAGTCAGCTTCAATTGGTTGCGCGACTGCTCGCTGGTGGTGTAAAAACCAAAGTTTTTCTGGTAAAGATTGGTGGGTTTGATACGCACGCCTCTCAGGTAGAAGAATATGATCCGACAATGGGTGTCCACTCTGCTTTGCTTTACCATATTTCATCTGCTATGAACGCTTTCCAGAAAGATTTGAGATCTCGGGGGCTAGAAGATCGGGTACTCACCCTTACCATGTCAGAGTTTGGAAGACGAGTCGGCTCAAACGGAAGTTACGGAAGTGACCATGGTACTGGAGGACCCGTGATGATGTTTGGTCTGGGTGTAAAGCCCGGTATTTACGGTACCGTACCGGATGTTTCACAAAGTAATGTGGGTATGCAGTTTGACTACCGTCAGATCTACGCAAACGTGCTTTATGAATGGATGGGTGTGGATCGGTCTGTTATCGCAAACGACATCTTTTTCCGTGATTTCATTGAAGGGTCTAATCCTTCAGGCGGAAATTACGAACCCATGGATCTGATTAAGGAGGTGATACTTGGAGAGCAAGATTATGTGAAAAAGAACTACCGAATTGAATCAGTTTATCCGAATCCAGCTTCGACTTATGCTCAGGCTAAAGTATTTGTGAATAATTATCAGGATGTGAACGTGCAGCTGATCAATGTTCGGGGAGATGTTGTAGCACAGAGCACCAGACGAGTAGCACCAGGAGAACATATTTTCTCTTTTATGCTAGATTCGTATTCCCCGGGATTCTATTTTATCAAAGCAAAATCTGAAATGTTAGATGACACGAAAAGACTCATCATACGCAAGTAGGTTCAAAGGATTTTTGATCCTTGTCTTACTATCTACGCTTGTCATGGCACAAAAAAAGCCTGACAAAAATCCATTGGAGTCTTTTCTGGATACACAGTTTTGGCTCGGTATCAAAATGGGCATGAATTATACTCAGGCTTTCCCGGAAACTCGAAATACCGGGTTCAGTCCAATAGACTACAATGCCGATAGTCTCCAGAAATCTTACGATAATTTTGCCTTGCCTGGTGCACATGTTGGACTGGAAATGAATTTTTATCATAAAGGATTTTCTGCCTCCTTTCAACCAGCATACAAGAGAAGCCGGTTTAAATACAATAGTGTATTGGAGTGGCAGGGTGAAACGTCTGGCAACCGATTTGAAACCCGGTACGATGTGGAACAACGCGTAGATGTATTGGAGCTTCCATTGATGATCAAATATGATGTGATCCGATCCGGAAAAATACGTCCATTCGTGATGGTTGGAGGGTTTCATTCACGAATACTTTCCGCACAAAAAGAAGTTGACATTACACAAATTGATTATTCATCGGGCAACCCGCTGACATCTGATGGTGGATCAACCTCGCTTGGAGTCAAAGATGCATTCAAGCCTTTCTCAGGAGTATCAGGAGGAGTTGGTGTAAACCTGGATTATTGGAATATTCGAACCGTATTTGAGGTGAACTATAAGCATTCGCTCACCTCGACAACACAACCCAATGTTCAGCAAAATGAGCTTTCATCCTTGGGTGAAACAAATGACGAGATTTTTCTAAGAGATATCAATGTCTCTCTAAGTTTTGTCTTCCCATTCAGATTTATCGATCAACAATTCAAAGCTTATTAGCAAGCGTGACGCTTGACCCATTTTACTGAGTTAGTTATGAGCATTACAAAAATTGAGTATCAGACATCAAGATTTTTTGGCCTAATCCTGGCAATCACAATGCTAGTGTTTCTAATGGCAGGCTGTGCAGACGATGAACCTTCATTGAGTGCTTCCTTTTTGAAAATCTACGACGACTCAAACTTAGATGTCAACTATAAGCCCATCGATGTGGTCGAGACAGTGGATGGCTTCATTATTTTGACAGGTACAGAACTATCTAAATCTGACTTCATGGGTGTTCGTTTGCTCAAAATCGACGAAGTGGGAAACTACGAATATGAAAGAGATTTGGATGATTATGTTGTTCCAGTGGGGAAAATGTACCTGAATGAGTCTGATAGCAATAGCTACTTTTTTGCTATGAATCCAACCTCACTGGAAGCTGTTCTCATCGGAGTAAATCCTCAACTAGAGGTGCAAACTGAGGCTTTAATTGGCGGATTAAACTATCCGCTATCGTCCGCAGTGTTGAGCAACGGAAATCTACTCCTCCAGAGCTATGACCCTCTGACACAGGAAACTGAAATTTCTGAAATCTCCCTGGATGGATCCTATGTCGGAGGAAACAGTTATCCTATTGGACCGGGTGATGATGTAGAGGAAGAAATCATCAATCACTATCTGAATGCTACCGAAAGACCGCTTCCTTTCTTTTGTGGGGAAGTAGCTGCCGGTAGCTATTATTTCAATGGATTTTACAACTATAGTTTTTCACTGGTCTTCACAGATTTTGGTGACTCGCCAAGTGGTGTCGTGCAAGGACAAGCCAGCAATGCCGGTTTGAGAGCAGTTATGCCTTTAAGTGGTAGTGATTTTGCCGTGGCAGGATTTCAATTTGATGCAAATTTCCAACTAGCATCAGCATCACTTTCCACAGGTGGGATTTCCTCAAGTGTTGATCTTTTCCCGGGAAATATGGCCGAAATAAAACCGTATACACCGGCTCAAATCATAAGTTACAATGATGGTGAAACTTATTCCATATTTACCTGTGAAACGAAGGGAAGACAAATTCTACTCAACTTCTACAACTCGTCCGGAGAGATTAGTGGCATGCATCGCATTGGGTATATCAATCCGTTTACGTTCGCTTGCATCCGACAAGGCATGGACAATTCCTTGCTGATATTGGGAACCACCTATGTTGCAGGCAGGTTTGAGCGCATCACATTAAACAAAATGGCTTCCAGTGAAATCGCTGGAAATTTGTAATAGCCATTCAACAAAAAATAGTATCTATCAAAAAGCGTTCTCGTATTGTTCTTTTGAATTAGATTTCACGTTCAGCAAATTCAATTGATTCGAATCGAACAAGTACTTCATGGATAGAAGCTTCCTTCAACTAGAATATTCAGGCTGGTGGGTTTTATTAATAGTGCTACTGGCAGCAGGATTATCCTATTTTTTGTACACAAAAAAGAATGTGCCGTGGGGGATCAGGGAAAACTGGATACTGGCTATCATCCGATTTCTAGGCATATTGGGAATCCTTCTTTTACTGTTATCACCCTCAGTAAGAAATGTGACAAATACAGTGAAAAAGCCAGTAATCGGCATTGCTCTTGACAATTCTGAATCCGTAGTGGAGCGAGGAGTAGAAGGAGATAAAATTTTGGAGGCAGTTGAAAGAATAGAAACAACACTTAAAGGTGCGGATATGGAGACGACTGTGGTTACGTTCTCTGACTCACTATTTTTTAATGCTCCCACAACCAGTCTTTCCGATTTAATTGACAAAACGGAACAAAATCTAAAAGACGAAAATCTGGCCGCCCTTGTGATCGTTACTGATGGCATTTATAACAGGGGAAGTTCACCACTCTATAAAAGTTACATCACTCCCGTTTTCACTTTAGGACTTGGAGATACCATTCCGCCTAAGGATATAAGTATTTCCAGAACGTTGTATAACAGCGTGACTTTCAAGGGAAATGAAACTCCAATCAGGCTTGAAGTTAGTCAGCAAGGGTATGATAACAGGCAAGTGTCCGTCCAGCTTAGTGAAGGAGGAACTCTTATTGAGGAAAGGAAAATTCGTTTGAGAAATGTCATCGAAGAAGTTGAATTCATAGTCAAATCTGAGGAGGAAGGCCTTAGACATCTGGTCGCCAATATTTCACCGTTACAGGAAGAGTCAACAGTGGAAAACAATCAATCCAATGTTTTCATGGAAGTCATTGATGGAAGGCAAAAAGTGCTCTTTGTGGCCAGTTCCCCACACCCAGACATCAAAGCCATTAGAAGCTCACTTGAAGCAACTGGTAACTACGATACAGAGGTATATATTCCTGAAATACAAGATGAAAAGCCGAATGATATTTATGATGTAGTTGTGTTTCATGGTGCATTTACGGCAGGGGTTCAGTTCATCCCTAAAGAGAAGCCAGGCGTATGGTATATTTTGAGCAATGAGAGCTCAATTACTTCGGTAAACAAAGCATTGCCCTACATTAATATTGAGAGACGTGGCTCTCAGCCTGATAAAGTGGTGGGATCTTTCAATCAGAATTTCAGTAAATTCAAAATAGAGGACGCTGCTGTTTTTGAGGAGTACCCGCCCATTGAAGTTCCTTTCGGGAACTACACCTTAAGTGGACCAACCGAAATTGTGATGTACCAGCAGCTGGGTAGTGTGAAAACACAGAAACCGCTAATGGCTGTTTATGATGATGGATCTCAGAAAAGTGCTGTGCTGCTGGGACAAGACATATGGAAATGGAAGTTGCAGGAAGCCGCCATTCATAAAGATGCTACTCACTTCGAAAATTTAATTACTAAAACGATTCAGTTCCTTTCTGTTAAAAATGACAAGAAGCAGTTTCGATTTGATGTGAGGGAAAGCAGCTATTTGGATTCAGAACCTGCCCTGTTCGATGTAGAGGTCTATAATGACATTTATGAGAGAACTTACGGGAACGATATTGCAATAAATATCACTTCAGAAAATGGAGAGTCTCAGGGCTTCAATTTTACAGATTCTGAATATAATTCCACTTTTCGTGCACCTATCTTATCACAAGGTATATATCGTTATCAGGCTCGGGTCAATGTGGGAGATAAGACACTTACAGATCAGGGCGAATTTTCTATTCAGGATGTCAACCCAGAATACTTGAATCTAACGGCCAACCATCGTCTTTTGAAAAACATCAGTAAAAAAACCGGTGGTTCCTATGTACACATCAATGATCTGGAAAAGCTCATATCCGAAATTCAAAACAGAGGCTTTAAGTCAATTATTAAAAGTGATGAGGAACTGGTGCCGCTCTATCGTGCATGGTGGTGGTATCTGATCATTTTCATGCTTTTCTCAACCGAATGGCTTTTAAGAAAGTATTGGGGTGGATATTAGAAATTTATAACAACTCCAAAATAAGCAGTCCTTCGCGAAAAAAGGTTTCTTTCACGTTCAGTATAATCAAAGTTGTATGTATAGCTACGAATGTTTTCATTATTCAAAGCATTGTTGAGGCTTGCAAATGCAATGATATTTAGTCCCTCAGAAATAGCGAATACTTTACTTATAGATAGCCCAATGTTCGAGTATGCCGGCAACCTAGACTCAACATTTGAAAATTGTGGCTCATATACATTCAGGCTGCTGTCAAAGTTGGCGCTTGCCATCTCAATGAAAGTCGTTCCCTGACGGGATACCAAAATAGACTCTATTGTCCAAAACCTTCCGGGGGAATACGCAATATTACCTCGAATGAAATAGGATAAATCATAAGCATAGCTATTCCTTGCCTCATTTTCTGCATTTAGCAAAGTCACGGACCCGGACATACTTAATTTTGATGAAAAACGATAGTCGGTGAATAGCTCAGCTCCCCTGGCATAATATTCCATCCCGTTTATTTCACCTTCTTTCTCAAAAAAACTCAAAGCCACTTCCAGATCAGTTTTCTCACGCATAATATCTATTGATTTTTGATAGTTGCGGGCCGTAAATGGTTCGCCGGTATTTTCGAAAAGTCCATGCTTATTATATACTCCTCCACCCAAAGTAATTGTCCATTCATTTTTGGAATACGACAGGTTGAGTTGACTGCTCAAATAACTTTCCTGATCGTCGAGAGGTAGATTTTTTCTTAATCCTGTACCCATTGCGACCCTCTCAGAAAAGAAATACTTGAAATAACCAAAAGCTTCCAAGACTCGGAGATTTACGTCTTCATTTAGGGGAACTGTAGGGTGATTTGAACCTAGGGCATATTCATACTCATGAAAGTTGCCATTTACTCTTGAGTTTCTAAAATCATAGCTCAGACCGCTCTTTATACTGTATCTACTTTTTGACAACAGGTAATTACCTCCAAAGAACAGATCTTTCTTTCTTACCTTAAAAGCAACATTGGAATAGGAGTAATCACCATCACTATAACTCAGCCCATTATTTAAACTGATCACACCTTTTCCCATCGGTTTTTCTAACGTGGAAATCAGAAAACTCCGATTTTTTTCCTGATCGAAGATCCCATTGTAAGATGGGTGGTCGAAATTGAATTCGTATCCTTCAGTAACAGAATAGCTCAATACCTTCCAGGAGACTTTTTCACTATTTCCATACCAGTAAATGCCGAGATCATTAGAAGTAAATGACTCAATATCCTCCAGGGCTTCCGTATTCAATCGCTTGATAGGGGCACTAGGCTGCCAATTGGTGAAGAGTTTCAAACTCTGTTTATCATTTATTTTTTGTTCTCTGGAAAACCCCACATTGGCCAAGCTCAGAATTAAGGAGTTAGTATTCCCGCCAAGTATCTGCTCATCCGTTTCCATCGCAATAATGCCGGATGTTGCATTCCCAAACTCCAAAGGAGGGTTTCCAGGAAAGACGGTCACACCCTGAATGATCGAAGTATTGAAAATACTAAATGTCCCTATCCCATTAAGCTGAGAATATCGTACGCCATCATAAATCGGAACATTATTTAAAAAGATACCGGTCTCTACTGGGCTGCTACCACGCAAGCTTATGTTAGCAGACTCGTCTGTTGTAGTAGAAGAGGGTAAAGAATTGACAGCTAGTAATGGGTCTGCTTTTGCTGAAGGATTCGTGTATATATCGATTTTCCTGATCTCCATGTATTTAAACTCCTCAGAAATAAGTGGCTTTGCTGTTACTACCACAGTTTCACCTTCTACCTTAAGTGGCTCTAATTCGACGATCAAATCATGTGCAATAGCCACGATCCTTTCCATAAAACCAACATAGGAGATGATTAAGGAGTCTTGCATTTCTACTTCATTCAGGCTCATTGTGAACCTACCGTTAGCGTCAGAAATAGCCCCTTTTCGCCAATTATTCAACAAGTAAACATGAGCCCCAATAAGCCCTACTCCGGTATCGGCATCTGTGATTTTTCCCTTCACCAATTGCTGAGAAAATGCACTGACGCCAAGCATAAGAAAAAGGACAACAAACAAGCACCTCATGACTTATTCATTTTTTCCAGCACAGCCTTTGCCCACTCATACTGAGGCTCAAATGCAATGGCTTTCCGAAGGGTTTCTTTCGCTTTTTCGTTTTGCCCAGACTCACTGTAAGCCAATGCTAAACCCATCATTGTATCCAAATAAACCCAGTTTTCAGTGGTGCTATCATCATCAAATAATTCAAGTGATCTTGTTGATGCTGTTACTGCCTCTTCTGCATTCCCACCAAACATTTCAGGAGTATAAAGTTTTGATCCGCCGTAGAGTTTCTGAACCAATGGAGATTCAGGTTGCAGTTTCAAAGCATCCTCCATCAGAGATGAGCTCTTCATTCCAAGGTACATACCTTTCCAGGGACTGTATGCCATTACCAATCCATAAACAGAAGACAGCACCGCCCGAGGCTCACCCCACTCAGGATTGTCCTCATTTAGTTCCTTAAGTAAATCAATGGTTTGGTCCTTATACTCGTTAAAGGTCGCTTCATCTTTAGTAGCCATGGTATTATTAAGCATACCATACATTGCCATTGCTGCCTCAAAACTATCATCACCACTCTCCTCCTTTGCTTGCGCAATGCTCTTCTCCCACATGATTTTGCTTGCCTTCAAATAGGCCACATACTGCATTTGTTTTGATGATTGTGCGCTAATACTGAAAGTCAGGACCAACGTGAAAATTTTAAATAATATCTTCATGATTCTGTTTCGTTTAAATAAACCATTGGTTGAAGCCATCAATCAAGCTTTGATAGATTAAATTCAATGAATGGAAACCAGGCTGTTCCATCCGAAGAAAATTCTCCTTTTTCATACCACTTACCCTCATCGATTTTGATGTAGTATTTAATCCGTCCATTAGGTACATCAAATCCCCATTGAAAAACTCCTTCATCAACCACCTTTAGGTTTGCTTGTGTTTTTCGCCCGTCTGAAAGAAAGGAATGGAAGTCATAAGCTGAAGAAACAGAGTCAAACGTTACTACAGCCATGGCATTGTGGATGGTTTTTCCCTCTGAAAACCCTTTCCCCTTTATTAAAAGTGCGGTTTCGTCCAACTCCATGGTAATTTCCTCTTGTTGCGTAAATTCATACCGAACTCCAGACCGATCCATGAACCATCCTTCACCTTTCCAGTTTCCTACCATAGGATCCAATTTTCTCATTTCATCTTGTGATTGTGCCAGATAGCAAATCCCCGGCATCATTAAAATTGCTAATACAATACTTTTCATAATTGATAATGTTTAAAGTAGTTTATTTTATAAACTAATAGTTGAAAAAAATTTATTCAATGTATTGTTTGAGATTATTCACGTAATCTTCAAACGCCTTAATGCCCACCTTAGTAATGCTACAGGTAGTAAGTGGCTTTTTGCCTTTAAATGATTTAGTCACACTGATATATCCTGCGTTTGATAATTTATCCAGTTGTACACTCAGATTACCTGCCGTAGCACCAGTCTTTTCTTTGATGAAAACGAATTCAGCAGAGTCTACACCAATTAATAAGGACATGATTGCCAGCCTAAGTTGGGAGTGTAATAACGGATCTAGCTGCGCGAAACTCATTTCTCTGCCTTTCTAAGTAAATAGCCAGGAACAAGGTATCCGGCAAATATTCCAATAGCTCCTACAATATATTGATCAATAGGATTCAGATTAAAAGCCACTACACTTGAAATCCAAAGTGCTATTCCACCCATTGTAAGCGGACTAAACCGAAGGGCCTTACCAGATATGTAGGTTCCAATCCCTGCAAAAGCTAAAATAATTGCATTGACATTGTAATTCACATCATCCATAAAAAACAAAATGATTAGCACTCCTACGAATACCGCCAACCAGATTTGGCTATACAAGCTATCCAGGTGACTTTTAACTGTGCTATTCTTACTTCTCCTGGCTCCATGCACCATGGAAGCAATAGCTGCAGGAATGGTCAACACCCACACAATGTATGGATATTCATACCAGTTAAAAGTAGCAATCAGGTAGTGGCCCAAATTAGCAACCAGTACAACCCATCCCCATAGAAGAAAATAAAAACTTCCTCCCTTGGCTACATTTCGTTTGGCCTGCCCAATCATTTCTGTGATCAGTGTCAAGCTCTCTTCCTTTGATAATTCTTTGTTACTCATAATTCTATAGTTTTTACTATAAATACGAAGCAAATATAAATTAGTTTATATTATAAACCTAATTTTCAGAAAATAAGGGATAGTCGTCACCATCCCTTATCAATTACTTTTCTTTTTTATCCTGTTCTTTTTTGTCTTGCGACTTATTTGGCTTCTTTTTCTTCAGCTTAATACTTAGCTCCTCCTTCTTACCATCCCAATCAGCCACAAGTGTGTCTCCTTCCTGGATTTCACCCTGCAAAATTTCCTCAGCAATTGGATCCTCCAAATGTTTTTGAATGGCTCTGGCTAAAGGTCGAGCTCCATATTGAGGATCATATCCTTTCTCTGCCAGAAACTCTTTCGCCTTTTTGGTCAACTCGATTGAATAACCCAGGTCGGTAATTCTTGAGAATAATTTACCTAGTGTTATATCGATAATCTTGAATATATCTTCTTTCTCAAGAGAGTTGAAGATGATCACATCATCTAACCTATTCAGAAATTCAGGGCTGAAGGTTTTTTTCAACGCATTCTGAATGGTTGACTTCATGATATCATCCATGCTGTCTTTTCTGCTTTGCGTCGCAAAACCAATTCCAGCACCGAAATCTTTCAAGTCACGGACTCCAATATTAGATGTCATGATGATTAGTGTATTCCTAAAATCAACCTTTCTACCCAGTCCATCTGTAAGGACACCATCATCTAGTACCTGAAGAAGGATATTAAACACATCAGGATGTGCTTTTTCAATTTCATCCAGAAGTACGACACTATATGGTTTTCTTCTTACTTTCTCCGTAAGCTGTCCGCCTTCTTCGTATCCTACATATCCTGGAGGCGCTCCTACCAATCGGGACACAGAGAATTTCTCCATGTATTCACTCATATCTATTCGAATGAGTGAGTCTTCTTTATCGAAAAGGAAGGTAGATAAGACTTTCGCCATTTCTGTTTTCCCCACCCCAGTAGGTCCAAGGAATACGAATGAGCCTATTGGTTTTTTAGGATCTTTTAGCCCTACTCTTGTCCGTTGAATGGCTTTAGCCAGTTTCTTAATTGCTTCTTCCTGCCCAATAACTTTGCCCTGAAGCTCTTTGCCCATAGTCAACAGCTTAGCACTTTCGTTCTCAGCAATCCGTTTGGTAGGGATTCCGGTCATCATAGCTATTACATCCGCTACGTTATCCTCTCCTACTTCGTATCGCTTTGTTCTTGTCTCCTCTTCCCATCGTGCCTTTTCATCTTCCAGTTGAGCAATCAATTTCTTCTCACGATCTCTAAGCTGTGCTGCCTCCTCATACTTTTGGCTTTTTACTACCTTGTTTTTCTCCTTCTTCACATCTTCAATCTGCTCCTCAAGCTCAGTAATGATCTTCGGTACATTGATGTTATTGATGTGTACGCGAGCACCAGCCTCATCCAAAACGTCTATCGCCTTGTCAGGAAGAAATCGGTCTGAAATATATCGATCTGAGAGTGTCACACACGCTTTTACAGCCTCTGGCGTATAATTTACGTGGTGGTGATTCTCATACTTGTCCTTGATGTTTTCCAGTATTTTGTGGGTCTCTTCCGGTGATGTTGCATCTACCATTACCATTTGGAATCGACGAGCAAGGGCTCCATCCTTTTCAATGTATTGACGATACTCATCTAGCGTAGTGGCACCTATGCATTGAATCTCGCCTCTGGCAAGCGCTGGTTTGAACATGTTGGACGCATCCAAAGAACCGGATGCTCCTCCCGCACCTACAATGGTATGAAGCTCATCAATGAAAAGAATGACTTCAGGAGATTTTTCAATCTCATTCATCACTGCTTTCATTCGCTCCTCAAACTGCCCGCGGTATTTGGTACCGGCTACCAATGAGGCCAGATCAAGTGTTACTACCCTCTTACCAAATAGAATCCTGGATACTTTCTTTTGAGAAATTCTTAGCGCCAGTCCTTCAGCGATTGCTGTTTTACCAACACCTGGCTCACCAATTAGGATCGGGTTATTTTTCTTTCTTCGACTTAAAACCTGAGCTACACGCTCAATTTCTTTTTCCCTCCCAATAATCGGATCAAGTTTATCTTCCTCAGCCAATTTTGTCAGGTCACGACCAAAATTGTCAAGCACAGGCGTTCTTGATTTTTCATTGCCTTTTTCCTTACCTGTTGAAGACCTGCCTGATCCACGCGGAGTGCTCGAGTACAGTTCGTCTCCTTCATCATTTGGATCATCTGTGTCTGCAGATGCCATTGGATTTTCTGTTTGATACTCCAACATCTCTTTTACTAAATCATAGTTTACTTCAAACTTCTCTAGTATTTGAGTTGCAAGATTATCTTCATCCCGGAGAATTGAAAGTAACAAATGCTCTGTACCTATCAGTGCACTCTTGAAGATCTTAGCCTCCAGGTATGTGATCTTTAATACTTTTTCTGATTGTCTTGTTAACGGAATGTTCGCCAGGTTTTTCACATTGCTGGTCGCGGTTCCTTTGGTGGCTTGCTCTATTGCAGAGCGTAATTCTTTCATGGACAAGCCAAGCTTTTTCATTACGCTTACAGCAACGCCCTCTCCCTCTCTGATCATTCCCAGTAAGAGGTGCTCTGTGCCAATATAGTCATGCCCCAATCGTAGGGCTTCCTCTCTACTCAACGAGATAACTTCTTTGACTCTGTTTGAAAATTTTGCCTCTTTTGACATGCGTTTTGCCTTTCGCTTTTTAGTAAAAATATAGGATATACGAAGAAATATCCTTCAATGTAGATGAAAAAACGTGAGCAGTTTAGGATTTGTTCATTCTCTCGTCGAAATACTTTTAAGTATCGATATCCTGCTATCTTCATTTAGATCCCAAATACGATTTGTGTAAAATTTGTGCTGCATTGGGACCTTCACACATGATCAAATCAACTATGCTCAGATTTGGAGCAAAGGTATCACCAAAAAGCTGGGGATAAGCAGCGGGTTGATATATTTTTCGATTAGAAAACGGTTTCTTCGGATTGATTAAGTTTCGATAATCTATATCATACTCTTTATGGAAGTCTTCAGTGAATGAGATCGTTAAGTTTTTCTGTAAAATCTTGAAAATTAACTTCATGAATGTTAAATCAAGACTTGCCAGATCGGGAATCTTCTGATCCCATATCGCTTTAAACTCTTCACCAAAATATTCAAAGAACGGTGCTTTGCCATACGAAGAATAAAAAGCACCCCAATGATCCTTTACCCATCGCTGAGAATAATCAATTACTACTTCTTTCATTGAGCTTCCATTGGAATAACGGACAGGAATAATCAGCGGTTGAATTTTATTCGAAGTAAGAAAATAGGCCCTGTTTCTATAGGTCTGTTTGGGAAATGAATCATTTAACTCCAGGCATACCTCCTCGTACTGCATAAGCAACGTGAAGTATTCCAGACTACCTAAATAGTGAGGCTCAATGACAATTTTTCTCATGCAATGATATTCACATCTCCGATTCCCTCCCTCACAATGACAGGTTCCAAACCTGTACAATCGATTACTGTACTTGGGTGCACCTCACCATACCCTCCGTCAATTACAATATCAACCTGATTCTTAAACTCATCGTAAATCAATTCCGGGTCTGTTGCATGATCCTGAATATCGTCATGTACTGAGGTGGTGATGATGGGGTTGCCCAGCTCTTTCACAATTTCACGAGGAATGTTATTGTCCGGTACTCGAATACCTACCGTCTTTTTCTTCACGTTGAGAATCTTCGGAACTTTTGATGAAGATTCCAGAATATAGGTGTAGGGCCCTGGTAGCGATTTTTTCATCAGCTTAAAAGTGGGAGTGTCCAGATGCTTGACATATTCCGAGATATGACTAAGGTCGTAGCAAATGAAAGACAGATTCAAATGTTTTCCCTTAATCCCTTTGAGGATTCTGATTCGCTCTATCGCCTTCGGATTAAAAATATCACAACCTAACCCATAAATAGTGTCCGTTGGATAGATGATAACGCCACCATCTCTTAGCACATTTGCAATCTCCACTATTTTCTTTCGCTCGGGATTCTCTGGATATAATTTGATGAATTCAGCTGCCATTGGTGTTAATTCTGAAACAAAAACAAGTTACAAAAAGGATGGAATAACCAGTATTTTAAAATCAAATTATAGAATCGTTAAGATTATCCGCTGTGGATTAATTTATTTTGCGGAAAATTTCTGCTCACTTTTAGGGATGATCCCTCTTTTTTATGACAGAAGATTGACACCAGATTAATAGAAAACAAATGTCAGATAAATCAACAATCAAAAAACCTAATGGAAAATTAGGAATTCTTACTCCAGGAATGGGTGCAGTAGCCACCACTTTTATGGCCGGGGTACTAAGCATTAGAAAAGGCTTGTCAGAACCTATCGGCTCCCTCACTCAAATGGGCACCATTCGACTGGGAAAGCGAACGGAAAATCGAAATCCGCTTATTAAAGATTTTGTGCCATTAGCGGCTTTGGAAGATGTTGCTCTTGGTGGTTGGGATATTTTTGAAGACAATGCCTATGAAGCTGCGATGCATGCTAAGGTTTTGGACAAAGATCTTTTGAATGACCTGAAAGATGAACTTGAGCAAATCAAGCCTATGAAGGCTGTGTTTGACAAAAACTATGTGAAGCGACTGGAAGGCAGTTATTATAAAAAAGGTGCCAATAAGATGGAGCTCGCAGAAATGTTGATGGAAGACATTGAAAACTTTAAAAAAGAAAACAATTGCGAGCGTGTAGTGATGGTGTGGTGCGGGTCTACCGAGATTTACATTGAGGAGGGTGACGTACACTCCACAATCGAAAAATTCGAAGAGGGGCTCAGAAACAACCATCCAGACATTCCACCAAGCATGATCTATGCTTATGCCGCAATCAAAAAAGGAGTACCATATGCCAACGGAGCACCTAACCTTTCGTGTGATGTTGATTGCCTGGTGGAACTTGCAAAACAAACAGGAACGCCTATTGCTGGCAAAGATTTCAAAACTGGTCAAACCTTAATGAAAACCATTCTTGCACCTGGATTGAAAGCAAGATCACTAGGTATAGACGGATGGTTCTCTACCAATATCCTTGGTAATAGAGACGGTGAAGTATTAGATGATCCAGACAACTTCAAAACCAAAGAAGTATCCAAACTTGGTGTGCTTGAGCAAGTGCTTGAACCTGAATTGCACCCTAAACTATACGGTAATCTTTACCACAAAGTAAGAATCAACTATTACCCACCAAGAGGTGATGACAAAGAAGGATGGGACAACATCGACATTAAGGGATGGTTGGGCTACAAAATGCAAATCAAAGTGGATTTCCTATGTAAGGATTCCATTCTTGCAGCTCCGTTAGTTCTGGATCTGGCATTATTCCTTGATTTGGCACAACGAGCTGAAATGAAAGGCATTCAGGAGTGGCTTTCATTTTACTTAAAATCACCTCAAGCATTGAAAGGACTTAAGCCTCAGCATGACATATTTGTTCAGCTGATGAAACTTAAGAATACGCTTCGTCATCTTGCTGGTGAAACACTGATTACAAATCTAGGATTGGATTACTACGATTGATCAGAGTCGTTTCTGATCCATTAAATTAATTGTACTTTGGAGGTCATCTGGATTGTCTACATCATTCCAGGTGTACCCCTCCACAAGTACTGATTTTGCCTCACGGCTTTCAATCAATTTTGAGACAGATTCAGAAATGGTGTACTCTTTCTGGTCAAACGATCGCTGAAACACATCAAACACTTCGGTTTTTAACCTAAACAGGCCTGTATCGTACCTGTTGTACTCGGGTATCGTTTTACTGATTGACTTAATAAAGCCCTCATCGTCAACCAATACCTTTGTCACATCATCAATATCGATATGCTTATTTGATTCACCTGGCATATCCACAGCCAATTGGAGCGTGTTTTCTAATCGACTTGATTTTTTTACAAATTCACCCACAAACTCAGGATCAAAAACATGGTCTCCCATTGTGAGAAAAAAGTCTGACATTTCATTTTCCTCCACCCATTCTTTGGCCCTGAAAACTGAAAAACCATTTTCTAAATCAAACCTCTCATTATGAAGGATAGTTATATCAGTATTATGAGTTTTTCTAAGTTCTGGTAACGCTTGTTCAAGTTTTTCTGCTCCATAGCCGCTGATGATACAAAACTTTTTCACACCGTGGCTTTTGAAAATCCGAATGTGCCGGGACATCAAGGTTTCGTCATTTAAAGTGACTAAACTCTTGGGAATGCCTGTGTCTAATCGGGTATTTTTACCGGCAGCAAGTATTACTAGATTCAAAATGAAATGGTTTACGTATTAAAAAATAATGAAGCTTTCGATTCAAATCTCAATGTTACGAAAATGTTTCCAAGTGATATAACTATTTTTGCGGAATGGGGAATTTTCTGAGAGAACGATTTTCAACCTTCAAGTTAGCAGAGGACGCTAAGAAGAACGGATACTATGCTTTTTTCCGAACTTTCCAGTCCAAGCAAGAGACTGAGGTGAAGGTGAATGGGAAAGATGTATTGATGTTTGGATCAAACAGCTATTTAGGCCTTACCACACACCCGAAAGTAATAGAGGCGGCAGAGGCAGCAGTGAGAAAATATGGATCTAGCTGCTCCGGGTCAAGGTTTCTGAATGGAACTACGGACATGCATGAGGAACTTGAGAATCGTCTGGCAAAATTTCTCAACAAGGAAGAAGCGCTCATTTTTAGTACCGGATTTCAAGTTAACCTAGGAGTACTCCCGGCAATAGCAAAGCAAGGAGATGCTCTTTTACTTGATCGAATGAATCACGCATCTATTTATGAAGGGGCCAAACTCAGCGATGCGTCCACAATTATTTTTCGTCATAATGACATGCAGTCGCTGGAAAAGCGATTATCGCAGTTGCAAGATGTGAATAACAGGATCATTGTTGTAGATGGGATCTACAGTATGGAGGGTAACATCGCTAAAGTGCCCGAGATTGTAGAGCTGGCAAAAAAATATAAAGCTTCAGTCATGACTGACTGTGCACACGCAATTGGTGTCCTTGGTGATCATGGTAGAGGAACACCAGATCATTTTGGGCTGAACGATGAGGTTGAATTGATTGGTGGAACATTCAGTAAATCCCTGGCCTCATTAGGTGGCTTCATTGCCGGAGATAAGGAAACAATCCAATACATCAAACACGTAGCACGCTCTTTGATTTTCAGTGCTAGTATGACTCCTTCATCCACTGCCGCAACTCTTGCGGCACTAGATATCATGGAGACAGATGATTCCAGAAGGCTGAAACTGTGGGAGAATACAAATTATTCCTTAAAGAGATTAAACGAGCTTGGATTCGATACTGGCGCAGCTGAAACGCCAATCATTCCAATTTATATACGAGATAATGAAAAGGCCTACAAAATGACCATGCGTCTGTTTGAGGAAGGTGTTTTCGTTAATCCGGTAGTAGCTCCAGCAGTTGCTCCATCGGATACACTGATTCGATTCTCATTGATGGCAACTCATACCATCGAACAAATAGACATTGCTATTGACAAGATTTTGAAAGTAGCAGACGAACTGCATGTAAAACGTCAAACCGAAGTAGCTTAAGTTGAAAGTAGCGATCACTGGAGCCAATGGTTTTCTTGGATCATACTTAGTGAAAGAATGCTTGCGTCAGCAGATGGAGGTTTACGCTTTTATACGAGCAGGTGCAAACACCACACTCCTAACTGAACACGAGAATCTTCGTATTAAAACAGTTAATTATCAAGGGGGTCTTTCCAAGCAGTTTTCAGAGGTAAAAAAAGAAGCTGGTCAAGTTGACTTCTTTCTACACAATGCCGGCATGACAGTCAGCATTAAAAATGATGAGTACTATCAGGTGAATGTTGGCTTAACAACTTCCATTTGTGATGCTTTGGTCGAGACTGGATGGCTTAAGGATGATGGTGTATTTGTCTACACATCCTCCTATGCAGCCCATGGTCCTGCGAATACAAAAAGACCTGTTTCTCATTATGGAAGAAGCAAACTACAGGCTGAGCAAGTAATTCAGGAAAAGATGAGCAAACATCTTTTGGTCAGGCCAACAGCCATCTACGGTGCAGGAGATGAGGCCTTTTTGCCACTTTTTAAAGGTGCTAAATTGGGTGTTTATCCCGTCACAGACAGCAAGCAGCGTATGAGCATGATCCATGGAGCAGATCTGGCCAGAATGGTGGTACAGGACATGCAAAAAGAAACCGGGCCATTGCATTACAATGATGGTCAAACCTACCTACACAAAGATTTTGTAGAGATTTTTAAAGACTTGTTCCAAAAAAAGATTAGCATGTTTCCACTTCCGAAATGGCTCGCGAAATTTTCAATGGGATCTTCCGATGTTTGGCACAAAATCATTAACAAGCGACCAGGAATTACATTAGAGAAATTCGATGAGATTTCTCAGCATTGGGATCTTCATACCACCGAATTGAAACACTCCTCAGTAAAACCTGAAATATCTTTGAAGGAAGGATTTAAAGATGCACTCAACTACTACCAGGAAAATAACCTAATCTGATGTCACTTGAAATAAAGGAAGTCAACACCAAAAAGGAGCTAAAGCAATTCATCAAGTTCCCTTTTGATCTCTACAAAGGCAACCCATACTACGTCACCCCACTCATCGAATTTGAGATGAGCACCCTAAGGAAAGACAAAAATCCTGCCTTCGACCATGCAGAAGCACAATATTGGGTTGTTGAGAAGAATGGAAAAATAGCAGGCCGAATCGCAGCGATTATTTTAGACACTGAGCTAAAAGAAAAATCACTCGCTCGTTTTGGTTGGATCGATTTCATTGATGACAAAGAAGTTTCACAACTTTTGCTAAACACAGCTAAAAAGTGGGCTGAGTTGAAGGGTGCAAAAGCCATACATGGACCTATGGGATTTACAGACCTGGATTTTGAAGGTGCATTAATTTCAGGTTTTGATCAAATCGCGACGCAAGCAACCATTTACAATCACTCCTATTACATCGATCATTTCCGTGCCTGGAATATGGAAATCGCAGCTACCTGGGTCGAGCTAAGAGGAAAGGCTCCTGCAAAAAATCCAGAAAAGGTTAGCCGTGTGGTTCAACTTATTCAGGATCGATATAAAGTAAAGGTCAAAGATTTTAAAAACACTAAAGAGATCCTGAAATATGCGCCTGGGGTATTTGATGTTTTAAATGAAGCCTACTCAAATCTCTATGGCTACATACCACTTACACAAAAACAAATTGACTATTATGTGAAGCAATACTTTGGCTTCATAAGAAAAGATTTTGTCTGTGTAGTAGTGAATAAAGCAGACGAGGTGGTCGGTTTTGCTTTGACCTTGCCATCTCTCTCCAAAGCCTTTCAAAAAGCCAGAGGGTCACTGTATCCTTTTGGTTTTATTCATGTCTTAAAATCATTTTATTACAACGATACAGCCGACCTGTTTCTGATTGGTGTGAAGCCGGAGTATCAAAAGCTAGGAGTTCATGCATTAATCTTTGACTACCTACAAAAAGTCTACGAAAAGCATGGCATAAAGTACATGGCTTCAGGGCCAATGCTAGAGGATAATAAAAACGTCCTGAACACCTGGAGTGAATTCGATATCGATATCGGAAAAATAAAGCGCTCTTGCTTCATCAAACATTTCTAGCCATTTTTTGTAGTTTCACGTGATGGGAGCATAATGCTCCATAATTATTGAGCATAATTAGCCGTAATAATTGAAATTGCAGCAAATCACTTATTTCTGAAAATAAGGCTTAATGGAGTTAAGAAACAAACATGCATTGATCATTGGTGGATCCAGCGGGATCGGTTTGGCTACTGTGAAAAAGCTAGCCTCTCATGGGTGCAACATCACCATCATCCACAGAGACAGGCGACAGGGCTTGGCCGACCTTGAATTAGCGACGAATGACCTGAAATCCACTCACGATGTTTCAATCGCCAATTTTAACATCGATGCAACCAATGCAGAGAAAATTCAAGAATGCATAGGTACTCTTACAGATAGCGGAGTTAAAAAGTTTGACGTGGTGCTTCATGCCGTTTCCAGGGGAAACCTTAAGCCATTTGTTTCTGAAGGCCCAAAACTAAACTCGCAAGATCTGGCCCTTACGATTGATGCGATGGGAACCAACCTCAGGGTGTGGGTTGATGAACTATTGAATAAAAAATTGATTGGGAAAGGCACGCGTATCCTGACCTTAACCTCAGAAGGGAACGATAAATTCTGGGAAGGCTATGGGGCAGTGGCACTGGCGAAATCCACGCTAGAAACACTATCAAGGTATTTAGCCATCGAGCTTGCTCCGAAAGGCATGACGGTCAACATTATTCAGGCAGGAGTTACAGATACACCATCTTTGCGTTTGATTCCCGGCTCTGAAAAATTAATTGAGCAATCAAAAAACAGAAATCCTTATAAAAGACTCACTACGCCTGAGGATGTAGCCAACACCGTTTATCTGCTAGCACAACCAGAGGCCAGCTGGATCAATGGCGCATTAATTCACGTGGATGGTGGTGAACATTTGATATGAGTGCTTACGATAAAATACTGAAGCTTCTTCCGTACAAACGTCCTTTTCTGTTTGTGGATGAGATCATATCCATCAATGAAGAAGGAGCATCAGGAAATTACACAATCAGAAAAGATGAACCTTTTTTAGAAGGGCATTTCCCCGGAAACCCCGTTGTTCCCGGTGTGATTCTTACTGAAATCATGTGTCAGATTGGACTGGTGACATTAGCCATGTTTTTGATGGATCTTGATGAAGATTCAAAAGTTTTACCAGCCTTCACAAGCGCCAATGTTGATTTCCTATCCAAAGTAATCCCTGAAGACAAACTTATTGTTGAGTCAAAAAAAGTCTATTTTCGCTTCGGAAAGTTGAAATGCACTGTTACCTGTAAGAAAGAAGATGGAACTGTGGTGGCAAAAGGAGAGTTAGCAGGAATGGTAGTAAAATCAGAAGCGTAAATTTTGGAAAAACATAGAGTTGTAATAACCGGACTAGGAGTAGTCTCTGCCAATGCGATTGGTGTAGATGATTATGAGAAAGCATTACGTGAAGGAAAATCCGGAATCAAGCATTGGCCGGAATTAGATGACATCAATCTCAGGTGTCAGATAGGAGGAGCACCTAACCTTTCCTCAGTCAATCTTGGTGATCACTTACCGAGATTACTGGCCGAAAAAATAACCAACAAGGGCATCCTCTACGCAATGTTATCAGGCGTAGAAGCCTGGAAAGATGCCGGTCTGGAGCCAAATACCGATAATACAGACTACAACTCAGGAATGATCTTTGGAGCTGGTGACCTCAGTTTCGATAGCTTCATCAATCGGGATTTTCCTGCTTATCCAATTGATAATGGGGAAAGTAGAAAACTTGGATCTCGTACCATTTCCGAATGCATGAATAGCGGTGCTGCTGCTTATCTCAACAATATTTTAGGTTTAGGAAATAGAATCCAATCAAATTCCTCGGCATGTATCACAGGTTCAGAAGCCGTACTAATGGGATATGAACACCTTTCGCAGGGAAAGGCTGATCGCATGATTTGTGGAAGTACAGAAGGGGATGGGAGATATATCTGGGCCGCATTTGATGCTATGCGTGTGCTATGTTCGGATTCAAATGGCAACCCGGAGTTTGGCTCACGACCAATGAGTGACTCTTCGACTGGGTTTGTCCCTTCCGGCGGATCTGGAGCATTGGTATTGGAAACATTAGAAAGCGCCAAAGAACGAGGGGCAAAAATTTACGGAGAAATATTAGGAGGGCATGTAAATTCCGGCGGTCAGCGAAGTGGCGGAACGATGACAGCAGCAAACCCGGAAGCTGTGCAAGATTGCATTAAAAGGGCAGTCAAGGTTTCAGGAATCGATCCGAAAGAAATTGATTTGATCAATGGACACCTTACTTCCACGAAGGGTGATCCTGCTGAAATAAGAAACTGGGTCGGTGCACTAGGACGATCCGGTGAAGATTTCCCTATGATTAACACCCCAAAATCCATGATTGGACATGCAGTGGCAGGAGCTGGGTCTGTGGAGTTGGTTGCCAGCGTTTTACAGCTGCATAAAGACTTTGTACACGCGAATTTGAACGTTGAAAACATTCATCCTGAAATTTCTTCAGAAATTTTTGGGGGTTGTATCCCAACGAGTTGCCAAGACAAGGAAGTAAACACTATTATCAAGGCTAATTTTGGCTTTGGTGATTTAAATTGCGCGCTCGTTTTAAGGAAATACAAAGAATGATGACTAGAGAAACTGTAAAAACCGACCTGATCAACATCATAAAGCCTTACCTACCTGAAGATGTAATGGCTAACGAGGTGTCTGAAGATAAGCACCTAATCAATGATCTAATGATTAATTCTGCACACATTGTTGATATCGTACTAGATATTGAAGATAAATTCGACATCATGATCGATGACGATGTGATTGGTGAGATGAATACTGTACAGGATTCAATCGACGTAGTTTTGCAAAAAACTGCCTAATCTAGTTGGTTAACTCCTTCAATAATTTTTGATCGTATTTCCTCTGCATGATGTTTAGAGGTAGGTAGCCTAATGTCCAAATCAGGCTAGCTGCCAGGTAAATATCGAACATTCCAAATAGTGCAGAAATAACCATCGCATTGCGGTGGGTATTGCTTCCACCAAGCCATGCCCACCAAAATAGCATCTTAAAGTTCCATTTCTTATATAGCGGGTCAAACTCCTGAGGGTTGTTCTCAGCAAGCTCACGCATCTTTCTACGTTCATCAGCAGAACGAGTAGTTGAGCCTATTTGCTTACCTGTATAGTCGAGATTGATGTAATGCATGATCTTGTGATGCCACTTGTCTCCTGTTGGCTTGATTTCATCCTTCGTTAAAGGGATATAGCCAGCCTGAGACTTCCCTACCAGATAAATGTATTCAGATTTATAAAATTCATAAAGTCCCGCCTTATAGCTGTGTGCTAAGCCTGCAGCCACCATTAAGAGCAGTATCCAATATCCATGAATAGGTATGAGATACAAGGTGCCTCCTATGTAGCAAGAGATAAAGACCAGGTTATCAATCAGTCCATCAATCTGGCGTCCAAGCTCTGACGATTGACCGGTCATTCTGGCTAACTGACCATCAGCACTATCCAAAATACCAGCCCAGGTCACTAAAAGCGCACCTAGAGCAACAATCCATGTAGTGTCTTGATAATAGAATAACGCTCCTCCCACTACTCCGATCACCAAACTGATGATAGAAACCTGAGTAGGTGTCATCTTTAACCATTTTGCCGCATTAGCAAAATACAGCCCATAGAAGCGACTAAAATGAAGGTCATAGCGCTCTTCTACATCAATTAACTTAATAGTGGATAATACCTTATCCAGGTGGTTTTGATACCTCCTCTTAAAGTAATTGAGCATTGATTATTTGTTTCGCTTCACTCGTGAGAATAGAGAAATCTTGTTGTCAAACAAGAATTGCCAGATAACCTTCGAATAGCTTTTATGAGCATACAGGTCATCATAATGTTCTGAGGCAATCTTCTTTAGTTCAGGCAACTTGGATCCTGGTATGGTTGGAAAATCATGGTGTTCATTGTGATAGCCCACATTCCAAATGAGTTTGTTCCACCAGCCGTAATAAGAGTATGTTTCTTGTCCTTCTTTATACACAAAATGTTCCGCCACAAAGTGTCCTGAAATGGGATGTAAGCCGGTTGCTAATGCTGTGGAAAGCCCTAAATAAAGCAATCCTTCCCATCCCGCCAGGAAGTAGAATCCAACCATTGCCGAAACCTGCACGATGGCATTAATGATCTGCCACTTATCAGGGACCATTGGGTGAACAAATAAAGGCCGGATGGCATAAATCGGAATTTGAATGATCAACCAAATGAACTTTCCAATCGGGCCTCTAAAGAACCTGGCCTCCCATGAAACTGCCAAATCCGTATCAACTCCTTCTTTGCCCTGGTGCCAGTGATGTTTTGCATGGTAGGCCTTAAAAGCCATGGCAAATGGCACTACCAACGGGAAGTTTACCACAATCGCCAGCCAATTATTCAAAACTTTCTTTTTGAAAGCTAGATCGTGAGTGATCTCATGTACGGCTAGCACGATGATGTGGGTAAGTGTCGTACCAACCAGTAATACCAACAAGCCAAATAACCACGGATTCTCCGGAAGGAAAAAGATGGGAATAGCAAGTTGTAGGGCAGCCACAAATAATGTCTTAAAAATCAATGAAGGATCGTTCCCAAATAGCTTTTTCACCTCAGGATGCTCCTCCATAATCACTTTTCTTCGCTGAAAGTGAGGTTCTTTCTCTTCGCTTCGTATAAAATCTAAGTCCTTCATAATCAACCGCAAATTTAACTAATGGGGACGTAAAAAAGTTCTTGACATAAATCCACCTACCATATTGAGCATTCCCATCAAAAAATCAGCCTTTCGTTTCCCGAAGGCTGAAACAGACTCTGCAATAAATTCACCAACATCCACCAACACTTTTTGCTTGAAATCTTTGATCAGTTCCTTGTCTTCTGTCACAAAGACCACCTCCTGCTCAAAGTAGTAGCTCACCAAGTCATAATTACTACTCCCAAATATCAATTTTTCATCATCAATCAGAATGGCTTTCATATGTGACATACCAGGATACTCCTTCAAATTGAAATAGCCCTTCTCCTGTTCTGATAAAATGATGTTCTTAAAGATCGATTTATTGTTCTCCTGTGGAGAAATAATAGTGATCTCTATTTCCTTGTCAGCCTGGGAGCGTAAGACCCCTAATAATGGCTCAGAAATATATGGTGAGATCACCTGTACGTTCTTTCTCGCCTGCCTGATATGATCAAAAAAATCCTCATAGAGAGCCTCACTTTTGGATCCATTAAAAAGATATAATTGACCCTGATCCGTATGGATAGTTTTTGATTGATTGCGATTTTTCCATGTCATCTCAAAGTCATCGATCAAAGTTTTGCCTAGCTTTTTGTCAGATACTTCCACCATCATGTCATGCCAGGCAAAGTTGTGATCACTGAAGTTGATGCCACCCAAAAAGCTTGTTTTACCATCAATGGTGACCATTTTTTTGTGGTTTCTCAATGGGTATTTTAAGGCCAAAAAACCTATCGGATTTGTAAATTTTACTTCAATCCTGTTTTTCTGAGCTTCTTTAATGAGTTTATTAGTTTCTTTTACTTCATTTCGAAAATCCCTATCCTGAAGATATTTGAGGGATGGAATAAAATGGTCATTGATTACGAGCTTGGAGTAGCTATCAATCAATAACTTTTTCTTTCGAGCCGGACTTGATTTCATTACCTCAATCAGCCACTTTCCTGCCGCGTCTCCTTCGAAAGTCATTGCCTGAGCATAAAAGGATTCTTTTGCAGTAGAAGCAACTTCCTCAAGCCTTTTCATAAAGGCTTGCGAACCCAATAAAATATTTGATTTAGCCAATGAAGTTTTTTGTGGTGCAAAGGTAAAGGATGCTAATCCATATACTCCACTTCATCCAACTCGAAAACAAACGACCCAACTGTCATATCTATTTCAAATCTAAGAGGAAATCTATTTCGGTCATCACTCATGACCACACGACCGGTTTTGCCCTTGTCGAAATATTCCCCCTCAGGAAAAACCAATCCAAATTCAAGCGCTCGAACTTTCCGACTGTCATATTTATGAGTCGTACTTTGGCCTGGCAGCATTTTAAATTCATACAAATCGTTTGAGAAAAAGGTACGAACCTCCACTGTTCTAGCAAATTGAGACTTATCACGGCTTCTCAACCACATGTAAGTACTTAAAGCATCTCGTATAGGCACGTTCCCATTCGGGAATCTATGATATCTCCATTCATCAATATCTTCTATGTATGCTTTAACTGAGACGGAATCCGCATAAGAAAAATAATCATGTCTAATGTCGATCATGCCTTTTCCCTCCATATCTCGATCTGATCTTAACGGTTGAAGTTCTCTTGCTTCAACCAATGATTCCATACAAACCCGCAACCTCGAAAAAACCTTGAACCAACTGGCTGTTGTAACAGTAAACTGAACCCGATAATGTGGTTTTGATTTACCGTTAGGGTAATGGAATTCCGGATCCAACCACACCACTGCCTCACCAATATTAAACCAACCAAACTTCATGTTATAGGTTAGTTTCTCGCCTGGTTTGAATGGATATGATTTATTTTGAGCTTGAATTTGGAAACCGGCCAGGATCATCAGTATCCAAAGCACTGCCACTTTCCATATCCGAAAAATCGATTTAAATGAAGATTGCACTGGTATGTCCATATGATTTTTCACGCCCTGGTGGTGTTAAGTCTCACATTGTGAGTTTGTCCAAGCATCTTACAATGATAGGTCATCATGTTAAAATCATTGCACCCAATATTAATGCCAATTTGGTAGACGAGAAAAATGTTCACTTTTTTGGTCGAAACAGATCCGTAAATGTAGGGGGTACGAAGATTGATGTGAATGTTGCGCTGGGTGAAGAGAAGCAGGCTTTAAAGAATTTTTTGAATGGTGAGTCTTTTGATATCATACATTATCACACCATCTGGAATCCTTTTCTACCATTTCAGGTATTAAAACACTCGAAAACCAAGCAGATTGCCACCTTTCATGATACGCCTAAAAGTCGCTTCGTAGGAGACTGGATTATGCCTACAGTGGCCAAGGGGGTGTTTAAGTTTCTGGACCAGATTATTAGCGTTTCGAAAAGCCAGTCGCAGTTTATTTCTCGCTTTTCGAAAAGAAAAATTCATATTATCCCGAATGGAATTGATTTGGAAGAGATAGAAAAAATCGCTCCTAAGAAGTCCAAAAGGAGTGATGATTATTTTCAGATGTTTTTCATGGGCCGGCTAGAACCACGTAAAGGGGTTATGCATGCATTACAGGCTTTTCATCAACTAAAGGAGCGCTATCCTCAAATGAGACTATTAATAGCTGGAGATGGCGATGGCAGAGCTGAAGTGGAGCAATATATCAAAGACCATTCACTGGTTGATGTGGAGCTGCTGGGGTTCGTAAGTGAAGCAGAAAAATATCGATTACTCATGGAGTCAGACATTTATCTGGCTCCTGCACTTTATGGAGAGAGTTTTGGGATTGTGTTGCTTGAGTCCATGGCTGTGGGCACACCGATCGCTGGTTATGCAAATGCTGGCTACAAAAACGTTATCACACCCGAAATGGCTGCAGGATTTGCTGAGCCGGGTGATTTGAGAGAGTTCGTGGCTTGCATCGAAAACCTCATTCCATCCAAAAAGCGTGAGATGCTTTCTAAGCATGGACTAGAAGAGGTTAAAAAATATGATTGGACCGAGGTATCGAAGGAGGTAAATGAAGTTTACTTAAAGTAAGCCTTCACCTTCTCCATCACGTAATCCATGTCCTTCTCATACAAATCTCCTATCACGGCTATACGAAATGTTTTACTTTCAGGTATAACTCCAGGGTAAATAGTGATACCGTGCTCGTAGAGATAGTCATGAAAATCATTGAAGTCTAAACCAGGCTTATCCAGGTTCAATGCGAGCAAGATTTTTGACTCCTGCTCCAAAGGTAAGAATGGAGTGAAACCAAGCTCGGTAAATCCATCATAGAGCTTCTGCCAGTTAGCCTGGTAGCGCTTCCAGCGATTTTCCAAGCCTTCCTCCTCATGCTCTTTGATTGCCTCAAGAAAAGCATAACTCGTTTGCACCGGAGGGGTAAATCGCAACTGATCTTTTTTCTGAAGGTTATCCCACTGCTTGTACACATCAAAGTAGAAACCTGTTCCATTGCTTTTTAAATCTTCCGTTCGGTCTTTATGGAAAACCACAAATGAAAGCCCCGCCATCCCGTGAATACACTTATTTGAGCTTGAGAATAAATAATCAATTTCAAGCTCAGCCAGATTCATTGGATAAGCACCAAAGGTGCTCATAGCATCTACAATGTACTTAACACCTGTTTCTTTACAAATCTCCGCAACCTCCTCCAGAGGATCCATCATTCCGGTGGAGGTCTCATGATGCACCATTGCCAGGTGGGTATACCTTCCTGAAGCGAGTGCCTCTTTGATTTTAGCTGGATCAGGGTAATCCCCAAACTCAAACATTCCAGTGTTTTTTAGGCCATATCCATCACAAATAGCTTTGATTCGGATACCATAAGCTCCATTAGTGATGATCAACACATGATCACCTTTCCCAATGGCTGAAACCATACACGCCTCCATAGCACCTGTTCCACTAGCTCCAAAGAGTGCTACTCGGTGTGTCTCCTGCGCACGGCCTACTTTAAGAATGCCATCACAGATGTCGTGCATGACCTGTCCAAACTCTTTTTCTCTTGGACAGATATCTGAAACCAACTGTGCTTCCTTGACTCGCTGTGAAGTGGTAGCTGGACCTGGGTTTAGTAAGATTTTTCTTTCTGGATCGTTTTTCATTTAAAGTAAAATTAATGACGATAGTAATCCGCCCCCTAACCCCCGAACGTTGGCCCGGCTCCAAAGGGGATTAATATGTTTGTTAGTCTTTCAAGTTGTTCATGAAAGCTTCCTTATTTTGAACCGGTGTGGTTGTAGGTCTGCCCAAGTCAGCTCGTGAGGCTTCTGTGGTTCTTACTTCAAGCATAATCGGCCCTTCTGCTTCTTGAAATTCATTCCAAACAGCTGGTAAGTCATCCATCTTCTCTACTAACCAGGTTTGCTTGTAACCTGATGACTCAGCGATTTTCTGAAGGTCTATCGCAAACCCGACTGTAGCCTGACCCCCTACTGATTCGTGGCACCCATTATTGATTAGAATATGTTTGTAATTGCTTACTTGTTGGTTACCAACAATTGCACCCGCTCCCATGTGCATAATCATAGCTCCATCACCATCCAGGCAATAAACCGGTCGATTCTTTTTACCCAAAGCAATTCCTAAGGCAATCTGCGAAGCGTGTCCCATTCCACCAACTGTTAAGAAGTCCTTTCCATGCCCCATGTTGTTTCGTGCTCTGATCTCAAACACTTCTCGGGAAGATTTTCCGGTGGTAGAAACAATTACTGCCTCCTCCTCCATTTCTTTCAACATCCACTCAATCACATCCTCACGATTAATTGTGTACGGATTCTCAACTTTCGTTTGAAGCTTGTATTTCTCAAACGTTCCTTTTCTTACCAATAGGGCAAATGGAGCATTTGTTTCTACCATGGTCTTTACCGCATCTGCCAGTTGCTTTTCTGCTTCTTTTTCCTCCTCAGAAAGAATGGCGTATGGAATTTCCATTGCCTGAAGCAACTCCTCAGAAATTCTCCCTTGCTTTACATGCTGAGGCTCATCCTTTACTCCAGGCTCGCCTCTCCACCCAATCATCAAAAGCATTGGAATGGAATATACGTCACTATCTGCCAGAGAAGTAACCGGGTTTACACAGTTTCCAAAACCGGAATTTTGCATGTAAACCAGTGGAATCTTACCAGTCGCCAAATGATGCCCCATCGCTAAAGCAATCGCTCCTCCTTCATTCGCTGCAATAATATCCGATCCTTCATCGGTCATTACGGAACAAAAATCTTTGAGCAACGAGTCAGGAACCCCAGCTGAAAACTCAATACCTTGAGATCGGATTGATTTTAAAAATTTCTGTGGATTAAGCATTAGTTAGGTAGTATTGTCAGGATTTCTTTGATCGACATGCAATATTCATCTGCCTCTTTTGAGCGCTTGTTTTCCAAAATCGATTCTGCTGTTTTCTTCATCGCAGGAAATGCTGCTCTAAGCAAATGATTCGCATATATCACAATACTGAATCCGGCTTCTTTTAGTTCATCCTCTGTAAACTGGTTGTATGAAGAAGGTACTGAGACAACCGGAACTTTGTATTCAAAATCTTGATAATGCTTCATAAATTCCATGATCTCAGAACCATCTTTATGACGACTATGGATCATGATTGCATCTGCCCCAGCCTCGATGTAAGCTTTGGCTCTCTTCAGTGCATCTTCCATACCGTGCTCAGCGATCAAGCTCTCCAAACGGGCGATGATCATAAAGTCCTCTGTAACCTGAGATTTCTTCCCGGTATTTATCTTCTCGCAAAAGCCTTCAATCGTATCCAATTCTTGCTTTACCTCCGTTCCGAAAAGTGAATTTCGTTTTAGGCCAACCTTATCCTCAATGATTACTGCTGAGACCCCTAACCGCTCCAGGTTTTTTACCAGCATTGCGAAGTGTTCTGTAACACCACCCGTATCTCCATCCAGGATGATCGGCTTGGTAGTTACATCCAGGATATCATTGATGGTATTGAACCTGGATGTCCTGTCTACATATTCTGTATCAGGTTTTCCTTTTGCAGTAGAATCCGTTAGTGAGCTAACCCACATCGCATCAAACTCACGAGACTCATTACCTGCATCCACTTTGGTTTCTTCAACAATCAAAGCAGAGATTCCATTATGTGCTTCAAGTACTCGAACGATATCCTTTGAATCGAGTAGCCTTCTCAACATTCTTCTTCGGATGTCCGGCGTGGTACCCACTTCCTTCATTGCCTGCCTTAGTCCTGTGGAAGAGATACCTGAAGTGTATTCCGGCTCTACCAGCTCTCCGCCCCACTCTTCCAGAAGTTTAATCACCTTGTCCCGAATATGCTTTTGAGGTCCGGTTTTCCAGTCAGTACCGTGAACCACATAATCAGGCTTCAGTTCTCGAAGGTTTTTTTCATAATCCAAATCCTCTTGTAGAATTACTTCCTTGACACCCTTTAGGTTTTCGAGGATTTTTTTCCGCTCATCGTAAGATAAAAACGGTGTACGACTGTATTTGCTAACCGCTTTATCTGAGAGGAGACCTACAGTCACTTCTCCGAGTTCACGAGCTACTTCGATAATATTTATGTGGCCATGATGGATGAGGTCAGTCCCCATTCCTACGTATACTTTCTTCATTTAACTATGAAAATTTTGTAATAGGTGTGTATAAATTCATTTACCCCTAAACAGAATATTTTTATTTATGAATTTATGCCCGCCCATTGCGATTTAGAATATTCTATCTTCGCGCAAAAGTAATTGGAAACCGAGGGAATCTCCTCCTTATTTTCTAAGAGATGACGCAAACGATTGAAACCGCTGTAATATTAGCCGCCGGAAGAGGAACCAGGCTTCAACCATACACCTTTGACATTCCGAAAGGATTTATGCCTGTAGGGGAAGAACGGTTAATCGAACGATCAGTCAGACTTTTGAAGGAAAACGGGATCAAAAATGTGATCATTGGAACGGGACACCTTCATGAGCATTATGAGAAGTTTGCTAATGAACACGGGCTAACTACTTTTTTAAGTCCTGATTATGCTACGACTGGCAGTTTCCATACATTGATCTACGGTTCAGATTTGATAAAAGGAGACTTTCTTTTGTTGGAGTCCGACCTTCTTTACCATTCTGACGCAATAAAAAGTTTGATTGAAGCTGAAGAAAAAGACGTCATTCTATGCAGTGGGTTTACGCAATCCAATGATGAGGTTTATGTAGAAGTGGCGGATGGAAAATTAAAAAGTCTTTCTAAGAAGAAAGAGGAGTTGGGTTCTGTGGATGCTGAGCTTGTTGGGATATGGAAAATCTCCATGGAACTGCTTGAGAAATTGAAGGGACACCATAAAGAAGCCACTGATGCCATCAAAAAAGATTATGAAATAGCTATTGCTCAGCTATCAGGCGACCATAGAGTAGATGTACTAAAGCTTGATGACCTGGTCTGGTGCGAGATTGACAATCAGGATCACCTTGAGCGGGCCAAAGAGAAAATTCTTCCAAGATTAGACTAAGATTTTGGTGGATGCCATAATCCTGTTTTTTGATCTCTCGAACCGCCAGTGCCTAGATAACCGTACATAAGTTCCAGATAACCCAAAGTATCATTTGGAACAGTTACCCTTTCTCCAAGGAAAGAGTCTTCTTTTAACGGAAAGATCAGTTTTTTAGAAATATGCTGACGCTCATTCGGGTAGTTAGCCTCTACAAAGGTGCGGACAGAATCTCCTTTATCTTCGTAAAAGAAGATATCAAAATCATAGCCTTTGTAAGAGAAGTAAACCTTTGGCCCTTCATGATTTGCTGAAGTGTCGTAAAAATGCAAACCTTTGGGCATTTTATCCTTCAATTTCTTTACCGACTCATAGGCACTTTCCATCATGGCTACATCAATATCAATGTCATGCGGAATAATTCCTCCAGTTCTGTGATAGCCAAGCAACGTTCCAAAATCCAGCCAGTAAGGTTCTCCTGATTCTTTGAGGACGCTGATGGATTTTCGAAACATTTCCTCCAAAATCGCAAGCTTTCGCTGACGGTATTGACCGGGCAAAGCGAATAAAACTACATTTGCAACGCGTTTGAGATATTGGATGAGGCGTATCATGACGCAAAAAAAGGTAATTCGGTCAAACTAATTGAATCATTGAGTAAACAAGAGATAAATAAGCCAATCGATTTGGTTTACACATGGGTGGATGGGAATGATCTGGAGTATCAGAAACTAGTGAATAAATACTCTGAAAAGCCGCTGGATCTCAACCCTGAACGATATCGTGATCTCTTCCATTTAATGAAATACAGTTTGCGTTCGGTAGAAAAATTTGCTCCGTGGATTAACCACATTTACATTTTTACCTGCCGCCCTCAGAAACCGGATTGGCTCAATGTTGATCATCCAAAAATCTCTGTGGTTCACCATGATGAGGTCTTTGATGAACAGGATGTGCCGACTTTTAATTATAATGTAATCGAAAGTTATATTCATAAAATCCCAGGCCTCTCTGATGATTTCATTTATCTCAACGACGACTTTCTTTTTGGTAATGAGGTATTTCCGAAAGATTTCTACACAAATGATGGAAAGGTACTGATTCACGGAACGTTGTTCGGTGAAAATCTTGGCTGGAGGATTTACAACAAAAAAAATGACATTGTTGGTTTGGGTCTAATTGAACATTCACCTCTATTGATACGAAAAGAATGGTGGCAAGGCATGCAGGATATGCAGCCGAAATTGATTGATGAGATCAAGTCACACAAATTTCGTGAGGGCACAGATGTAATGACCTATAAGTTATATCGCTGGTATACACTTAAACATCAATCCAGGCATTGTAGAGCAATTAAACTACCTGAATTACTTAAAATTCATTCTTTCCACAAAATCACAAACAATCTGAAAAAACAACAAAGAGCCTTCAAATGGCTTGAAAAGAAGCAGCCAAAATTTTATTGTCTAAATGACGATCAGGGAAAAAATCCGAACCAAGAGGTTGTTGAAATTGTACAGAGATTCTTGCAACGCACCTACCCTGATAAGTCGGCCTATGAAAAGTAACTTTGCATCCACCATGGCTTCAACCACCACAATAAACTCAAAGAAAAATTTATAGATGCGAGTCATAAAGCTCCTTATATCAGCCTCCAAAAAGCTTTTTCTTATTGCAGCATTTACCAGCGTTCTCACGGGGGTATTTTCTACACTGGTCATCAAGACCATTCATGAAGCAATTCAGGCTGATGAATTCATCCCAGAAATATTTATACGATCGTTTGGAATCTTCTGGTTACTCTACGGTATATTGTCTATAACGTCATCATATGCAGTTTCAAAGCTTACTCAGAGAATCATTCATGATTTAAGAGTCAAGCTTTCGAATAGTTTTCTTCGTGCCAGTTTTGAAACGATGGAGCACAATCAGAAAAAAATGCTTCCTGTATTGACAGAGGATATCAAGACCATTGCGTACGCCATTGAGCGGCTACCTAACGTCACCACTGGTCTGGCATCTGTGATTGGTATACTTGCTTACATGGTATGGTACTCTCCATTTCTCTCGGGAGCGACCGTTCTTATTTTCTTTTTTGTCTTCCTGTTCACTAAAGTGATGCTTCCTTATGTTCGTAAGTATGCTGACTATGGAAGAACGCAACTCACGCATCTATTCGATCATTTTCATGCGCTGGTTTTTGGCATCAAGGAGTTAGTACTGAACAAGCAATCGCAACGTAAATTCATTAATGATTTTATCATCCCTACAAGTAACAAGCAAAACGACGGGTATCTGAAGGAGAGTATCGCATCATCAATTATGAACCGGGCTACAGATATGATTCTATTGCTTGGAATGGCAGTTTTGATTTTGGTTGTCTTCTTCTCCCAAATTGTAACCCTGGAGTTTTTCGGCCACTACCTAACATTGGTTTTATTCACGTTGGCACCACTGTCTACAGCTTCAGGCTTTTTTGCTAGCCTGAAACGGATTGAAGTATCTATGAAGCATATTGATCAGATGGGATTAACGCTCCTAAGTAATAGTGAAAACAGTGGACTGGAGCCGCTGAACAATTCTACAGACAAAAGTGCGCTGATACGTATTGAGCAATTAGAGCATAGTTATTATCACAATGATGTTGATCAACATTTTGCCATGGGTCCAATAGACCTTACCATCGAAAATAAAGAAATGCTTTTCATTGTAGGAGGTAATGGCAGTGGGAAAACCACTTTGGCTAAATTGCTTTTAGGTCTGTACGAACCCATTTCTGGTAAACTCTTTTACAAGGGCCAGGAAATCACTTCGAATAATATTTCTACATATCGTTCCTGTTTTTCCGCCGTATTCGTTGACTCGTACTTATTTGAAGAATTCCTCAATGTAGACAAAGCCCACCTGGAAAAATTCGGTGAGCAATTGCTCAAAATGTTTGAGTTACATCATAAAGTGAAAATCAAAAACAATCGATTTACCACAAAGAATCTTTCTGAGGGACAGAAAAAAAGACTGGCGCTGATCATTTCAATTTTGGAAAACAAAGACATTTATCTTTTTGATGAATGGGCCGCTAATCAAGACCCGCAGTTTAAAGAGGTATTCTATAAAGAGGTACTTCCTATGCTTCAGGGTATGAATAAGACCCTGATCGTGATCACTCACGATGAAAAGTACTTCACTATGGCTGACCGTGTACTTAAACTGAGGGATGGTAAAATCACCAGGCAAGAAACTGCTTAATGAATAGCAACAACTATATCGCATCTGCAGCCAACGCTAAATTTTATAAAAGCTTCTGTCAGTTAGCCTATAGTTTCAACAAAGCCAAAGAATATAAAAACAGCACCGTCATATTTTATGATCTGGGTTTGGAAAAAGAGCAGGCAGAGGAAATTAAGAATAAGTCTGGCAATCTCTTTGAACATGTAGAGTATCGGATTTTCGATTTTAATAAATACCCGGAGTTCGTCAGACCAAATTACATGACGTGGGCATGGAAGCCCATCATTATTCATGAATTGATAAAGGAAACCGATGGTAATATTTTCTGGATGGATAGTGCCAATCAAATCCTCAAAAATTTGAAGCCGTTATGGAAGACCATTCAGCAAAAAGGAACCTATCTTCCTTTTGCAGGATCAGGAAGGCTGACTGATTGGACGATGAAAGAGACAATGGAATTCATTGGAGTTCCACAATCAAAGTATCAGTCCAGGAACAGAGCAGGTAACACATGTGCATTTTCAGCTAAAAACAGGAATGCTCTATCACTTGTTGCTGAGTGGGAATCGCTCTGCTTGATAGAAGAATGTGTATTGCCCAAAAATGCAAATCGATCCAATCATAGAGGGGACCAATCAGTTTTGTCCTCGCTTCTTGTGAGTAGGCCGTATGCTGAAAAACTGGATTTAACCAATGATGAGGTGGATATTAGCTCAAGCTCTCCCACATCGTTTGTAAGTGTGAGAAACAGATTTCCTCGTTACCTACCACTGGAGCCGGGTTGGCTTACATTTTATTACTTCAACTTTTTTAGGTTTTTAGATGTCCTCTTAAATAAAATCAAAGGGAATTGAGGGGATTTCTATGATTGCATTGACATATAATTGCAATTAAAGCTTTAACCTTAGCTGAAGTATTAGCAACTTCGCGTACTAATTTTTATACCAGGAATTGATATACCTAATCTCCGTTTTTATTCTTTCCGTACTGGGCATCATGGTTTACAACCATTTGTCTGGCAAAAATCTCATTAGGGATTTTGCACATTTCGTCGTAATCAGACGAAAATCACTCAAAAACCTTGATGAAGCCTGGAGTAAGTCCAACGATCGATCTGAAATTATTCTTTCCCTGACGACAATTCCAGAAAGAATTGACCATATTCAACCCACTATTAAATGCCTTCTACACCAACGGAGACTTCCTCAAAAAATCTGTATCAATATTCCCTTCAAATCATTTCGAAATAACAAGGAATACATAATTCCAACGTGGCTTACAGAATTGATGGCTGTTGAAATCGTAAGGGTTGATCAAGATTACGGACCAGCAACCAAATTCATTCCTACGCTTGATAGTGCAACACAGGATCAGTTGATCCTGGTAGTGGATGATGACAAAATGTATCCTCCAAACTACGTTAATGAATTTGAACGTACGGAGAAAGAGCATCCTGAATGCATATTAGCCGCAAGTGGATGGAGAGTGCCAAAGGACTTAATTGATAAACCAACTACGCTAAGAAGCAACCTGCTAAAAATCCCTCCAACACCTGTAAAAGGCACCCGGATTAAGGATTTATATAAAACGGACATCATTCAGGGTTATTCAGGGTACCTGATAAAACCTAAATTTTTTGATCTTGATACCATCAAAGACTATTCAGATGCTCCTGAACAAATCAAATTTGTTGACGACATTTGGATTAGTGCTCATTCAAAAGTTGACAAGTTCGTTCTACCGCTAAAAAGGTATTGTTATACCTCACCAGTTAATCAAAGTTTTTTCAAGTCAACAAGTCTGGCTAAAATCAACAACTGGAATCGCAATAACGCTGATAGAAATAATACAGTCGCCTTAAAATATTTTAAGGATAAGTGGTAGCCTTTAAGGGCAATGCCTTCCTTGTTTTCCTCTTTATCAGATTTACATCATAAGATCTTAGCTGAGACATACCGGGCTCTATTTCAAGCATATGTTCCAGGTATTTTCGCAAGTGAGGACGTAATAATTTATCCTTCCCGTTCAAGATATTCTTGATTGTGTCGGGGACAAAGTGAATGAATTTCACAGTATGTTCCTTGTTGATGAGTACCTGCCCATCTACCAGGGTTCGTTTGCATTCTTGCTTGTTCCATGCTGCGATATTGTGGCCTCTGTCTTTTATGATGTAAGATTTTTCGGTCATAAGCGGAAATAATCCTAAATAACCTTGATCATCAAGAATGCCTAGCTCTCGGTTGTTTTCTAGTCTCCAATGCATCATCTCAAGCCAGTTTTCAAGCAGATCTACTGTATTTCTATTGACTCCAATAAACCCCCCATTGTATAGTCCATGGTAGAAATAGTTAAAGAAAGCATTTTGATTCACAAACGGATTAAATGAGCGCCAATGTGGACTTAATATAACATCAAAGGATTCTAACTTCTGTGTAACAGGTGAGATATCATTATAGAAGTACAGATCAGGGTCGACCCAAAAAACAGCCTCAAATCTTTTTAATAAATGTTGGAGAAGTATTGGCTTTAGCATCCATCTAAAGCGGGAAGAGAGACTTTCCTCTTTCACTTTTAACAATTCTTCACCATAGCTATCGAGATCAATTTCATTTAAATCTAATATTTCGAACCCAGCATATTTCGAACCAGTGTAGTTGTCATCAACTACTAAGGAAAGGTATCTGGCCTCTCCTTTAAAAGTATCATTAAGAGATTGAAAGGTCGCTTGAGCCAATCCCAGATAATCACTTGTCACACACGTGCAAAAAGCAAAATTCATATTGATGTTGATTTCGCTATAACAACCTTTTCAGTATCCTTAATGTACTCCAAATTATCTTTAGTGATGACTAGATACTTAGGCGGCATAACTTTTACATTCTCAAACATCACTGGTAGAAAATTCAAATACGTTTGCTCGTAATAGAAACTTCTTTTTTTGTCATTTCTACATCGATAAAAGCAAACCTTCGCCCACCATTTTAATAAATCATCAGCATCCTTAGAAAACCCTACTAATAAGGAGGTATAAAACCCCTTTTTAAAATTCTTAATAAACCCATTCTCGGTTTCTTTAGGATGTAGGGGAAACCCATTTGGAAAAAGAACTACATCATGTGTTGAGAGTTGATCCAGGACGTCACCTATTGATGTTTTTATTCTTAAATCAGGATCAATGAGAATAACCCCTTTCCTTTGTCTCCGAACCAAGAAAAGAGAAAAATACGCTTTGTAAACTCCCTTAATCGCTCTGTTTGATGAGAGAAGTAGCCTTATCATCAAAACCAAATACATATAGACGGGGACAATCGCTTTACAAGAATAGAAAGTCACACCTTCTGTCGTGTTGTTTAGTTCTTTGACTTGTGTGCTTGATGCTCCTAATAAAAGAGCATGTATCTCCGAACTCGGTTGAAAGGAGATAATACTACTTGAAAGACCATCAAGAAGACTGGCTTCTTTTTTATTAATAATAGTAGCGTAAAGATGCTCGCTCTTTCTTTCCAAGCTGTATTCGTTTAGTCAATTCGATATGAAAGGTTAACCCCAGCCATTATATTAGTCGCTTCATTTTCATCTACATAATACCAGTTATTTCTGTAGGTATATGAAAAATTGGGATTGATTGTGAGCTTGTTGAAAAAGCCCACATAGTCCAGTCTTATTGTCCGTTCGAAATCGGTTGGAAAATCGCTTTGACCATTAAATGCCCTTACGAAATAATCATCATTGAATCTTACCCTGGTCAGCGTTAGACTCCACTTACCCTTTGGCTGATACAGATCTACACGAACAAAGTTGGAGTTCGAACCTGGACCGATTCCAGCACCCATGATTTGTCCACGGTTTGTAAAGCCTCTTACTGACCAGGGATGAACGTAATATGTTGGGTTGCCAGTGTTTAATCTTTGCAATTGATTGGTGCTCAAAGTGGTCGACTCAAACAGAACACTCAAAAGTCTCTCATTACCTAATTCAAATGTTTTCATCAATCCCAATGTGAATGCGCGGGATCGATCAGGGTTTTGAAAAAGTTCACTCACACTACCAGGAAAATCATTTCTTGCAAATTCAAGATATGTTCTAAAACCCACTTCTCTGAATGCGAAATCAAAATAAACAGACAGCATTTGATCGTACTCATCGTTCTTCTGGGCTCCCTTACCCTTTGTTTTGGTAAATAACGCAAAAGCATCTTTGAAGGACAAGTCCCCATCGGACCATCTGGTATTCAATACACGGTTTAGGCCAACATTAAGCTGAGGAAAAAAAGAAGGTTGATAACCGATATGCATGCCCGATATATATCCAGTCTCATTATCAGGATCACTGTCAAAATAGTCTGACTCAACAAGTTGTCCCCAAAATATTCGTCCTTCCAGCCTTCCGATTTTAGTTTCCACGGGCACATTCGTTCCAATGTCTATATGTGGGAACCCAGGAGCATTATAGCTCATCAGAATTGGACTAAACTGAGTAACACCCCATCTGAAGTTTTCGGTCGAAACACCAATTGTAGCATTTTTGTAAATCAACCGTATCTCGGACTGGCCCATGTCAAAATGAGTATATGTGCCAGCTCCATACTTTTGAACCCAATCGATGCGACTATCAAACGGATAGGCATACTCATTTCGTCCGGAGGGTGTTTCGGGGATGAAGAAATCTTTATTTTGCGAAACTTGAATATTTGGAACAAAGGCATATTGCAAAATACCTACCCTTCCGGCTACTCCTCCTGATAAAAAAAGATTTGCTCCTCGTCCATTCCACTGTGCTCCGTCATTATAGCTCATAGGGATTAGTGAATTGTAATTCACTCTTAAAACCGGATCTACGACGTATAAAGATGAGTTGCTTTTTTTATCATCGAGTTTAAAATTCTCTCCCCAAATATTCCAGGAAGGCTCACCATCAGTATGGTATTGCGTTACAATTGATGGGTATTGTACAATAGGTTGATTCAGAGAGGTATCCTGAAACAGAAGTAGATCATAATACTCTCTGGCATAGTCACCGGGAATAATCACCTGCGCAGACAAACCCCGAACAATAGAAGAGAGCAATAGAATAAATAAACCTTTAGGAAGTACTGTTTTCATCTATACATACTTTTGCCACAAAAGTACTTGTCTTCAAAATCTTTACACCATGATCCATTTGCTATGAAAGCTATTTGTACCATAATTACAAAAAGCCATCTCCATTTTGCACGAGTGCTTCATAAATCAATTTTGCGTTTCATTCCCAATATGCAGATGCATATCCTCATAGTAGATGTTTCTGAAAATGAAATGCCTAATAGCTTTGAAGGGCAATCCATCTACTCTAATGAGTTCATCACTCAATCAGAACTTGGCAAAAAAATTTACACCAAGTACTTCCAAAAAAATATGGACCACTATCGATGGTCCACAAAATCAGTATTCATGTCTAATCTCCTAGAAAAAGGAGTCGATCACCTTCTATACCTCGATAGCGATTTATTCTTTTTTGACGACCCGTCTTTTCTTTTTGAAATGCTGAACAATAATGACGTTTTACTCAGTCCCCACTTTCGGTGCTCTGACCCGTCCACAGATTACAATGAATATGGGAGAAATAATACTCATGGTCTCTTCAACGGAGGATTTGTTGGTGCCAACAAAGAGGGGATACCAGCACTAAACTGGTGGGCCAAAACATGCCACAGCGTTTGTGAGGTGAATAAAAAAGCGGGATATTACGTTGATCAGTCTCATCTCAATATGCTTCCAATCCTTTTCGAAAATATTGGCATTATTAGAAACCATGGGTGCAACGTTGCTAACTGGAACATTTTGGGAAGTCCACGTTCACAAAAAAACGGGGAACTCTTACTCGATGGTAAGGATAAACTGGTCTTCATCCATTTTACCTCAGACACTATACAAGGGATACTAAATGGAGAAGATCCGCTTCTTAATCCCCATTTAGATAAGTATGAAAAAGCATTAATGGAAGAGAAGCCATCTATGAGGCCATTCAAAATAAAGAAACCCTGGTATCAAATTTAATTTAAGGAGATGCCTACCAACCAATTCGCTTCAGAAGATCAATCATGCTGGTGTCTTCAATGTCGTTGCAGCCACGATTTTTCTCATCGAATCCCTCTCTTCCAACCGGTCTTCCACCAGACACGTTTTGGCGGGAGAGATACTCCTCTAGGGACTTAGTATAATAGTGATTGATTCTCCAACCAATCTCTTCAGTGTCGGTTAGCATATCACCAAACTTGTACCACTTGTAGTGCCACCAGTGCGCGCTGTAAGCAAAACGATTCCTTGACAGAAAATCGCCATTACCTAAATCTTTATGATCTGAATAGTTTTCTTCTCTTTTGGTATAGGCCTCCAGAACAGATTTTTCTGGTTTTTTGTCAAAGCCATTATTACCGAAATTGATACGTGGAATTTTTATGCCCTTGATTTTTTTTGTATCGACTGTCTTTAGCCAGGTTAAAAGAGAATCACTTTCATCGAGTGGGAATAAAAATTCATCCACATCGATTTTCATGAGCCACTGAAATTCCTTTCGATAGGTTTTAGCTGCGTGAGCAAACCCCATGTGATTTTTATTGCGCTGGTACCATTTTGTTGCTCCATCATATTTGGTGCCATCGAGGTGTGTCCATGGATGCCTCGTTACAATCCCCTTTTCTTCGTAGGGTTTTAAGATTTCTTTCGCTTCCTCACTTCCATCCTGATCATACAAATAGAAATGATCCACTCCCACCTTCACATGATAGTCGATCCAATCTTTCAGGTAAGGATTTTCGTTTTTGAAATTGGTAGCAAAGGTTAAGAAATGCTTTTTGCTCATGGTCTTGTAATCTGGCACAAATTAACCAGATAATTGACACAAACGCTACCAAATGACACCCAAATGTTATTTCCTTATTAGCAATGATTAGCTTTGCGGGACACTAATTTTTAGCTCTTAGAATGAAGGTAGTTACAGTCGCAACTCATCATAATCACCACCTCGAAAGACTTTTGATTTCTGCTCGAAAACAAGGAATTGAGGTTGAGCTAATTGGAGAAGGTCGTGAATATATTGATCACTATATCAAGACAGATTGGCTAATCGAGTATTTAGATACTGTGGATAAAGATGAGATTATTCTCTACACAGATGGTTACGACAGTGTATTGCTACAGAATGAATCTTACATTCAAGAAACGTTTAAGAAACTAGACCACCCCATGGTTTTTGGTGCCGAGCAGAATTTCAATTGTGAAGCATCCTTTTTTAAAAAAATTCGATTCTATTTGAAATTTCCAAAAGGCAAACGACCTTATCGATTTCTAAATGCAGGTGGATGGATAGGAAGAGCTGGATATGCAAAAGAGCTATTAAGAAAAGTTGTTGGTGGTGACGATCAAAGCTTACTATTAAAATACGTTTCTAAACATAAGACGGCCATTAAGCATGACACAGGTCAAAAGATTTTTGCTGTTATGGCTGGCAGAACAGGCATGGAGGATCATGACTATCTTATCGATGAAAATGGCAAAGTTCAAAGCACCATCACAGGTAGTAGGCCTGCTATTCTTCATGCGCCAGGGAAAAATTACTATGGCCTATATAAGATCATTAACAAACTGAAATATTTCCCGAAAGAGACATTTACTGAAGAGGAAATTCAACAATATAAGAAATCTCAATTCTGGAATTCATTAACCGCAAAAACCACGGCGGACAATTACCTCTTCCACCTACTACTTAAAGTTTTAGTTGGGGCGATTTCAATTGCACTTATTGTCGGGTTATTAAACTATCTGATTTAGGAATTTCTAAAGTTTTTCTTAAACCTCCGTTTGATCTCTTCGGCAATTGGCTGATAGTCTTTAGGGTTCTCAGGTGGGTTCTCCCAATCAATATCCAGTGTCTTAATAAATGGGTAGAACAATCGATGTACCCCTAGCATTTTAAAAAACTTATCAATATTCCTGTTTTCATGCAGTGGCAATCTCGGCCTGACCGTATTGAACAAGTTTTTTATTCCTCCAAATCGATACTTGTCGTACTTTTTTGCATAGCCAAAATCAAAAAATATGACCGGTGTGCCCATTGCAAGGCATGGCAAAGCACAGTGAATTCTTGAGGTGATCACTAACCCTGCCTGTGCATAGGTGTCCAGATATTCCTGTGCTTCTTCAATTTTTTTATCTATAGACAGATTTCTGTTTTTCCGGGTGTGGGTCATCATTTGGATGCGATGGTGATACTTTTTCGGAATCAGCTTGTACACTACTTTTTTTGCATACTTTTCACTTAAAAGTCCATCGTAAAAGAGATCAGTGACTACAATCTTATCATTTCTTTCACCTTCATGCTTCGGTAGCGTGAGAGTAACACATCCTGAATAGTAGGCATCAACTCCAATGGACTTAAACAACTCCACCGTATTATGATCTCTGCAGCCTATGGGCTCAAACTGCTTGTAGTAATCAGTAAGCTCTGGAGTAATAAGTTTCTGCCTTACCTCTTTAAACTTTGCAACATGAAAAGAAGTAAAGTAGGGTTCAATGTCTTTAGAGGGAGGCCAGTTTTCAGGCTCATGCATAAACCATCCATTGCAAAGCAGCTTGACTTTTTCGTCTGACTTGAATGTGTTTAGCTTCTCTCTATCCAGAATAAGTGCTTTATCATTATTCATCAGATTTAGGGCAGCTATGGTTTGTACCTCATCCCCTAGATTTCTACTGTCGTAATACGCGACTACTGCTTCTTTCATTGACTTGGTCTCTGATTTTCGGCGCAAAGGTATATCGCGAATCTGAGATCACGCTGGTTCCAGCATAATGCTACTTATCTTTGCGGAAATTTTCTTGATCAGTTTTGAGGTTCTGATCAATTATTAATGACATTACTGAGATCTGAATTCAAATAAGTTATCAATATGAAATACATTTTTCACTCAATTTTTTATTTGGCAATTGCTTTTGGTTGCACATCTCCAAATAGTGAATCCAAGCAGGAATCAAATGAAGAAACTCAAAGTGCTCCTGCTGAGGCCAGCAATCAACCCGATCAATATAAAGTAGTGCTTCGTCAAATTGATAATCGCGCGATCGTGCATGTAGATGACTCTGTTATCTACGATAGCAAAACAGTGGCTGGTGATTTTAATATAGAAGTAGACATCACTAAATATGTAGAAGAAGGGGCTATCGAGCTTAGAGTTGACCTTTACAATGGTAAAGAGCCATACAACCAATTAGACACTCACTGGGACATAGTTTATGACATCATGAGGAATGATGAACTGGTAGAGTTTGTTCGTGAATCCGGAGATGATGGCAGAGTAGGAAAAGTTTACTCTGAGACATTCTATTTAGATGAACTGTGGTAGGTAGAGCCTTCACTCATCATTGGTCTAAATCTAGCTAGCTTCGCGGCTGAATAAAAACTTCATGGTAGTAATCCGAATTTTAATCAAGTCTTCTTTAAAGCTTTTTACCATTGCGCTGATTGCCAGTATTCTTACTGGATTCACCTCTACCATGGTAATTAAAAGTATTCACCAGGCCATTCAAGATGATAATTTTCAATTAACCTCCTTCCTCATTGAATTCGGCCTTTTCTGGATCGCTTATGGTGCCCTCTCGATTGTTGCATCCTATGCCGTATCTAAACTCATGCAGCGCATCATTCATCAGCTCAGAATAGAGATGTCCAGGAAAATTATTCAGGCACCATATGAGGAGATCGAATTCAACCAAACCAATCTTCTTCCAATTCTTAGTGGTGATATTGACAAAATAGCAACACACATCAGAACCCTGCCGGCAGTAACTACTGGCTTAGCTACAGTGATTGGCATACTTGGATACATGGTGTGGTACTCTCCTATTCTTTCTCTCGCTACAATCTTTTTGTTTTCACTCATTATAGTGATCAGTAAAGTAGCGCTTCCATTGATTCGGAAATATGCGTTCAGTGCAAGAAGCCACCTTAATAATCTCTTCACTCACTTTGAGGGACTGATCCTTGGTATCAAAGAGTTGTCATTGAATAAGAATTTTTCGAAATCCTTTATTGATGATCATGTGATCCCTACCAGTAAGACACAGATGAAATATTACCTGAAAGAGAGTGTGGTTGCAGCAATTTTCAACAGGTCTACCGACCTGGTACTTCTTTTAGGTATGGGAGCTTTGGTTGTCATTATTTTCCAAACAGGATTCGTAACACTTGAGTTTTTTGGTAAATATCTGACGCTCGTGCTTTTTACATTGGCTCCTTTATCCTCCGCAACTGGATTTTTAAGAAGCCTGAAAAACATAGAAGCTTCGTTTCAGCACATCAAGCAAGTGGGTATTTCATTGGAGCCTTCATTCCAATACGATGAGGAAATAATGAACCAGAAGTGGGATAGCTCCAAACCGCTGGTTCGTCTAAATCAGGTTGAACACACCTATTACCATGCCGACGAAGACGAACACTTCAAGCTGGGGCCTATTGACCTGGAAATAATGAATGGTGAATCTGTTTTCATTGTTGGTGGAAATGGGAGTGGGAAAACCACTTTAGCAAAAATTATTTTGGGTCTTTATAAGGCTAAAGGAGGATCCATCGAATACCGGGAGGTTCCTGTTGAGAATGAAAACCTATCATTTTATAGAAGCCGCTACTCAGCAGTCTTCACTGATTCCTATGTGTTCAAAGAGCTGGATCATATTGATCCTGATTTTTTGGAGGCAAAAGGTCAAGAGCTCATTGATATGTTGGAGCTCACCAAAAAAGTAAAAATCGAGAATCGCAGCTTCACGACAAAAAGTCTATCAGAAGGTCAGAAAAAGCGACTTTCTCTCATTAGCTCTATTCTGGAAGACAAGGAAATTTACCTCTTTGATGAGTGGGCTGCCAATCAGGATCCTTATTTCAAGGATATCTTTTACAACAAGATCATTCCTTTCTTAAAAGAAAAAGGAAAGACCCTTATTGTTATCACGCATGATGATAGATATTTTGGTTTGTCTGACCACTTGCTGAAGCTGAGAGACGGCAAACTGCAGAAAGAAGAGCAATAGTTTTCCATGAATGTCAAGCTCATCTATATCGCCGTTATCGGTTTGTTGGCACATTCAACGAGCTTTTGTCAGGAGGTAATTAACTTCCGAACAACTTACTTTCCGTGGAGTGAAATTCGGGACTCAACAAGTTTAACATTACATAAAACAGTCAAAACACCTCTTGAGGACTTTTCCATCCTAAACCCTAGAATAGGTACTTCATTCAACTCTCATTACCCAAGAGGATACAATGATGGGCCGATTTGGAAAGGTAAGGGCCTGACGCTTGAGCTGCAGGGAGGAATCGCAGGAAAGAAAGGAAAAATATCGTATGTGTTCTATCCAGCATTTTATTATTCACAAAATAGTTCATTCGAAACTGCTGATATCTTAACAGAAGAAAATGCAGCTTTCCGCTACCACTTCGCAAGAGGTGGTGCGCAGATAGATTGGGTTCAGCGCTATGGTACGGGTGGGTTTGTGCGGGTTCATCCTGGACAGAGCGAGATAAAAATAGATTTTGGAGTGCTGGAAACTGCTGTTTCCACAATCAACTATTCACTAGGACCATCCATGTTCAATCCCATCCTTTTGAGTCATCAGGCAGGCGGGTTTCCACACCTGAGAATTGGAACAGAGCCTTTCGATATAACTATTAGAAAGGCACAAACAGGAAAATGGGAATTCAATTATATCGCCGGATTGCTTACAGAGTCAGACTACTTTGACTCAAACCCCAATAACAATGAGCGTTTTTTCAATGGGATATTTGTTGGATACAGTCCAAAGTTTCTTCCTGAGTTAACACTAGGATTTAATAAGGTGCTTTATAAAGACACCCAGTTTTTTGAAAACAAAGACCTTTTCTCTCCAATCTATATTTTTGATGGAGGAGAGCGCGGAGATAGCATCAATACGAATGACACTTTTGATCAATTGGCATCTATCTCTCTGGAATGGCAACTTCCAAAGTCTGGATTTAAGGCTTATCTAGAGTTTGCAAAGAATGATTTTACCGGAGCAGCCTCACGATTTTTGCTGGAGCCAGAACACAGCAGAGCATACACCATCGGTTTTGAGAAAGCATTTTCAACCAAAAAAGGAAAAGAGGTCATCATCAACTATGAGCATTCCAACCTTTCCATCAACCACACCTATCTATGGAGAGCCACACCGTCTTTTTATTTGCACCATGTAAATAAGCAAGGCTACACTAATGATGGACAGATTGTTGGTGCGGGAATCGGGCCCGGTGGTAATAGCGCTTTATTCGGCCTCCGAATCAAAAGTGAGGATCAAATCTTAGGATTTCTAATACAGCGTATTGAAGCCAATAAGGATTATTTCATTATTAACGTGCAAGGAAGAGACAATCACGACATTGAGTACTCCATTGGAGCCAACCTGCAAAAGAAGCTTCCTTCCATGATTCTTAGCCTGGAAAGTATCTTCAGCTACAACTACAACAGATATTACCTGGATGATCAAGCAAACATCTACGTATCTGTTTCCAGTATTATCATGCTAGACTAAGATCACTTGCTTAAATTTGTTTCATGCTGGGCATAGACATAGTAGACATCAAAGATCCGTCGTTTAAGGAACGCAATAGCCGAACACTCGACCTCATTTCTAATCCCGATGATGTTTCCATCGAGCACCCTCATATTTTCTGGATTCTTTGGTCTGCCAAAGAGGCCGTTTTTAAGTGCAAGCGTGAGCCGCTGAATTTTGCTCCTAAGAAAATTCCAATAAAAGTATTCGAAGCGGATGAAAAAATCATATTCGAATCGGACGATATCAAAGGTGAAATCAAAATAACTGATGAGTACATCGTGGCTATGTGTGGAGAGCTGGAAAACATTACATTCAAAATATTTGAAAACTCTGACGATGATTGGAGCGAGGGCATTCGGTTCATGGTTATTGAATTTTTCAGAGATCAGGGATTAGATTATCACATTGGATCTGACGAGTTGAACCTCCCAATTATCGAACCATCTAAAAAAGAAATATCCATTTCTCATCATGGACGTTATGGTGCTGTAGCATTCCCAGTAGATCTGCTATAGTCCATATTCCAACATTATTTTTGCATACATGCGTAAAAAATATTTCATCGCCATTTTTCTTGTGGTTTTCACGATGATGTTGTCATCGTTCGCCTTTTATACTTACCAGATTCTATATACCCCAAATGTGCTGATCGAGCAGGATGACAGGTATTTTGCTGTCCCCAAAGGCACTACATTCAAGCAGCTTCAAAATAAGCTTGCTGAGGAACGTATTGTGAATGACCTGGTTTCATTCAGTTTTCTGGCTAAGTTGAAAGACCTGGATATGAACGTAAAAAACGGGATGTACCTCATCAAGGGAGACATGACCAATATCGAACTAATCAATTTGCTAAGGTCAGGCTCACAAACACCCATCCAACTGACTTTTTCGAATGCTCGCCTGCTGGAGCAGCTTCCAAAAATTCTAACCCATAGCCTGGAGATTGATTCGGCGGATTTGGCTCCTATTCTGCTAGCAGATACTACTGCAGCACATTATGGTTTCACAAAGGAAACCTTCATCAGCATGTTTATCCCGAATACCTATGAAGTGTATTGGACCATCACACCGCAAGGATTGCTGGACCGCATGAAAATGGAATACGATCGCTTCTGGACGGATGAGCGTAAACAGAAAGCGGCAAATCTTGGCATGAGTCAAACAGAGGTCGCTACGCTGGCTTCCATTGTGCAGGGTGAAACCAATAAAATGGACGAAGCTCCATCCATTGCAGGAGTGTATATCAATCGGCTAAAAAGAGGTATTCCCTTGCAGGCTGATCCCACTTTGGTTTTTGCAATTGGTGACTTCAGTATTCGGAGAATTTTGAACAAGGACAAAGAATTTGACTCTCCCTACAACACCTACAAGTACAGAGGATTACCACCTGGTCCGATCAATTTACCTGGTATCCCTGCTTTAAATGCAGTTTTGAATTTCGAAGATCATAATTACCTATATTTCTGTGCAAAAGCTGATTTCTCGGGATATCATGTTTTTGCACGCACACTGAGCGAGCATAATGTGAACGCCCGCAAATTTCAGCGAGCATTGAACAGAGAACGAATCTATCGATAAATGTATACGCACGAAATACAACTCCGCGTGAGATACGCCGATACCGATAAAATGGGATTTGCCTACTACGGCAACTATCCAAGGTATTATGAAATTGCTCGGGTCGAATCATTTCGAGCAATAGGATTTCCTTATAAAGAGATGGAAGATACCGGTGTGGGTATGCCTGTACTTGATATGTCCATCAAATATCATGGCCCGGCTAAATATGATGACTTACTTACCATCAAACTCACCATCCCCGAAATGCCACGGGCACGAATGACCTTTCTCTACGAAATTAGCAATGAGGACGGCAAGCTCCTTAACTCGGGAGAAACGACGCTCGCTTTTATGAATTTGGAGACCGGAAGACCCGTGAAAATGCCGGAACGGATGAAAGATTCCATTTCTCCTTTTTTTGAGAAGTAGGAATTACCACAATCCCATCTTCTTGAGCTTCTTGATTTTTTCCTTTTTACGGTTCTCAAATCTGGCATTCATTGCCTCCCAAGTGGATTTGAAATCGCGGCTATTCTTTACAGATTCAAAAAGCGGATCACCGTCAAACATCAATAATATCCAGTACATATAATCATCTGTTTCAGAAAATGCTTTGAAAGAAGCCAAAGCCTTATCTACATTCCTGTCGTAGAGATGTAAAAATGTGTAATGAAGCGGTTGATAAATGCTTTCATCTGCCTGTGTGAACTTTTCAAAAGTATTTCGCAATGAATCCGCTTGTTTGTACTTACCAGATTCCCTAAAAACATATGCCATCGTAATATCCTCGGCTGGAAATATATTGTACCCATACTTGGCCTTCTTGCTCAGAAAACGACTGAAATATCGATTTGACGCTTCGAAATCCTTTTGCACGTAGCAGATCTTTGCAAGCTCCTTTAAAACATCCAACCGGGTGGTGTCCTTATTCCAGACTTTTAGCATTCGCGATCGTGCAGTTTGCAAGTCCAGACCCCTGGCCAGATCAATGAAGATGACTAAATAATTAGAGAATACATTTTCAGGATTATAATCGAGTGAAATTTCAATGTGTTCTTTGGCCTTATCCATCATCCCTGATTGACTAAAAGCATTCGCCAGAATCAGGTAAGTATTACTTAGCTCGATAGAGTCCGTGCTTCCCAAATCCAACTGCAGGGCAGACAATGAGTGGATCAGGTATTTTTCTGTGTCTAGTAAATAGAGGTTATAAATTTCAGAGAGAAAGTTGTGTGTCCAGGCTGAATTCGGATTATACTTCAACACTTTTTCAAAGTACTCAGTAGCTTCCTCATACCTGGAAACCTGCATATAATACATCCCTTTCGCGATGAGCGCTTCAGGCAACTCCGCATTAAGCAAAATCGCCTTGTCCGCATAGGTTTCTAATTTATTTAGGTTTGTTTTTTTGGATCTGAGAAAGTCCTTATAGTAATAACAGATTGCTGAATAAGCATAGGCGTTAGCAAAGTCATTGTCCAGTTTAATGGCCTGAGAATAGTATTTCAATGCTGAATCAAGTCCTGCATCTGTCCCGAGGTTCAGAAATTCCATTCCTTTTAGATAAAGATCATATGCTTCCATATTCTCGGTAGGAATTGCCTCGATTCGATCCTGTTCCTCCGGGCTGACAATTGCCTTTATACTTTCAGCTATTCGCTGAGATACACTCGCCTGTATCTCAAACACGTTCGAAATATCACGTTTGTACTGTTCCGACCAAAGATGACGGTCCTCCACTGCTGAAATCAACTGAACTGTCAGTAAAATTTCGTTATTCAGCTTTTGACCGCTTCCTTCCACGATGTAACTGACACCAAGTTCTTGCGCAATCTCCGGTGTGGTCATCTGTAAGCTTCTGTATTTTTCTACTGAGGTTCTACTGATCACCTTCAGATCTTCAATTTTTTGGAGGTGATTCAGAATCGACTCCATCATCCCATTGACAAAATATAAATTGGAAGAATCACTGCTCTCATTCTTAAATGGAAGTACAGCTATGGACTTTTCATGAAATTCATCCGTTTGACTATCCTCCAGTGGGAAATAGGAAATAGCGATGAGAATAGCTGAAACAATACCAACGCCAACAAAAACCCGAATCCACTTGAACCCTTTCGCATTATCTTTATCATCCTCCTCCGGGATCAATTCATTCCTTTGCTCTCCCGGTGAATAACCATACTTCTCCTTGAAACACTTGATGAAATAAGAAGGGCTGCCAAACCCAGTCTCAAATGCAATTTCAGCTACGGTACTTTGCGACTCCCTTAGCTTGACCTTGGCATGCTCCAAACGTATGTCCTTAATGAATTGATTGACAGAAAGCGAGGTGTGTTTCTTAACCGTTCGAAGCAAAGTGGACTTGCTGATAGCCATTTCTTCTGCCAACTCTGACACACCAAAGTTTTCATCCGCCAAATGTTTTTCAACAATACGGGTCAGTTTCTCTACTATTTCACCTTTTGACGACATGATTTTACCTGAATTCATCTTCATTTCTGAAGCGGCTTCAAAACTACATTTAAAACCATAGATGAATCAATATTACCATTCTTGACGCATAATTATTATTGGTGACTGAAAAGTGATAGGTATTGAAACATTCGTAATACATACTCCTGCTACCCCTTTCGGAGCTTTGTATCATCAATTTTATAAAATCAAAGTAACGATGAAAACACTATCAACATTTATGATCCTTTTCATACTAGGTATGAGTTGGTCATGCAATTCTCAAACCGAATCTTCAACGTCTGCTAAAACAGAAAAACCAAGAACAACTATCCAGGAAGCAGCTTTTTTCGGAAATCTTAAGGAGATTAATAAACACATATCAAGTAAATCGAATTTGAACGAAAAAGATGCATACGGATCAACTCCACTTCACATTGCCATTACATTTAATAAAACAGATGTCGCCTTAGCATTGATAGAAGCGGATGTGGACCTGACTTTAACTTCTGCTGACGGCTCAACTCCGCTTCACTCTGCAGCATTTTTTGGAAGAACAGAAGTGGTTAAAGCCTTAATCAAAAAGGGAGTAGATATCAATGCAAAGAATAGTTATGGCTCCACAGCTCTTGAGACCGTCTCTGGCCCGTTTGAGCAAATGAAACCAATCTACGATCAGCTGAGCAAAGACCTTGGACCAATGGGATTCTCTCTGAACTACGATAAGCTTCAGAACGCCAGAAAAGAAATAGCTACGATTCTGGAGCAAGCTACAGCTAACCAAAATTGAGAATGCAAACCAGAAGATATGATATCGATTGGCTGAGGGTGATTGCCATAGGATTTCTGCTCATTTATCATGTGGCAATCCCTTTTCAGCCCTGGGGGGTGTTCATTGGGTTCATCCAAAGTCCTGAGTCCATTGAATCGTTATGGGTGCCTATGTCTCTTTTAAGTGTATGGCGTATCCCGTTGTTATTTTTTGTCTCCGGTATGGGGGTTTACTTCTCGATGAGAAAACGAAATTGGAAAAAGTTACTCACTGAGCGTACCAAACGAATTCTGTTACCCTTCATTGTCGGAACCATATTGATTGTTCCGCTTCAGATTTTTCTTTGGCAGGTGTATTATAATCAGGATCTAAAATTTCAATTCCACCCGGCTCACCTGTGGTTTTTAGGAAACATTTTTAGCTATGTCCTGCTTCTTGCACCACTTCTGTTTTATATGAAAAGGAAGCAAGATACTTTAAAGATGAAGTTGGCTAAGCTGGTGGATCACCCGGTGAAATTACTGCTATGGACCATCCCATTCATTGGGCAGTCTTTACTGATTGACCCGGAACATTACACCATGTACGCACTAACCTTCCATGGATATGTGCTCGGCTTTATCGCATTCTTTCTTGGCTATATATTTGTCTATACTGGAGATGTTTTCTGGCACACGGTGAACAAATGGAAATGGAGCTTCCTGATTATAGGATTTGTCCTATATCTCGTAAGGCTTCTCTACTTCGATATGGAGAGTCCTGTGTTCCTGATGTCAATCGAGACATTAATATGGATTTATGCCCTTCTTGGGTTAGGGTTCAAATATCTCAATTTTTCCAATTCGTATTTGAGTTACCTGAGCGAAGCTGCTTACCCTGTTTATATCCTTCACTGGATTTTTATACATCTGGGAAGTTTGGTGCTTTTCCCCATGAACCTGCCCCCTATATTAAAATTTATTGGATTGGTGATTTTCACTTTTGGTGGCTCGCTTATCACCTACCATGTTCTTATTCGAAGGGTGTTTTTGCTGCGTCCATTGTTCGGACTTAAGAATTCTTCAAAAGACCAACGCATCAGTTTGACAGTTTGATGGAAAATGCTACTTTTGCGATCCGATTTTCGTCGCTTCTCAGCGATGGAAACTATTTTGAAGATTTGCACATAGCAAGTTGAAAGCAAAGATCACAGAGGCGTGGCAGAGTGGACTAGCCATCCGCGTCGAATGCGGCGGAACCGCCTCGGAAGGTCATAAAAGAGTAGAAAGCTACTCACAAAGAAATTGCAGATCACAGAGGCGTGGCAGAGTGGTCGAATGCGGCGGTCTTGAAAACCGTTGTACCGCGAGGTACCGGGGGTTCGAATCCCTCCGCCTCTGCAAGCAATGACCCTGATGGAAACATCAGGGTTTTTTGTTTTGGAACGAATCGAGCTTGCTCGAATGAGTGAAAAAATACAAAACAACCTTCGAGCAAAGTGAGGAAGGGTCATTGCTTGACACACCCCCTCAAGGGATCACGCTAGTAATCCCAAAAGTGCTGGCCTTTTTCATTTTATAATGCTGAAGATATGAGAATTCCCGAGGGGGTTCGAAATGGAACGAAGTGGAATTCACGAGGGGCTGTGTGGCATGGTGGTGCGTATGAGTAATCCCTCCGCCTCTGCATTAAACCTCATTTACATCTAGTATTTGGTTTTTTTGTTTTTGGTACAAACATTTTCTTCTTACACGGCTTGGCTTGTTTAATATAACCGTTTTACCCAAATTTGGGTATTGACATACTCTATCTAATTGATGAGATTTATTTTGATTATCTCTTAATAATTCACTAAACTCATAAAAGCTTGGAAAACAACTATCAATTAGTCTTCAACTTCTACTCACTTAAATTTACACCATACAAGGATCGCCAAACAGCCTCCAATCAAATTCTAAGAGATGTACTGAATTATATTCTTAAGGAGAAAAAGGATAAAAAAGGAGTTTTAATAGACAGACATCAAAATAGAACGGGAGAAAATCCAAGGGAGCTTTTTATTACAGCAATTCGTTTTTTACCCAAAGAGCAACGCATTAATTGTAGAATTGCATTATTGAGATCAGGGAGAGCACCTCTCATTAAACCAAATAATGAATTTGAGCTAATTCCTTTTGATTCAAGTAAGGGTTCCATTGCTGAAGAAACACATTTCTTTATAGATTACTCTCAACCACACCGTGCTATAGTTTGTGTTGATTTTAATTATCATGGCCCCAGGATATCAGATATTGAGTATTACCTAAGGCAAATCAGTCATCACATACTTAAAGAGTCCAAAGCAACAACTGTTGAAATGTTCATGGATGCAGATATAGATAAAACCTTAGAGGACTTAAAAAACGTTATGGATATTGATATTAAAGTCAACCCAAAAAATTTATCACAACTTGATCCAAACATTCAAGGAAAGTATTTTACCGGAATTAGTACGCTAGGACAAAAACTAAAACCTAAGTATGTTAAGCTACAATTAATGTATCAATCTCAGGGTGGAACACATGTGAATAGTGAACATGTCAATAAAGAAAGTGTTGGAATGGTAAAAGAGCTGTTAAGGCAATTTAAAGCCAAGCCTTATACTGTTGAGGGATTTGAAAATTTTGTAGTGAAATATGAATCTAAAGAAGGGAAAGAGGAGTTTTTCAACTTAATTAAAGGCAAGAAGGAAATCCTAAAAGAAATTGAGAAGGATTCATTAAAAAACGCAAATGACTGGTACAATCTAATAAAAGAAGATTTTGATGAATTTATGAAATCAATTGACGGATGATTGATTCAATATTAGACCGATACTTTAAGCGACCAATTTTTTGGGATTACCTTATCTCTTCATTGATAGTATGTATGATAATCATCCTAGTAAATAAGGGAGTATTTAAAAACCTAATTGATAATAAGGAATTTGTGAGTGCGATATCTTCTGATTTAGCTACAGTTGGGTTCACAAGTGCCGGACTTATTCTGACCTTGCTCACAATACTGATTACATTCAAAGCCAATACCAACTTAAAAGACACGAATGACATTAAGAGTAAATCAACTTTTCAACTTTTTTTTCTAACTGAGTATTATTTTGAAACTGTTAGACATTTTAAAAATTGCATAAAGTCTCTTTTGTTTGTCTCAGTTCTTATCTATGTATTTAAACTGGGGTTTTACTCAAATGGTCACGAAGTACTTTATTACTATAATATTGGTTGCTTAATAGTCATTGTATTGACGCTTTGGAGAGGAATATTAATCCTATCTAATATTCTTAAAATGCAACGTAAATCACAGTAATTCTATTACTCAATTATCACACCCCCCTCATGAAAGAACATCACTCAAAAAATGTGATTGGGATTGGGTATATTGGACGAAACCACCTCAAATAACAAGATTACCCCTGTCCTCATCTTTCGAGGTGTCTTATAGCGCTTAGAATACAGCCAGAGACCAACAAGCCAAAGAGGAATTGAAACGAGAATTGATGTGTGATGAGCTCTTCATTTTCCACCATATAAATTTTATCTTACAGTTGGTTATAAAGTAAGTAAAGTTATGCGATTATTTACATCATTACTATTTTGTTTTTTCTACTTAACCCAACTATTTGCTCAAAATGAAAACCTTGAGAAAAGTTTAAATCAACTCAATACAATTAAAAAAGAACTTCTCGATTCAATCAAAAAAGTAGATGCTGAAATCATAAAAATTAAAGACGAAATTGAATACAATAAGTATCTCAATTCAAAATCTACATTAACTTCTAAATTGGCTACATCGGCTACCTATATGATGAGCGAAGCATTCCTTGGTCAAAGAATTAATATTAATGTTGACTCTGTTGAGTTGATAGGATTCGAGAGAAGCAAGGTTAAAGTCTTTGCTAATGGAAAGACTGGATTTATACGCCCAGAGGAAATCAGACCAAAGAAAGCAGTAGAACAATTTATAACTGACTATCAACGCAGGAAAAAATTAGAAGTAAGTGAAAAAAGAAGAATTTATGACGCTACTAAAAATGGGCTTGGGAAAAAAGGTGAATTACTAATAAACCTTGCCCCTGAAAAAAGCATTGAATTTAAAAATTTCAAAAGAGAGCGTTTTGACCTTATTCTGGTTGATAAAATTATTCCACCAGATTCGATGAAAATCAAAGATTTGGCAACTGGCCAAACTAAATTAATTACTCAAAGGAGATACAGGTATCTTTTCGGTTTTTCTCCATCGGTAGACTCACTTATTCTTGCTCAGAATAAGGTGTTCGAAGACTCTACGCGAGAAGTGAAAAGTCAGTTGCTTCAAGACGAACTTAACGCAAGGTATGAATCTAAAATCAAGCGTTTAACAAAAAAGTATGATGCTAAAACTGCTACTAAATTAGCCAATAGTGAAATATGGATTGGGATGACTTCTGAAATGATAATTGATAGTATAGGCAGACCAAATGATATAAATAGAACTGTCACTAGTTATGGCGTGAGAGAACAATGGGTCTATAAAGATATTTATCTATACCTCGAAGATGGCGTATTAACCTCATATCAAGATTAATGATTTTAATCACTCCGCCCCCGCAGTAACCACGCCCCGATCAAAACTACGTTTCATCTGTGCCAGTTGACTGGGGCTACATAGGTCGGTTTGCTCTAAAAAACCGAAAATATACTTTCCGAAGTGAGGGCTCACCTGCATTCGGGAGATATTTGAGAGGTTGGATACAATTTTTCTGACGTCTTCTTCCATGTGGATGCTCATGCCCAAGAAGGATGGAAGATTATACTCAATTGCCAGACGTAAGAAGCGAATTTCTACATTATGTGAATCCATTTCAATTACTTCCTTCATTTGATCATTGTACTTAATCACCTGTTTTAGCTTATTGAAGGGATTCCAAACTACCTGCGCCAACAATGCTTCTGATACTGCCTGATATGCCTGCACGGTAGGTGAAGGATTTTCTATTTCAGAAACAAAATCATGGAAGTTTCGAGAGTCATCCGGGTTCAGCACCACCAAATGAAATTCAGAACGTATTTCACTCAGGCTTTGACTGAAAGCTGCAAATACAAGAAGTGTTAAGACGACTATAATTATGTATTTCACATCATATAAACCTGAAAATCACTAAAGTGTTATGAAAATGTACTTGATAAGTCGGTAAGTAGACTTTTATTTCAGTGTAAAATCATCCGCATCCTCCTGAAATGGAAAATCCCGACGATAGGTTTGTAGCTCTTCTGCTGATAGGGTGACAGTCAGTATCTGCTCCTTATTATCTGAAAAAGCCAACTCGTCCCCCTTTGGAGAATATATGCCCGAATGCCCGTTGTACTCTTTTGGAAACCCATCCGTACCAATTCGATTCACCCCAGCGCAGTAGGAAAGATTTTCAATCGCACGAGCCTTCAGCAACGTATCCCAGGCATTCACTCGCGTATCGGGCCAGTTGGCAACATAAAGCAACAAGTCGTATTCATAGGTTTGATCCATGGTCTTCCTTGATCGGGCCCAAATCGGAAAACGGAGGTCATAGCAGATCATGGGATGGATTTTCCATCCCTCATATTCCAATATGACACGCTCTTTTCCCGAAGTGTATGTTTCACCTTCAGCAGCCAGGTTGAACAGATGTTTTTTATCATACTGTTGAGAAGAACCGTCTGGGTAGACAAAATAGAGCCGATTGTAGAACTCACCCTGATCTTTGATGATCACACTCCCTGTGACAGCTACTTTTTGCTGGGTAGCCATCTGACGCATCCACTTGAATGTCTTTCCACCAGGAGGCTCAGCCAGCTTTTCAGCATTCATAGAAAAACCAGTGGTAAACATCTCTGGAAGAACAATCAGGTCAGACCCGTCAATCGACCATATCATTTCCTCGAACATGGCCAGATTGGCATCAATTTCCTCCCAGTGCAGGTCGGCTTGGATCAATGATATGGTCAGATCGTTCATGGTTCTTTAATTGAATCAATTATTAAGCGTCCTCAACACCCCTTTCTCCCTAAAGGGATCACCCCGCATTTTCGAAGTTAGAACACACTTTCTATTGTCACCCCTTTAGGGGCTGGGGGTAGTCATACTATCTCGGTACTTTCACCCGATATTCCGCATCCGTTTTCCCTTTGCTGATATTTGCCAGCTTCCCTTTTATCAGGCGTTTCTTGAATGGGGTTAGGTAATCCGTGAAAAGTTTGCCTTCAATGTGGTCATACTCATGCTGAATCACACGAGCCTTCATCCCATCAAAAGTCTCCTCGTGTAGCTCCCAATTCTCGTCAAAGTATTCAATGGTGATCTTAGGCTTTCGGTCTACATCTGCACGCACTCCAGGAATACTGAGGCACCCTTCTTCAAACGCCCACTCATCGCCCACCTCCTCAATCACGATCGGATTGATGAATGCTTGTTTTAACCCTTCCTCCTCATCATCTTCCATGGGCGAGGTATCAACCACAAAGATTCGGATAGATTCACCCACTTGTGGTGCCGCCAATCCTACTCCTTGAGCGGCATACATCGTTTCAAACATGCTTTCGACAAATTCCTTAACAGACTCATCTCCTTCTTCTACTTCACTGGCTTTTTTCTTCAGCACCGGATCGCCATATAGTACGATTGGAAAAATCATAGAATACTTTCTAAATATGATTGCAAAATTATGGTGGCACTTACCTTGTCTACATTTCCCTTATTCCTTCTGTCTTTCTTTTTCATCCCACCTGTAATCATGGCATCCATCGCCATCTTAGAGGTAAAGCGCTCATCATGCAAAATTAATTCCCTTGAAGGGAAAACTTTTTTGAATCGATTAATAAATGCCTGAACCAGCGGAGTTGCGTTGGTTGGGCTTCCATCAGTGTTTTTGGGCATACCAATTACCACCCGATATACATCTTCCTTTTCGAAATAATCTTTTAGAAAATTTTCTAATGTGTGGCTTGGAATGACTTCCAGCGGGGTGGCGATCATACCCAAAGGATCGGTTACGGCCAGGCCTGTGCGCTTGGCGCCATAATCTATCGCAAGTATTCGCGGCATTAGTTAAGGGTAGATAAGGTTTTCACCTTGTGCTGTACTTCCTTTTCCAGTTGAATGGCTTTTGGAAAAAAGATTCGATTCTCGATTTCAGCGTGGTAGATCATTTCCCGATCGAACGACTTGATTTCATGCATCAACACGCGATCGTGCAAATCCTGAGGTTCTAAAGAGGACATTAGCGCTCGAATGGCTCCAAATTCATCTTCATCCTGGTGCTCCTCAAATTCATCTGCCAATGAGTAATTATTAAATCGTATCAATAGGTCAAAAGACGCTGAGATCGATCCCTTTTTCCATTCGCTGAGCAATTCGATGTACTTAAATGTAGTGTCTTCCTCCTCGTAGATATGCTTGATAAAGTCTTCGACAAATTCAGGCAGCAAGTTCTTCAAGCCCTCCTCCCGATCCCATTTTTTCACCAAATGGACGATGTAGGGGAGCTTTTCCTTTATGAAAATATGGTGGGAGTACTTAAGGTATTCAGTCAGCAGCTCAATCGGGTAGCGTTCTAAATCCGAGAAACTAAAACGATGACAAGTATCAAATTCGTAAAAGCTTTTAATTACTTGCTTTCGATCCAGCCCTCGTTCATCACATATCTCCCGAAGCTTCCTATTTGGAGCCTCAAAAAAGTCGATTCCCAGGTAATGCAGCGCTCTTGCATACACATAGTTTTCATCGACTACCTGACCGATCGTTTTCTCGAAGACCATATACAAAAATAACCCGTTAATCGACGCATGTCAACAGTTTGATCATCAATGCGTTCATTCCTTTTAAATAACCTTTATTTTTGAACTTTATCGTCATCTTATGAGTACACATAAAAATTCTAACCGAGCAGTCCGTTTACCTCTCTACATTGCCATTACACTATGCATTGGTGTACTGATCGGGGCAAATATGGCGGGATCTACTTCTACGCCTACTTCTGATTTCTTAAAAGGCCTCAATAAGTTCCGGCAAGTTCTTACACACATTGAGAATGACTATGTGGACAATGTGGATAGTGAAGAACTAGTGGAAAGTGCCATCTCTAACATGTTGGAGGAACTGGATCCGCATACATCTTACATCCCCGCAAAAGAGCTGGAATTAATTCAATCACGTCTGGAGGGAAACTATGAAGGGATCGGTGTGGAGTTTAACATTTTTAAAGACACCATACATGTGGTTACCCCTTTGAGTGGTGGACCTTCTGAAAAGCTGGGCATTCGTGCCGGTGATAAAATTGTTAAGGTTGATGGAGAAAATGTAGCCGGCGTGGGGATGACCAATCAAAAAGTAGTAGAAATGCTACGAGGACCCGGAGGATCTGAAGTAACTGTCAGCATCAAACGCGGTGGTGAAGACGAGTTGATTGACTTTACTATCGAGAGAGACGTAATCCCACAATACTCCGTAGATGTTTCATACATGGTAAATGATGAGATAGGCTACATCAAAGTCGCTCGTTTTGCCAACTCCACCTATTTGGAATTCAAGGAAGCCTTGTTAAAACTCAAAGACCAGGGTATGAAAAAGTTAGTCGTTGATCTAACTGGAAATCCCGGTGGTTATTTGAACAGAGCAGTGCAGATTGCCGATGAAGTTCTCGCTGGCAGACAAATGATTGTTTATACAGACGGTAAAGAAAAGCGATACGCTGAAGAGCACTATTCCGGAGAAAAGGGAGATTTTGAGGAAGGCTCATTAATAATTATGATGGATGAAGGCTCTGCCTCCGCCTCCGAAATTGTTGCCGGAGCAGTTCAGGATCATGACAGAGGATTGATAGTAGGCAGAAGATCTTTTGGAAAAGGCCTGGTTCAACTTCCTATCGACCTAAATGATGGCTCTGAACTTCGATTGACTATCTCGAGGTACTACACCCCGAGCGGACGAAGCATTCAAAAAATGTACAAGAGCGGTGATTTGGACGAATACTACCTGGAGGCTTACAATCGATATGAAAATGGAGAGGTGTACTCTTCTGATAGTATCAAATTCAACGATTCATTGGTTTACAAAACAGACAAAGGACGTATCGTTTACGGTGGTGGCGGCATCACTCCCGACTATTTCGTTCCATTAGATACTGCTCAAAATACCCGCTACCTCAACCGACTTTTCAATACAAATTCGCTTCAGGAATACACAGTTCTTTACGCTCAGGAAAACAGTGAAGAGCTAGAGGAAATGGGCTTTGAAACATTTAGAACGTCTTTTGATGTTACAGATAAGATGTTGAAAGAACTTGTAGGTGTAGCAATCGATAATGGATTGAAATTCAATGAAATGGAGTTCAATCGATCAAAAAGGTTGTTAAAACAACTAACTAAGGCGTATATTGCCAGGGGGATTTGGGACAATGAAGGGTTCTATCCCATCTTCAATGAACAAGATGAGATTTTTCAGCAAGCCATTCGGTTAATGGATGAGGCAGATAAAATAGCTAAGAGGTAATATGACATACTATCACAGACTAGGAGAGATACCTCCAAAAAGACATATTCAGTTTAGGCAGCCAGATGGAAGTCTGTATGCAGAAGAACTGGTTTCATCTCGTGGCTTTTCCGGGATCTATTCAAATCTCTATCACATCAATCCACCAACGCGGGTAGAAAAGGTGGGGAAATCCACACCATGGAAAGAGGAAATAGCCAAAGATTATACCTTGAAGCAAACCCACCTCAATACTTCAAAAGTTGAGACTACAGGAGGTGACTACCTGGAAGCTCGAAAGGTGTTGCTTAAGAATAAGGATGTGAGCATGGCTATTTGCCACCCGACCTCCAGGAAAATGGACTATTGCTATAAAAATGGTCAGGCTGATGAGGTGATATTTATTCATGATGGAAACGGCTACCTATACTCACAGTTTGGTAAACTACGAATAAAACAAGGAGACTATGTAGTGATCCCACGAACTACTATTTACAGACTGGAATGGGATGAAGTACCTTTGAAGCTGCTGGTCATTGAATCTAATCATCCGGTGGAAACCCCAAAAAGATATCGCAATGAGTTAGGGCAGCTTTTGGAACACTCTCCATATTGTGAAAGAGACATTCGACCTCCATCGGAATTGGTTACTGAACGGGATAAAGGTGACTACCTGGTCAAAATCAAGCATGAAGACATGCTTCACGACTATCACTACGAAACATCTCCATTCGACCTGGTAGGTTGGGATGGAAACCTGTATCCTTACGCACTTTCTATTCATGACTTTGAGCCTATTACCGGACGAATCCATCAGCCGCCTCCTGTTCATCAGACGTTTCAGGCACATGGTTATGTGATTTGTTCTTTTGTGCCAAGACTGTTCGATTATCACCCGCAGGCGATCCCTGCCCCTTATAATCACTCTAACATCGATTCAGATGAAGTCCTTTACTATGTTGAAGGAAACTTTATGAGTCGGAAAGGAATCGATCGTGGTTCATTCACTTTGCACCCGGGAGGATTGCCACACGGACCACACCCAGGCACAGTAGAAAAAAGTATTGGAGCAAAAGAAACCGAAGAGCTTGCGGTTATGCTGGATACTTTCGGGCCACTCTATGTAACCGAAACAGGGTTACAATATGTGGATGAGAATTATCCAATGAGCTGGAAATAGTTGCACAGTCCTTGTAACCTTCTAAACTATCGAGGGTACTTTCTGTACAATTCGGGTGGTCAATTACACCAATTAACATGAATTAACTGTAATTAACACTCGTATTCGTAAAATTTAAGGTGTGATGCAACTTTTTAATGGTGTTGCACATCTTTTAAGCAAGGTTAGGTTTTCAAACAAGAAGTGATAGACGCTCATTTTGAAAAAGGACTAAGACTCATGAAACCCAAGCTCAATAAACTCATAACGCTACTGCTGCTGCTCGGCACTTTTGCTTTCCTAATGGAGGCAGAAGAAAGAATATCAGAGGTAGCACACGAAGAGCTTTCTAAATGGGCGTCTTTACTTCCTGTGAACCAAGAACCTCAGCAGGCAGACTCAATCAACCCATACGCACACCAGGTTTCCATTCTGGATGTGCTTCTTACTGATTCAGTTAAAAAAGTTAATTCGGCGAACAATTAGGGAAGCGAAAATTCGTACTGTTTTCAATAAAGTGTAGCGATTTTTTAAATCGTTTTATTTTTGTTAAAACTTGTCACCTGTATGAATGAAGAATTTTATCTCGATTTTCTCGCCAAATGGCAAGAGATCGTCTACATCCTGGTTTTTGTAGTGCTTGGTATCGGGGTACTTAATTACCTCTTTTACAAAATCACATTTGCTACAAAGAAAACGTACAAAGAAAAGTACGATCTCGCCAGTGAAAAGGAGTCTAAAAAGCTTCTAACCGGACATATCATGGTAGCCATTGCGCTATTCTTATTCTGCAATACGCTGGAATACGAGACCATGAAAATTGATCCTCTGTGGTTTTTTATCCGATTGTTTGTATCCATGTGTATTGGAGTGCTTTATGGATATATAGCACAACTTATCTTAAAGTTTTACTACCCTAGTATTCTCGAAAAAAAGCTAAAAAAGCTACGGTATACTCCACGAATCAATCCGGAGAATGGGAAAAAAATGAAACTATTAAGTGAGGATGAGGAAGATGCGTACCTGGATGAGGGAATGCAGGCAGAAGAAAATGTATTCTCCGTGGATTATGATGTGTGGATCGATGAATCTACCGGTTATACCAAAATTGAAAAATACAAAGGTCATTTGAGTGCGCTTGAATGCGATCGTTGCGGATTCCAAACACTAAGACTGGAAAAAGAAGAGATCATTAAAGAAGCTACCGAAACAGAGGATGGAGAGCTACTGAAAGAATTTAAGTGCTCTTATTGTAACCGGATCAAGCGTAAAAATGTGGTGCTGGCGCATAAGATAAAGGACGCTTCCAGTGGTCAATTGATTGACGATCCATTAACTCATGATGCACGTATCTCAGTTGTCAAAATAGAGATCCATGGCCGAAAAGGAGAAGTGAAAGAGTTCGACTTCCAAAACATTGATCAAGCAAGAAATTTCTTAAACGAATTTGATTTTGAGAAATTAAGGGAAGAAGAAACATTCTAATTTTCCTTGTATGATAAGAAAAAGAATTGGGCTCGTTATCGGGCCCATTTTGTTTTGTGTCGTTTTCTTTGGAAGCCCCTTTGAGGGTCTTAATCAAGAGGCTAATGCAGTATTAGCCTCTACGCTATGGATTGCGACCTGGTGGCTTTCAGAAGCGCTTCCCATATCCGCTACGGCACTACTCCCTATTGTCTTGCTACCTCTCACAGGAGGAGCACCAATCGCTCAAACCACCGCTGCATACGGTGACAAAATGCTTTACTTATTTGTGGGTGGATTCATTATCGCAATTGGTATGCAGCGATGGAACCTTCACCGAAGAATCGCCATCGAAATTATCTCAGCAATTGGTACCAATGCTCAATTGATCGTACTTGGATTTATGCTCGCTACCGGTCTCTTATCCATGTGGATATCCAACACGGCCACAACCTTGCTAATGGTGACTATTGGAACAGCATTGATCACTGAAATGAGAGAGCTTACCGGAGAATCCGGGAGAAAATTTTTTAAAGCATTGCTTTTAGGTATTGCTTTCTCTGCTTCCATTGGCGGAGTAGCTACACTGGTTGGCACCCCAACCAATCCCATTTTCGTCTCTATTGCTAATCAACTTTATGGACAAGAGTTCAGTTTTGCATCCTGGCTGGCATTTGCACTTCCTTTCTCTTTGATTATGCTGGGATTCTGTTGGTTTGTTCTAACCCGACTCGTCTTTCAACTACATAAAGTGGACGTATCGGTGGGGAAAGAAATGATCACAAAGGAAAAATCGTCACTTGGAAAGATGGGGCAGGAAGAAAAAGTAATTGCTACCATCTTCATCATTACTGCTATTTTATGGATAACCCGATCTTTCATTCTGAATCAATTCATTCCGGGTATCAATGATACCGTAATCGCTATTGCGGCAGCACTTACGCTTTTTATCATACCATCAAAAACGAAAAAAGGGAAACCGCTCCTCACTTGGGAAGAGGCAGAAAAATTGCCCTGGGGTGTTATCATCCTTTTTGGTGGGGGTCTTTCCATCGCCGCTGCTTTCCAAAGTTCACAGCTGGCAGAATGGCTGGGGTTGCAATTAGCAGGTGTGTCAGAGCTTCCTCTTTTCGCTATTATTTTAATAATCGCACTGACCGTGAATTTCTTAACTGAGGTTACTTCCAATGTTGCCACAGCCTCCATCATGCTGCCTGTGCTTGCATCACTAGCAGAGGCCATTGGTGTTCATCCGTTCTTCCTGATGATACCAGCTACTATGGCGGCCTCTTGTGCATTCATGCTGCCGATCGCTACAGGGCCAAATGCCATCGTATTTAGCTCCGGCGAACTAAAAATGAGTGATATGGTACGGGCAGGTGTTTGGCTGAACATCACCTCCAGTCTCCTGATAAGCGTACTGGTTTATTTTGTCTTACCTGCTTTCTTGTAAGCTGCTCTGTTAGAGTTTGCAATGTAAACGCCAATCCCCACGGCAATCATTCCAACATAGTGCATCAAATAAAGTCGTTCCTCATCCAACACACCCCACATTACAGCAAAGATTGGGATGATGTAGGTAACCGAGGAGGCAAAAAGCGCATCTTTCATCTGTAGAACTTTATTAAAAATGATAAGTGCTATGGCCGTCCCCAAAACGCCAAGCAAAACAATATAAAAAGTGGCTAATCCCGTTCCTTCCACGCTCATCAGCTTTGGCCAAAAATTTGTGAATCCAAAAAGATAGATTGCAGCGATAGGCCCAACCAAAATCAATGAAACGCTGGTGACTGTCACTGCATGTAAATCATTCAGCTTTTGCTTGATTAGGTTCAGATTGGAGGCATAACAGATGGTTGCCAGAACCACCAGCAAAGCATATGCATTAATCCCGCTAAGCGAGTTGCCTTCCCCAGCAGTAATCAAAATTGCTGTTCCAACAAATCCGATAATTACACCCCAGTACACCGCCTTGGTTTGTTTTTGTTTGAAGACAATGAGTGCGATTAAGATGGTGAAAATTGGAACCAGAGCATTTAAAACACCCGTGATGGCACTTTCGAGTTGTGTTTGTGCGATCGCAAAAAGAAACGCAGGTACCAGACTTCCAAGAAAGCCCACTGACATTAAATAAACGATACGTGATTTATCAACCCACTTGAATCGCTTGATAGCAGAGGGAAGCAAAAACAAAGAAGCCGCTACGATTCGTAGTGAACCCACTTCCTGTGGCTCAAGGCCGACAAGCCCTTTTTTAATCAGGATAAATGAACTGCCCCAAATAAAAGCCAAAGTGAGCAGGAGCACCCAGGCCAGAAGAGGTGATTTTTGCATGATCGATTTTTGAGTTGTTGCATACTGAGCTTGCTTAATAAGCAGCAACCTCAGCAAAAAGTTCTGGAATCTGCAATAAAGTCTCCTTCACTTCCTGGTAGGATTCTGATTCTACCAGTGTAGTTCTGGTCGGCTTGAAATTCTGGATTCCACGAAAATAATTGGTGTAGTGCCTCCGCATCTCAAAAAGACCCAGCTTTTCTCCTTTCCATTCTATGGAAAAGTCAAGGTGCTGAACCGCTATCCTCACTCGTTCATCCAAAGTGGGAGCATCCAGTTTTTCACCGGTTTTCATGAAATGCTTGATCTCATTAAAGATCCATGGATAACCAATGGCCGCACGGCCAATCATGATGCCATCTACCCCATACTTGTTTTTGTATTCAAGTGCCTTTTCTGGTGAATCAATATCTCCGTTTCCGAAAATAGGTATGTGAATTCCCGGGTCATTTTTTACCTCAGCGATGGGTTCCCAGTTGGCCTCACCCTTGTACATCTGCTTCCGGGTACGTCCATGGATACTCAGTGCTTTGATGCCTACATCCTGCAGGCGATGAGCTACTTCATGAATTTTAATGGTAGAATCATCCCATCCGAGACGTGTTTTTACCGTTACGGGTTTATTGACCTGCTTCACAATCTCTTCGGTCATCTTTTGCATCTTGGGAAGATCCAACAAAATACCAGCACCAGCTCCTTTGCAGGCCACCTTTTTCACCGGACAGCCATAATTGATGTCGATGATCTCCGGGTCTGCCTCCTCTGCAATGGCAGCAGCTTCCCGCATTGATTCGATCTTATCACCAAAAACCTGAATGCCGATGGGACGCTCATAATCGTAAATATCCAGCTTCTGCACACTTTTTTCTGCATGTCGGATTAGCCCCTCTGAGGAGATAAACTCCGTAAACATCAAATCTGCTCCATTTTGCTTGCAGACCGCCCTAAATGGGGGATCACTGACATCCTCCATGGGTGCCAGTAGTAATGGAAACTCTCCTATCTCTATATCGCTGATCTTAACCACCTTGAACGGTTATATTTGTCCGCAAAGTTAGCCATATGCAGGACATTCTCAGAAATAACACAGAAGATAAACAAAGGGCACGTGCCTGGGCGTTTGGTTTGGGCCTTACGGCCTACATCTCAATCGTGATGATGCTAGGCGGGAGTGGCGGTGATGAAGTCGAGACCGACATGATTTTGCAAATGGACCCTGTCTTTCTGTTGGTTATTCAGGGTATTGCATCCACTTTCATGTTTATTGGTGTTCCATTGCTGTTTATTGGGATAGCGTTGAAGGTACCTTTCAAGGAGTTTTTCCCAAAGGTATCCTTAACCACCGCTGGACTAACGGTTTTGATTTCAATCAGCTTTATGGTGGTGAATAGCGCCATAGGGGAGTGGAATATGAATCTGGATTTTGGGAATTCTGAGTTTGCCGATTGGGCAAAAAGGTCAGAAGAACAACTGAAAGTGCTTACAGAGCATTTGACCAACTTCACTTCAACCAACCATTTCATCATCGCTTTGCTTGTAGTTGCAATCATTCCTGCAATTGGAGAAGAACTGCTTTTCAGAGGCCTGATACAAAACATGTTTGCAAGAGCATTTGCCAACCATCATGTGGCTATTTGGGTAACGGGGTTCATTTTTGCGGCCATTCATATGCAATTCTTTGGTGTGATGCCACGGATGCTTCTGGGTGTATTGTTCGGGTACCTATATCACTGGAGTGGAAAATTGAGCGTGGCGATGATTGGCCATCTGGTCAACAACGGGTTTGCTTTAATAGCACTCTACCTGGCACAAAAAGATGTGGTGGAAGTTTCTCCTGAACAAATGGAGCAGTCGGCTCCATGGCCGGCAGTTTTGATTTTTGCGGGAATTTCATTTTTCCTCATCCGTACATTCTACAAGAAATTTCAACATGCGTGATTGGCAGTCGGTGTTTAAAGACGGCAGAGAGTATCGTGCACTCATTGTGAAGGAGGTGCTGGAAGATCTTGGGATGCACCCAGTCATTGTGAATAAAAAAGTTTCTGCGTATGGTTTCGGAAATTTCGAAATATTTGTGGCGCCTGATCAGGTGATCAGGGCCTTGAAAGTCATTAAAGAAGAAATAAAGTTTGAGTAAGTACCCTGATTTAGCCCCACGCCTGTTCTCTGCTGTTATTGGTGGAATGATCATCATCCTTTCATTGCTATGGAATCAATGGGGGTTCTTTGCGGTGTTTCTCTTCATTTCCTGCATGACCATGTGGGAGTTTTACCGACTGATGAGGTTACAAAGCTATGTGCCTATCCGGCTTTTAGGTGTGACGATTGGAGGTCTGTTATTCGTATTTACTTTTCTCATTGAAGCAGACATCCTTCCCTCACAATACTATGTGTTGCTTTTTCCGCTTGCCTCCTTTGTATTTCTAATCAAACTCTACAAAAAAAGCGATGTTCACCCTTTCATCAATATTGCGCTTTTCTACCTTGGTATACTTTACGTGGCACTACCATTTGCATTAATCAATTTTCTGGTTTTTCACAGCGGTGAGTATTCCTTCGAGATAATAATGGGGCTTTTGTTCCTTACCTGGGCCAATGATGTCGGCGCTTATTTTTCAGGTATTCTTTTTGGAAGAAGAAAATTATTTGAGCGCATTTCTCCTAACAAATCCTGGGAGGGCAGTATCGGAGGTGCAATTACTGCTGCTTTAACGGCTGTGGTTATTGGTTTTTATTTCGAAGGTCTCAACCCAATTGAGTGGATTAGTGTCTCCATTATTGTGGTAATTGCAGGAACTTATGGCGACCTGGTAGAGTCACATTTCAAGCGTTCCATTCAGATTAAAGATTCCGGAACCACCATCCCCGGACATGGTGGTTTTTTGGATCGATTTGATAGCTTGTTAATTGCTGTTCCTTTCGTTGTAGTTTTCCTGAAATTATTCTAAAGAGATGTGGAATTCCACTTACTTTTGCGCCTGAAATAAACAGCAACCCCATTTTATTAATTTCCTATGGCATATATAGAACCCGCGCCAATAAAGGACAGAGACAATCCATTTGAATCGATGATGTCCCGTTTCCAGATTGCAGCAGAGCATCTGGGTTTGGATCAGGAAGTGTATGATGTGTTAAAAACCCCTGCCAAGCAGGTGATCGTGTCTTTGCCAGTTACGATGGACAATGGTTCCATCAAAGTGTTTGAAGGCTACCGAGTGATCCACTCTACAATTTTGGGGCCCTCTAAAGGAGGCGTCCGTTACGACATGGATGTAAACATCGATGAAGTGAAAGCATTAGCTGCATGGATGACCTGGAAGTGCGCAGTAGTAGATATCCCATATGGTGGAGCTAAAGGAGGGATCAAGTGTAATCCAAGAGAAATGTCTGCAGGAGAGGTGGAGCGTCTTACACGAGCATTCACTCAAGCCATGCATGATGTTTTTGGAAAAGACCGTGACATTCCTGCTCCGGACATGGGAACAGGCCCCAGAGAGATGGCCTGGATGATGGACCAGTATTCCAGAAATCAAGGAATGACTGTAAACTCTGTGGTGACCGGCAAACCAATCGTACTAGGAGGATCACTGGGTCGCGAAGAAGCAACCGGACGAGGCGTGATGATCTCGGCTCTGGCTGCAATGGAAAAACAAAAAATCAATCCTTTCAAAGCAACCTGTGCTATTCAGGGTTTTGGAAACGTGGGATCATGGGCTGCCACGCTTCTTGAAGAAAGAGGAGTGAATATCGTCGCAATCAGTGACCTCTCAGGAGCATATTACAATGCAGAGGGGATCAACATCAAGAAAGCCATTGAATACCGAAACGGTAACAATGGTAGCATGGAAGGTTTTGCCGGAGCAGAGAAAATCGATCCGGAAGAGCTACTATTATTAGAGGTAGATGTTCTGGTTCCCGCAGCTATCGAAGACGTGATCACCAAATTGAATGCGGACAAGATCAAAGCAAAAATGATCGTGGAAGGCGCAAATGGACCTACATCTGCCAAAGCAGACGCAATTCTAAATGAAAAAGGCATTTTGGCTGTCCCTGATATCCTGGCGAATGCCGGCGGAGTAACCGTATCTTACTTTGAGTGGGTTCAAAACCGACTGGGGTATGGCTGGACCAGAGAGCGTGTAAGCCGTCGATCAGATCGGATCATGAAAACTGCTTTTGACAAGGTTTATCAAACGTCACAGGAGTACAATGTAAGCATGCGTATTGCTGCATATATTGTTGCGATCGATAAGGTGGCTAAGACTTACAAGTATCGAGGCGGCTTCTAGTCGCTACGCGATCCGAATTTATTTGAGAACACTCTGTGTTTTTTAGAACTTAAGTATCAAACGAATGAGACTACATAAAGAAGGATTAAAGATGATTCCTTTGATGGCCGTGCTTACAGGTGGACTGTATGCATTGTTATTCTGGCTGATTCCTTTGTTCATCATTCAGATGTTACTGGCTGTAGCAGCAATCATTTTTATGATTCTGGTAGTTCGTTTTTTCCGATTTCCAAAAGTCATAACACCACCGAAAGATGGGGTGGTATATGCTCCTGCTGAAGGAAAAGTTGTGGTAATTGAAAAAACCTATGAAGGTGAATATCACAAAGAAGAGCGCATTCAGGTTTCTATTTTTATGTCACCACTAAATGTCCACGTAAATAGAAGTCCAATCAAAGGAGTCGTCGACTTTTTCAAGTATCATCCGGGTAAATTTCTAGTTGCATGGCATCCTAAATCGAGTACGGATAATGAACGTACTTCAGTTGGGTTCAAAGCTGAAAATGGAGTTACAATCCTAATGCGCCAGATCGCGGGTGCTGTAGCTAGACGAATAGCTTTTTACCCGAAAGTTGGCGATGCAGTCGAACAAGGTACACATGTAGGGTTCATCCGTTTCGGAAGCCGTGTTGACCTTTTCCTCCCCGTCAATGCAGATATTAAAGTCAAAATTGGAGATTTGACCAAAGGTGGGGAGACGGAGATTGCGAAGTTGGTTGATTAGTTAATTGGTGCGAATTCTAAATACCAATTAACTAATCCTCAAGTCAACTAATCCACCAAATCACTTCCTACTATAATTCGGTGCTTCCCTTGTAATATGAATATCGTGCGGATGGCTTTCTGCTACCCCAGCTCCTGAGATCTTCACAAACTTGGCTTTTTGAAGGTCTTCAATTGAACCTGCTCCACAATAGCCCATACCTGCTTTCAAGCCCCCTACCATTTGATAAAGCACTTCCTGAACAGAGCCCTTGAAAGGTACTCGTCCTACGATTCCTTCCGGAACCAGCTTCTTAATATCATCTTCAGCATCTTGGAAGTAACGATCTTTGGAGCCTTCCTCCATCGCTTCTACAGAGCCCATGCCTCGGTATGATTTGAATTTTCTTCCTTCATAAAGGATCACCTCTCCAGGTGCTTCTTCGGTACCAGCTAGCAATGAACCAATCATGACCGTGTTTCCTCCCCCTGCAATGGCTTTCACCACGTCACCCGAAAACCTGATTCCTCCATCTGCTACAACGGGCACGCCTGAGCCTTTGATCGCCTTGGATGATTCATAAACGGCTGAAAGTTGTGGAACGCCAACACCAGCAATGACACGCGTTGTGCATATACTTCCGGGTCCTACCCCCACCTTTACAGCATCAGCTCCTGCCTCCACAAGTGCCTTTGCTGCTTCCGGAGTAGCGATATTCCCAACAATGGTTTCCAAATCAGGGAATGCCTTCTTGATTCTTTTTGCCATATCAATCACCCCTTTGGAATGACCGTGTGCGGTATCAATTGAAACCAGGTCTACTCCAGCCTTAACCAGTGCTGCGATTCTATCCTCAATATCCGGTGTTACACCCACTGCAGCACCCACTCTTAGTCTTCCGTACTCATCTTTGCACGCATTTGGGCGGTCCTTATTTTTCAGAATGTCCTTGTATGTAATCAGCCCGGTGAGCTTGCCATTTTTATCTACGATCGGTAGCTTTTCGATTTTGTGCTCCTGAAGGATCGCCTCTGCTTCATTCAGTCCAACCTCAGCAGTAGCTGTGATCAGGTTATCCTTTGTCATGATGTCTTTCACAGGTTTTTTAGGCTTCTTTTCAAAGCGCAAATCTCTGTTAGTCACAATGCCGATGAGTTTATCGTCTTTATCTACGACAGGAATTCCTCCAATCTTATTCTCTTTCATGATGGCTTCAGCATCACTTACCGTTGCATCTACATGCAGCGTGATTGGATCGAGTATCATTCCACTCTGAGATCGCTTTACCTTCCTTACCTGAATCGCCTGCTGATCGATGGTCATGTTCTTGTGAATAATGCCAATTCCGCCTTCCAGTGCCATGGCAATAGCAAGCTTTGCCTCGGTAACTGTATCCATCGCAGCGGAAACCAAAGGAATGTTTAATCGGATATTTCTGGTGATCTGAGCAGAAGTGTCAGTGTCACGGGGAAGTACTTCAGAATAACCGGGGAGAAGAAGCACGTCATCGTATGTGAGCGCTTCAAAGAGGAATTTTTCGTTTGTCGTCATGGCAAATAATACTGAACTGTTATGATTATTTGCCGTGCAAAATTATGTTGGTTCTGTAGAATAAGTACTATTACAAGACATATTTTTACTGGATGGAAATCTGGACTTCATTTTATGACCAGCTACTTGAGACTACCTGGCTGGAATTTATCGCTGTAATCTGTGGTATCTTAAGTGTTTGGTTTAGCAAGCAGGAAAGCATTTTGGTTTACCCATTCGGAATCGTCAGTGTGTTAATCTTTGTCTACCTGACCTATGAGTATGGGCTCTATGCTGAAACAGGCATCAATGTATACTATTTTTTAATGAGTGTGTATGGATGGTGGAACTGGAAAAACACGAAAGATATTGCAAGAAGCCAGATTCCGATCACCAAAAGCTCTGGATGGGGTCATGTGCTCAATGTCTCAACCTTTTTGGCTGCTTTCGGAATCATCTATTTGTTACTCATAAAATTCACTGATAGTGATGTGCCCATTTTAGATGCCATGACCACCGGACTTGCAGTTACGGGCATGTACCTGATGGCATTGAAAAAGATCGAGCATTGGCTTTTTTGGATTGCCTGTGATTTGATTGCTATCCCCCTTTATATCTACAAAGGCCTTCCTTTCACCAGCTTACAGTTTTTAGTGTTTACTTACATCGCCGTTTTGGGATGGATATCTTGGAGGAAGAAATTATTGATGGGAGAGAAATGAGGTATGACCAGATTAAAGAATTTGCCAGGGAATTAAGAAAAAATCAGACTGATGCTGAAGCTCAATTCTGGTCGAAGGTTAGAAATCGTAAATTCCTGAATTATAAATTCAACAGACAATTCATTATCGAACATGAAAGCAGATCTTATTTCATCGCAGACTTTTTTTTTTTCGAGAAGAAATTAATTGTAGAAATAGATGGAAGTGTTCATAAGGCTCAGGTTGAATATGATCGAATTCGAGAAGATATTTTGAAAGATATGGGCTATTCAATAGTACGGTTTTCAAATGAAGATGTACTTAAAAACTGGGATAAAGTAGCTGAAAATTTAGAAAAAGAACTCTCCCCCAACCCCCTCTCTTTCAAGAGAGGGGAAGAAATTTCTTCGAAATTTCAGGGGTGAGTCAAATAAAAAAATGACAAAACGAATAGCAGTCATAGGCCCTGAATCCACCGGGAAAAGTGAGCTCTGTCAGCATTTGGCCCGGCACTATGATACAGAGTGGGTACCTGAATATGCTCGCTTTTATATCGATCGGCTAGACCGGAATTATGAACAGCACGATTTAAAGTCTATTGCTGAAGGGCAACTGGCTTGGGAAGATGAAAAAGCAGAATATTCCAACAACTATCTGATCTGTGATACCAACTTAATTGTGATCAAAATATGGAGTGATCACAAATATGGAGAAACTGATTCCTGGATTGAAGAGCAGCTCCAAAAGAGAAGGTATGATTTCTATCTGCTCTCAAACATTGACATTCCCTGGAGGTCTGACCCGCAACGCGAGCACCCAAATTTGAGACAGCACTTTTTTGAAGTTTACAAAAACTACCTGGAAGAACACAAGCTCCCATATGCTATTGTATCAGGAATTGAGGGAGAGCGTAAAAAGTGCGCGGTTAATGCGATTGAAAACTTCTTTTCAAATAAAGAAGATGCCGGATCAAGTCCGGCATGACGTTCTTATTTGTTTTTCAGTCTGTCTTTAAATTTTTTGGCCACTTTCTCGATTTTGGGACGCGAGACATTCACGATGTAGCTATTATTCGGATGCTTTTCCTCATAGTCCTGATGATATTCTTCTGCTTTATAAAAAGCATCCAGTGTGCTCAGCTTAGTAACAATAGGGTCTGAAAACTCCGAAGCTAGCTCCTTCATTTTAGCCTCTGCTAACTTTTTTTGTTCATCATTATGATAAAAAATTTCCGAGCGATATTGTGTGCCTACATCGGGACCCTGTCGGTTTAGCTGGGTAGGATCATGTGCCGTGAAAAATATTTCGAGCAGGGTTTCATAGTCAATCACTGAAGGATCATAATAAATCTGAACCGCTTCTGCATGACCCGTTCTCCCGGAACTCACTAATCGATAATCAGCTGTAGACTTCTTGCCGCCAGCATAGCCGGAAACCACCTCTACGACACCCTTTATTTGCTCAAATGATGCCTCCACGCACCAAAAACATCCACCGGCAAAAGTTGCTGTATCTAACTTCTGATAGTTGACTTGTTCAGCAGCAGCCTTTTTTGTATTGCCTGAATTGTTGCCTTGAGTTTGACAACTAAAGAAGAATAAACCTGTGATTAAGACTATGTATTTCATCTTTGCGTTTTTTTATGAATGTACGATCCTTCTGATCAATAGGATTGTTAAATAATTAACAATGTAACCAACCTTACAATTCGTATGTTTTAGAATTCCAGGCGATAGCTAAGATTTGGAAAGAAACTCACTTGGGTATCTGACGCTATTCTACGTGCACCAACATTATAATACCTGAAAAATTCATTTTCACGTTGAGTTACATTTTGAATATCTAGTGAAATCACAGAAGTGGTGCGCTTTTTATTTTTTCGATAGCTTATTCCAAAATCCATACGGAAGTAGCCATCCAACTTCAATTCATAGTTATCCTCAAAACGATAAACAGTATTCCCTTCATCGATCGATGCATTTACATTTATTGGGGCCTGTCTTTTTCCACCTGCAAAAATAAATTTTCCATTTATGCTGATTGAGTTGTTGCCATCCTTTCCTACTCTGTACTCCTTCCCTGCAAGCAAATTATAGATATATCCTCCATCAAACTGTGTGCTCCTCTCCACCCCGTCGGCACCAGTGTATAGGGATTTATATAGTGAGGCCGTTGAGAGCATATAAAATCCCTTCGATAAGAATTTCTCAAGAGTCAACTCCAATCCATAATTCTTACCTGTCCCATCATTCGCCAACTCATCAGGTGTGTAGCCATCGAAGGTATTGAGCGCAGAAAAAGTCAATAGACCATAATCCGAGGTATTTTGAGTAGGCCATACCGGCACATTAAATAAATATTGACAATATACCTCTGCCTTAAGTCTCAATTTGGGTTTCAACATTTTTTCAAAACCCAATGCGGAGTGAAGTGCCTGGGTAAATCCTAAATCTTTATTGTTCTGGACATAAGTTCCATCTTCCAAATACTGGCGTGCAGTATATAAGGCCACTGTTTCCATTCTACTGTGCAGCCCGATTCCACCGGAAATGATGTAAGCCTTGCGATCCCATTTAAAACCCATTCTTGGTTCCAGATAAGATTTTCCATTCAATGCAAAATGGGAAAAGTGAAGTCCAGTATTCAGGGTGAATTGGTCACTCGTTCTAAACTGCCAGTTTGCAAAGCCCTGATAGAATCCGGAATGATCATTTTCATCCAGAGGAGTCACGTGTTCCTCCCTGTCCCGATCCCAATACACATTGGTAAGGTCGTAAGAAAGACGGCTGAATATAGTTCCTATCCTTATGGTATGACGTGGTGAGAATTTGTGATTGAAATAAGTGGAAAATCGAACTTGTGATTCAGTAAAATCCTCCTCATCATAGGTAAGCATTTCGAGGGAATCATACTTATTAGTGATTTGATTAAATGAACCTGACAATATGGTTTCAAAATAGGAGTCATCCGAAACGTAAACCACATTGGTGATGCCAGCAACTCCCAGCCTTTGTTCTTCGCTTTCATTTTCCCATTCTCCAATAGATCGATTGGGAAGAAACTGGTAAGTATTTTTTCCTCCAAGTCCCCAAAATGAAAATGACCCAAGTTTTTTTGTAGGTACTTTCACCTTAAAAGAGAGATCCTGAAACGTGATGTCTTCCTGATCTCCCAAAATATTCAGTCCTAGCTCTGTTAGCAGTGCCAATGTTGAGTATCGATAATTGACCAGATATGAAGATCGACTTCCTTTTGTAAGCGGACCTTCAGAGGCAGCAGCTACACCAAGCAATCCCAGCTGAGCGGTGTGCTCATGCTTTTCAAAGTTTCCTTGTCTCAATTGAAGATCGAAAATACCTGAAGTTGCATTTCCATACTGTGCCGGGAAAGCCCCTGTAAAAAAATCAGAGTTCGCTAGAACGTTGTTGCTCAGCATACTGATCCCACCAGCCGATGAGCCAATTGAGGTGAAATGATTGGGGTTGGGTATTTCTACACCCTCCATTCTCCAAAGTATTCCTTTGGGGGAATTACCCCTAATCACAATTTCATTAAGCAGGTCATCTCCACCTGTTTGTACACCGGCAAACATTAAAGCCGCTCTGGCGGGATCGTTGAATGTAGCAGGGAACCGACTGATCTCGTCCATTCCTAGTGAAATCGCTGAGACAGTAGCAAGCTCATTTTTTGGTTGACCTTTTTCCTGATCTGTGGCAGTCACCACAACTTCATCCAACTGGTGTAAAGACTCAATCAATTCAGCATCCATCACAACTTCCTTACCCGACCCTACCAGGATATTTGGAATGGTGATGGGTTCATACCCTAAATAGGAAATGCCGACAGTCTGACGTCCAATAGGTACTTTCACAATACGATAGTAGCCATTGATGTCAGTAATTGCTCCTAGTGGAGGGCTTATTTCTAGAACCTGGACAGTAGCACCGATGATGGGTGCACCGGATTGCTTGTCTGTTATTTGTCCCTTTACCGTTTGAGTGAGTGATTGCGAAAAGGAAATAATGGCGATAGAAAGGAAAATTATTCCAAGTGTAGTTTTTTTCATTAGGTGTTTTTGACTTTACTTTCCCAGTAGAGACGGCAAAAATTGAATAAAGCTTCCTCTTATTTCACTATTTCAGGTAGATAAAATGTAAACAAGAATTATTCTTAACCTCTTAATAACTTTGAGCGATGCTCAAACCCTACTTTCAGAAAGAAAAAATTGAGGCAGGCTGTGATGAGGCCGGAAGAGGATGCCTGGCCGGACCAGTGGTGGCTGCAGCTGTGATCCTTCCCCAGGATTACTCCCATGAGGTTCTAAATGACTCCAAGCAGCTTTCTGAAAAACAGCGGGTTGAGTTGAAAAAAGATATTGTCAAAGATGCGCTGGCCTGGAGTGTAGGAGTTGCTTCTCCTGGCGAGATTGATGAAATAAACATTCTAAATGCCAGCTACCTGGCCATGCACCGGGCAGTGGAAAACCTGAAGGTTACACCGGAATTGCTTTTGATCGATGGTAATCGGTTCAAACCTTTTAATGACATTCCTCATGAATGCATCATTAAAGGAGATGGAAAATTTCTTTCTATTGCTGCTGCGTCCATATTGGCCAAGACGTACCGGGATGACTTGATGCGACAGCTGGCTATTGACTTTCCCGGGTATGGATGGGAAACCAATGTAGGCTATCCGACACGTGCCCACAGAGATGGAATAAAAGAAAACGGAAGCACACCACATCATCGGATGAGCTTTCAGTTATTACCTAGTCAATTGGAATTGTTTCCGGATTAAGAAGCCAGTGCTTTCGAGATTTTTTCCTTGTCTAGCGGCTTCTCCAGCATAGAGGTAACGAATGGGTTTTCGTCAGCTTTTCTCTGATCAGACGGGTCTATGGAAGAGGTAAGAATGTAGATTTGGTTTCCTTGATTGTCTACCTGAGGGAGGGCATCCAAAAACTCCCATCCATTCATCACAGGCATATTTAAGTCCAAAAAGATGATATCAACCGATTGTGATTTTAGAAACGCAATAGCTTCTTCACCATTCATCGCTTTGAAAATCTCTATGGAGTCTTGCTCTTTCTTAATAGCCAATTCCGCTAGTGTCAGAAAAATTGGATCATCGTCAACGAGCAATATTTTATTTGGATTACCCATTAAAATACACCTTAAACTTGGTTCCTTGGTTAATTTCGCTCTCTACCTCAATTCGACCATTTATTGCTTCGATCTGCTGCTTGGTCATATACAATCCCATCCCATGCCCACTCTCTTCATCCGGATGAAATCTGGACCCCAATCGAAACATTTTGTCTTTGAATCGTTTCAAATCGATTCCCCGACCCTGGTCTGCCACTGTTAAAAGTACTTCTTTTGCTTCTTTTTTTGCAGAAATTTCGATTAATCGTTTGTCTTTTGTCACGCCGTACTTCATTGCATTCGTGATCAGGTTATGCAAGATGCTCTGTAAATAAGCTGGTAGTATTCTGAGTGTGAGGTTTTTAGGAATATCTACATTAAACTCGATTTCCTTCTCAGTAGCAGATTTTCTATTTAAAAGAATTACATCATTCACTACCTCCAGTAGGTTTATTTCCTCTTTTTCCAGCATGGAAATATCCTTTTCAAAGTTTAACAGGTCATTGATTGCATCAATAGCCAGGTTTAGTTTCAGCGCAGTAGCCTTCAGCATCTCAAAATACTCCTTGTTTGTTGGGTCATCTTCGATGATCGTAAGCAACCCAACAAGATTGGCTACTGAAGACCTGAAATTATGTGAGGTGATATATGAAAAATCTTTCAGTCGCTGGTTTTGTTCAATTGTCTTGCTGAACAATTTATGTAGCTCCCTTTCATTGTGTGATCTGATTCGGATGTTCACCAGCATTTCTGAAAACAATTCCAAAAGCAATACCTCTTTTTCATTTGCTTTGTGATGAACGTTCACCCAATCAAAACCCACAAAACCTACACACTCTTTATTGTGAATCATCGGCATTGTCATCAAACTCTTGATATGCTGTTCTTCCAAGAGCTCCCTAAAATCTTTTTTCTTCACCTTCTTCACATCATCCACAATCATTGGGTTTCCTTTGAGGTGTGCATTGACCAATTCTGGCATGATCTCTAATGGTAGGTTCTGATTGTTGTGGATTTCAGGTGAAATGCCTTCCGCGCACCATTCGTACGTATTGCTACAAACTCCCTTCTCATTATTAAAATCAAAAACATATGATCGATCAGCGCCTACGAACTCTCCGAGCTCTCTAAGTGAATCATTGATCGCCTGCTCTACTTCAGCAAGTGGCAAATCAATGTACTTGGTAGAAAGGTTTATCAGGATGCGTTGCATCTCAGCATAGCGCATTAAGGCACGTTCCGCTTCTTTTTCCCTGGTGATGTTTCTAACGGCACCATCAAAATAAACTTTCCCGTCGGCACCTTCAATTTTAATTGAGTTGAGGTAGCCCCAGAATGTACTGCCATCCTTTCTGCGAAACTCAACTTCCTTGTTCTCGATTGATCCTTTTTCCAGAATCTCCAATCCTACTGCTGAGCGTTCATCAGGATCCTTATATAGCACCATGGGATCCATATCCATGATTTCCTGGGCAGTTTCATACCCAAACATTTTAACAAACTCATCATTGACATAGATGATGCCTTTTTCACTCTCACTTCTGTAAATCGCCTCATTGATATTCTTATTGATGCTTTCAAGTAATTGTTCCCTGGTACGAATACGATCAAGAAATTCACGTTCTTTAGTCACATCACGAATGGCCCCATCCCAATAATAATTGCCTTTATCATCTTCATGCATGGTGGTGCTCACCAGTCCGGTAAATTCTGACCTGTCCTTCCTCAGGAAAACAACCTCTTCATTTTCGTATGAATTGTCAGCACTTAACCGATTGAGCAATCTGTCTCTATCCCTTGGGTCTTTGTACATCGATACAATAGGGATATTTTTTACCTCATCTTCTGAGTTAAAACCAAACATTTTAACAAAGGCATTGTTAACGTAGATAAGGCCATTGCTGTCGCTTCTAAAAACGGCCTCACTGATATTCTGGTTAACTGACTCCAGAAGTTGGTTAAAATCCATACATATAGTCTGGGTACTTAGCTGGTCTACCCTTTTCGTTTAAAGAATGTAAAGTTAATTTTTAATCATGGTGTAATTACCCACAACCTTCGCACTCTCATGGTTAATCTTAAATATTTGCAGCCCGGAATAATCCAAAATACCCCAAGCTCCATTCTTGGATACCAAAACCCGGTCTCCAAAGTCTTCCAGATAATCAAATGCCGGCCTTAAAATGAAGCTGCCATCTTCACTGACCAGGCCAAAGCGATTATCCATATTTTGCACAATATAATTACCTGTATTCAATCGGTAAACAGATTTCCAAATAAGTTCTAAAACTTCACGTCCATCACCATCCAAAAGGCCATATTTTCCATTTTGAAAAACGATAGATCTTCCATTTGAGAATGGTGTGACAGCATCGTAATAGGGCTGCACCTTGAGCGTCTCATTTTTATCTATAAAGCCCCATCTCCCACGAAGCATGATAGGTGCGATACCGTCGTGAAACGCCCCAGCCGAATCATAACGATTACTGATCCTCAACCTTCCCTGATCATCAACGAAACCCCATCTATTTTCCTTCTTCACCAAAAAATAACCTTCACTGAAATCCTGAACCTGTTGGTACCCTTCCTCAGGATAAAGAAGTACTTTATTGGATGATGATTTCAGTGTGACATACCCATCTCTAATCAACTCAAAATGATCACCAATAATGCGTATGCTATCATATTCTGGATGAACCCATACCTCTCCGTATGAATTGAGTAGCCCAAAGCCGTCCATATCTTTGATCAGGAGGTGAGCACCTAGACTTTTAATTGGTGACGAGGTGGTTTTGTACACTAGTTTTCCTTCTATAAAGTAGGAATACCCTTTTCCTTTTCTACCGATAAGAAAGTTTCCAATTGAAATGATTTCATCAAACTCTGACCGGATAATCCAGTTGCCAGCATCATCCATGGCACCCCATCTATTGAGATAATTAACAATATAACCTCCAGAGAAAATGGAAAGGCTGTCGTATTTGTAAGTCGTATCTTCGTCTCTCGAATCAAACACCGCCCAATGCTCATTTCGCTTCGTTATAAATTGATTTTTGCTACCCGGCATCAATATTTGAAAAGGAAGTCGATTGACTTTTTCTCCTTTTTTATTGAATAACCACCACCCTTTTTTGTCAACAGCAGCGTAATGTCCTAACATAAAATGAATGGAGTCATATCCAGACAATAATTGGGCCCCATCTTCATCCAACACAGACCATAAGCGGGTCTTGCTGTTTTGTACAATCAGATGATCATCAATAAATGCTTTAAGAACGAGTTCATAATTGTTGAGTAATGTTGCGTTTTTTAGTAAAAGATGGTGAGACCCGTTTAAGAAGGCCATTAAAAGCCCACTTTTACTTATTGTAAGCGAGTCGCACTCCCATTGCATCAATACGCTATCTCCCTCATAAATGGTCCACACTGGAAATTCAATTGGCTGAGCTACTCCATCAGACACCTGAATATTTTTGTATTTAAACGCATGAATACCATGTCCTTTTTTGGAAAGATATCCAGCATATCCATCGCGATAAGCAACCCAACCATTGTTAAAGAATAGGGAATCCAGTCCAAGTTCTAATACTGCTCCCTGCGTGTTGTACAGATCGATTTTACCACCAGATCTTTTTGCAGAGTACAATGAACGACGCTCATTGATCTGCTGATACTTTGATGGTACAATTATTTCATTCTGGAATGACACCACCCCGAAATTTTGACGTTTTCCATCAAAATCGCTTATCAGCCAGTTAGCTCCCAGTGGCTCAATTGTGAAGTAATTGAAGCTTATGATGGTTCTTCCTTTTTCATCCAATATTCCATGAAACAGGTGATTACTAAATCTTCCCTTTATCGAAGCTTTAAAGTAATTGTTGGCAATGGGTTGAATGGTGTAAAACTTCTGCCCAGTTAGTGACTTGTTTCGGACAGTGATGAGTCCCCAAAGGTTGTTCTTTTTAAATCCGATAACACCCCTTACAACATTCGCTGATCCATCTGACCATCCCAGCTTTTCATACACCGCAGGCACAGTTACATTGCCTGTTTCGTCTTTAATACCAAAGTATCCGTCTTTTTCGAATACAATGAATTGATCGGCCTTAACCGCCGAAAAACTAAAGATGAATAAAATTAAAATTAGATACCGCATACTCCCCGCAAACAAATATAAAGCGGGTCTATTTCTTTTCTACTTCTGCGGCTTCAAGGTTAAATAAATCATTGAGAACTCCAACCAATGTATCCGCCTCTCCTCTCTTGCATGCTGCCTTTAATTGTAGCACCGGCAGCTTAATAACTTTCTGGATCATGCTCTTAGTCACCACTTCCAATAGCTCCATTTCCTCATTGGATAGTTTTTTATGTCTAGCCAGCTCCTCTCTCCTGATTTGATCCAGTGCATTTTTTAGTTTTTGAATGGTTGGAGAGACCTCCATTTCACTTTTCCATTTAGAAAAGTTTATAAACTCCTCCTCAACAATCCTCTCCGCATTTGGAATGGCTTTTTCCCGTACCTCCCTTGCTTTCAATGTTCGTTCTGTAAGTTGATCTACATTGTAAAGAGAGACACCTGGAACATTTTCCAGATCCGTATTCATGCTTCGTGGCACTGAAAGATCTATCAATAGCTTATGAATAGAGCCCTGCCCAAGATTATCTGCGGATATAATAGGGTCGGTACAAGTTATCGCTGAGATAATGACATCATTATCAGCTATCACCTGATCAAGTGAATTAAAATCGCTGACTTTAATATTTTTTTCGATCGCAAGTTTATCTGCCTTAGATTTTGTTCTGTTAACTAATGTGATGGTAGCCTCATCACTGCTTAGGTTTTCCAGCACATTCTGACCGATTTCCCCCAAGCCTACTAATGCCACTCGTGGCTGTTCAATATTTCGAATGAATCCTCCAATCAAATCAACAGCCACAGACGCTACGGAAGCAGTGCCATCCTGAAGGCTCGTCTCCTGAACCACACGTTTGTTTGCATAAAAGATGGTGTGCATCAATCGGTGCAAATGAGGCCCTGCTAAATTCAAATCAGCACTTTGCTGATAAGCTCTTTTTACCTGATTGCTGATCTGTATGTCTCCTAAAACCTGAGATTCCAAACCCAAGGCTACTCTAAAGAGATGTTTGGAAGCTGAAGCAGAGTCGTAAGTTTCAGTAAATCCTGAAAGCTTATCAGATGGAATTGACTTGAACGACGAAATCAGTTGGATGATTTCCTCTTGCTGCCTTTGGCCAGAGGTATAGTAAAGCTCAGTTCGATTACACGTGGAAATCAAAAGGGCCTCCTCAATATCGAACATGTCCTTCAGGTTCAGCAAAAACTGAACTGCTTCTTGCTCGCTAAAAGCTACCTTCTCCCGAATTTCGATCGGCGCATTCTTGTACGACAGTCCTAAAGCCTTAAATCCTTCCATCTCAATCAATTGCGAAGGCAAAAATAACAGCGCCTTGTGTATATTGGTTGTGATAAAAATCAGCAATTCCTTATTTAGAATGATTTTAAATAATGCTGAAGTACCTAACTGACACCATATCACGAGCCATCGGCTTCACTAAGACCGAATCGAGAGGTGCTTTGGTACTGATTTTTATCATTATCGTTGGTCTGTTTTTTACCAAATGGGGAATTGGGAACATTAAAAAAGGACCACCCATTGTCACAGATAGTACTGCACTTAAATGGATGGAAGAAGTACAGGCTTCCATTGAAGTCAAGAAACAATCAAACTCAACATTTGACAAATCGGTTTACCTCCCTAATAAAAAACCCTATAAAAAAAGCACGAAAGTAACTGCCTTTAGCCCGCCAAGCACAACAGAAAAAGAAACTGCTAAAATTGAAATAAAAGACTTAAACAAGGCAACAGCGGAAGAGCTTCAATTTGTAAAAGGTATAGGCCCGGCCTATTCGGAGCGAATCGTAAAATACCGAAAGCTCCTTGGCGGATTTGCAGACACTACCCAACTAAATGAAGTGTACGGGCTTCAGCCAGAGACGATTAAGGAGCTATTTAAACACTTCCAAATCCTGTCTGATGTAAACTCAATTGAAATTAACACAGACTCACTCAAAGTGCTATCTAAACATCCATACATCAATTATGATCTGGCCCGAATTATCCTAAACTATCGCCAGCAACATGGTGATATTACGTCACCGGAAGAACTGCTAAAAATAAAAGCGATCGATGAACGTACTTTCCTGAGATTAAAGCCATATTTGGACTAGGCTATGCAGAAAATCCTCAAGTCATATTTAAGGAGGCTAAGTAATCTATCCGGAAACAATCGTTCACTCCTACTGCTGAGATTGCTGAAGGATCAATTCATTGATGTTCATGATTTTGACTATGCGGAAAATGAAGCAAGCTTCAACATCATCAAAAACCTCATTGAGCAGCGAAAGAAAATTCCCCTTTGCAGCGAAGTGGACAGCCGAAGCAAATCGTCCAATGATCTAAGCAAGCGGCTAAAAAAAATTCAGCGAATAGAGAAGTTTATTTTCGAAGAACGGGGTGCGAAGGATCTATACATTGGCTGGCCATTTATCAAGGGAAAATTCTCGGATGAAACGCCGGTCAGGTGTCCGTTGATTTTTTTCCCGGTATCTATTGAGAAAACAGGAAATGAGTGGTTTCTCTCTCGCAGGGATGATGTGAACATTACATTAAACAAGACCTTCTTGCTGGCCTATTCATACTATAATCAAATCCCATTGGATGAAGAACTGATTGAAACGGTCATTGATGATTATGATCGGGATACTACCGTTTTTAGAACACAGCTTTATGAGCTTTTAAAAAACAGTGGTGTAGAGTTGAATTTCAATCAGGAAAACTTTGCTGATGAGCTGAAGTCATTTGCGGATATGAAAAAGTCCCAATTGGAATCCGGGGAAAAGACAGGTGCATTAAAAATGTTTCCTCAGGCAGTACTTGGTATTTTTCCACAGTCCGGCTCTTACTTGGTACCAGACTATGTCAAGCTTTTGGAAGATCAAAACGAAACGGATCTGGAAGAATTTTTTGTAAAGAAGGTTCAGAAAGAAAATGAGAATCAGCTTGCACTGTTTGATCGGGTGAACGAAGAAAATACGTTTACGCCCTTCCCTTTAGATGCCTACCAGGAACATGCGCTTAAAGAAATAAAGAAAGGTAATTCTCTAGTAGTTCAGGGACCTCCGGGTACTGGCAAATCCCAGCTTATCAGCAATCTCATCTGTGACTTCATTGCCAGAGGAAAGAACGTGCTTCTTGTATGTCAGAAGAAGGCAGCTCTTGATGTGGTGTATCAACGGCTCAAAGAAAAAGAGATGCACGATTTTGTCGCGTTGGTTCATGACTTTAAAAATGATCGCAAACCGATCTACGAACAAATCGATCAGCAAATAGAATCGGTAGAGGTTTATGAAAAGAAAAACAACAGCTTGGATGCCATCCAACTGGAGCGTGGATTCCTTCAGGCCAGCAGGAGAATTGATCAGATAGTTGAAGAGTTGCAGGACTTTAGAGAGGCATTGTTTGATGAATCGGAATGTGGCAAATCCGCCAAGGAACTATATCTCACAAGCAGTCCCGATCAGCCCAGCTTTAGTATGAATCTGGAGTATCGGGCGTTTCATTTCACTTCATTAGATGAAACCATTAGGCGATTTAAAACCTATCTGGAGTACTTCGATAAGTTTGAGAAACGCACCCACTTTTGGGCCAAGGGCCCATCCTTTGCTGGCTTTCAAACCAAAGATTTAGTAAAGCTCAAGGAGGTGCTCTATGAAGTTCCTGCCTTTAATGAGAAATTGCTGGTTACATCAAAGCTATTTTGTTCACAGCCAGTGGATTTCGAAACAGGTGAATACCTATCAAGCAAGCTGCCAGAGCTCATTGAACTTCTCGAAGGATTAAAGGAAGGAGTGGTTTACAAGGTGTATCAGCAGCTTCACGCAGACAAGCCCACCAAAGATCTAAACTGGCTCTCGCAAACCGAGCGAATCATGATGTCTTGCTTCCGCGGAGCAGGACTGGAAAGTACCTTGAAAGCAGAAAATCTGGGCCGATTTCAGGAAGTACTCAGATCTGCTATGAAGGCACGAAAGAATCCATTTAGCTGGCTAAAGTGGAGACTGCTCTCTAAAGAAAAAACCTTTCTGAAAAGAGTGATGGTCGCCAATGACCTGAAGAGTAATAAGCGTGGATTCAATATCCTGGTTGAACGAATTGATAATCGACTGAACTTTGAACATTCTCTTTCTCAGATTCAGGAAAATCCATGGCTACATAATTTTCCGGCTGGCTTCAGAAAGATCGATCTTCAGGATTGGTTTTACTGGCAAAAAATGGGACTCAATATGTTTGCCGTTGCACAAACTATTCGGTCTCTCAATGAGTATCTCCCTGTATCCCGGCTTGATCACAAAAGCTATCACAAGCGTTTGGATCAACTGGTTTCTTTGGTTCATAAAATCCCTCATCAGCTTTCACTTTGGAAGAGATACGTGAATATCCATCAAATTCGGGCAATCATCCTGAAAAAGGAAGACCCTCATAAGCTGGAAAAACTTCTGAAAAAAGACTTTGATGCAATATGTGAGTATCATAGGCTGAAATCAGATTTAAGCTCCGAAGAGTCAAAAATTCTGGATGAAATAACGTCAGGTAATGCAGGTTCAATTGAGGAGGGAATTGCTTTGTTTAAAAACAGCTTATCGCTTGCATGGATTGATCATATAGAGTCCAAATACCCTGATTTAAGAACTGTGGCTTCCGGAAAATTGGATGCTTTGGCCAGTGAACTCCGAGACCAGATTGAGACTAAGCGCGAGGCGAGTAAAGAAATTTTACTATTAAAGTCTCGTGAAAAAACATACGAGAATATTGAATACAATCGACTGAAAAACAGAGTGACCTATCGAGATTTACAGCACCAGGTAACAAAAAAGCGAAGAATCTGGCCGATCAGAAAAGTTATCTCAGAGTTTTCAGAAGAGTTATTTACACTTCTTCCTTGCTGGATGTGCTCACCAGAAAGTGCTTCTGCAATCTTTCCAATGAGAGAAAACTTTGATCTGGTCATTTTTGATGAGGCTTCTCAGTGTTTTGCAGAAAGAGGTATACCGGCCATGTATCGTGGAAGGCAAATTGTGGTCGCGGGCGACAGCATGCAGCTCCAGCCAAGCGATCTATATCGGGTTAGGTGGGATGATGAAGAGGATGATACACCAGAATTGGCCATTGACTCGTTGCTTGACCTGACTAAACATTATTTACCAGAGGTGAGTCTGGCGGGTCATTATCGAAGTAAGTCGCTCGAGCTAATTGACTTCTCCAACGAACACTTCTATAAAGGTAAGCTCAGGTTGCTCCCTGATTACTCCTATGTAAATAAGAAAGAACCTTCCATCGAATATGTTCAAAGCAAAGGAATCTGGGATGATGGCATAAATGAAGTAGAAGCCAATGAAGTGATTGAACAGACATTCAGCCTATTAAAAAATCATCCTGAGAAAGAGATCGGAATAGTCACTTTCAATTACCGTCAACAGGGTCTGATTCAAGATCTGCTGGAAGAAAAATCAGCTAATCGAGGTATTCTTATTCCGAATTCACTATTCGTAAAAAACATTGAGAATGTGCAGGGAGATGAACGTGATATCATCATTTTTAGCACTGGCTATGCACCAGATAAAAAAGGGAAACTAAGACTTCAATTTGGAAGTCTTAATGCACAAGGTGGAGAAAACAGGCTAAACGTGGCGATAACACGAGCCAGAGAAAAGGTGATCATCGTAAGCAGCATATTACCTCAGTTGCTAAAAACTGAGGACACCAAAAATGAAGGACCAAAGCTGCTGAAAAAATACCTGGAATATGCCTGGAATGTGAGCATTGGAAAGTATACACCACACATACCCGAATATGAAGAACACCATGTAGACTGGTTTTTAAGAAATCGCATCAAAGATCAATCCTTTCATGAGTATGATGAGTTCGAACTAGCCAAGGAACTCCCATTTGCTGATCTTTCTGTGAAAAAAGGTGACACCTATACCGGGCTGATACTCACCGATGATGAGCGCTATTTCCAGGCACTTTCGCCAAAGCAGATTTACGCCTTTCAGCATTTTCACTTGATCATGAAAAACTGGCCACACGTGCGATTTCACAGTCGCGAATTTTGGCTGGACATTGATGCCGCTAAGGATAAAATGAGGAAGTTTTTATATTCTAATTAATCTATGAAAAAACATCACCTCATTGAAGATGCGAATAAAAAGATGAGAAAAGGACCAAAATCACTTAGAGAATTCAACTCTCGCTCCAACTGAAAGGATAAAAGGAAGGGTATCTCGACGCATATACTGTTCAAAGGAAAGTGTGTATTCCCCGGAACTTTGAAACTTGTAATTTTCTTCTAACAGAAATGAATGATCGAATAAGTCTCCTAAACCACTGCCGTATGGCTCGCCTGTTTTAGGATCGAAAAGATCTACTTCTTTTAATTGCTGCTTCAGCACATTCCCGGTAGAATCGGTAAGTGTGTATTGAAAATACAGGTTATAAAAGGGATAGGAAGATGCATTTCGAAAAGTAGCTCTTATGTTATACGCCCTACTGGTGTCTTCTATTTGAAATGAAAAGGTTTGAACCGAATCCAGGTGCCAAAATGCCTCCTCCAGATCATTATAATCTTCATAGACTCTATTGGAATCACATGCAGTTATAAACAGAAAAAGAATAATGACCGACAGGTACCTCATGTTATGATTTTTCAGATTTCTGATGTGGTTTATTGCCTTTAAATTTATTACGCTTCTTTTTCCTTTTCTTCTTTTTCCCTTTTCCACTAAACTTCCGGTCCATGGCTTCAAGGTCGCTGTTGATGGATGAGGTATCGATATCTGCTTCAGATTCGTTCTCTTGAAGTGAAATCGGTTTCTTCCCTTTTTTATTTAAAGACTGAATCTCCTTCACTCGTTCCACGCCTACTGCATGCCAGTTATTATCATCATCATAGCCAAACCACATAATCTTACGAAAGATGTCGGTTTTTTGAAGCTTAGCCACACCTCTTTGTGTCTTGAGAGGTTCCTCCACCTCGGGAATATCTTTGAGCGCCTCCATATAGGTGTCTAGCTCGTAATTGAGACAGCATTTCAGACGCCCACATTGCCCCGATAATTTACTTGGATTCAAAGACAGGTTTTGATACCTGGCAGCAGAGGTGGAAACGTTTTTGAAGTTTGTGAGCCAGGTAGAGCAGCATAGCTCTCTTCCACAAACCCCCAGACCTCCAATACGCCCTGCTTCCTGACGAACGCTGATCTGCCGCATTTCTACGCGGATTTTGAACTCACTGGCCAAAATTTTTATCAGCTCTCGAAAATCTACGCGTCCCTCAGCCGAATAAAAAAACGTCGCTTTGGTGCCATCTGCTTGAAACTCCACATCTGTCAGTTTCATTTCCAGCTTGGTATCCTGTATGATCTCTTTCGTACGATACATCACTGAATCCTCCCGATTCCTTGCTTCGTCCCATCGCTCCATGTCACGAGAGGTCGCTTTGCGGTAAATCTCCCTTACTTCATCGTCATCTTTGATGCCTTTCTTCGACATTTGCAGGCGAACCAATTCCCCTTGCAATGAGACATATCCAATATGGTGTCCATTAGGAACATTCACCACAACCGGATCTCCGGTCACAATATCAAGTTTTTTGGAATTGCGGTAAAACTCTTTACGCCCGCTTTTAAATCGAACCTCTACCACATCAAAGCGATGCATAGCTGGTACGTCCATGTTTGATAGCCAATCAAACACATTGAGTTTATTGCAACCTCCGGTGCTGCAATGACCGTTGTTTTTACATCCGGCCGACCCACTGGTACCACAACTAGCGCATCCCATAATTCTGTAATCTAATGGATATCTTCAGGAATTTGAAGACTGGATTTAATGAAAATCACTGGCCCAGTGCTTTTAGGTCAAAGCCAATATCACCACGGAAGCGTTTTCCCTCCCAGTTGATCTCCTGGCCACCTGCGTAAGACTTGCTTAATGCCTCTCCCAAATTTTTCCCTAGTCCTGTTAGCGCAATTACACGTCCGCCATTCGTAACCAGCTTGCCATCTTTCATGACTGTTCCAGCATGGAATGGGAGCACTGTTCGAATATCGCCAACCGTTATTTTATGTCCTTTTTCGTAAAACTCCGGGTATCCTCTACTTACATACATAACCGTAGAAGCTGTGAAGCGCTCATATTCTATCTCTGTATCGATCAGGTTTTTGTCAGCAGCAGCCACCAATAACTCAAGAAAATCCGTTTTGATTCTAGGAAGTACAACTTCCGTTTCCGGGTCACCCATACGAACATTGTATTCGATCACGTATGGTTCTCCTCCTACATTGATCAGGCCGAAGAAAATAAAGCCGCAATAGTCGATTTTCTCCTTTTTTAGGCCATCAATCGTCGGTTTTATGATTTGTTTATTCACCTTTTCCTTGAATGCCCTATCTGCAAAAACAACTGGTGAGACAGCTCCCATACCGCCAGTGTTTAGTCCGGTATCTTTCTCTCCAATACGTTTATAGTCCTTGGCCTCCGGAAGAATTCGGTAATCCTTTCCGTCAGTAATAACAAAGAAGGACACCTCAATGCCTTTCAGGAATTGCTCTAACAGTACCTTCTCACTTGCAGCGCCAAATTTTTTATCCTCAATCAGGTTTCGTAAGGCCTTTCGCGCTTCCTCTAATTCCTCTGTGATAATAACCCCTTTTCCACCAGCAAGTCCATCTGCCTTAAGCACATAGGGGGGATCAAGGCGCTCCATATATTTGATTGTCTCCTCCAGGTTATCCTTGGTTACCGTCCGGGCATCAGCGGTTGGAATTTTATATTTCTTCATGAATTCCTTCGCATACTCCTTGCTACCTTCCAACATTGCTCCCTTGGCTTTCGGGCCGATGATGCGAAGCTTCTTGAAATCTTTTCTGGATCGTAGATGATCAACAATTCCATTCACCAGAGGATCTTCCGGACCAACAATAAGCATGTCAATCTCATTTTCTTTGATTGCATCAGCAACCATCTCGAAATTTTTAGGATCAAGGTCCAGGTTGGTACCCACCTTATGTGTGCCGCCGTTTCCAGGAGCTATGAAAATATTACCACATTTAGGGCTCTGTTTTACTTTCCAGGCGAGCGCATGTTCCCGACCACCGGAACCAAGAATTAGAATATTCATTGAGTGTGATTTTGCAAATAGGTGGCTAAGTTCACCGTATTCCTTCTTTTTTCAAAGTGATGGTTCTAATGAGCGTATTCGGACATAAATTTTACGCGCATTAATCGAACCTCATCTTCCGAATAATACTCTCCTAGCTCCTCCATTGCTACATTCATATCATCTGTTTCCGCATTCAGGAAATAATCATAAATATCATCCTGCCGGTCATCATCGAGCAGTTGATCGATGTAGTAATCAATATTCAACTTGGTGCCGGAGTAACAAATATTCTCAACTTCCGCAATTACATCTTCATATTTCATCCCTCGTGCTTCCGCGATCTCTTCAAAATCCATTTTCTGATCGATGTGCTGAATGATGTAGATTTTATTTTTCGATTTGGTACCCGAAGTTTTGACCAAAACATCTGAGGCAGTAACAATATCATGTTCTTCCACATATTCTTCAATCATCTGAAGAAATGGCTCTCCAAATTTTTTGGCCTTACTCTCTCCTACCCCTATGATCTGTTTCAGATCATCCATGGTAGTGGGGTAGACGGTGCACATCTCCTCCATTGAAGGGTCGCTGAATATTACATAAGGAGGGATGTCCTCATGGTGAGCGATATCCTTTCTCAGTTTCTTCAGCATACCGAAAAGCGTCTTATCATAGGCGCTTACATTAACAGGTGCCTTGTCTGATTCTTCCTCTGTATCTGCCTCCGTAGTATAGTCATGATCCTTGGTGAGCTGATGTGAGTAGGGGCTTTCGAGGAACTTTATACCTTTTTTAGACACCTTAAACACTGCCGGATTTTCAATGTCCTTTTTGAGGAATTCATGAAGCAGTGTTTGCCTGATCACCGAACGCCAGAAATTATCATCATCATTGATATCTTTCCCTTTGCCGAACACATCCAGTTTATCATGATCGTAACTTTTCACATGCTGTGTTGATTTACCCACAAGCAAAGCTGCCAGGTGATTAATGTCAAAACGTTCGTTGGTTTGCTTGACTGCCTGAATCACCAGTTCGATGATTTCCTTGCCCTCAAATTGTTCTTTTGGATGAACACAATTGTCACACTGTCCACAGTTGTCCTTTTCAAACTCTTCACCAAAATAATGCAGAAGCTGTTTTCTTCTGCAGATGGCCGAGTCAGCATAGGATGCCATTTCTTCGAGAAGGAATCGTGCGTTTTCCCGCTCAGTTACCGCCTTGTCCTTGTTAAACTTTTCAAGTTTCAGAATGTCGTTATAGGAATAAAACATCAGGCAGTTACTATTAATGCCGTCTCGGCCTGCTCGGCCTGTTTCCTGGTAATACCCTTCGATCGATTTCGGCGCATCATAGTGAACAACAAAGCGTACATCAGGCTTGTCAATCCCCATTCCAAATGCGATGGTGGCAACAATTACATCTACATCTTCATTTAGAAACCCATCTTGATTTTTCATCCGCTCTTTAGATTCCATACCGGCATGGTATGGAGCGGCGTTGATGTCATTCACGCGAAGAAACTCAGCTATTTCCTCCACCTTTTTTCTACTGAGGCAATAAATTATTCCACTCTCCCCTTTGTGCTCTTTAATGAATTTGATGAGCTGCTTTTTTGCATTTTGTTTTGGTCTTACCTCATAGTAAAGGTTCGTTCGGTTAAATGAAGACTTGAAAAGTTGAGCCCCATCCATCGACAGGTTTTTCTGAATGTCTAACTGCACCTTTGGGGTAGCAGTCGCTGTGAGGGCTATCATCGGGATATCTCCTAGCTGCCCGATAATATCTTTAATGCGTCTGTATTCCGGACGGAAGTCATGCCCCCACTCTGATATACAATGAGCTTCATCAATGGCAACAAAAGAAATCTTAGCCTGCTTCAGAAACTCAACGTTCTCTTCTTTGGTCAGTGATTCCGGAGCAACGTACAACAACTTCACTATGCCTGAGATAGTATCCTTTTTAACTCGATTGCTTTCAGATTTTGTGAGGGTAGAATTTAGAAACCGTGCATGTACTCCCACGGCATTCATTTGATCCACCTGATTTTTCATCAATGCGATGAGTGGTGAAATGACAATGGCCGTTCCATCCTGAACAATAGCAGGTAACTGATAACAAAGAGATTTCCCAGCTCCTGTGGGCATTATCACAAACGTATTTTCCCCTTCAAGAATATTGTGAATAATATCCTCTTGCTTACCTCTAAACTTGTCGTAACCAAAAACACGTTTGAGACTTTCCTTCAGACTCACTTCGGCAGTTGTCTCCATTTCTCCAGTTGATGTAAAGTAAAAAGTTAATCAAAACCTTGATTGCAAACAAATCGTGATTGGGTGAGTGCGTCTATTTCAAACGCATGATGATAAGCTATATTTGCCAAGGTTATTTCTAACGCGAATTTCTCACCAAAATCTTATGAGTACAAATATTTATGTAGTGATTATGGCCGGTGGAAGTGGAACCCGCTTTTGGCCCTATAGTAGAGACGCCAGACCCAAGCAATTTTTGGATGTGTTGGGGACTGGGAGATCACTACTTCAAATGACCTTTGACCGGTTCAAAGAAATCACTACTGAGGACAAAATATGGGTCGTTTCAAATGAAAAGTATGATCAGTTGATTAAAGATCAGCTTCCTGAACTTGAGGAACATCAGATACTACTGGAAACAGTGAAACGAAATACGGCACCCTGCATTGCATATGCGGCTTACAAGATCATGAAAAAAGACCCTAATGCTGTGCTTGTGGTCAGCCCTTCAGATCATGCAATATTTAAAGAAAAAGAATTTCAAAACGTCATTTCCACCTCTGTAGAAAGTGCAGCTAGGGATGAAAAATTGATAACCATTGGCATTCGGCCCAACAGACCTGAAACGGGTTATGGTTACATTCAGTACTTAAGTGATCCAGGGGTGCCAGTAAAAAAAGTGAAAACATTTACAGAAAAACCCAAGGCAGATCTGGCCGCAAAATTTTTAGAAAGCGGAGACTTTTTATGGAACTCCGGGATTTTTGTCTGGTCCATTGATTCCATTGTTAAGGCATTTGAAGAGCACGAAGAGGAAATTGCCAGCTTATTCGCAGATGGGCTAAAAGAGTATTACACCGAAAATGAACGTGCCTTCATAAAGAAAGCATACAGCCAGTGTAAAAATATTTCCATTGACTATGCAATCATGGAAAAGGCAAATAACGTGTATGTCGTTCCAGGTGAATTTGGCTGGTCTGATTTGGGTTCGTGGAATGCCCTCCATGAAATCAAGGATAAGGATGAAAATGAAAATGTGATCGATGGGTCTGTGATGACTTATGAATCGAAAGACAATTACATCAAATCAAAGAAAGGAAAGGTGACCGTCATTCAAGGATGTGAGGGTATGCTTATAGCAGATTTTGATGATGTATTGCTTGTTTGTAAAAAAGAAGACTCCTCTATTTTCAGAGATTTCATCACCGATGTGAAAGCTGAGAAAGGGGACAAGTTTGTCTAAACTTTTCTTTGTTGCTGCACTTCATAAAGTGCCATACCCGCTGCAACCCCTACATTAAGGGACTCGATGGAGCCGGACATTGGAACCTTGGCAACATCATTAGCTAGATCAATTAGGTCAGATGAAATACCTCGATCCTCTGAACCCATAATGATGGCTGTGGGTAAAGTAAAATTCATTTGATCAAGGGTGCTGTCTGTTTTTTCAGAGCAGGCAATTACGTTGATGCCAGATTCATGCAAGTATCTGACTGCATCGAGCAGACTCTTTTCTCTGCATACGGGCAAATAGTTAAACGCTCCCGCGGAAGTTTTCACTGCATCTTCATTGACCTGCGCACCACCGCGAGAAGGTATCACAAGTCCATGAACTCCAAGACATTCAGCTGTTCGGGCAATTGCACCAAAATTTCTCACATCGGTGATTTCATCCAGAACTAAAAACAAAGGGTTTTTACCCTCTTCGAAAAGTTGTGGAACGATGTGTTCAAGTGTGTGATATTGAATCGGAGATATCAATGCAACCACCCCCTGATGGTTTTTCTTGGTGAACTTGTTGATCCGCTCAATAGGTACCTTGGAAATGGGCGTAGTTGTTTGATGAAGCTCAGCCATCAGTTCTTTGTACAAATCGCTCTTTAGGCTTTTTTGGATAAATACACGCTCAAGATGCTGGCCTGATTTCACAGCCTCAATAACTGTTCGTATCCCGTAAATAATATCAGATTTTTTGTTCATTTAATGCCACGACGTATCGCCGCTATTTGAGTGTACCACTGCTCTTCAAATTCAATATCCCTTCTCAGCGAATAGGTTTGTGGTGCAAAAAAAGTTGAGATAATTGTGAACTCAAAGGCTGAACCATCATCATAGTACCATTCTTCCAGACTGCCAGTTCGATAAACCTCGTCTGGCTTACCAAAAACGATGTACATCATGCCCCTATCTGTCTTCCAGCCAGGTTTAAAGTCTGTGAAAAGTTTATTCGCATTTTCAATCCAGTTATAATATTTTCTGATGGCATTCCGTGCACGACTCTTGGTAGAAAATGTATTCATCCAGAAAGAATCGAATGACTGTTTGGGAGTTTTTGATCTCAGAATGGCCTTCTTTTCCTGCTCGCTCGTGAGGTAGAGCATTGACTCGATCAACTCACGTAGCTGGCGATATTCCGGATAGTAGGGTGGCACCCTAAGCATGGTGACGCCAACCGTTGATAGTGAATCCTTGCGAACGGTATAAAAATAATTCTCTTTGAAAGCAGGAGTATCAGAGATAACAAAAGCCGTGTCCATATCTACCTGAGGGGCCAATGGCTTCATATCAGCCATTGGAGGATCGGCAGGGACAAAATTCTCTGCATACTGCATTGCAATGAGTGTGTCATTCCCAATCCACTTATGTCCTGATCGGTTAATGAATTTCTCTAGAATTGGTATCCCTTGTTCATCTACAGGGTAAATAGACGGGAATGAGAGTGATCCGATTCTTAATCTGATGTCGTAAAAATAAAATTGTTCAGGTTTTGAGAATTTGACAACCAAAAGGTTTTCATCAGTCTTTGACAAGCGAATCCTTAAAAGTCTTTGAGAAGAAACATCCAGCAACGTGTCGGTTGCTATCGGCTGAATGATTTGATGTGTCTCTGATTCGTACCCATTCTGAAGCAAAAATTCATAGGTCCATGAATCGATTGAATCGGCTGAAACCCTCAAAAATATGATTAATTCGCCTTCATCACTCACCACACGATGTGCCATTTTTACGCCGAAATTCACATCATATTGCCATGCAACATTGACACGAGAAAAATTGATTGCACTAGCTGAGAATCCAACCAAAAAGGCAAATAAGCTGAATATTAAGACATGCTTTCTCATAGGTATCCAAATTAGCCATATAATTGATTTTCTTTGTGCTCTTTAAACAAAAAATCATACGCATACCCATATTCTAATGAGTGTTTACACCACTGAGATTGCTTCGGATAAAATTCCTTCGGATAATGTGATCCATCAGCGACTATTGTCCGCCTACCATCAGGCCAAGCCTTATATCAAAGGAAACTTGCTGGAGTTAGGCTGTGGAGAAGGCCGTGGAGTAGAACTACTTGCACCACTGGCAAACTCCTACATTGGCATAGATAAAATCAAATCCGTCATTGACAACCTGGAACAAAAGTATTCTTATTATAAATTCCTAAGTGGCGTATTCCCACCCTTCCCTTTTGAAGACAACTCCTTTGATACCATCATCACCTTTCAGGTAATAGAGCACGTCAAGGATGACGAAGGTTTTATCAAGGAAATTCATCGTGTGCTTACGCCCGGAGGACGCGCGTTGATCACCACTCCTAATATTAAGATGACACTTTCAAGAAATCCGTGGCATGAACGGGAGTACACCGGCGATGAGCTGACTGCATTATGTAAAAAATACTTTGAAAAGGTGGAGATGAAGGGCATAGCAGGAAATGAAAAAGTGATGGAGTATCATGAGAGGAATCGTTTGTCGGTTCAGCGTCTCATGCGTTTTGACGTCTTCGATTTGCAACATAGACTTCCTGCAGGTTTGTTACGAATTCCCTATGACATCCTGAACCGAATGAACAGAAACAAACTAAAAGAGACAAGTGATGAACTGGTAAAATCCATCACTGTAAAAGACTTTAATTTACGAGATCAGGACGAACAAAACCTCGATTTATTCTGTTTAATTACTAAATAAAAGTTAAATCAAAATTTTATTCGGAAAATGAACGATAAATTAATAGACGAACTCAATCAACTACTCTCAGACTTTCATGTGTACTATCAAAATACGCGAGGTGCTCACTGGAACATAAAAGGTCCTCGGTTTTTTGAATTGCATGCAAAATTTGAGGAGTTATACACCGAGGCGTTGGAAAACATCGACGAAATCGCCGAGCGAATATTAACCATCGGAGGTCGTCCATATCATGCTCTGGAAACCTATTTAGAAAAGTCTAATATCCAGTCTGTGAAGGATGAGTCTAACGATGAAGCGCTAGTGAAAATGATTGTTAGCAATCTCACTACACTGGTTGCTCAGGAAAATAAAGTGAAAGAACTTGCCGTTGAAGCAGAAGACAATGAAACAGAGGACATGATGATTGGTCTTGTGAATGCACAAGAGAAAACCCAATGGATGTTCAATTCGTGGTTAGGTAAGTGAGAATTAATCAATTAAAATATTTGAAATACCTGCTGTCAGCTTTTTTGATAGCAGGTATTTTTATTTCAGCTCCGGCTCAGAATAAGAAAAAGCGACGAAAAATAGCATCGGTAATACAGACCGGACGTTCTTACATTGGCACCCCCTATAAGTGGGGCGGAATGTCCCGTTCGGGCATTGACTGTTCGGGTCTGATTCATAACTCCTACAAAACCATAGGTGTAGATCTACCAAGAACTGCAAAGGAACAATCGAAGACTGGTAATAAGCGAGGGTGGAATGGCATCCGGGAGGGAGATCTTGTTTATTTCAAGTTTAAAAAGAAGGGAAGCAAATGGTTTCACAGTGGTATGATCACCTATGTGGGGAATGATAAAATCCTTTTTGTCCATGCTTCCTCCTCCAGAGGGGTCATTGAGTCCAACCTTCTCAGTGACTACTACAAGAAGAATGTGAAGAATTTTCGGAGGGTGATTAGGTAGGATTTATTTATTTTCGCTCACACTTGGGGCATTAGCTTCCCGCAATAGCGGGACAGGCATTTCGCTAATACCCCATTATAATTTGGGGCATTAGCTCAGTTGGCTAGAGCGCTACACTGGCAGTGTAGAGGTCACCGGTTCGAATCCGGTATGCTCCACTTCTTTTTCAGCTATGAAAAAATCACTCACAATCCTTCTGCTATTGATTGCAGGGATCACAAGCGCACAGGAGAGCGTTGTTCTATCCAAAAATCAATTAAACATTAACATAGCACCTCTTTCTCTTTCATACGAAGGAAAGATTGATGATAATAAATCATTTACTGCAAGTGCCGGCATTGCCTATGCCTTTGAATTTGCCTCTGAACAGGGTGGGGGTACTGAAACGGCCTTTATCGTTGTACCATATTTTACCAGTTCGATAAGGAACTATTACCAAAGAAAAACGGTGAAAAAAAGTAATCTACAGAATAACTCAGGGAACTACATTGGTTTATTTACTTCCTATACCCTGGAGCCTTTTGGAGAGCCTGACAACCTAACAGAAGCAGTAGCATTTTTGGAAAACTCCAATGTATTTACCGTTGGTCCAGTTTGGGGAATACAGCGAAATTATGCCAGCGGCATCCACCTGGGGTTAAGTATTGGGCCAGGTTTCAAAACGGGAAAACATATTGATAATGGTTTTACGCTGGTTGGAGAATTTGAGTTCGGGTTTGTTCTAACCTCGAAATAATTTCTGAATTTCCTCAGGCACCCTTTTCAGTTTCTGTGACTCCCGCTCAATTAAACACCAGTTGGACTTCACCTCTACCAAGAGTTCTTCATCTTTATAAATCTTCACAACCCTGTCTGAAAAAGGTCCTCGGTAACCCTTTACATAGGTCTTCACGGTGACCTCATCCCCAAGGAATGCCTGTTTTTTATACTCCACATGATGGGTGCGTACCATCCAGAAATATTTCTCATTAATCTCTTCGGTAATTTCCGAAAGCCAGTGCTCCCGCGAAATATCCAACGCCCACTGCATGTACACCAGATTGTTGACATGGTTGTTGAAATCGAGATGGTCTTGGGTGACAGTTATTTTCTTTTCGAAGAATTTCATTCTTCAAATTTACCACTCCACAATGACCATCAGATTGGGTGCAAACCCGATTGCCTCTCTATCAACAAAACCATCTCTGCTTCTGTACACCCGATCTGTCAGGTTGTTCCGATTCAGTGCATTGATAATTGAGACCCCAAAGGTAGCACTCCACTTTCTTTGGTCTGTTTGCGGAATTTTATAAGAAGCTGATACATCCAGCGAATGCACACTTGGGTATCGATCCGGAACATCTATGAATGGATTGGGGGGTGGGGGTGTTCCAGGTGGGGGTGGAGGTGCGCCTGGTGGTGGCCCGGCTTTGAAGATTGACTCTGCATAAGCAATGTCCAGGGAGTATGCATTCAATCCTGATGCATGTCTCCAGGCAGCAGATAGTTTCCATCTGTTCTTCTTGAATGCCGCCCCGACATACCAAACATGCGGTTGAACATATTTTGATTCATAAGTGACCTGATCAGTAGTATCTATGGTGATTTTAGAATCATGATACGAGTAACCGGTCCAGATTGAAGTCGCTTCGGTTAGCTGCTTTTTCAAAAGAATGTCTACACCATAGGTCTCCTGATCCATGGTTTGGAAATCGTCATCAGGATTAAGTACACGATCTTCAAAGATGGTTATATCATTAGCCGTTTTATAAAAACCTTCTACATCAAAAATCCAGTCATTGACATTGACCACTCCACCAAACATCGTCTGGACTCCTCGAATGATAAATCCAGATTCATTATCTGCTAAAACCCACAATTCATTATCAAACCCTCCACTGGAATATTCAAGATTTTTCACCTGACTTAGGTACTGGTTGTACCAGCCATGTGATCCTTTCAGTGTTACCCAATCGGTTAAGTCATAGTTAATCAAAATCCTCGGTGATACGCTGAAATCATCTAATGCACTGTAGTAGGTACTCCTCACTCCAAGCTGGAAATACCACTTTTCCAATCCGTAATACTCATAGTTTGCATAAGGTGCAATTGTGTATGATGTAACGGATTTATATAAGGTGTAAAAAGAGGAATCACGAAGCATGTTTTGGTAATTGGTAGTTACATTTTGCCATTTGTAATCCAACCCAATCTGAAGGTTTGAATGGTCACTTCCTTTAGAAAATTCCTGAACCACATTTAAATCATCGATGCTATTATCCGAATGATAAGGCAGCATGTTTGGTGCCAGTGTATTTACAGTAAACTCAAAATCGTAATTAGAGTAAGTTGTATTTAATTCAGAACTCCAACCCTTACCCCAATTCGAATTCCATGAAAAATTTACACCGGTGTTTTCAAACCTGTTATCGTTTGATCTTGATAGCACACCCAAAGGTACAACTGGCCTAAAATTGATATCAGATACTGTGTGAATGGCAGATAGCCCCAGATTATGTTTCTTATTAATCTGATAGGATAATTTACCGTTGTAATCGTTAAAAGCCACCTGTATTCTATCTGTGAGCAATCCGCTTTGATCCACAAGGGAAGTGGCAGCAAAGACAGATTTTGATATTTCATTAAGTTTTGGTGACTTAAACGATCTTGGATAGGAATCTCGAATTCCCAACGTCCCGCTTAGTTTATCAGAAATCTTAAACTTACTATATCCCATGCCGAACAGCGTGTTGGCGCCCAGGCCATATTTCGTGGTTTGTCCGGCATCATCCGAATTTATTACAATTGCCCCACCAACACGGTCTCCAAAGCGCGGATGAAACCCACTGCGATAAACCTCCACATCATCAACTACCTTGGGGTTATATGGGGAAATAGTTCCATAATAGTGTCCGCGATGGTACACAGGGATGTTGTCAAACAGAATTAGTGTCTGATCCGTATCGCTTCCTCGGATGAAAATATTCCCTGCTCTGCTATCCGGATTAGTAATGCCTGGTAAAGCAGCGATGGATGCGAAAATATCTCCGTCTGTTTCTCCAGGCAACAAGGGCAGGTCGTTGATGTCTATTTGGATCTGCTGCTTAGATGGGAGCATGTTTATTCCTTTTGTCAAATAATCTTCCACCACCACCGTACCTAGTCTTCGGGTGGTAAGGCCCAACCGCACTTCCATCAATTTTAGATTGAACAGCTCCCTAACCTTCAGAGAAGCTGATTGATACCCTTGACTAAAAACGATGATGTTATCCTTTTTATCTGGCTTGTAGGAAAACTCCCAATGTCCATCTCTGAACGCGGTGGGAACCGGGGCATCATTGATAACTACCTGTACCCCGAAAGATTGATCAATTGCTGAACCATCTAAAGAATCCTTAACGACCAATTGATAGATGGTTTCTTTCACGCTAATGGTATAGTATTCGTCACTAATCTTTTCCACAACAAGAGGAAATCGACGCTCTACCTCCGCAACAAACGCTGATAGATCATTAGATGTAAAAAGTGATTCTTCTTCTATCAGGCTAAGCAACTCCGAATCATACGAAAAGGTAACATCAATTGCCTCTTCATAATCTGCTACAGCTTCAAAAAATGGTTTTGACTCAGTTTGAGCAAAAACTGACAGAGATGTCAGGATAGTCAAGCAGAAAAGTATGATGCGCATATGATTTAATTCGACGCGGTTAATATCACCTTTTTACCCTGCCTGCTGTATTCAATTTTAAAAGGTGAAAAAACAATTCTTAGAGCCACATCCAGATTGTCATTGGGTATGGTTCCGGTAAACCGTCTTGATGTATTTGCCTTGCCTTTTTCTATTGTGATTCCATAGAGTTTCTCCAGTGATTTTATGACTTGTGCCAATGGTGCATTTTCAAATTTGGTTTGATTTTGAAGCCACTCGGGTGCATTCCCTCGCACACGGACCTTACCCTCCCATTTTCCTTTAAAATAAAGGTGGCCTTCACCCCTGGAAATAATCACGGACTTACTCTTTCGCTTGGGTTTGGCCTCAACCTTTCCTTCATAGCAAATGACATTCATTCCTTCCTCAAAATCATCAACTTCGAATATTGTTCCGAGTACCTTGACCGTACCTGTGGAAGACTCTACACTAAAAGGAGCACCTTTTTCTACATCAAAAAGGGCCTTTCCTCTTAGTTTCAATTTTCTTCGGGCACTTCCGGATTTAAGCCTCTTTTCTTTCATAGCTACCACATTATCCCATTCCTTCTCATCCCACGAAATCTTTGAGTTTGGTGCAAGTGTAACCATAGACCCATCCGGTAACTCAATGGCTCTGACCTCCCCTACCTGAGAAGAATATGAAACCATACTATCACTCATGATGACCCAGAAATAAGAAATGATAGACAAAAGAAGAACTGCCGCCGCAGCATAGCTAAACCATGGACGCATAGTTCGTACTTTAGCTTTTGGCTGTGAGGTGATCTCTTTAGGGTCAAATAACTTGCGCGAGTGATCCGGAACCCATTGATCAACCTCCCCTACGATCTGGATATATTTCAAAGCTTCTTCACGCCCGATACTTTCAATGAGCTCATCATCGGTGATTTCGCCATTTAGCCATTTTGATAAGTTTTCGTCCATAGTTACAATATCTTGACCTTATAAAGAGGAAACATTAAAAAACCCTCCATCAGACTTTTAAATTGGAAAGTTCGTCCAGGTTTTCTTTCAAGGATTTCACTGCACCACTTATGTGTTTTTCCACCGTTTTAATAGAAATATCCATTATCTCTGCAATCTCCCTGTTTTTATATTTATCGATCCTGCTCATCAGAAAAACTACCCGCTGCTTTTCTGGCAAACCTGAAACGGCAGTCTCCAGTCGTCCTTTAAATTCCTTCTCCTCGTAAAGGAACTCCGGATTTTGTTCCATCTGATCTTCTGATCGATCCATTCGATATTCAAACTTTAGAACTACTTTTTGATGATCGTAATGATCCAGAAACAATCGGTTAGCGGTAGTATAAAGAAATCCCAGCGTTTTTTCGATTGCCACCTTGGCACAATTGTTCCATAGTCTTATAAAGGTTTCCTGGGTAAAATCCCTCGCTTTTTCCAGGTCCCCCAGTTTATAAAATAGAAAGTTTCTGATTTTTAGCTCATGACCGACATACTCCTGATGGAATACATCTTCCTCACATAATGATCGCTTCACTTTGGGTTGGTTTGAGTTGGTTTATCGACAAAAGTAATTGCATTCACATTTATTCAATGCATTAATCATTGCTCCACTTACTACTTAACTACACAGTAGGGTATTTCACTAACCTCTCGTCATCTATCTAAGCAACCAACAAAAAATGAAATCTGTATTTAGTATGATGCTTTGGCTACTACTTCATTTCGGATATAGCCATGACATCAAAATGGCCATTTTCGAGATTTACGAGGAACAATCCGAACTGAAGATGATTGTTTCCTTGGATAAAGAAGACTTTCTATCCACACTTTCACAAGAATTCGGGTCAGAAATCACATCGGAAAACCTTGAAGCACATGCGTTTGAATACCTGCAATGCAAAATCGCCATTCAGGTAAACGATGAGTGCACTTCATTCACAATTAACAAAATCAAATTAAACGATTTCAATATCCACCTGCAGGGCAGTCTAAACATTAGCGTATCTGAGGTAACCGAGATACGGATGACCAACACCTGCATGGTAGATCTAATTCCAGATCAGGACAATATCATGAAACTTAAACTCAACGATCGAATTAGGTCCTTTCGACTAAACAGCAAGAGAACATCAACAACAGCAATCTATTAATCATGAAAAATTATATAATCATAATTCTGACATTTGGGACATTTCTGTTTATCGGGTGTGGTGGAGATTCGGATGGTGATATCACTGACGAGTTTTCTGCTTCCGTGAGTGTCATGAGCTCTTCATCCACAGTAGCTGAGGATGTCGGTTCTGTTTCGTTCGCGATTACGTTGAGTGTTGCCAATACCTCCGGAGGAGACCTTACCATCCCTTTTTCACTATCCGGTACTGCTACAGAAAATAGCGACTTTTCCCTAAATGAATCCTCTGTGATCATTGGCGCTGATGAGACAACTGGAGATGCTACCATAACAATCGTAGATGATTCTGAAATTGAAAATGATGAGACGATCGTCCTTACATTGGGGAATCTTCCTTCATCCCTATCCCTAGGGTCAAACACCTCATTGACCCTTACGATTACCGACAATGACGAAGATGATGCTGAAGCCGAAATGAATATTTCATTTGGATCAGCATCAGGCAGCACCATTACAATTACTGACTGGACCGATACAGGTGCGGACAGTTATTTAGTTTTAATCAATAAAGAAAATTCATTTTCAGATATTTCAGCTGGTAGCAACACACTTGCCAGTACCACATACCTTGGCTATAGTGAGCAGGTCATTTACAATGGCAACAGTATTACCTCTGTAACGGCATCCTTATTACAATATAGCAGTGATTATTACTTCAAGGTGGTTCCTGTAACAGGGGGTTCTTTTGACAATTCATTTGACCCGGTTTCAAGCAGCACAGATGTTTGTGTGACAACCAGCACCACAGAGGGACAAGTTTGCTTTGAGATCACCACAGATTTAAGGATCATTTCTTCAAACCAATTGGCTAATCATGCAGTGGGCAATTTCCCTAATGCCGATCCTACAGCCATTGAAGTAACGAGGGAGCTGAACCTTTCTCCAAGCTATACCGGAAGCGCAATATATGTTTACGATGAGACTGGTCCACCAACACCATCCAACGACAATTTCTGGCAGTTTGGAATCGCTACCAATGGAGTTGAGTTTCACCCGATGGGGCTTAAGCCATGGGAAAACCCAGACACTGGTGAAGAGAATTGGGAGTGGCAAGCCAAGGTAACAGAAGAGGGTGAAACAGATCTGGATGCTTATGGGGCACATGTCACCTCTGCAGGAAATTATCATTATCACGGAGATATTGCCGGCCTGGCAGAAGTGGAAGATGGGTCGCGCCATTCATTGATCTATGGTTTTGCCGCAGATGGATTTCCCATATACTATAAGTATGGATATTCTGACTCTGATGATCCTACGAGCATAATTGTGGAATTACAATCAAGTTACCGAATAAAAAGTGGTGCCAGAACAGGCGTTGGAACAGCCGGTGAAGACTACCCGGATGGCAACCATGACGGAAGCTACATTCAGGATTATGAGTATGTGGAAGGTTTGGGTGATCTGGATGAGTGCAACGGACGAACTGGGGTAACGCCAGAATACCCCAACGGAACGTATTACTATGTCATCACCACTAACTTTCCGGTCACTCCAAACTGCTTTTTCGGTACCCCAGCAGAAGACTGGAAAATAGGTAAGTAAACTATCAAGATAATTCATAGTGGTAGTGAATTACTAAGGCGGAGCACCCTCTCGGGTGCATATAGAGCGGCTCAGCAATGGGTCGCTTTTTTACTTTCTTAGCTAAATTCACTTATGCAAAAAGAAGAGCTGCTCCAATCCACTTTCGGCAAGTACATTTCCATTAGTGAGGAAGCCTGTGAATTTCTTTTTCAAAAATTCAAGCCAAAGGAGTATGCTGCCAGGAAAATGATCGTAGAAAGTGGGGGATATGCGCGCTATTTCTATTTTGTGCTTTCCGGCGTACAGGCCATTTATCTGCTTAATGAAAAGGGTGAAAAAGTGATCTTCGGATTTTCATTCAAAGGCTCACCGTCCGGAGCATTTGACTCATTTATTCGTAACGAACCATCCAATTTTTTCTTAGAGGCGCTTACCCCTTCAAAGTTGATCGGGATCACCAAACCAGACTTTGATGAGCTTTTTCATCGCTTTCCTGAATTCTATCAGTGGCGTGCTCATTTTATGGAAGATATACTTTTGGGTCGAATCTCACGAGAGGCCGAGCTTTCTACCTATTCGGCAAAGAAGCGATTTGATGCATTTATAAAAAGGTGCCCTCCTGAGCTACTGGAAATTCCCCAGAAGTACCTTGCCAGCTATCTCAATATGACACCTGAGACTTTTAGCCGATTGCGAGCACTACGTGATTAATTGATCCAGATCAATTTTTATCTTGTCCAAATGGCAGAGTTTTGATTCGTCAAAAACAAAAACCAAATGGAAGCCAACTACGAAAAATTGCTGCAAGACTCTAACCGGATCAAAAACTACATTAAAGGAGACATTGCCAACCTGAACGAAAATATTCTTACCAAAAAAGAAAACCCTAAAAAATGGTCGGCGATCGAAGTAGTGGAACACCTCAACAAGGTATACGATGTTTACCTTGATAACTTCAGAAAAGCAATAGACGCTGCGGATGAACTCCCACAAAACGAGATGCCTCAGATGAGGCGTACTCTTTTAGGTAGGCTTTCCATTTATACGAACAGACCCAAGGGAAAAAAGCGTCGATTCAAAATGAAGACGTTTGATTTCTTTCGTCCGGCCGTGGCTCCAGAAGAATTGAACAAAACCATTGAAACTTACCTCCAGAACAAAGAGACATTTAATGATTTGATTAAAGACGCCAGAACAAAAAACCTGAAAAACGTAAAAGTCCCAACGGCTTTAGGTGAAAAAGTAAAGTTCTTTGTTCCAGAGTGTTTTGAGTTTCTTTTGGTGCATGAAGAACGACACATGATTCAGATTGCTGAAGCAATCGAATGACTATTCTTTAAGAAGACTATTAACAGCTTTCTGATTGACAATCATCATGTTATGTGACTGCACCGAAACCTAATTTGCTGTCGCAAAACAACATACGATCCCAATGAGCACAGAAAGTCCGGACCTGAAGATCGCTCAGGCAGCCACCCTCAGACCCATAGAAGAAATTGCTAAAAAGCTAAACCTGACCAATGGTGAAATAGAGCAATATGGGCGCTATAAAGCAAAAATTCCTCTCTCCTATATTCAGGAAGAGCGTGTCAGCAAGAATAAGATGATTCTGGTCACTGCTATAACCCCTACTCCTGCCGGAGAGGGGAAGACCACTGTTTCAGTGGGGCTAACTGATGGGCTCAATCGTATAGGAAAAAACGCTGTAGCCGTATTGCGAGAACCATCACTTGGACCTGTCTTTGGAATCAAGGGGGGTGCAACCGGAGGCGGCTACTCCCAGCTCATTCCTATGGAGGACATCAACCTCCATTTTAACGGAGATTTTGCTGCCATAGAAAAGGCAAACAACCTGCTTTCGGCACTGATCGATAATAACATTTACGGCAGATCAAGAAACCTGGGAATAGATCCCAGGACCGTCAAGTGGCGATGGGCCATGGATATGAACGATCGATCCCTCAGGCATGTCATCACAGGACTGGGCGGGAAAAAAGGTGGGTTCCTTCAGGAATCCGGGTTTAACATCACTGCTGCATCAGAGATCATGGCAATCTTATGCCTGGCAAAAGACCTGCCTGATCTAAAGGAACGGATGGGCAATATCTACGTGGGTGATACATTTAGTGGGGAGGCCATTTTTGCAAAAGACCTAAATGCCCATGGTGCCATGGCTGCATTGCTAAAAGATGCCGTCAAACCTAATCTGGTGCAGACGCTGGAAGGAAACCCAGCCATCATTCATGGGGGTCCATTTGCTAACATCGCCCAGGGCACCAACTCTCTCATTGGAACGAAAATGGGATTGTCATTATCTGAATATGTGGTGACAGAAGCTGGATTTGGGGCAGACCTTGGGGCGGAAAAGTTTTTTAACATAAAATGCCGTGCCGGAGGTATCAGTCCAAAGGCGGTAGTACTGGTTGCTACTGTAAGGGCGCTCAAATATCATGGTGGAGTTAAGAAAGAAGACTTACAAAAACCTAACATAGAAGCAGTAGAGGCCGGACTTGAGAATCTGGAAAAACACATTGAAAACATTAAGTCATTTGGGGTGCCTGTAGTAGTCGCCATCAATAGGTTTACTTCCGATACCGAGGGAGAAATGAAACGAATTGTGGACAGGTGCAAAGCACATGCTGTGGAGGTAGCCCAATCTGATGGATGGGCTAGTGGTGGTGCCGGAATGGAAACTTTAGCGGAAAAAGTCGTAGCAGCTGCTGAGACATGTCAGGGGGATTTTAAACCAACATATTCATTGGAATCCACTTTCAAAGAAAAAATAAAGTCTATTGCCGAGCGGATATACGGTGCAAACAAAATTGCCTATAGCCCAAGTGCAAATGCAATTTTAAGGCGGGCAGAAGCATTAGGATTTTCTCACTTTCCGGTATGTATGGCAAAAACACAAAACTCATTTTCCGATGATGCCGCTTCATATGGGCGACCTACAAACTTTACCTTGAATGTAAGAGAAGTGGAGATTGCGGCTGGTGCTGGTTTTATTATTCCAATAACCGGAAAAATGCTAAGAATGCCTGGACTTCCAGTAATTCCGGCAGCTGAAAATATTGATATTGACGAGAAAGGAAATATTAGCGGACTGTTCTGAATAGCCTTCCCTAGCAAGATGATTGCCTATTGTCTTAGTATTGTATAACATTATGTTATGATTACGAGCAAGGTATCTTGTTTCATTGCTGTGGTGTTAGCATCGCTTGCTGCTTCGGCTCAAAATGGTTCAGCAAATTATCATCAGGTTTCCATTGTGGCCAGCTCGATCACTATCCATGGCCAGACGAATATCAATAAGTTTAGCTGTAGCATGGACCAGCCATCTTTGAATGATTCCATTGTGGTCAAAAACATCTGGCTAAACAAAAAACTGGAATTCGAAGGGCTAATATTGAAATACCGCGTGGATCAATTCGAATGCGGTATATCCGCTATGAATAGGGACTTTCAGGAACTACTAAAAGCAGATGATGAACCCTACCTATACCTGGAGCTAAAATCCATTACTCTTCACCCCCACAATGATGCCTTTGAACAGTTGGATGTAGATGCCGAAGTGGAAGTACTGTTAGCCGGAGTGAGAAAAAAAATCAAGATCGAAGGTGGGAAGGTGATTAATCATTCTTCAGCTCACATGACACTAGTGGGAGACAAAGACTTGCTAATGACCGATTTCTATATTGAACCCCCAACAAAGATGTTTGGAATGATCAAAGTGACAAATGACATCTCCATTGCATTCGAAATCGGTATGCGAGTTTCTTCCATATAAAAAAAGCCGCTCAAAAGAGCGGCTCTCATCCATTAAGTATGAGTCAGTCTAGAATTGAATCACTGCTTCGATTACAACTCCGTCAAACTCAGCTCCCTGAAGTTTCGTTCCTGTAAATCCATCACCATCATATTTGCTGGTCACATATTCACCTTTCATCATCACATTTCTCGTCATAAACCAGCCAAAACCGAGGTTTGTTCTTTTGATATCCTGAGTGGCAGCACCATCGGCAGCCTCTCCGCTAACAGAGTTGTATCTACCTCCCAGGAATACTCGCTCGCTCTCTCCGAATCTGTATAGCAACTCAGCACCAATTTGGCTGTAGCTACCCCCTGCATCATCACCATTGCTTGTATTTTCATACACTCCGAAGAATTCCAGTCCGTTGAATTTCACAAATGGGTTGATCATAATAGCTGTGTGTGAAGAGAAGCCAGGATTCCATCTTGGTTCAAAGTCACTTGGCCCTCTGCCAATATTGCCATCAGATACAGTATGTAAAACACTGTAGTATCTCGCTCCAGCCCGGTCACCTCCGTATAGATAATCTCTGGTACTTCCATCACTACTGTTATAGAAAGATCCGGTAATTCTCAATCTCAGGTCATCATTCATTTGCTTATCGTATCCAAGCTTCCCGTAGAATACTCTTCCATCGTCACCTGGAACCGGTTCCTGATTTAGTCGTCCATTGCTCATACCAAGCACACCGATAAAGCCATTGGATTGGTAAGTAAATTCCATAAATGGTTCAGTTGTAAAGGCATCCATGATATAGTTTCCAACAAATGGATTGAAAAGAGCTCTGGCATTATCTGATCTTCTAAAGTGCGTATCGCCGTAGTTGATCTCATCCATACCCACACGAATGGTCATTTTGTCCATTAGACCACTCATGAACCCCGGACTTACAAAGTCTAGTTTATCAATTTGTAAGTATCCACCTTTCACGTAAGCCTCCGGATGGTGACGAGAAGACAAATAAGTTCTTAAGTGCATTCTCAATCCATCCTCTAACTGAACATCAAAGTTCAAGTTTGCAGTAGGTAATGTCATGTTGTTATCCAGATCCACAAAATCCAATGGCACTGTATTCCCGCCATTATCTGTGCCTGTTAGTCCACTGTCATTAGACTGAGAGATTCCCTGGAATTGCATAGCAAAACCACCTCCTACACGGACTCTAAATCCGTCATACTTTACTGTGTCTTCTTTACTTGTTTCGAAGACATTCCAGCCTCTCAAATCATTGTACCTGTAGTACTGAATTGAAGGCAATTGGGCATATACTGCTATCGTACCGAAAAGCATGAATGCCACTAGTACATGTTTGAAAAATGAGTTTGTCATAGTTTCAGGTTGTTTTAATGAATAAATTAATTCGTTATTGAAATGTCATAGTTAATGGTGATCTCATCTCCTGTTTTCAGCGTGCCGAACATGGCCGTAGGAGGTGAAATATTGAAGTCTGTCATCTTCAGCGAAACCGATCCTGTCAATTGCATCTCGGATCCCATATTTTTTAGAATTTTGGCGTCCAAATCAATAGCTCGTGACTCTCCACCGATCTCAAGCGTCCCTTTCCCGATAACCTTTTCACCCTTGATGCTTAATGTTTTGGCAGAGAATAAAATCGTTGGATAATCATCTGCTTTTACCGCATCATAGGCTTTACCATCCATGATCGATTTGCCGCTTTTCATTGATTTAGCAACTACCGCTACTTTAAGGTTCTGCACCTCATTATCCACAATCGATCCGCTAACATCAAAGTCTTCAACAGACATCTTCCAGTCATGCAGGGAGGAAGTGCCTGCGATAATCATAGAACTCTTCTCAGCATTCAGGTTAATTTGCCCAAAACTGAAAAAGCCAGTTAAAGCCGCAAGTATCAATAAGTATTTCATCACTTGATTATTTTGATTTTCAAGCGCTAAATTAGAGGGCGTGGAATGCGGGTATTATGACCGACCTCAATTGAATAGATGACCTTTCGCAACGCTTTATATGACTTTAATAAGGAGAAAAGATGACATTTGACAGGTACTATTTTAAAGCTTTATTGAGCTCATTTAGTAGCAGAATATTGCTATGATGGGAGGAGGATCAGGGATGATGGACTTTATGGTAAAGTCCTTTAGAAACAACCGGGGACTCTTGAAGAATGGTAAAAAGTCACTCAAAAAAATTTACCAGGAGAATAATTATTTCTATGTCAAGAAGAAAGTATTTGAAAAGACGAAAACATTTGACCTTGAAAAGAAGCGTTTATTTCTAGCTAGATTTCATGCAAAACAAAGAAAGGTCCGCACTAGGCAGACCTTTCTGTTCATTATTGTTTTCACCCTATTCGGGTTGCTATTTTACCAGCTCTATTAAAGCTCAAATTTAATCCCCTGTGCCAATGGCAGCTCAGTGGAATAGTTTATGGTGTTTGTCTGACGTCTCATATAAGCCTTCCATGCATCTGAACCGGACTCTCGCCCTCCTCCGGTTTCCTTTTCACCACCGAAAGCTCCACCAATCTCAGCTCCAGACGTTCCAATATTTACATTTGCGATACCGCAATCAGAACCTGCGTGTGAAAGGAAGAGCTCAGACTCTCTGATATTGGTGGTCATAATAGCCGAAGACAATCCCTGAGGCACTGCATTTTGCATTTCAATTGCCTCCTCAATCGTAGAGTATTTAATCACATAAAGTATCGGTGCGAATGTTTCATTGCAAACGATCTCATAATCATTCTCTACTTCAAAAATGGCAGGCTTCACGTAGCAGCCGGACTCGTATCCCTCACCCGAAAGCACCTCTCCATCAATCACAGTCTTTCCTCCTTCAGCTTTCACTTTCTCTATAGCTGATTGGTACATCTTCACCGCATCAGTATCGATCAATGGTCCTACATGGTTGTTTTCATCCAATGGATCCCCGATTCTTAATTGACTGTATGCATTCTTCAATTTCTCTTTCACTTCTTCATAAACACTCTCGTGTATTATCAATCTTCGGGTGGAAGTACATCTTTGTCCTGCAGTACCTACGGCACCAAACACCGCTCCCGGGACCACCAGATTCAAATCAGCATGCTCCGAGATGATAATCGCATTGTTTCCTCCAAGCTCAAGGATGTGTTTACCCAGCCTTGCTCCAACCACCTCTCCGACTGCTTTACCCATTCGGGTAGATCCAGTAGCAGAAATCAATGGCACTCTTGTGTCTGCCGCAAGCTTTTTACCAATCTCAGCATCACCAATCACCAGACCACATACCCCTGGGTGGATGTTGTTCTTTTCAAATACTCTTTGTGCAATTTTTTGACATGCGATTGCTGAAATTGGAGCCTTCTCCGATGGCTTCCATACGCAGACATCACCGCATACCCAGGCAATCGCAGCATTCCAGGACCACACTGCAACCGGGAAATTGAAGGCAGAAATGATTCCTACCACGCCAAGCGGATGCCACTGCTCGTACATTCGATGAGAAGGACGCTCAGAGTGCATGGTCAGCCCATAGAGCTGCCGGGACAATCCTACTGCAAAGTCACAGATATCAATCATCTCCTGTACTTCACCGAGTCCTTCCTGAAGGGATTTTCCCATCTCATAAGAAACCAGTGAGCCCAGCTCTTGCTTGTATTCCCGAAGTTCATTTCCAAGCTGACGCACAATTTCACCTCTTTGTGGTGCCGGGAGCAAGCGCCAATCTTTAAAGGCTTCCTCTGCTTCTTTAATTACCTGATCGTACGCTTTTTCATCGGCAAGATCTACGTTAGCAATCACTTTTCCGTCTACTGGAGAGTAAGAGGCCAGCTTTTTACCTGAAGTACTCAGCCACTTATTTCCAATGGCTGCTCCTTTATTATCTGTTTCTACCTCGAGCTTTCTTAAAATACTCTGAATATCCTGGGACATGTTGTGTTGTTGTTAAAATTGGATCGCAAAGCTAAGAAATGCGTTGAAGGGTGGAAATATTTTTGTAAATTGTGAAGGATAAAATGGGGAGCGCTACCACCAAAACATCTACCAGCCCCCGATTCGTGTTTTCTGAGACACAAAAAAGAAAGGTTCATCACCTCTTTAATGTGTTAGATATCGATCGGAATGGGCAGCTTCAGCCAAACGATTTCGTAAACGTTGGGAAAAAGATTGTTGCGCAGTTGAGACTGAGTGAAGAATCGCGAAGTGCCCGGGTGATTTTACTTAAGTCACACCGATTATTTGTTCAATTGCTGACGGACTTACACAATCCTGAACTTAGTCTTACACTTTGGGATTGGATCGCTTTCTTCAGGGATCAGATAGAATCAGAAGATGAGGGTATCTTGGATCATTACATCCAGCGAACATCAAGGCATATTTTTGACCTTTTCGATATGAATAAGGATAGACTGATTTCTCAGGAGGAATATGCTAATATGCTCACTATTTACAATATCCCACAAAAAATGGCCATCCAGGGCTTTGAGGAATTAGATACGAACGATGATAAATTTATATCTGCAGATGAGATGGTCGAGGGGCTCAACAATTTCTTTAAATCTGGTGACCCTGAGGCGAAGGGTAACCTGATTTTTGGTGAATGGCGATAATCAAAAAATCAGCTTCCACCGAAAAGCCCATTTCCAACTCAAAGAATACTCCGTAATTCCTGCCTGCTCCAATATTTCTGTTAATTCTCCTCTCTTAAATCCACGCGCCACTGAAATAGCTGCGTCATTTCTCACCATTAAAGATTTTGAAAATAAAGAGGTGAGTAACGTAATACTCCAATAAGCTAATGGGTGCCTGTGCAGGTCATTAATGATCACTCCAACCTTCGCTTGTTTTCTAAACTGACGAAATAAAGTTGCCAGCTGCTGGCTGGTGAAATGATGAACAAACAAGCAGCAATGGATGATATCGAATGACTGGGATTTGAACTCATCACTAAAGATATTGATGGCTTGATAGGTTATTTCAGGGTATTCATTCGTGTGTGCTGTGGCATACTCGACAATATTTTTATTAGCATCTATCCCGACAAAAGAAGCGTCAATCCCTTCTTTTCTACCCCACCTTGCCATTTGCACCAAAATATCTCCACCCCCACAACCCAGGTCAGCAAGGGATACTTTCTTCTTCCCCTTTGCCAGTTTTTTAAAAGCAGAAACACTTATTCGATTACCGCCCAGTCTTCTATTGATCGTATTTAGTTCCCTCAAAGTTTGATTAACCACCTCACCGGAAATGGAAAGGTCATCCATGATCTCAACCTCGTCCGATCGGTGCTTAAGCATCAATATGTGTTTTTAACACCGCACTCTCCATCGTCAACCCCGGACCAAAGGCAAAACTCAATAGATGCTTCTGGTTATCATCGGGAGTCATGCCTTCAAGTATTTTTTTGATGACAAAAAGTACCGTTGGTGAGGACATGTTTCCGTGGGTTCTTAAAATTTCTCGTGCAGCTGCATTTTGCTCCTTGGTGATAGAAAGCTTGGCTTCAATGACATCTAATATGCGCTTCCCTCCGGGGTGGATCGCAAAGAAATCAATGTCAGCAACCTCAAGCTGAATCTTCTCCAATAAGCGGTTAGTCAGCTCGCCAATTCCTTCTTTGATTACATCCGGCACTTTACTGCTTAGATGCATTTCAAACCCATGATCCCCGATATACCATCCCATCTCATCACGTGCATCGAGCGCCAGATCACTAAAGAAATTCCGCATTTCTAGCGATTTAGGCGAAGGGCTTGATGTTAAAATCATCGCAGCAGCTCCATCACCAAATATGGCATTGGCTAATAGGTTTTCATCATCCTTTTTTTCCTGCAGATGAATGCTGCAAAGCTCTACGCAAACGATCAGCACCTTAGCATCTTGATTTGACGTGATGATATTGTTAGCCACTTTCATTGCATTAAATGCGGCATAGCATCCCATAAAATTGATGGATGTCCGTTGCGTAGATGTCGACAATCCCAGATGCTCGATTAATTCAATATCCAGCCCGGGTGCGTACATTCCAGTACAACTTACAGCGATTAGGTGCGTGATCTGATCTTTATCTATTTCGCTGGCACCAATGGACTTTTCACTGGCTTGCTTTGCCAGATTGATCGCATGTTTTTGATAGATCAGCATGCGAGGCTTAGCGGAGGGGAAAGCATCTTCTTTGAAAAAGCTCTGCCCGTTCAGGTTTTCAGCAAAATCCCTTAAGACGGAGTAGCGTTGCTTAATCCCACTTGCACGATACAAAACACGCAGTTTCCGTTCTTCCTTTTCATCCAGCCCCAGGTGATCTACCATGAAATCAGCAATCTGATTTTGATCAGCCAAATTTGCGGGAAGCGCAGTTTCTATCGTGTTTATATATGTGGGCATTGCAAGTAGTTCATTAATATTAACCAAACTTTGGTCGAGAAGATTAATTCCACTTGAAAAAATCTACACTACTTCACTTACGTATCCCTTTCTCATTCTTCCTATTACCGGTCTATTTGCTGGCAATGGCAGTTTCTGAAAGCATCGATACTCAACAAGCTATTCTATCATTTTTTGTGCTGCATTTTTTGATTTACCCTGCCAGCAATGGGTATAACTCATACTTTGATAAAGATGAAAAGAGTATTGGTGGATTGAAAAACCCTCCTTCCGTGAGCAAAGAGCTTTATTTTGTTTCGCTCATCCTGGATACTGTTGGATTGATCATTGGTTGGTTCATCTCGCTGGAATTTTTTGTGATGATTCTAGTCTATGGTTTGATTTCAAAGGCCTATAGTCATCCATTCATTCGATTAAAGAAGTTGCCAATCACAGGCTGGTTGGCTGCTGGGATTTTTCAGGGGTATTTTACCTTCTTATTGAGTTACATTGCTATCAATGACCTTTCGATAATGGACTCACTAAAATGGCAAATTCAATTTCCTGGTGCGCTCAGCACCCTTTTGCTTCTGGGTTCATACCCCATGACTCAGATTTATCAACATGAGGAAGATGCCAAACGGGGAGATATTACAATTAGCCAAAAGCTGGGTATTTTGGGTACTTTTCACTTTACATCCATTTCTTTTCTGATTTCGAGTGGCGGCTTTTTTTATTTTTTCAGCGAAGTGTTTTCCATAAATGATGGACTCATCTTCTTAACAGCGATGGGACCGGTTTTGCTTTATTTTTCCCTTTGGTATTTGCGGGTTAGGAAAGATAGAAATGCAGCTAATTTTGAATCGACTATGCGGCTCAACTTTATCTCTTCACTCATGCTCAATGGCTTTTTCATCTATCTGGCCATTAGCTAAAGGGCGCTCCATGTGTTTGTTTCATGAGATAGGATGAAAAGGGAGGCATCCATTTCCCTAAGGAAACAGCCACTTCCGAAATAGTGGGAGAGCCAAATAGTTTTTGAATTTTTCTTCCAGTCCACAATCGCCTGGCAAAAATTCCATTCCACTCATTGATATAAGCTTTTTCAATTTTCATACGATCAAACCCACTATTGAAACTTTCCACAAGAATCTCGCTTAGAATTTTGGCCGAATGAATGGCCATGGCCATACCATTGCCACATAGAGGTGTGATCATCCCAGCTGAATCTCCAGACATCAGCACATGATTATGAACGGGTTCTTTCTTCTCAAACGTAATTTCGTTGATCACCTCAGGCCGTTCAAAAAGAACTTCACTATTGGAAATGATGCGTTTTAAATGTGGGTTTTTCATGAGCATTTGCTCTTCCATTTTCTGCACTGATCCCGATTCTTTGAGATTGGATCTGTGTGAGAGGTAGCACATATTGAAAACTTCATTTTCTATTCTACTGATACCACAATACCCATTTTTAAAATTATGGAGCTCTATAGCGTATTTGCTGACTTCATCGGTTCTCACATGATACTTCACACCAATATATGGGGAGCGACGTTTCAAGAAATCTCGTTGCAGTCCTTTATCTATCAGGCTTCTTTTTCCAAAAGCGCCAATCACAACTTTTGATTCATAATGGTTTTCGTTTTTATCTATTAGTTTAAAACCATCGTGATTGAACTTCACGTTCGTGATTCGCTCATTTACAAACAGAACTCCTTCTGAAGTAGCTTTCTTTAGTAGCCATTGATCAAAAGCATATCGGCTTACCCCAAACCCTCCCAGGTCAAGTGGCATTTTCAGGCTTTTCCCTGAGACAGACGTCAAATGAAATTGAGATATAGTGGAGGGTTCCAATTCCTCTGGAAATAAGTCGTGTTGTTTAAGAAAAGGAATTACTTCATTGGAGATGTATTCACCGCATACACGATGGAACGGATATTTTTTCTCTTCAAATAATTGCACGGACAAACCTGCTCGATTTAGCAAAATAGCATTTGTAAGGCCCGCCAATCCTCCTCCAATGATGATTACATCTTTCACTTATCGAAAATATGAAATAAAGCCTTCATTCTAATGTAGGCTTTAAAAAAGGCTCGCTGTGAGGCGAGCCTGAAAAATATGAAAATTTAGCTATTTAAAGTCCTAAGCCATAATGAGCTTTGCTACCATCCGGATAAACCCCCTCTATCAGGATGCCATCCCTCCTTGGACGCTTAAAGTAATTTTCCAAATCTCTGATGTTGCGGATTTCTTCACTGTCAATTCCCGTGATGATGAAGCCTTCTTTCATCCTGACATCTCGCCATTTTCCTTCTCCCAGCTCTTTTATCTGCACACCCCCATCAATATCTAACCGATCTTGCAATTCATCCGAAACATCAACAAATGTCGCTCCTTCGATTCTAAAATCTGAAGCCAACTCTACTACCTCCATTGTGCCTTCTTCGTTGCGAAGTTTTGCTTTTACCATTCGCTTCTTACCATCCCGCATAAAGGTAACATTCACCTCATCACCTGGCCGTTTGATGGCCACTCGCTCCTGCAACTGCGCTACATTGTTAACAGGCTTTTCATCCAGGGCGATGATCACATCACCGTCTTCAATTCCTGCTTTATCAGCAGCACCCCCGTTCACAACTCCACTCACATATACACCCCGTAGCACATCCAGATCATACTCCTCGGCTAATTGCGCATCAACATTTCCTATTTGGATTCCTAGAAGCGCACGCTGAACGGTACCGTATTCTATTAAGTCACTCGTCACCTTTTTCACCAATGAAACAGGTACCGCAAACGAATATCCTGCAAATGCTCCTGACGGAGAAGCGATGGCGGTATTAATTCCTACCAGCTCACCATTTAGATTTACCAGTGCGCCTCCGCTATTCCCTGGGTTCACTGCCGCATCTGTTTGGATGAATGATTCAATCCTATAGCTACCATTTAGGATATTAATATTTCTTCCTTTGGCACTTACAATACCAGCCGTAACGGTGGATCTAAATTCGTAGGGATTTCCAATGGCCAGTACCCACTCGCCAATATTTATTTTCTCAGAATCTCCGTAATTGATCGCCACCAGGTTTTCTTCATCAATGCTTAATACAGCCAGGTCTGTATTTTCGTCCACCCCAACTACCCTGGCCTGATAGCTTCTGTTATCATTGAGCACCACCTCAATTTCATCGGCATTTTCAATGACATGATTATTGGTCACAATAAATCCATCTGATGAGATCACCACGCCGGAACCTGCTCCTCTGGCCGGGCCTCCACGTCTTTCGTATCGTTCGCCAAAATAGTCTTTAAAAAATTCATTGAATGGGCTGTTTGCTCGCATTCCGTCACGATAGGAAGTTCTAATATGCACAACTGACGGAGTGGCGTTTTTCGCAGCGAAGACAAAATTCAGTCCTTCGGGCACCACAAAATCAGCAGAGTCAAACACATAGTTGGTTAGACTAACTGGATTCGCAGCAGATGTTTGCTGCATGATCTGCTCTTTAGGGTTCAGATAAGAAAACCCAACGACAGCAACAATCCCACCAAATAGCGAAGAGAAAACCATCGCTAATATTAAACTTCTCTTACTCATATCGTTAATCCTTTTTATGATAACTCTTATACCGCAAAAGTGACCAATTGGTTTTGTTTTAGCTGGTGAATACTACCAGCCTTAACCATTCTTAACAAATAAAAAAGGGCATCCCGCCTTCACGGAACACCCCAATCACCTACTCAAAACACTTACTTAACTGCTATTTGTTTTTTAGTTACCTTCTTCTCATCCTTCGGAAGGGTGATCATTAAGATCCCATCCTGATAAGAAGCATCGACCTTCTCTCTGTTTACCACATCTGGCAGATAGAAAGTCCTGCTGAATGTTCCATAATAGCTCTCAACACTATGGAAGTTTTTCTCCTTCTTCTCATTCTCAAACTTTCGCTCCCCGCTTATAGTGATTTGATCGTCGTTTAGGTCGATGTTGAAATCACTTTTTTTCATGCCTGGAACATGGAGCTGAATTTCATATTCTTTGTCTGTTTCAGCAATGTCCACTTTCGGGGAAAATGTTGGCATTGATCCACCAACAAATTCATCATTAAAAAACCTGTCTACGAAGCTTCTAAAGCTTGTCGGTCTGTAATCGTTCGTGTTGTACTTTATAAGTCCCATTTTCTTAAGTTTTTAAGTTTATCAAATTCTAATATTTTCGATAATCACTTGATCGAAATCTATACCAACACCAAAAAATGCTTATTTAAATGACATTATGTCTGTTTATGTGATCTATCGCTAGATTATCATGTCATTATGTCTGTTTTAATTAAAAATTCGGTAATAAAAATTTTTTTGATGGGTGCCATTGAGAATTGTTTAATGGATGCTTACATTTGCACTCCTTTTTAGGAAATCTTCTCCCTTAGCTCAGCTGGTTAGAGCATCTGACTGTTAATCAGAGGGTCCTTGGTTCGAGCCCAAGAGGGAGAGCAAAGCCTGGCAAATCGCCAGGCTTTTTTCATTTGCTGGCTTTGAATCTTAAAAACATCTCATCAAGGACGGGTCCTTGGATGGAACGCCACTCCGCCGGTCCGCAGCAGCGATCGAGCACAAGAAGGAGAGCAAACGCCTGGTAAATCGCCAGTTCTTTGTTGTTTGCGGGTACCCAATTCAACACGGACGAAGGGCTGGATCTAGATTACAATCCACGATCGAACCATTATTTGATTTGGTTTGATCCTTTTGCGATTCAGTCGAATATTTATCAAAAAAGTGAGACTCACCGTTACATTTCTTTCCGGCTTTTTTAATTTTAATGCAAACCATCGCTAACCTTGGAAAAATTCAGAAAGGTCTTACTCGTGGATGATGACGATATCGTCAACTCCATCAATTCAGTAATTATCAAGCACGCAAAGTTTGCTGATGAGGTCGAATCCATCAATAATGTAACCAATGCGATTGAGTTTTTAAGCAAAACAAAAGATACCGTCGACCGGCCTGAGGTAATCTTCCTTGACCTAAACATGCCCGAAAAAGATGGGTGGGATTTCATGGAAGAATACGAAAAACTTGGAATGAATGGCTCTACCAAAGTGATCATGCTAACCTCCTCGATTTCGGCCAAGGATGAAGAAAGAGCCTCATCATCCAAGCAAATTGCCGCATTCATTTCTAAGCCACTTTCACCGGAACTGCTCGAGAATATTTACGAGAGTTATCTGCAAAACAACTAGTCCAGCCTAAAGGCAAAGGTTGCTCCCTTTCTTGGTTCACTTTCCACCCTGATACCTCCTCTATGGTAGTCGATGATCATTTTAACAATGTAAAGCCCCAATCCAGCGCCATCAACATGAGAGTGTAATCGAATGTAAGGCCTGAATATCTCCTCTTTGAATTTAATTGAATCGAACCCAAGTCCATTGTCTTTAAAAATGATGGTAGTATGCCCATTCACTTTTTTTGATTTGATCCTGATTTGCAGTGGCTTCTCTGGATCCCTGTACGAAAGAGCATTCAATAATAGGTGCTTGAAAATGACCTTTAACTGGGACTTTGGATAACTCATCATAGGACACTCTGAAAAATCCTTCTTGATGGTAGCGTTGGCGTTTTTGATTTTTGCAACTGAGCTGGACACTACATCTTTGAGTACCTCATCTATATCCAATTCTTCTGGCTCTGAGCTTAATTCCTCGCGCACCATATTCACCTCCACAAGTGCATCTACTGTTTTTTCAAGTTGGCGATTCGTTTTGCGTGCATTGTTCAAAATCGCCTTAAAATTTGAGGCGTTCATATTGTCCTTTCCAAGCATATCCAAGAGGGATCCAAGATTGGTAATGGGTGCTTTCAGATCGTCAGCAGTGCTATATGAAAAATGAACAAATCGGTCGATTTCTTTTTGAGAATACTGCAGCTTATCTGCCATCTCATTGAATGAATCCACAATATCACTGGTGATGCTATTTGAACTCAGCTTGATCCGTGCATCTAGATTACCTCCTCCTATCCGCTCTGCTCCTGTTCTAATATCTTCCAGTGGTCTCCAGATTTTATAGCTAAATGTATATACAGCAAGCAAAGAAAGGATAATAAATAGCAGTGTAAGGGTTACAATCCACTTCATTGATAGCACCTCCTCCTGCTCCACTATCTTAACCAGCGCCTCAGTGAACATCTCATGCCTCATCAACACCCCTTCAACTTGCTTATTAAATTGATCTTCTTCACCTTCTACCCGCTCCGATGCAAAAATCGCCTCTTCCAGCCTGCCTACTTCCAGAAGATCCATTACTTCAAGCGCGTGGTTCTCATAGCTTGTATGATCGCTCTCTAGCTTTTTTATAGACAGCAGAAGCCCTTTCAGCTTAATTCGCTGGGCTTCTTGATTGGTTCTCTTAAGTGCTTCAGAAACTTCATGCTCTGCATCCAATAATAATATATCTACCAGTTCAGCAAGGTATCTAAACGTGCTATCCGCAATCGCAAATCCCTGCAATGCAGCATCACTTCCTTTTTCAATTTCTTCTGCATAGCGAAGAGCACGTTCAAAGTTGATAGCCTGTTCCAGTTGATGGGTTTCGATTTCGGTGAGCAACTCAATAATAGGAAGGTCGATATTGGCCACATCATCTATGTCTTTGTGTGTGGTCACAATTCGCAACAAACCAAAGGCTCCTAATATCAAAATCAAGAAAATGATAAAGGAGCTTCGTCGGAGTATTACTTCTTTTACTCGGTTAGATCTTTTGGTCATTTAAATACACTTGGCGCAGATAAAGCAACTAATCTAATTCAATTTTTGCGGTCATCACACGAATTGCATCATCCAAATTCATGGTCTCTATTTTTAGTTGCTGTAAAAGCTCCTCATAGGTTTCTCTGCTTTCCCAGTTGAGTTTAATCAAATCGATCAGCGCAAGGATGGTTGATAAAGGGTGGCGAATGCTATGTGATGTATAAAAGGCATGATCAGAAAGTTTCTTGGCAAGTTTTTCCTTTTCCTTTTCTTCCACTTTGAGGGTATTTACTTCGTTTCGATGAAGAAAGTCCTCTTTTAACCGAATTAAAGCATCATAACACTGGCTGATCATCGATGCAGCTGTGACCATAACCAATTGATCCTGGCTCACAAAGTCCTTGTTGGCTTTCCACTCTACTGCTAAAACTCCAAAAAGCCTACTGTCATTCCAAACCTGAATCCCTGCCCACGATCTCAGCCTGTTTTTTAACACGTGATCAACAACAAATTCCTCTATATCCTTAGAATCATCACTGCTGTCCACGTAAATAAATAATTCTTCTTTCAGTTTTTTGTAGAAAGCTGGAAATGCTATGGAATCTGGTGCTTTATCGGTCGATGAATTATTCGTCTCCCTGTCAAAGCTTTGAATACATTCAAATTCATCTTTTTCAGGTCTATAAAGCCAAAAAGATGTCTTATACGCACTGAGGGAACTACAAACAATCGGTACAAGCTCATTGAGAAAGTCCTTGAACTTGCCGCCTTGCAATAATTCTGACTTGGATAGTCGCATAATCGACTCCAAACTATGCTCTTTAGAGATGCCCATTTTATGGAAGAAACAGGCCTTGAATGTAGGGAAGAATTCGCTAAAAAGAGAATTTAAATTCTTTATTTAGCGAAAATTTCTGAATCGTTTTTAAAAGCCTTAAACTCCAGTGCATTGCCAGATGGATCCATAAAAAACATGGTGGCCTGCTCACCAACCTCTCCCTGGAACCGGATATAAGGCTCAATAATAAACTTGATATTAGCATTCTTTAAACGTGTGGAGAGTGACTCCCAATCGCTCCAGTCCAGCACCACTCCGAAATGAGGGACTGGTACCGCATGACCATCCACTGGGTTGACTTCAAGGTTTTCTTTCTTATCCACCATATGAATGACAAACTGGTGGCCAAAGAAATTAAAATCAACCCAGCGATCAGATGATCTGCCTTCCTCAAAGCCCATTATATCACGGTAAAATGACCGGGTTTCGCCCAGGTCTTTCACAGGAACAGCGAGATGAAAAGGTCGTAATCCCATTAGCCCAGGAATGGATATCTGTAGTCCGTTGGGGATACGAATGTTTCCTTAATGGTCCGCGCACTTACCCATCTCATTAGGTTCATCATTGCACCGGCCTTATCGTTAGTTCCAGAACCTCTGGCTCCACCAAATGGCTGCTGACCTACTACAGCACCGGTTGGCTTATCGTTAATGTAGAAGTTTCCAGCGGCATTTCTTAGTTTGTAAGTAGCCAAATCGACTGCATATCGGTCTTTACTGAAGATAGCACCTGTTAACGCATATGGTGAAGTGCCATCAACTATACCAAGAATTTCTTCGAACTTGTTCTCGTCATACACATGTATGGTAAGCACCGGGCCAAAAATCTCCTCACACATGGTTTTATATTTTGGGTCTTTTGCTTCAAAAACTGTCGGCTCTATAAACCAGCCTTTTGACCCGTCATAATTGCCTCCTGCGACTAGTTCCACATCTTTATCAGATTTAGCCTGATCTATGTATCCAGTGATTTTATTAAATGCTCGTTCATCAATCACCGCATTCACAAAATTGGATGGATCTTCCGGTGACCCCATCTTAATTGATTTAAGGTCTTCAAGCATATATTTTTTGACCTCATCCCAGAGGTTTGATGGGATATAAGCACGAGATGCCGCGCTGCATTTCTGGCCCTGGAATTCGAATGCTCCTCTAACCAGTCCGGTCGCCACTTCTTTAGCATCTGCTGATTTGTGAGCCACAACAAAATCTTTTCCTCCGGTCTCTCCCACGATTCGAGGGTACGTTTTGTAGGTATCCAGGTTTGCACCAATTGTTTTCCAAAGTGTTTTGAAAACACCCGTACTTCCGGTGAAGTGAAGTCCTGCGAAATCAGCATGATTGAAGACCACATCGCCAGCAACAGGACCATCCACATAAATCAAATTAATTACACCATCAGGCAATCCGGCTTTTTTGAATACCTCCATGATAACCTGTGCAGAATACACCTGAGTATAGCTAGGCTTCCATACTACAGTGTTGCCTAACATAGCCGGTGCGGCAGGCAAGTTGCCAGAGATAGCGGTAAAGTTGAAAGGAGTAATAGCAAAAATGAATCCTTCCAGTGGGCGGTACTCCAATTTATTCCAAACACCCTCAGATGATATAGGCTGCTCCATGTATAGCTCCTGCATGAAGGAGACATTGAATCGCAAAAAGTCAATAAGTTCACATGCTGCATCGATTTCTGCCTGATGAACATTTTTTCCCTGACCCAACATGGTTGCTGCGTTGATCTTGGATCTGTATGGGCCTGCCAAGAGATCTGCAGCTTTTAAGAAGATGCTTGCTCTATTTTCCCATGTCATGTTCTCCCATTGCTCCTTTGCCCCAAGAGCCGCATTAATCGCCTCAGTAACATGCGTTGAACCGCCCTCAGAAAAATGCCCCAGCACATGCTGATGATCATGCGGACAAGTCATAGGAATTTTAGTATCAGTATGAACCTCTTTGTCACCAATAAACATTGGCGCATCAATCTTCTGATTGTACATCTCTTTGTACTTTGCTAGCAGCTCTTCTCTCTCGGCTGTGCCAGGTGCATAGCTCAATACAGGTTCATTGATTGGGTCTGGTACGAAAAAATTTCCTTTTGGCATCTCTGTTGTTGTTTATGAATGGAGCGCAAAAGTAAAGCGAATAGTTCAAAAGTGATAGCGAAATGCATCCGCTGATTCTGTATGTCACAACAGTTTTAGTAGCTCCATATGCGATTGGATGGTGAAATCTGCCAGCGATTGTTTCCGGCCTGAAGGGTTGTAAAAAATAGTCTTCATTCCAAACGTTTTTGCGCCATGGATGTCTGTCCTCGGATTATCCCCAATCATAATGCTATCAGACTTACTTGCCCCAGCTTCGCTAAGGGAATATTCAAAAATCTCCGGGCTGGGTTTACGTGAATTTGCGCACTCTGAAGTTACCATTACCTTGAAGTATTTGGCGATACCGGAACTATTCAGTTTTCGATTTTGAGCATCCAAAAACCCATTTGTGATAATGTGAAGCTCGTACCTTTTATCCAGATAATTGAGGGCAGTGATCGCATCATCCATCAAATAAGGCTTCATTGAACAATTGCTTAAGAAATATGTAGACGCCATCTTGGATTTGTCTGCATCAATACCTGAGGTAAGGAATACTTCATTAAATCGTTCATTTTTTATGTAATCACGATCTATAAGGCCATCATTGTACTTCATCCAGAGTTTGTCATTGACTTCATAGAAGTTGTTGACGAATTTCTTTTCCGTGATCCCGGATTTAGCTAATTCCAGATTCACAAAAATTTCTAATAATGTTTCCTGAGCACTTCGATCATAATCCCATAACGTGTGATCCAAATCGAAGAAAATGTGCCTAATTCCCTTCACCGATTGTATTTTTTCGCCTCTATCTTGTTTTTGGCCAAAGCCAGATTTGCATTCATCGTTTTGTAAACCTCCAAATCCTTCCGCAAGATGGGGTCTTTGCTGAGAAACTCAAAGATCTGACTAACCATATCATAACCCTCCTCTTTTATACTATAAAAGACCCATTGATCATATTTTCTGAATGTGACCAAACCAGCATTTTTTAAGTACGTTATATGACGGGAGGTTTTGGTTTGTGTAAAATCTAAAATAGCTTCCAGGTCTGAGATGCAGAGCTCTTCCTGACGATATAGTAGGTGAAGGATGCGCGTACGAGACTCATCGGAAAACGACTTGAAAATCTGGGTGCCAAAAGTCAAATTGAAATTCTTGAGCCTCATTTTTTCACTACTTTTACCGAAGTTAAACTTTTATTGGCTAAAACTCTTTTATTAGACAAAGGAACTTGATTTGAGATATATACTGATATTAATATTTTTTGTTTTCACACTTTCTGAGGCAGGTGCACAGGATCAAAATAAAAAAGTGATTCAATTTACCGGTGTGGTTTTCGGAGCGGATAGCACCTCAGTGGTGCCCGGCACACATGTGTATATTCCAAAATCAGGAAGGGGAACGACAACAAATCCTTATGGGTTTTTTTCCTTGCCTGTGCTGGAAGGTGATAGCGTGATTTTCAGTGCTGTTGGATTTAAGAGAGCTTATTTCATAATCCCAAAACACGACAAGGAGTCCAGCCTGCGTGTAATTATTGCGTTACAGGATGACATCAAATTTTTGGAGGAAGTGGAAATTCGACCATATCCAACAGAGAGCATGTTTAAGGAGGCTCTGATTACAATGGAACTCCCGGACCAAAAAGAATACGCAAATATTTATCAGTGGCTGAATGCGCAATATATGTCGGATGCATATTTGGACATCCCAGCCTCACCAAATGCCAATCACCAATATTATATGCAAATGCAGCGCCAAGCCTATATCAATCGCTATTCTCCGCCGCAAAATCAATTGTTAAATCCTTTCGCCTGGGCGAATTTCATCAATTCACTCAAGCGAAAGAATTAGTCTTGCTTAGCTATTTGACTGTAAATTCTGGGCAACTTCCTGTACGTTTTCCCAAACACGGAATGTGTTTTTGTAGCAAATCTTCTCAATATCCTCAGGAGAATATCCTCTCTTCAGCAATTCTTTGATCAGATTTGGATAGGTAGAAACATCTTTAAGTCCTTTCGGTAGGCTATCGCCCACTCCATCATAATCAGACCCTAAACCAACATATTCTACACCCACCAGGCTCACTACATGGTCGATATGATCTGCTACTTTCTGAACATCTTCATAAACATCATTATCCAGCGCATACTGCTTGGCGTATGCTTGATAGACTGAGTCTTCCGGTGATAAGTTGTTTTCTGCTCTATAGTTTGTCAAATCCTCTCGCATTTTTTCGAATTTGTCCTGAGATTCCTGTGAAAGAAAGCTGGATCCAAAATTTATGTGGATTACTCCTCCATTTTCAGCCATTGCTTTGATTAATGTATCAGGCATGTTTCTTTCCCATCCCGGTGTAAATTTTCTACATGAAGAATGAGAAGCAATTACAGGTGCTTTGGTCAGACGAAGCGCATCGAATGCAGCACTGTCGGTCACATGTGAAATGTCCACCATGATGCCCCATTTATTCATTTCAGAGATAACCTCCTCACCAAATGGACTCACCCCATTCCATGTATATGTCGTGTCGTAAGATGAATCACAAATTTGATTGTCCTTTGAGTGAGTCAGCGTAATGTATCGAATTCCTCTATCGTAGAAATACTTGACATTATTAATGTCATCTTCGATTGGCGCTCCATTTTCCATTCCCATAGGTAGCGCAATCAGCCCTTGCTCAAAAGCCACCTGAATATCTGAAGGTGCGTTAGCCATAGCAAATTTTGAAGGAAAAGTCTCCGGAAGTCTGGACACCATATCTATCAACGAATCCGCAAAAGCTTTCGCTCCTCCGGTTTCCTGATACCTGGAAGGAACGTAAATTGACATAAACGGTGCATCAAGTCCACCTCTTTTTGCTTTTGGGAAATCAAAGTTACCAGTTGTTTCAACAGAAACATCTTCAACTGTTTTTGTGATCATGAACCCTTTAACATTCATCCTATACGGCAGGTCCACATGGCCATCCACAATGATGTAGGCATGCGCCAGGGAATCGGCCACCTCATCCAGCTCTGCATCAGACATGGTTGTGTAATCGATTTTCTCCTCTTGAGGAGCTGTACAGCTAAATATCAGGGCAGATAATAGAAGTAATGAAAATAATTTTTTAAGTGAAAAACTCATATTATATCTCAGATTTTTTGATTTCGACAAAAATACCAAATGCTTTAACAACAATCCTTGGACAAAATATGATTGTCGGTATTACATTTTTTTGATATTTTACAGGAAAATTTGACGGAATTAAGTACTTCTTATTTTAATTTGATTCGTTGGTTTTTAAAAAAATGTAACATTTTTGTATAGGAAGGATTTTCCTATTTAATAAACAGACGCTATGACTGACCCTATTTCACCTGAACTACTGACTAATTGGAACACTTACGGAGGATATCTGGCCATGGCTGTGGCTGGAGTTGGAGTGTTGATTTTGCTAGGACACTACCTTAAGCTTCTGGCAACAGGCGATTACAAAACAAGGTACGACTACATAAACATGCATGAGATAAACATGCTGTGGAATGGAGCATTGCTGATTATCATCGGTGGCACACTTTATTTCAACACGATGTTCACAGAGTCTACCTGGTTGTGGTTCTTTGTAAGACTCTTCATGAGTTCAATGTTTGCTGTAATCCTAGGAGTGATTATTCAAAATGTATTGAAGTTCTATTATCCGTTTTTCATTGAGAAGCGTCTGAAGAAACTGAGATATACACCGAGAACTTCTCCTGACGGAAGGAAAATGAAACTTTTAAGTGAGGAAGAGGAAGATGTGTATCTGGATGAGGGTATGCAAGCAGAGGAAGATGCATTCTCTGTTGATTATGATGTTTGGATTGACGAAGAGTCCGGGTTTACAAAAATCGAAAAATACAACGGTAGACTACATGCGCTGCAATGCAACAACTGTAACTACCAGACATTGAAAGTGGAAAGAGAAGAAGTAATCCAAACTGCTTCTGAAACTGAAGAAGGCGAGCTAATGAAATATTATGCTTGTGGATACTGTGGACACAAGGAGAGAAAATCTTTCAAAATCGCTAAGCTCAAAGCTGGCGAGACTGCATAAGGTATTCAACAACCGAATAGAAAATATGCCCCTGGTGTTAAACCAGGGGTTTTTTATTGCTTAGAGTTTAATGCAAATATTCTGAGGTTCTGAGAAAAATCGAAGGGCTTCATTACCTCCTTCTCTCCCAATGCCGGAATCTTTCATGCCCCCAAATGGAGTTCGAAGATCCCGAACCAACCAGCAATTGACCCAAATAATTCCTGACTGAACGGCATGTGAAACACGGTGGGCTCGCTTCAAGTCAGAAGTCCAGATGGTGCATGATAGTCCGTATCGGGTAGAATTAGCAATGGCTATCGCATCCTCTTCGGACTTAAACGGATTGAGTGTTACAACCGGACCAAAAATTTCTTCCTGGTTTGTTCGACAATTTTCACCCAGGCCTTCAATGACCGTCGGTTCATAATAAAAACCTTCTTTTTCAATTCGCTTACCTCCATGCAAGATGGTTCCCCCCTCTTCCTGAGCAAGCTTGACGTAAGAGTCAACTTTGTCAAGATGATCAGACGATACTAGGGCTCCCATTGTGGATTTAGCATTCATTGGGTCTCCTACAATGAGCTTTTTACATTCCTTTAAGAATCGTTCTTTGAATTCATCATAAATAGACTCTTCGATCAAAATCCGGGATCCGCAAAGACAGATTTCACCCTGATTAGTGAATGAGCTTTTTACACTGGTTTTGACAGCCTCATCTAAATCACAATCTGCGAAAATGATATTCGGATTTTTTCCTCCCAGCTCCAGCGAAACTTTCTTGAACTGCTGAGCCGCGGTAGCACCCACAATCTTACCTGTGGTTGTTCCTCCGGTAAAAGAAATGGCTTTTGTTGCTTCATGCTCAACAATCGCCTGTCCTATTCCTCTGCCTTCACCATGCAGGATATTCAGAACGCCCGGTGGCATTCCGGCTTCATTTGCAAGCTTCCCAAGCAAAAAGGCCGTCATCGGGGTGAGCTCTGATGGCTTAGCTATTACACAGTTGCCCATTGCAAGAGCTGGAGCTATTTTCCATGAAAAGAGGTAAAGAGGTAGATTCCATGGGGAAATACATCCCACAATGCCTATTGGCGCTCTTCGAGTATAGTTTACCATAAATCCCTCTGAGACCTGAGCCTCTGATGAAAAATTGACTATTGCGGAAGCATAAAAACGAAAGTTGGTGCTGGCGCGAGGAATGTCCACCGCTTTGGCAAGCCACAACGGCTTTCCATTGTCCCTACTTTCCATGAGCGCATAATCATCTAAGTTCTTCTCTATAAGATCAGCCAGCTTATGCATTATCTTACTGCGCCTATCTACTGACATGGTGCTCCAAACAGGAAAAGCATCTTTCGCAGCTACCACAGCCTTATCTAAATCTTCCTGAGTTGAGTTTGGAATTTGGGCAAATACCTTTCCTGTGCCTGGCTCAATATTGTCTATGTATTTACCATTGGCTGGTTCTACATATTCACCATTGATGAAATTTTGAATTTTTTGCATAATCAAATTGAGCCTGTTCGGCCACCATCTATTCGTAAACTAGTTCCATTGATATAAGCTCCGCTGTTACTACATAGGAGTCCTGCATAAGCTGCAATTTCTTCTGGCTCTCCAAAACGACCTGCAGGAATCGTCGTTTTCATGTCCTCCTCTACTTCCTGTTCTGATTTACCAAGCTTTTTGGACTTCCCAGCTACCAGACTTTCAATACGAGCCGTGTTGATAAACCCGGGTAAAATATTATTCACAGTGATTCCATACCCTCCTAACTCATTAGCCAACGTTTTCGCCCAGGATGCCATGGCACCCCTAACGGTATTGCTGACACCCAGACCTGCAATAGGCACTTTCACCGAGGTTGAGATAATATTGACAATTCGCCCGTATCCTACCTCTTTCATGCCTTCCAGCAGCTTTTGAACTAAGATGTGACTCACATGTAGATGTCTGCTCATTGCAATATCAAAGTCAGAAAGGCTGGCATCTGCCAATGGTCCCGGTGCAGGACCGCCTGAATTATTGATTAGGATATGATAAGGGGATTTTGCCAATCCCACATCTATCGCATTTTTAACCGCTTCCAGATCGTCAAAATCAGCAACCAGGTAATCATGGTCTCCAGGTGCGAGCTGATTCAATGCATTCTTAAGAGAATTCTCATTTCGAGCGAACAGTGTTACGTTTGCTCCCATCTCACTCAGTTCCTTCGCTATTGCCAGTCCCATTCCCTGGGAGCTACCACAAACCAAAGCTCTTCTTCCTTTCAGGTCTAAATCCATAAATTTTTTCTAACTTTTCTTCAAAAATAAACATCTCTGACATGGCGATAAAAAGACCCTTTAACCTTCAAAAATGGATAGAAGATAACCGAGACCTGTTAAAGCCCCCGGTAGGAAATAAAAACCTCTATGCCGATGCAGGAGACTATATTGTAATGATCGTAGGTGGACCAAACGCACGTAAAGATTATCACTACAACGAAACCGAAGAGCTGTTCTATCAACTAGAAGGTGATATTGAAGTTTCCATTCAGGAAGATGGAAAGGCGGTTAAAATTCCAATTAAGGAGGGCGAAATGTATTTACACCCTGCGAAGATTCCCCATTCACCAGCAAGGCCAGCGAATACAGTTGGGCTTGTCATCGAGCGTAAAAGGGAACCAACCCATCAGGATGGTCTGCTCTGGTTTTGTGATAACTGCAACAACAAGCTTCATGAGACCTATTTCCCCCTTACCAACATTGAGAAAGACTTTCTTCCAAGATTTAGGGAGTTTTTCAATTCTGAAGAGTTGAGAACTTGCGATAATTGCGGCACAATTATGGAAACGGATCCACGATTTACTGACTAAACAGGCATTTTGAAGGAAGAAGCATTACAACAAGCAAGGCAACTCGACGAGGAGGATCAGCTAGCTAAATTTCGATCTGAATTTCATTTTCCACAAAAAGATGGAAAAGACTGCACCTATCTGTGCGGAAATTCGTTGGGTCTGCAGCCAAAAAGAACATCAGCGTTTGTAAATGAAGAGCTTCAAAAGTGGCAGAAATGGGGTGTAGAAGGGCATTTTACCGGAAATAAACCATGGGTGAGCTATCATCAAAATGCTAAACCATACCTCTCAAAAATTGTAGGTGGCCATGAGCACGAGGTAGTGGCCATGAATAACCTAACAACAAATCTCCACCTTGCGCTTGCTTCCTTTTACCAGCCGAATGGAAAACGATCAAAAATATTGATTGAAAAAGGAGCATTCCCTTCCGATTTTTATGCTGTTCATTCTCGGATTAAAGTAAGTGGCTATGACCCTGAGGAAAATCTGATAGAGCTTGAGACCGCAGATGGATCCGATTATTTAAGCACAGAAACGATCACAGAAACCATTGAGGAAATAGGTGATGAGTTGGCGTTGGTCATGTTTCCCGGCATCCAATACTATACCGGTCAATTTTTTGATATCAAGCGAATCACAGCCGCTGCGCACAAAGCAGGTGCTTTTGCAGGCTTTGATCTTGCCCATGCAGTGGGTAACGTTCCTCTAAGGCTTCACGGTGATGATGTGGACTTTGCGGTGTGGTGTACTTACAAATATCTGAACTCAGGACCGGGGGGAGTAGGTGGTTTGTTTGTTCATGAAAAGCATGGTAGAAAAAAAGAAATGCCACGACTATCCGGTTGGTGGGGACATGATGCAGAAGCACGTTTTAAAATGGCAAATCAAATCAATCCAATTCCTACAGTTGATGGATGGCAGTTGAGTAATGTGAATATTCTATCTCATGCATCACATCTTGCGTCCCTTTCGGTATTCGAAGAGGCAGGCATTGAAAACCTGAGAGCTAAAAGTCTAAGATTAACTGACTTTATGGAGGAATTGATAATAAATTCTGAAGTGTTAAAAGATCAAGTAACGATTCTTACTCCTTCAAGTCATGAAGAACGTGGAGCGCAACTTTCAATATATCTAACATATCACGGGAAAAGTGTGTTTAACTATCTGATTGAACGAGGTGTGATTCTCGACTGGCGAGAGCCTAATGTCATTCGAGTGGCTCCCGTGCCACTCTACAATTCTTTCACTGATGCAGTGAACTTTGTTAAAATTCTTGAAGAAGCTATTTCCAATGAAGGATAAAATCAGCATTGTTGGGGCCGGGCTGGTAGGTTCACTACTAGCAGTAATCCTAAAGCAAAAAGGGTTTAATGTTCAGGTGTTTGAAAAGCGAAAAGATCCTCGAAAATCAGAGGTAGCTGAAGGTCGATCAATCAACCTTGCCTTAAGCCGCAGGGGGATTCTGCCATTAAAAATGGCTGGCGTTTATGACACCATCGAGCCGTACCTGATCCCAATGAAGGGACGAATGATGCACGATGAAACAGGAGAACTCACTTTTCAGCCTTATGGAAAAGAAGGGCAATTTATTAATTCCGTTTCCAGAGCTCAATTAAATGAGCTATTGATCGAAAATGCAGAAAAGGCAGGGGTGGAGGTTCATTTTGATCACAAATGCACCGATGTAGATTTTGAAAACACTACAATGCAATTTCAGAATGGTACTACTGTCCAGTCTGATTTGATTGTTGGAACAGATGGAGCTTTTTCTGCTATACGTCAAAAATTACAATTTACAGATCGGTTTAATTTTTCTCAACATTACATTGAGCACGGATATAAAGAGCTATGCATCGAGCCAAAGGATGATAAGTTTTTGATGGAGCCCAACTACTTGCACATCTGGCCTAGGGGCAACTTCATGCTGATCGCACTCCCTAACAATGACAAGACGTTTACATGTACCCTCTTTTTCCCTTTTGATGGGAGTCCATCATTCGCCGAGTTAAATACCAAAAGTGAAGTCAATGCCTTCTTTGACAAATATTTCAAGGATGCAAGGGATTTAATCCCCGACTTGGCTGACCAATTCTTCACCAACCCAACCTCCTCTTTGGTTACTACGAAATGTGAGCCCTGGCATAAAAACCACACGATTTTGTTGGGTGATGCTGCCCATGCTATTGTTCCCTTCTATGGTCAGGGGATGAATTCCGGTTTTGAAGATGTACGGCTTTTTGTAGAATTAGCGGAAGAAAAAAACTGGCTGTGGGATGAGATTTTGCCTGAGTATAGCTCTACCAGAAAGAAAGATGCGGATGCCATCTCAGAGCTTGCTCTTCATAATTTCATTGAAATGCGTGATCATGTAGGTGACCCTGATTTTTTGAGAAGAAAAAAACTTGAAGCACAGATTCAGGAGCAACACCCAAAAGAATGGGTTCCTCTTTATAGTATGGTGACATTCTCTGATATGGCATATTCCGAAGCATTGAGATTAGGCAAGATCCAAAAAAAGGTCATGGATGAATTTCTGAAACAGAAAAAGGAAATCGACTTCAGTGAAGTAATTGGCCGCTTTAATACTCTAAAGAAAGACGACTAGTTAACGAATCGATCGTGCGCTGTTCATCCGCAGAAATACCATCTGCCGCATTCGCAAATAAATACATTGCTTCATAGACAAACTCACGTTCGTCTGGATGCTCTTCTAAATAGCTCTTTAGCGTATTAAGAAATTTCTTTTCCCACTTATCGATATTCTCCAGCAAGTATCGAAACTCGGTTCTAAAGAGGCTTTCAACTTTTTCAGCATTTGTGTTCGGCATCTGGTCCAGGTAGAGGAGCGCCAGGCCTTTAGAGATGTTCAAGACACCATCCCATTCTTCCTTGTCTAATTTTCCATCACTCATACATACGAGCAGCGATGGATAAATTTTCAAAATGTAGGTGAACTGATCAATACTGAGCTCGGACTTCCTTACTTTATGATATTCCTCAAGTAATGTCTCGTGCTGATTTTTCATGACGGGGTGAGTTATTACGTCCTAAAGATAGCTTGTTTCAACAGATACGCAGTAAAGTATAAAATCATTTTTTCAGATGACGGCTATCAGTTACTGTGCAATCGCCTGAAGCTGGCTTTCTTGCTGCAAGATTTCTTTATAATTCTGATAGATGTCCAGAATTCGATCAACATATTCCACCGGCTCTGACCCGCGACAGTAACCAAATTCTACCACTGGATCGTTGAAATATTTCGATCTGGATTTTTTCAAAAGAAATTGACTCACATCTTGCCAGCTTTGAGTATTTCCTCCATACTTTTCCGTTAGTCGCACAGCGTCTTGCAGGTGTCCAAGGCCAACGTTATAAGAGGCAAGTACAAATTTAAGTCGTTCATTGTCGTCTTCAATTTTTCTTTCCCATTGTCGCTGAAGCCACTGTAGGTGTTTCATGCCTGCGTAAATATTTTGCTCCGGATCATGGAGATCAGTCACATCATATTCCCGTCCTGTACGAGGCATTACCTGCATTAAGCCAACTGCTCCAGCCCAAGACTCTGCATTTTGATCAAATCTAGATTCTCTAAACACCTGAGCGGCCAGCAGCAACCAGTCCCAGCCCAATTCTGCAGAAGCATTCTGAATTAAACTATCATACGGAGAAATAGCTCCTTCGTCATTAATTGACGAATATTTACTCCTGGATCGTCTCAAAGCAGATTTTGAGCTTCTGAAGTATTTATCATAAATCACATAATAATCAGTGGTCTTCCGCATTCTCAAAATCCAGTCGTTCAAAGCACCTAATAACTGATCTGCATTTTTACGGACTCCCCAGGCTATCTGCGTGGAAAAACTCACTGGTGTTTTGATGTCCAGATTGGGATAATAAGTGGAATTTACCAACGCAATATCTTCCTCTGCCACTGTATAATCGATTTTTCCTTCGGCCACTTGCTTAATCAGCTGTTCGGTCTCCGCATTTGTATCTCCTGGTACGATTAAAATATCTCCTCCTATTTCTTCTGAGAGGTTTACCATACGATCATAATATGATGAATGTGGCCGGACTACAACCTCTTTACCAATCAGGTCCACAGGATTTCTTATGAGCTCTTTTTCTATTTCATGAAGCTTCATCTGACGCCAGTTATTCGGCTTCCGCTGAATTAAAACTTGCCTTTGAAGATTGTGATAATGTGTGAATGCAATGCGTTTCTTCCGTTCTTTTGTTACTGTGAGATTATAAGCAAGGATGTCTCCTTCTCCAGTGTTCAACTTATTAAACCCCTCACCAATATTCTGGGTGATATTAATTCGTAGTTGCAGCCCTTGCTCCTCACAAAATAACTTTAGCAATTCATACTCATAGCCCATCGTTTTACCCTTGTAGACAAACAAGCCTGTGGAGCTATTGTCCATGATCGCGGTTATGTATCCTCGCTCCTTGATCTTTGGTAAATCCAAATCCACAATGAATTCCTCCCGTTCAGGATAATCATTATTAGCCTGACTGGAAGTTGACTGCTTGCATGAAGCAACAGACAAAATAGCGGCGAAAGTCAGTACGGCGGTCTTGAAATGAAAACTCATATCATTTCTTAAAATACGCAAAATATCTGTAATTAGATAGCTAACAGAAAAAGGGTCTGTTTTAGTTTAGACTACCGACTCCTTATTCGCGACAAATTGAAAAGCTGTTTTCTTAATCGCCTCTGCATCGTACTCACACTCACGGTGTAGTTGTGGCTGATCACCGTGTTCAATTATTCGATCAGGGATCCCCAGTCTTTTAACGGAAGCATTGTAATCATTATCTGCTGCAAACTCCAATACTGCTGATCCAAAACCTCCCATTAAGCAGCCGTCTTCTACCGTAATGATATAATTGTGAGTTTTGAATATTTCATGAAGCATTTCTTCGTCTAGTGGCTTGACGAATCGCATGTCATAAACGGAAGGATTCATCCCTTCTTTTCTTAGCTGTTCTGCCGCATCTAATGCATAGTTTCCAACCTGGCCGATTGAAAGTATTGCTAAATCCTCCCCCTCAACCAATCTTCTACCCTTTCCAATTTCAACCTTTTCAAGTTGGGTTCTCCATTCCGGCATCACTCCCGCACCTCTTGGATATCGAATAGAAAATGGACCGTTGTGTTCACTGGCAGTAAACATCAAATTTCTTAGCTCTGATTCATTCATTGGTGCTGAAACCACCATATTCGGAATGCATCTCATGTACGCAATATCATAAGCTCCATGATGGGTAGGTCCGTCGGCTCCTGCTACACCTGCTCTATCCATACAGAAAATAACAGGTAGATTTTGAATGCATACATCATGAATGACCTGATCGTAAGCACGCTGCATGAATGTGCTGTAGATATTGCAAAAAGGAACCATACCCTGGGTTGCCAATCCAGCAGAGAAAGTAACAGCATGCTGCTCTGCAATTCCTACATCATAAGATCGATCCGGAAAGGCTTCCATCATTATTTTCATGGAAGAACCAGATGGCATGGCAGGTGTGATTCCTACAATTTTTTCATTTTTTTCAGCCAGTTCTTCTAACGTGTGGCCGAATACATCCTGAAATTTTGGTGGCTGAGGGGTGTCGTGTTTTTTCTTATTGATAGCACCAGTGATCTTATCAAAGGTGCCTGGTGCATGCCACAAAGTCTGATCTTTCTCAGCCAGCTCATAGCCTTTTCCTTTTACAGTTAAGCAATGCAAAATTTTCGGCCCGGGAATCTTTTTCAGATCCTCCATCACGTCAACCAAATGATTCACATCATGCCCGTCTATCGGACCGAAATACCTAAGATTCAACGACTCAAAAAGGTTGCTCTGTTTTAGCAACAAGCTCTTCATTGAACTTTCAACTTTGGCTGCTATTTCCTGTGCATTTGGACCGAACTTGCTGATTTTACCTAGTAGTTTCCAAACCTCATCGCGAAATTTATTATAGGTCTGACTTGTGGTGATATCTGTGAGGTAGTCTTTTAATGCTCCCACGTTTGGGTCAATGGACATGCAATTGTCATTGAGCACAATCAACAAATTAGAATTGCTTACCCCTGCATGGTTCATCGCTTCAAACGCCATTCCTCCGGTCATTGCTCCATCACCGATCACTGCAATGTGCTGCTTGTCTTTTTCCTCCTTCAATCTGGATGCTTCTGCCATTCCCAAAGCAGCAGAAATAGAAGTGGAAGAGTGCCCTACCCCGAAAGTGTCGTATTCACTTTCACTTCTTTTAGGGAAACCGGAGATACCTTTGTATTTTCTATTGGTATGGAAAGATTCTTTACGGCCTGTTAAGATTTTATGTCCATACGCCTGGTGCCCTACATCCCAAACCAGCTGATCTTTTGGAGTATTGAAAACATAATGCAAAGCCACCGTGAGCTCGGTTACTCCAAGGCTTGCGCCGAAATGACCTCCATAAACAGATACATTGTCAATTATGAAATCACGAAGTTCCTGACACACCTGCGTGAGTTGCCTCACGTCAAGTTTTTTCAAATCCTCTGGTGATTCAATTTTAGCTAAAAGTGGTCCGGGTTTGATCTCCATGTTCTATCAATATTTCTTCCAAACGCTCTTTGTTATGAGATTGTTTGAAAGGCGGCCTTATTTAAAAAAGACAGTCTGCAAAAGTAAGCATTAGACTGAAAGGTAAATTAATAGAAGTAAAATTCCATATTGTCGGTAATTTTGACTCGTGACTACAGATCAAAAATTTGAAATAAAACTTCCACTTTTCGAAGGTCCCTTCGATTTGTTACTTTTTTTCATTGAAAGGGATGAGCTGGATATCTATGATATTCCTATTTCCAAAATCACAGATGATTTTTTGAATTATTTGGAACATCTGGAAAAAATGAATGTAGAAATAGCCAGTGAATTCATTCTTGTTGCAGCTACATTGATGCGAATTAAAGCAAAAATGCTACTCCCGCGTCCTGTAGTGGATGAAGAGGGGAATGAAATTGATCCGAGAGAGGAGTTGGTAAAACACCTTCTGGAATACAAAAAATATAAGTCTGTGGTTTCCACCCTTTCAAAAATGGAGGCCGATCGATTGGACAGAGAAAGGAGAGGAAACCTTAAAAAAGAAATCAGACATCTTTCGGAAACCATCAATGTGGAGGCAGAGCTTCAGGATCTGGATCTATATAAGATGATGAAGGTCTTTCAAAAAGTGATGAAGCGATATGAATTTGAGCAAAACAAACCTGTTCATCAGGTAGTGCAATATCCGTACACAATAGAAAAACAGAAGGCCAAGCTGATGGAACGTCTGGTCTATGGGAAGAAGCTTTCTTTTGCTGATATGATCCAGGAAAAACCAGACAAAATCCTGGTCATCTTTAATTTCTTATCCATTTTAGAACTTTTACAGCTAAAACAAATAGTGATTTCGCTCGGAGAAGGCTTCAACAATTTTTGGATAGAACGGAGAGATGAATCAAAAGTAGCCGAGACCAAATAAAAAAGCCTGCGAACATTCACAGGCTTCAAAACGCTTCAAATCGTTTTGATTACTTAAAACCTCTCTGTTGCTGAGAAGAAGAAACCAGCCTCAATCGCGGCATTTTCATCAGAATCTGATCCGTGGATAGCATTTGCTTCGATAGACTTAGCGAATAGTTTTCTGATTGTTCCTTCTGCTGCCTCTTCAGGGTTTGTTGCTCCAATCAACTTTCTGAAGTCTTCTACAGCATTTTCCTTCTCCAATACCATCGCGATGATCGGTCCAGACGACATGTATGCAACCAGATCATTGTAGAAAGGTCGTTCTTTATGCACTTCATAGAACTGACCTGCACGCTCTGCAGAAAGCTTTGTCAACTTAGCAGCCTCTACTCGAAATCCTGCTTCTTCGATTATTTTAATGATTGCACCTGAGTTACCGGCCGCATAAGCATCCGGCTTGATCATGGTAAATGTCTTTTTTCCTGCCATTATTCGTTTTTGTTTACGCTTCTTGAAATCGCCGCAAAAATAAGGGAATCGTAAAGAGTTTACTCAGCATTATCAGGTTTTATAAATGTTACTAATTTTGCCGTTCACTTTTGCCCGATTCGGGCATTTTTTATGAAGGACACACAGGCGCTAAAGGACTTCTTACAATCCCCCAAAAAGATCGTCATTACTACTCATGCAAACCCAGATGCGGATGCATTAGGGTCTTCTTTGGGTCTGCACCACTTTTTGATCAGGCTAGGACATGAGGTAAATACCATTGTTCCTAACAGCTATCCTGATTTTTTGGAGTGGATGCCAGGAAATCCTTTAGTCATAAACTACGAGAAATCGAAGGAAGCAGCGGATAAGCTACTTTCAGAGGCCGAGCTACTTTTCTGCTTAGACTATTCTGGTTTTGGCAGGATCAAAAACATGAAAGAGGCCGCTGAAAGCGTGACTGCTAAAGTAGCACTCGTTGATCATCATTTGAATCCTGAAATCACCCCAGATTTCAATTTCTGGAATGATAAATCGGCTGCCACAGCGGAATTAATTTATGATCTCATCGTTGACTTTAGTGGACGTGAGGTTATTGACAAAAACATTGCGGAGTGTCTCTATGCAGGCATTATGACCGATACTGGATCCTTTAAGCACCCGTCTACGACATCAAAAGTGCATCGAATGGTTGCAGATCTGATTGACTTAGGTGCTGATGTGAACAAGGTCAGTCGGTTGATCTATGATACAAATTCATTAGACAGATTGCGTTTTCTAGGACATGCGTTGGCAGAAAAATTAAAAGTTGATGAGGCATCCAGGGTGGCCTATTTTGTTATTGGAGAGGAAGATTTCCAAGACTTTCGACTAAAGCAGGGAGACACTGAAGGGCTTGTGAATTATGCGCTTTCAATCAAAGGCATAGTGGTTGCTGCTATTATCATAGAAAGAGAAAATGAAATAAAACTCTCTTTCAGGAGCATAGGTGACTTTGCAGTTAATAAATTCGCGGAAGAATATTTTAGCGGCGGTGGTCATAAAAATGCCTCGGGAGGGATGTCAGAACTATCGCTTGGAGAAACTGAAAAGAAATTCAAAGAATTAATCGGAAAAGATATTTTAAAAACAAGAATCAAATGAAAAAATTAGGATACATCATTATCGCTTTGGTACTCGCTGCATGTGGGTCCAATTCATTTCAGACTGAAGCAGGAACTACTGTTACCTACTTGAAAAAAGGAAACGGTGAGGCACCTGTTGACAGCCTGATATCGATGTTCAGAATCAAATACACTACTGAAGAAGGTGAAGTGATGATGGACGCTGATGAACCAATGCCACTGAAGATCGATCCAAGCAATCAACTAGATCAGGGGGAACTTTTCAATGTGTTGACACAATTAACAACCGGAGACAGTGTGGAATTCGCACTTACAGCATCGGATCTTTTTGAGAAAACCTTCAGAGCCCCTCGTCCCGATTCCATCGCTGCAGATAGCAAAATCCAGTTTCAGATCACCTATGTTGATCAACTAACTGAGGAAGGATATTATGAGATGGTAGCTAAAAAAGCTGAGGAAGCTGCGGCTAAGCAGATCATTATTGACAATGAAATTCTTGATGATTATCTCGCCGAAAATGATATCGATGCTCAACAGACAGAAAGTGGCCTCAGATACGTTATCATGGAAGAAGGGAATGGTCCTAAACCAGAGGTTGGACAAAAGGTGAGCGTTAATTATACTGGCTGGGTACTTAATGGAGATTATTTTGATTCCAGCGATAAAGATGTTGCGATGGAAAAAGGGCTTTATGATGAAAGAAGAGAGCCATATCAACCATATACCTTCCCTCTTGGTCAGGGGCAGGTGATAAAAGGTTGGGATGAAGGCATTGCACTGTTAAATGAAGGAGCAAAGGCCAGGCTTTATATTCCAAGTCCATTAGGATATGGAAGTAGAGACAGAAGTCCGATCATTAGGGCAAACTCCATTTTAGTTTTTGACGTAGAGTTGGTAGAAGTAGCTGATTAAATAAGATGAGAAAAGGATTTTTAGCGATTGTTGTTGGTTTCATCTTGCTTGCTTGCGGTGATGGAAATGTGGTTGTGCAGATTGATCCTGATATTCAATTTGAAAAGGATAGTATTGCGATTGCTGAATATCTTTCAATGAGTGGTTATTCAGAAAGTGAAATTGGCAACACAAATAATGGGATCAGATATGTTATCCTTGATTCCGGATCTATGGAGTCAATCGATGAAAGTGATCAAGTCTATTTTGATTACATCGGTAAAACCTTAGGGGACACCATTTTTGATACGTCAATCGAACAAATAGGTGATTCACTGAAGAATTATTATGACGAAAATCCTTTCGTGATAGATAATGACACTGTGGATGTTTTCACTCGAACCACATACGATCCACTTTTCATTACCTACTCATCTTCAGGGTGGTCTATCCCAACTGGTCAGGGTGGGTATATTCCTGGGTTTGCCGAAGGCATGGCTGCTACCTTTAAGTATCTAAAAGTAGGTGGAGCTGTATTGATTATGATTCCTTCCGGTCAAGCTTATGGAACTACTGGATCAGGGGTATTCATAAGTCCAAACACTCCGATCGCTTTTGAACTTATGCCTGTAGAAGTAATCAAACAGTAGCATGAAGATCTGCTTTGCCTCGCATAACAAAAACAAGGTGAAGGAAATGAATGAGATCATGCCTGATGGTGTCAATATCGTCGGTCTCGGTGAGTTAGGAATAATTGAAGATATTGCCGAGACTGGTTCAACGTTGGAAGAAAACGCTACTATCAAATCATCTTATGTTTACAATAAACATAAACTCCCTGTTTTTGCAGATGATAGTGGCCTTATCGTTCACGCTTTAAATGGTGAACCGGGAGTATATTCCGCCAGGTATGCAGGTGAAGAACGAGATGACCAGAAAAACATGGATCTGCTTTTGAAAAATCTCGACGGCAAAACTGATCGTTCAGCTGAATTTTGTACGGTAATTTCCTACATAGATGAAGCTGGAAAGAAACATGAATTTACCGGAAAAATAGAAGGGGTAATCATTGAAGAAAAAAGAGGTAATAATGGATTTGGGTATGACCCCATTTTCCGACCAAGTGGATTTAATGAAACATTTGCTGAGCTATCTTCTGATGTAAAGAATCGTATCTCGCATCGTGCAAAAGCAGTTCAGAAATTTTTAGAATACCTTCACCAAACCAATGAGTAAGCCAATTGTGGTCGGAATTACCGGAGGTAGCGGATCCGGGAAAACACTCTTTATGAAAGAGTTGATGCAGCAAGTACCAAATGCTGCACTGCACTCGATGGATAACTATTACATTGAAAAGGGCAAGCAACCAAAGGATAAGTCCGGAATTGAAAATTTCGACACCCCTCAGTCCATAGATCAAAACAAGTTTGCTGAGGATCTGAAAAAGCTGATAGCTGGAGAGTCCATAGAGCTTTCTGAGTACACTTATAACAACGAGCGTGACAATCCGAATCCAAAGAAAATAAAGGTCGATAGCAGCCCTATTATACTAGTGGAAGGAATTTTTGTTTTTCATCAAGAGAAGGTGCGTGAATTACTCGACCTCAAGCTGTATATCGAAGCACCTGATTATCTGATGATGAAAAGGAGGATCATTCGTGACTCCAAGGAAAGAGGGTATGATTTGGATGATGTACTTTATCGGTATGAACATCACGTAACTCCTGCTTACAAAAAGTATATCGAGCCCTCAAAGCATTACGCAGATTTGATCATCCCTAATCACGAGCACTTCGAAAATGCACTTAAAGTAATAACTGCTTTTCTTAATCAGTGATTTTACTACATTTGCCCCACTTTGAAGAAAAATAGCTTCATATCGAAGAATCTTTTACAAACTGCCTTTGGCATGGTGCTGGCATTATTTGTGCTAACACAATCGGTCTTTGTTCAGGAACAAAGTTACGATCAACAAGAGCAGCGTGATTCAGAAGAAGAAAAGGGAGAGACCCAGCAGATCTCGAAAGCGGAGGCTGTTCCAACTTCCTCATTGCAAATTAATCTGGACTATCAATCTTATCTACTTAATGAGGTTTTCTTTCCGGACGAAGATGAATACAAATCACCAGCAGTTAAGCAAATACTTCCTTCTGCACAGAAGGCATTAAAGATACTCTTTCGAAGGATAATTTCTCCTAATGCGCCCTGAGTAAGCCCACTTCAGGCAACCAATTTTTACACTATTTATCAATAATAAAGACTGTAGTTACTACAGATCAAACCAATAATTTACCATGAAAAACAAAGGATTTATTGTTTTCCTAACGATACTGATCTCATTGCTCTGTATCTATTATCTATCATTTACATATGTTTCCCAAAACATTCAAAAAGAGGCAACATCTGTTACCGCATATGAAGATGGAAGCATAAATGTTTCCGAAAAACAGCGTTATCTGGATTCCATTTGGAATGAGCCTGTTTACAACCTTTTTGGGATAGACTATACCTACAAAGAGGTGAAAGAAACTGAGCTTAATCTTGGACTAGACCTTCAGGGTGGTATGCACGTGACTCTTGAAGTATCTCCTATTGATATCATCAAGGGCTTAAGCGGAAATAGCACAGATTCTGACTTCCTTGCGGCCCTGGACCAGGCAAAGCAGAATGTAAAAGGCACCCAGCTAAACTTTGTGGACGAATTCTACAGTGAGTTTAAGGAAAGAGCGCCTGGTAAAGAATTGGCTCAAATTTTTGCAACAGCAGCTAACAGAGGAAGAATCAGTCTCCAAAGTACAGATGCTGAAATTCTGGATATTATTGACACGGAAGTTGAGAGTGCTATCGATCGTTCTTTCAATATCCTGAGAACAAGAATTGACCGTTTCGGTACTTCACAACCAAACATTCAGCGATTGCAAGGAACGGGAAGAATCCAGATTGAGCTGCCCGGAGTGGATAACCCTCAGCGAGTAAGAAAACTCCTTCAAGGTGTTGCCAAACTTGAATTCTGGGAGGTATACCAGCAACAGGAAGTAGCTCAGGTTCTTACTTCCATAAACTCACTGATCGTGCAGGAGATGAAGAACAATCCCTCATCTGCACCTGTATCAGAGGAAGATCAAAAAATCAAAGATGACATAACAGCACTTTTAGGTGGTGGTGATGAGGCCGACTCACTTGCCACTGCGGAGGGTGATTCCACAGAAAATGATGCATTAGACTCTTTGATCAATACCAGACAATCTCCATTATTTGACCTGCTGGTAAATGCCCCTCAATTCGGAGGCTTGATTTACAATGTTAAAGATACTGCTCAGGTCAATCGTATTCTTGAGCGAGAGGATGTTCAAGCAATCATTCCTGCAACCATGAAATTCTTGTGGGATGTACAGCCAAAAGACAAAGGAGAAGATTTGACTGGACCAGATTTGCTTGAGCTTTACCCTATAAAAACCAATAGAAATGGTAAGGCTTCACTTACCGGAGAAACCATTTCTAATGCGACGGCTTCACTAAATGAGCGTGCTGAGCCAGAAGTGAGTATGCAAATGAATGCTGGCGGTTCCAGAACCTGGGCAAAAATGACCCGCGAAAACATCGGTCAGCGAATTGCTATTGTGCTGGATAACTATGTATTCTCTGCACCCTATGTACGAGGAGAAATCCCTAACGGAAGTTCATCTATTTCCGGAGGATTCCAAACGATTGAAGAAGCAAAAGATCTTGCAAACATCCTGAAAGCGGGTTCACTTCCTGCACCAACAACCATTGTAGAAGATGTGGTAGTAGGTCCTACCTTAGGAAAGGTGGCGCAGAATCAGGGTCTGAATTCCATCATGGTTGGCTTGATCATCGTGATCATCTTTATGGTTGTGTACTATGCAAAAGGAGGTCTTATTGCTAACCTGGCACTCTTCTTCAATGTATTCTTTATCATGGGAATACTTGCCCAGTTTGGCACATCATTGACATTACCAGGTATTGCAGGTATAGTTCTTACTATTGGTATGGCCATCGATGCGAACGTGCTGATCTTTGAAAGAATTAAAGAAGAACTACGAAATGGTGCTGGCTTGAAAGCAGCCATCTCTTCCGGATATTCAAAAGCATACTGGTCCATTTTTGATGCAAATGTTACCACGCTAATTGTAGGCTTTATTCTATTTACGTTAGGCCAAGGGCCAGTGAAAGGATTTGCGATCACCTTAATGATCGGTATCGTTTGCTCATTTTTCAGTGCCGTGTTTATCACACGTGTGGTCGTAGAAGCATTCTCTAAAAAGGGAGATAATGCTAAAATTTCTTTCGCGAATGCTTTCTCAAGAAATGCATTGTCTAATCTGAATATTAACTTCTTAGGTAAGCGTAAACTCGCTTATACTTTCAGTAGTATTTTTATTGCCATTGGTATTGTCGCTATGATTGTGAAAGGAATCACACTTGGAGTGGACTTTAAGGGAGGACGATCTTATGTGATCACCTTTGATGAGCCTAAAAGTCCAACGGAGATTAAAACATCCCTGGGCAACTACTTTGAGAATGCAGGTACAGAAGTGAAAACTTTCGGTGCAAACAATATTCTTAAAATCACGACATCTTACAAAATCGATGATGAGAGTGATGAGGCTGATTTGCAGGTAAGAGAGGAGCTAATCAATGGGTTGGCTGAAACAACTGGACTTACCTACATTGAAGATGGTGCACAGCTAGCAGAAGGTAATTTCACTATTTCCAGCTCATCCAAAGTGAGCCCAACAATTGCTGATGACATTAAGAATTCATCGTATAAGTCAGGAATTATTGCGCTGATCTGTATTTTTATCTACATCGTATTCCGATTCAGAAAGTGGCAGTTTGGACTGGGGGCGATCATCGCATTATTCCACGATACACTATTCGTGCTCTCTGCATTTGCTATTGCTAACCTTGCTGGAATATCATTTGAAGCTGACCAGGTATTTGTTGCCGCAGTATTGACAATCATCGGTTATTCGATCAACGATACAGTGGTTGTATTCGACCGAATCAGGGAGAATATGGGTATCAAATCCGGATCTGAGTTAATTCCTGTTTTCAATGAATCCTTGAATAACACGGTAAGTAGAACATTTATTACTTCCATCACCACATTGATTGTGGTAATTGTTCTATTCTTGTTCGGGGGAGCTGTATTGCAAGGATTCTCATTCGCATTACTTGTGGGAATCATTGTGGGTACGTACTCATCCATTTTCATTGCTACACCAGTAGTGATTGATCTTAACAAGAAAGAGGCAAAAAGCTAAGGCCCTTTGACATATAAATTTAAAGCCCTTGTTTGCACACCAGGCAGATGAGGGCTTTTTTGTGCCCAATTAGTATTTTAGTTAAATTCAGGCTACCAAATCACTAAAAAACGAATGGGTAAATATCCAGTATACGCCATTGTCGCTCTTGTTTTCATTGGAGTAATCAAACTACTTCAGATTACAGCTTTCGATGCTGAGCGATACACTAAAAATAAAAAGGCAAGCTTCTCAAAAGATATCTTCAAGCCTGCTAAAAATGATACAACATACACATCATCGCAAGTAGCTGAGGAAACCACTCCACCTGTTTTGGGCCGGACAGAAGCTGATTCGCTGAAGAGCGAGGATTTCGAGACCCCAGAAAAAGCAGATGAGTCTGCAAAACAAGAAGCTTTTGAGCCAAGTGACAATTTCGATACCCAACCTTCAGAGTCTGAGAGTAACGTTGCAAACGAACCCACCACCGCACGATCATATAGCGGCTTAGATGAATTGAAAAATATTTACCTGGCGCCTAAAATTGCTAATCTACCTCCTGGTCAGCTACGTGAAGATGTAGTGATCAGGTATTACCGTCACGATCAGGACGGTGATAAAGTTTATTCCCTTAAAGAATTGGGGTACTACATCCACGAAAAAGAAGCAACAGAAACAGAAGGACTCGGAAGCAATGTGATGTATTATGGAGCGAATGTAACAGTAGAAGACATTCAAATTGTAGCCTACATGCTCCTTTCCAATGGATTGCCTCTCAAATCTATCGAGCCATCCAGCTATAGCTGGAAAGCCAATGCGATCGAAATAGGGACTGACCCTGATATTCTGGATGATGGCAACCTTACCGAATCCGATGTAAGGAATTTTAGCAAATAATTACCCCTTTCTGGGTATTGCTTGTAAAAGGGTTATTAGCGAATTTTAAAAAAAGAATTTGCTATGACCTCTCACTACATTTCCTGGTGGAATCTTGAAAACCTATTTGATGTAAAAGATGCCCCCACTACCCGAAGGCCCGATGATCTGGCCAGAAAGATTAAGGCTGATTTAAAAAACTGGACGATGGATGTATTATCCAAAAAGATCGAAAAGCTGGCATGGGTGATCTCACAGATGAATGCAAGCACCGGACCCGATATTATGGGAGTATGTGAGGTAGAAAACACTCATGTGCTGCAGCTTCTTCTGGATGCCCTGGACACCAGTCGTAATTATGGATTGATCCATCATGACATGGGTGACAAACGTGGCATTGATGTGGCCTTCATCTACGACAAGGATAAATTCGACTTCAATACCGATGAGTTTTTCCACCATACCGTGGTAAAAAGATATCCAACCCGGGAAATTGTCCAGGCGACTGTAGTGAACAAAAGTTCCGGTAACGAAATCATCCTTATCGGAAACCACTGGCCCTCCAGATCTGCCGGGCAATATGAATCTGAACCTTACCGAATTATCACAGGTGAAACATTGAGTTACTTCATTGAGCGTATTCAGGAAATAAAAGGAGATGACGCAGCAATTGTTGTGATGGGTGACTTTAATGATGATCCATATAATCGCTCGCTGACAGACTATGCGCTCAGTGTGATGGACAGGGATAAAGTGGTCTATGGAAGAAATCCATATCTGTATAATATGATGTGGCCATTACTGGGCCAGCGAAAAGCCAGCTACGTTTACGGTGGTGTGCCAATGATGATCGATCAATTCATGGTATCAAAAGGAATTGCCAAAAAATCGGGCAAGTTTAGCCTTGACGAGAAGAAAGTAAAACTCGAAATCTTTGATGGAATGGTCTCAGGAAGGTATGACACACCTGTGAGGTTTGGTCAGGAGAAGCCAGACTTTGATGGGTTTAGCGACCACCTCCCTATTTCATTTGTGCTTGACGAAAAATGATCTAGTATGCGATTTCAAAATCGGGGAATTTACTAAGAGGTATTTCTTCCACAGTTATTCTTTCCACCATTGCTGCAGATGGTCCAATGGAGCACCATTGCTTGAACTCATTCACTTGATCTACCTTTCCTTCAGCCTCGATAAGCACTGAACCATCCAGCTCATTCTTAACCCAACCCTTGATTCCCAGGGCATCAGCTCTTTCTTTCGTAGAGACTCTGAAAAAAACTCCTTGTACCCTGCCAGTCACTTTGATGCGAATCGCGATCATATAGACTCTTTTGCGAGTGTTTCATGCAAATCTCCCATTTTCATAAGCGCTGCGCTTCCATACCATGGATGTAGTTCCATTTCCAGTCGACCTGCCTGAATAGCAGGATCTGTTTTTGTGAGTTCCTCTGCTTCTTCAATTGTCTCTACGGCAAAGATGTAAATTCCTTTGACCTCCCAATCATCAAAGAAAGGACCAGCCATCACCAGCTTACCCTCCTCTGCCAAACGTGTAATATTATCTAGATGTGCTCTTTGCAACTGGGCTGCTTCTAAAGAATCCTGATCTCTGTTAGGTCCGGTTTTTAAAAGTGCCATTACATATTTGCGCATACCATAAGCATCCGCCCCTGTTTCTTTAGCCAACAGAGAGTCATACCCATTTACATCAACGACGGATTCACTGCCTGTCTCAGTTGGATTTTCACAAGCGATTAGGATAGTGACAGCAAGTAATAAAGTGAAGATATTTTTCATAGGAGATTAGAGTTTTCTCCTAAGATCAGAAAATCAGCCCTCTTCTGCAACCACTTCTTTCACTTCTGGTACCATTCGTTTCAGCAGGTTTTCTATGCCATTCTTCAACGTTATGGTGGAAGAAGGACACCCACTGCACGAACCCTGAAGTGTAACTGTGACGATTCCATCTTTGTATGATGCAAGTTTTATCGCTCCACCATCCATTTCTACAGCCGGCTTGATGTATTCTTCCAACACACCTTTGATTTTAGCTTCTGCATCGTCTCCGGTGAGCTCTTCATCAATGTTATCTTGTATCGCCTCGGTCAGGATTTCCTTTCCTTCCATTAGAAAATCTTTGATGAATTGCTGAACCCTGGCTTTCACCTCGAACCATTCAATTTCCTCTTTCTTGGTAATGGTGATGAAGTTACTCATGTAAAATACCCCCGTTACAAAATCAAACTCTTCAAAAAGTGCCTCAGCCAATGGGGCCTCCTTTGTGCTCTCCTTAGAAGGAAAATCCCTACTAACACCCTCAGGCATCAACATAAAGTTCACCACGAACTTTAATGAATTGGGGTTGGGGTTTGATTCTGTGTATATATTCACCACTCTGGGTTCCTCAGTCATCTGCATAGCTTTTGCGTTTACCGTTACAATCGCAAAGTTCGTAGAAAAGTTCGAAAGAAGCTGAGGGGTGAACGTTATATAGTTACCATACTTATATAATCCTATTTTATCACCCTAAATCACAAAAGTCATGGTAACTAAAAAAATTCAAGCATCTATCGTAGCAACAATCATCATGTTGACTCTCGGTCTCTCCGTATATGTTTCTTATTTAATGCTCGCCTAGATCCCTAGGATTAAGCTCATTTTCAGAACCAGCTACCAGGGTAGCGACTGTGGCATCTCCAGTAACATTCACTACCGTGCGACACATATCCAGAATTCGGTCTACCGGAAAGATGATCGCTATCCATGCGGGATTCAAACCAACCGATTGCAATACAATGATCATCATTACCAATCCAGCGCTTGGCACGGCTGCAGCTCCAATAGAAGCCAAAGTTGCGGTCAATACAATGGTCAGCTGCTGACCGAGATCTAGGTCTACCATATGCAACTGTGCCATAAATACCACAGCGACAGACTGCAGCAAGCTTGTCCCATCCATATTCACGGTTGCACCGATAGGAAGTACGAAACTGGAAACATTTCTGGAAACACCCAGATTATCCTCGACGCATTCCATGGTTACTGGAAGGGTAGCTGCGCTTGAGCTAGTGGAAAAGGCCATCAACTGAGCAGGGCTTATCCTTCTGAAAAACTCTTTGTAAGACATCTTCTTTACGAAAAGCACTACAATGACCGGATAAAAGACGAATATCATAAAGGCCAATCCGAAGAAAAGCGTCAATGTGTAGGATCCAAGTCCTTTGAAAATCTCAAGCACTTCAGCGGGGGTATTAGCCATTTTTGCAATCACGCCTGCTAATAGGGCAAAAACAAAATATGGTGCGGCTTTCATCACCACCTCCACCATTTTCAAAAACACATCATTTACGCTATTGATAAAATCAATGACTGGCTGTGCTTTTTCTCTTGGAATCATCGCGATGGAAATGCCGAAGAAAATAGCAAAAAAGATAACCTGAAGCATGAGGCGATTATTTGAAATCGCGAACACCAGATTTTCAGGGACTATATCGACTAAAAACTGAAGCGGCGGTGCTTCTTTACTTGATTCAGCACTGCTTTTTACCTCTTCTACTTTTTCACTCAAATCCTGCGGCTGCCCGGATACTTCTTCCACATAGTCTGCATACTTCGGATTGGTTAAAAAATCTTTTCGGTCCTTCATTTCCACTCCCTCTGACTCTGCCCATAATTCATATGAAATACGATTCTTTATTCGCTGCTCATCATCCAGGTGGGTACCCGGCTTTACTGTGTTTACCAAGAGCAGTCCTAAGCCCACAGCTATAACTGTAGTCAGAAGATAAAAGCCCATGGTTTTAGCTCCCATCCGACCCAGCTTTGATATATCACTTAATCCACTGATGCCGCTGATAATGGAAAATAATACCAGTGGTACAGCAATGAACTTCAACAAACGAATGAAAATGGTGCCGAAGGGATCGATCCAGTTAATTGTAAACGCATTCCACCCCAGTGCACTGGAGACAAATGCATACACTACGCCAGCCACCAGGCCAATAATGATTTTTACATGAAGAGGTAGGTTTTTCATATATATGGGTTCGCTGTTGAACTATTATTTTCTCTAGACTTAGCCTCGCAATTTATTGGTTTGTGCCAATAAACAGAAATCGGCCATCACCAGAGCAGACAGTGCCTCTACAATGGGAACTGCTCTCGGTACTACACATGGATCATGTCGTCCCTTTCCTTTGGCAGTGGCATCATTCCCTTCCTTATCCACAGAATCCTGATCTTGCATGATAGTAGCAACCGGCTTGAATGCCACGTTGAAGTATATGTCTTCTCCGTTAGTAATCCCTCCCTGAATACCTCCTGAATGATTTGTTTTCGTTTGGATTTTACCGGCCTTGTTTTCAATAATGTCGTTATGTTCAGAGCCTCGCATTTTCACACCCTCAAAGCCACTTCCAAACTCAAATCCTTTAACAGCATTAATCGAAAGCATGGCATGACCCAGGGCAGCATTCAATTTATCAAAAAGTGGCTCACCCAGTCCTGCAGGAACATTGGATATGATCCCTGTCACCACTCCGCCAATAGTGTCCCGATCCTTTCGCACCGAGTCAATCAGCTCAAACATTTGCTTTGCCATACGATCATCCGGACATCTGACGTCATTGTCGTCTGTTTTTGATAAATCTAAATCCTGATGGCTTTTTTCCAGTTTCAAATCTCCCACCTGGGATACATATGCCTGACAATTAATACCTAGCTGACGCAAAACCAGCTTTGCTATTGCACCAGCTGCCACCCAGCCTGCAGTGATGCGAGCAGAGCTTCTACCACCTCCCCGATAGTCCCTGATTCCATATTTTTCCTGGTAGGTAAAATCTGCATGAGAGGGTCTGTAGATATCTTTGATATGATCGTAATCCTTACTTTTCTGATCCTGATTTTTAATCAGTATCGTGATGGGTGCTCCGGTGGATTTTCCTTCAAAAACACCTGAAAAAAACTCAAACCCATCTGCTTCTTTACGCTGAGTGGTGATTCGTGATTGACCAGGTTTTCTTCGGTCCAGCTCAGATTGGATATAATTCACATCCAGGTCAATCCCCGCTGGGCAGCCATCAATGACTACACCCACACCTGCACCGTGCGACTCACCAAATGAAGTGATCTTAAAAATATTTCCGAGTGTATTTCCCATGCAATTATGCTGTCTTTTTGAACAGCAGATAGGCAGTAAAGCCCAAGATAATCGCGATAAAGATATTAACTATGATGGTAACCCAACTATTACCGTCGATGGACGAGAGTGTATTGTCTGCATTTGCAATCTCGTCATAAAAATCACCCAGATCATTGGAGGCAATGGATAGATTTTTTCTGCTCTCTCCGGTCACACGAATCGAATAATCCGATGAAAGGGTATCATACGAATCTGTACTTGGGTTAAAGAACACCCATGAAAAATAATCTGAAAGGGTATAATCACCAGGTTCATTGGGGATCGCATAGAAATCATAACTTTTTACCCCTCTTACCTTACCACCCGCACGATTGACTCGCTGAGTTACATTAGGAGCGTAGAAATCAAATGCATCATTTTCTGGTAGCAATGGAGCTTCTATTGAACTGATGTTCCCTTCGCCCACAATATCAAATTGGTAGTTAAAACTTTGACCTGTTGCCAGCTCTTTTGTACTAATATTTTCTTCCATGGTGTAATTGCCGACAGCTACCTGTTCCTTTAGTGGATGAGGTGGCAAATCAACTACATTCACTGTTTTAGGTTTGGAGTAAAACGTTTCATAATCTTCCTGCCTGTTTCTTCCAAAGAAAGAGGGATTCTTAGCTACTTTGTACTTGATCATTTTAAGGCCAATGGATGGAAACTCGATATCTTGCAATGTCAAGGGATAATAGGCTGTCTGGTAAATCTTGTATCGTGTATAGTTTCTGCTATTAATCGTTACAGGCTCTCCAGAGATTTGATCGATGCTGAAATTCTCCTCCCAGCAATTAGGTGGTTTGACGGTCTTCACGATTTCGGTAATCTGATTTGCCAGGTCAAAAAATCGCATTTCTGCCCTGTTTGCCTCAGCTACATAAAATGCCAATGTTGCTGTAAAACCCTCTCCCACATAAACCTCATCCTTATCCACCGTTAATGCTACAAAGGCATCTGCCTCTATGTCCACAAATTCTTCAGGTGCAGATCTGTTTCCAAAAATCTCTTCAAAAGGGTCTCTGTTAAACGGACTCTGACGTGCTTGTCTTTGTACAGCATCTCCGACTATAATCTGCGTGCCCTCCGACTTCACCTCTTTGCCATTGATGGTCATGAAAAACGGCTCAAGTAGGTAGGTCCCCTTTTCAGTGGCCTGATAATTTTGAGTAAGTGCCTGAGTGGAGGACATTCTTCCGTTTACATAATTGGTAGTGGTAGAAGATGAGGTGCCTCTTTTTATAAAACCTTCAATGTCCGGAAAGTCACTGTATTGTTTTAGCCTGTCATTCTCAACCTGAATGGTAATTGTGAAATACTGGTTGATCCCTATCTCATTATTGCTTATCTTAATGGATACATCTTGAGAAAAAAGATTAGTGGCAAATACTAAGATCATTGCACAACCAATCAAGAACTTGTTCGTTAATCTCATGTGTATTGTTGTTCAAAACGATATGCAAAAGTTCTCTGATGATTGAGAACTCAACTGCTGATTTATTTACTCAAACTAAATGTTAAAGTTAAACATTCATCAAACCCAAAACGCCAAATTTACGGCAGGGGTTTGATCATTAACAATTATTCACATGTTAGAGTACTTTAAAACTATTTTATCGAAAGTTAGCTTTGATAAGCGGCTATTTGAGAAGGAACTAAAGAAGGCCATTAAAGCATTAGTTCCGGAAGAGGTAGTGATGCTCAAAGACTGGTGCTATCGCAAATTTGGCAGGCAATATCAACCGATACTAGCAGCCTGCTTCTCATAAAAAAAGCCCCTCGATGATTCTATCGAGGGGCTTTTCTTTTTTGGTAAAATATTATTTTTTGCCTCTAAAGCGCTTGAGAATATCTTCCATGTGCTTACCGGCAGCCTCACGTCCTCCCAGACCATAAGAAAGTGCCACAGCCACTGCAATGGCACCTAGTGTCAGACCAAAGGCTAGCTCCACAATGCTATTAGCAATCCCCATGGTTCGCAATGCAATAGCCAAAAACAAACCAATAATCGCTACCCTGGCGATTCCAGCTACAAATGTGTTCTCCCCTGAGTTGTTCATTGACCTGTAAATGATGGACCCTAAGAAATTACCCATAACAAGTATGATCAACCCAAATAGCACATTGCCGGAAAGGTTCAGAATGGTGTGGAGTACCTCTGCTAAACGATCAAGACCAAGCATTTCCACTCCGGAGATTACTCCGAAAAACACCATAAAAAAGAAGATAATATTGGCGACAATCGCTGAGAGCTTTTGTTCTCCGAGAACTGATTTTAACTGCAACCTTTCAATCAGATTATCCAAGCCTACATTCGCCAAAAGGTCTTTCACGAAAGAAGTGATGAACCTTCCCCCAACTACAAAAATGGAAATAATTAAGATCGCTCCAATGATATTCGGAACAGAGTCCAGCATTTCGTGAAGCACATTATTAGCCGGCGTAGTAATCGCATCCAGCTCTAGTGCGTTTAATCCCTGAATGATGAATGGGATCAGTACGATAATAAAAATTACTTGCTGAATGAAATAAACCAGCTTGTCTGTCTCTTTAAATCCGATTTTGTTAGCCAGCCTATCGATGACACTACCTGCCATTTTCACAATGTTCGAAAGGAACTTCGCAACAATGTACCCAACAAAGAAGGTGATGATACTCACAATGATTTTTGGAATGAACTCAATAAAGCCATGGTACATTCCCTTGATTGGATCCAGAATGTAGCTCACACCAAGTATTTCGAGCACCACCAACAAGATGATGAACATCAGGATGTAGTATACGAAGTTGGCAATGAATTTATTGGTGTCTACAATGGTATTCCCCAATAGGCGCTCATCCCATTCTGTTTTCTTCATGAGGCCATGAACAATCCTTCTTACAAGCAAGGCCAGCAGCCAGCCAACAATGAAGACAATAACGGCACCAAGTACACCCGGCAAAGAATCATTGACGGAGTTGACGAGGTTTTCTAAATATTCGGGCATATTCATAGGTTAGATAGGTTTTGTCAAAAAATAATCTTCTCTTAATCCAAATATAAGGATTTTAGTAACCCATCTAACCTAAAAGATGAGCTAGTCAACTACTCGGCCATCCTCTAACTGAATGATGCGGGAACCGTATTCTGCAAACTTTTCGTTGTGAGTCACCTGAATAATGGTCATTCCTTCGTCATGAAGCTGCTTTAGAATGCCCATTACTTCTTCACCTTGAGATGAATGCAGATTTCCTGTTGGTTCATCCGCCAGAAGTAGTTTTGGCTTGCCAATGATCGCTCGCACAACCCCAACGAGCTGTTGCTGCCCGCCTGATAACTGCTCTGGAAACAAATCTTTTTTTGCCACCATGTTGAAACGATCCAACATCTCAGCGATCATGCTTGCACGTTCTTTGCCTTTGATTCCTCTGTAAATAAGGGGAGTCTCAATGTTTTCGTAGACCGTTAGTTCATCGATCAGGTGATAGGCTTGGAAAATGAACCCAATGTGTTCCTTGTGAATCCTTGAAATTCGCTTCTCACGCAGTTTGTGAACGGGTTCATCCATGAAGTAATATTCGCCTTCGGATGGCTTGTCCAGCATGCCCACAATATTCAATAGGGTAGATTTCCCGGAACCGGATGGCCCCATTATACTCACAAATTCACCTTCATTAATCTCCAGATCAATACCTTTCAGAATGAATGTCCGCTGATATTTGGACTCAATGAATTTGCTAACGTCTTGTAGTTTTATCATTTGCTTGAATTTTTGACCAGCTAAACCTAACGAAATCCGATGAATTTGGATGCCTATCCACGATTATAGCCGGGTGTAATTTCATCCAAATTAACCATCAAACCTAAAAGTAATTCGTCATCATATTAGAGCATTACAATAATTCGTTTGCCAGGTTGGCTAGTTCCGATCTTTCTCCCTTCTCAAGTGTGATATGCGCAAACATCGGGTGATCCTTGATTCGATCGATCAGGTATGAAAGACCATTTGATTGAGAATCAAGATACGGAGTATCAATCTGATATATGTCCCCGGTAAAAATAATCTTCGTATTCTCACCCGCCCTTGTAATGATTGTCTTTATTTCATGGGGGGTCAGATTTTGCGCCTCATCCACTATAAAGAAAATATTGGACAGGCTCCTCCCACGTATGTAAGCTAAAGGTGTGATCATCAGCTTTTCCTGATTCACCATGTCGGTAATACGGGTAAACTCTTTGTCGTTTTCCTTGAACTGGTGTTGGATGTACTTTAGGTTGTCCCAAAGCGGCTCCATGTATGGATTCAGCTTTGATTTAATGTCACCAGGCAGATAGCCAATGTCTTTATTGCTCAAAGGAACAATCGGTCGTGCCAGGTATATCTGTTTGAAATTTCTTCTTTGCTCAAGTGCCGATGCTAATGCTAAAAGTGTTTTACCTGTACCTGCCACACCATTGATGCTCACCAATTTAATCTCCGGATTTAGCATGGCGTGCATGGCAAATGTCTGCTCTGCATTCTTTGGCTTAATGCCATAGACGGTCTGCTTGTCTACTTTCTCAATCGTATCATCGACCGGGTTGTAGTAACCCAATACGGAGTTTTTCTCACTCTTTAGTATGAAATAATTATTGGCAGGAAATTTCTTACGCTTCAGTGCCTTCTTCCTGTCAATCACATTGTTTTTAAAGAGCTCATCGATGTGCTCAGAGTTGATGTCATCCAGTTCTGTCTTACCTGTTGTGAGTGTATTGACGTTCTTGATTTTTCCTGTCTCATAATCCTCGGCCGGGAGTTCTAAAGATTTTGCCTTCAAACGCAAATTGATGTCTTTAGAAACGAGCGTCACCCTCCGCTTTGGCTCCTGCTCTTTAATGGTAAGAGCAGCATTCAAAATCCGATGATCATTCTTGCCGTCATTAAAGACTTCTGTAGCATCCAAGGTGCTGTCCGAGTCCATGATGACTTTGAAGCAACCTTTAGTTTTACCATTCAAAGGAATCCAGTCTTGGAGGCTATGATCCCTCGCCAGGCGATCCAACAAACGAATGAACTCACGAGCCTCGAAATTCTTTGTGTCATTTCCTTTTTTAAACTGATCAAGCTCCTCCAAAACCGTGATGGGAATGCCCACATCATGCTCTGCGAAGTTTAGAATGGAATCGTGTGAATAAAGAATTACTGAAGTGTCTAATACAAATATTTTCTTCTGCTTGGTGCTTTTAGCCATGCGTCGGTGGGTTTATCATTGCTCCGAAAAGGATCATCTGTAATATTGGAGTTTCGCCGGAAAAAAAGAAGTGAAACGAAAGGAATTTGACGAAAATTTATTCCGCAGGCATGAAGATGTCTCCTCCATTCTTTGGCTCTATTTTTAAAGCACCGGATAAAGCCAGATGGATTAACTTATTAGAAGCAAGCTTCTTATTGAGACCACTTAATTGAGTGTATTCTGCAAGCGTGATTCCGGAATGATTTTCAAAATATTTGAATAGTTGTCGCGTCCTTTCTTCAAACTCTATTGGCTGATGTGCTCGCTTACTCCTTTTCAGAATCTGTCTCACCTCATAGCTGGCCTGAATCGACTGATCATCTGAGCGAACAAAGGCCTTTCCATAACGATGCTTTTTCTCCAGGAAAGCAAAATGAGGTTTGTGCACACTCTCTGGAATGTGGTAATGAAGAATTTCAACATCTTCCCTGACTTGCAAAACTTCCACTGAAAACAGAATGGCTGGACGACACAGCTCGTTGATCGCCTTTGTTAAAACGTATTCTTCGTCTTCTGGATATTTTAGACCGGCCAAAGTGCCATTATCATCCACACCAATATAAAGGTGGCCACCGGCACTATTGGCAAACGCTACCACCTCGCGAATAATTTTCTCAGGATGATTGGCCTTCCTTTTGAATTCTACAAACTGCCCTTCTCCTCCACGAATTAATTTAAGTGCTTCTTTGACTTGCTCATTCATCGTCCCCCATCTCAGGCATGTTGAACATGCTGGTGAATAAATCTTTGAACTGCATCCCCTGTTCCAGTTGATGCTTGCTGAGCATGCTGTACTCTGCTAATCCAAATAACGCAAATTCCATCAAAAAGTACTTAAATCCTTCGTGAGAAGTTTTCTGATATTTGTCTACCAGTTTCTCCAAACCCGGAATGTTCTTCAGTTCTTTCTGGTATTCTTTTTCTCTCGCGTTGAAAATCAGATCAACCATATTCCCTTTTTCAAACCATTCTTTGATAGGCTCATAGGGGTTGCCTTTCTCTTTCTTTCTTTCTTTTTCAGGATCCGGAAAATAATGGATGAACTGGGAACGGATGGCTTTCCCTACCAGGTTATTAGCAACGATACCCGGCCCTTCCTGCTCGCCTTCATAAACCAACTCCACCTTACCTGTTATTGCAGGGGTTACTCCAATGAAATCTGTGACCCGAACACTTGTTTTTTCCTCACCACTCGTCAGCATGCGGCGCTCACAGGCACTTACCAGATTCTCATAAGCTGAGATGGTTAAACGTGCAGAAACCCCACTCTTCGCATCCACATACTCACTATCCCTGGCTTCCATGGCAATTTGCTCGATCAGGTCTTTTGCCAGATCATAGACCTCTATAGTTGCTTCCTGATCACCAGACAGCATGGCCTCTTGATGCGTGATCTTCTTGCCAATATCTATGGATGAAGGATAGTGTGTAATGATTTGGCTATCAATTCGGTCTTTCAGTGGAGTAACGATCGAACCCCTGTTTGTATAATCTTCAGGATTAGCGGTAAATACAAACTGAATATCCAATGGCATTCGAAGTTTAAAGCCCCTAATCTGAATATCCCCCTCCTGGAGAATATTAAAAAGTGCTACCTGAATTCTCGCCTGAAGGTCCGGCAGCTCGTTGATCACAAAAATACCTCGATGGGATCGTGGTACCAACCCGAAATGGATCACCCGTTCATCAGAGTAGGGTAGCTTCAGGCTAGCTGCTTTTATCGGATCTACATCACCAATCAAATCCGCAATGGTCACATCCGGTGTAGCCAGCTTTTCTGTATAACGTTCATCTCGATGCATCCATCCAACCGGAGTTTTATCACCGAACTCCACGACTTTATCTCTGGCAAATTTTGAAATTGGGTTTAAAGGGTCATCATTCAGAGGAGCACCGTCTACTATCGGGATGTACTTATCCAGCAGCCCTGTCATCATTCGTGCCATGCGTGTTTTCGCCTGTCCTCTGAGTCCAAGAAAGTTAATGTTATGGCGAGAAAGAATTGCTCGCTCCACATCCGGGATCACCGTATCTTCATAGCCCCAGATTCCCTCAAAAACATCTTTTTTCTCTTTTTTAGCTTTGATCAGGTTCGCGCGTAATTCCTCTTTGATCGATATTGGCTCATATCCTGAATCTTTCAATTCTCCTAAAGTGGTAATCTTCAACTTCTGATCCGTAGATAAGTCTTTATAGTTCATTAATGGTATTAATTAAATGGTGGTAAGGCCTAAAGGTTTTTTCTTCTATTCCTTCTATAGTCCTCGAAAATAAGATTGCCCAGCCCTTGCAAACTACTATAATATGCATTTCCGTTATTTGCTTCGGTAAACTCCCTGACAAACTCTTGCAAGTATGGATCTGAGGCAATCATAAAGGTAGTGATAGGTATATGGATCCGACGACACTGTGCCGCCAGATTCATGGTTTTATTCAAAATCTTCGGGTCAAGCCCAAAGCTATTTTTGTAGTACTTAATTCCTTCTTTCAAACAGGTTGGCTTTCCATCAGTAATCATGAAAATCTGCTTATTCTTATTTTTTCTCCTCCTCAAAAGATCCATGGCCAGCTCCAACCCAGCAACTGTATTGGTATGATATGGCCCTACATTTAAGTATGGCAGGTCTTTCACTTCGATCTGCCAGGCATCATTCCCAAACACAATCACATCGAGTGTATCCTTTGGATATTTTCTCTTGATCAATTCTGCCAACGCCATGGCCACTTTCTTTGCCGGAGTGATGCGATCTTCTCCATACAAAATCATGGAGTGGCTGATGTCAATCATCAGCACAGTGGATGTCTGTGTTTTGTACTCTCGTTCACGAATCTCCAGGTCATTTTCCGTGAGCGTCAAATCATTTAACCCGTGGTTGATTTGCGCGTTTCGCAAACTTTCCGTCATTTCTATTTGCTCCAGAGAGTCTCCAAACTGAAACTCGCGGTAATCTGAGGTGATCTCATCTCCAATTCCTGTGTGATCTGTCCGATGATTTCCTTTCCCTGATTTTTTCAGTTTTCCAAAGATTTCCTCCAGCGCACTTTTTCGAATTTCCTGCTCGCTCTTGGCTGTGATTCTGAATTCCCCTTTCTCGTTGCGATCATCGATGTATCCTTTATTCCTCAAGTCATCTATAAAATTGCCAATACCGTACTCAGCATTTGAGATACCATGCTCACGGTCCAGATTGGTAAGCCAGCTTAGTGCTTCATTTACATCGCCTGAGGTAATTACAAGAAGCTGTAAAAAAATATTGAGCAAATTGTCAAACGTATTTTGCTCAGGATTTTTCTCAGGAATGAATTCAGTAAATCGATATCCGATCATAGCATTAACTTAACTAAAATCCCCTAAGAATGATTTCATCAGATGATGAAATGAGAATTTTTTACGTTAAATTAACGTTATATAATCACCTTGATATGCCAGGCAGAAGACCCATATTCGCTTCATTAGTGTCCAATTTGTTTTGGGGAACGAGGGACTTTCTTTTCAAAGCCACCCTGGAGCCTGCCTCTCCTGAAAAGCGCAAAGCCAAGGCTGCTAAAAAAGCTGCCAAGAAAGCGAAAAAGGAGAAGTAATTACTTTTTTGGCATGGTTCTGAATACCAAATCCCAAAATGGTGAGGACACACCAAAAGCATTTCCCGGATCTTTGTAGTGATGGATGCCGTGATGCACCCATAATACCTTCCAGAAATTCTTTGGAGGTTGAAATGCATGCACCATGTAGTGAACCCATAGATATGCAGCATAACCCATCAGGAAGCCAGGTAAAAAACCGAAGACATTAATGCCCATAAAAAGTTTGAATAAAAAGAAGAATCCAGTAGACAATGCTAGACTTAAGGGAATAGGCATGGCCAATCTGTCTTTATCCTTTGGATAATCATGATGAACACCATGTACAGTATATGCAAATTTTTCTCTTTTCTCAGTCGTTGGAGTCAAATGAAAAACAAATCGGTGCATTAGATATTCTACCAAAGTGAAGGACATAAAGCCTCCAATAAATAAAAGCACTGCGCTAATACTTGTCAGATATGATTCCTGAAATCCGTAGATCACCAGGCCGGTAGAAATAATCGAAAACACTACCAAAGGGATTGCGATGTGCGTTCTTGTTAGCCTTTCAAGAAATTTATTCTTAAAAAGTGCTTTCGTTCCTTTTGTGTGTGGTTTATTCTTTAATTCCATTGCTTCGTTTTCTTCATGGCAAAATTAGGGAAAAGAAACCCTAATTTTTCACAAACTCTCTGATAAAGACTTTTTATGTTTCTCTAAAACGGCGTGATAATACGCCTCGTATTTTGGTAGGATATTTTTGATATCAAATTCCTTGGCCCGGTTCAGAGCTCCTCGCTTGAAAGAATCCAGATTTTTATTGTCTAAAATATGAATGGCACGCTTGACCATCGTATCAATATCACCAACCTCACAAACGTAACCCGACTCTCCCTCCTTATTCAACTCAGGTAGTCCTCCTGCATTAGAAGAGATCACTGGTACCTCACACGCCATGGCTTCCAATGCAGCCAAGCCAAAGCTTTCTTTCTCTGAAGTCATAAGGAAAAGATCACTGACTGAAAGCACTTCCTCCACAGCTTCCAGCTTGCCAAGGAACCGGATATCCTCTGAACAAATTTCCCTGGCTGTATCCTCCATCTTCTTCCGTTCCGGCCCATCACCGATAAGAAGTAATTTGGATGGAACCACTTTTCTAAGCTCGCAAAATACCTTCAGCACATCATCCACCCTTTTCACTTTTCTAAAATTGGAGGTGTGAACCACCAACTTCTCCCCATTTGGACAAATCGCCTTTTTGAAGTGATCCTTTGGTTGTTTTTTGAATCGCTCCAAATCAATGAAGTTTGGGATTACCTCTATAGGAACCGAAATATCAAAGTGCTCTAAGGTATCATTTTTCAAATCTTCCGACACAGCTGTCACTCCATCTGATTCGTTAATTGAAAAGGTCACCACTGGCTCATTGGTGGCATCTTTTCCTACGATTGTAATATCAGTTCCGTGAAGGGTAGTGATGAAAGGAATTTCATATCCTTTTGTTTTGAGTATTTGCTGCGCCATGTAGGCTGCAGAGGCGTGAGGCACAGCATAGTGCACATGAAGTAAATCCAATTTCTCATTCAAAACCACGTCCACCATTTTACTGGCCAAAGCGAGCTCATATGGTGCGTATTGGAAAAGCGGGTAAGACTTCACACTTACCTCATGATAGTATAAGTTGGGATTGAAAAAGTCTAATCGGGTAGGCTGAGAATAGGTAATGAAGTGAATTTCATGACCTTCTTTGGCTAACGCTTTGCCCAGTTCTGTGGCCACAACTCCACTACCACCATACGTGGGATAACATACTATTCCTACCTTCATTTTTTCGTTAGGCTTTTTCTTCAAGGGATTTAAACCGAGATAGTAAACTTTTAGTTTCGCAATTTTGAACTTTCGAGCGATTGATAAATCACGTCGTGTATGTGTGTACGTGTGTTCAATGTTCCAAGTCTCCAGTTATCGGCATCTGGATAAATACGATTTGACAAGAACACATAGATAAGCTCATGTTTGGGATCTGCCCACACCATAGTGCCTGTAAAACCTGTATGGCCAAAACTTTCGTCGCTTGCCAGTGACGAAGCTGAGTCTTTTTTGCCATCCTTTTTGTCCCAGCCAAGACCCCTTCTATTATTTTCAAAATATCGGATATTGAGCAAGTCTAATGTCTCCGTAGTAATGTATTGACGACCGCCATAGAAGCCTCCATTGAGATACATGGACATCATTCTGGACAAATCACCAGCAGTAGAAAACAACCCGGCGTGCCCGGCCACTCCACCAAAAACCAGCGCATTCCGATCATGAACCTCACCCCACACCTGATAGTTTCGGTACCGCTGATCGTATTCCGTTGGTGCGATATCTTTAGGTGAGATGCCGCTCCTGATTGGGTTGAAGGTGGTGCTTCTCAAACCCATTGGCTGATAAAAATTTTCGTTTAAAAACACATCAAATGGCTTTCCTGAAACCTCTTCAACAATTAAATGAAGGACCATGAATCCCAGGTCACTGTAATTGTAGGCTTTGGGATCATTGATCAGTTTAGATTTTACAATGAAACTTTTCAGGGAGTCAAGCATACTTGGGTGTGGTTCCAAACCATAAGTCCTGATGTCCTTCGCTTCATCCTCCGGTGTTTTGTAGTAAAACGCATCCAGGCGATCTCCATCCATCATCATGCTCCAAAATGGCACGTAGGATCTCAGACCGGCATTATGGGCCAGTAGCTGGCGTATTGTAATGCCGGATTTATTAGACTTTTCAAAAATGGAAAGGTGCGCACTCACCGAATCATCGAGGCTAACTTTCCCCTGATCGATGAGCAAAGCGATGGCAGGGAGGGTAGCCGCCACTTTGGTGACTGAGGCAATATCGTAAACCGTTCCGGTGGTCACCTCCCTCAGGCTATCATAAGTATAGTGTCCATAAGCCTTCTCAAAAACAACGTCACCATCTTTTACTACGGCCAATTGCATCCCGGGAGTGGCAAACTTTTTAATCGCCTCTGCTGCAAGGGTATCAATCCACTGAAAATGCTGTTGATCCAGTCCAGCGTGCTTCAAGTCAGAGTAGCCGATAAACCGAGGATTCTCGATCCTTCGAGTGAAGGGGTGTAAACTTCTCCCAACAATTTCATGCGCACCAAACAGCATCTTGGCAATAAGGATATCCTGCTCAGCTAATGATACTTCAGGCACTGTCAAAGAGATGTGGCTGGGCTTTTTCATACCTACCTGAAGAATGATGTCATCATCCTCAATCTGTCCCTCGTGATTTCTTAAGTCAACCAAACAAGGAACTCCCGGCATTCGGTAATCAAGCACTTTGACGTATTGCTTTAAACGATTCTTTAATTGGATATCCAGTCCCAGGTATGTGATTGTCTCGGCTCGTATAGGAAAGGTGCTTTTGGAGTCAACTGCCACAGTGCTGGCCATGAAAACATCTCTCCTTAGTGACTGTGGTAGTTCATAGGCTGGGAAAAAGGATGTTTGCTTGGCTTCTCTAAGCTGCTCATAAAAAGTGGCACGATTGCCATTCTCTAGCTTATTGCTCCACCGATCCAGCTTGCTGGTATTCACCCCCTGATCCGCCAGCCAAATAGTTGGATTGGATGCAGCTTCATCTTCAAACTCTTTCCTGGAGTCAGGAATACTGCGGGATAGCGATGATTTGTGAAGAAAATAGAAGGGGGATTGTGCATTCGCCTGCTTAATCGCCTCCCTTTCAATACCGGAATATTCGTTAGTGTCTGGCAGCACCATATGATTTACCCCAAGGGTTCTCCCAAACCTTTCCAGAAACTGGAAATAATCTTTTTTCAGATCATCATCACCAATTGCAGCTATAGTCGCTAAGGAAGGAAGTTCGACTGCATCCTTTGGCAGTGGATCAAATTGATTATCCAACTGCAAAGCGACGTAGTAATTCTCATCTTTCAAAAACTGGTCTACGTATCCCGACCATTCCTTAAAATAAATGGTTGATTTCTTTTTGTGCCGAATGGACTTATAGAAAGAGTCACCGTCTATCCACACCTCCTCTTTCACCTCATTATCAGACGCAAAGGCAGATGTGCCAATAAAGACAAATACTATTAAGAGATATCCTCTCATAAACGGTAATATGACATTAAATTTGAACAATTTTTCAAACAAGTCGTGTTCAATAACAGAACATTCGACCAATAATTATACCCAATGCGATTTCCATCCCTTTTTCGTCTACCAAAACACCAACAATTTCGAATACAACCTCGATATTACGATCCGGTGAAGGAAGAAATAAAGGAACGTACGGAGCGAATCAAAGAAGAAATGGAGGGGAAAGAGACCGGGGATTATCGCTCCACTAAGATCTCCTTTAAGAGAAAAACAAAATCTGCGCCTATGACCTCCATGCTGCAATTGGGAATAGCAGCGCTTTTGGGCGTCATGGTTTTAGGGTGGCTCCAGTTTGGAAATGAAATCTTCTATTACCTGATGTGGGTTGCCGTCCCGATTTATCTGCTCTACAGATTGAAAACAATAAGGAAACGTAAATGAGTGATGTTATTCACTTATTGCCCGATAGCATCGCCAACCAGATAGCTGCTGGTGAGGTAGTTCAACGTCCTGCTTCTGTTGTAAAAGAAATGCTGGAAAACAGCGTGGATGCTGGGGCCACCGCTATCAAACTAATCGTCAAAGACGCAGGAAAGTCACTGATTCAGGTAGTGGATAATGGTTGTGGGATGAGTGGCACGGATGCTCGTATGAGTTTTGAGCGACATGCCACCTCCAAAATCCGCACTTCTGACGACCTATTCAAGATAAAAACACTGGGGTTCAGAGGAGAGGCAATGGCGTCCATTGCGGCAGTGGCGCAGGTAGAATTGAAAACACGACAGTCAGATGATGAGCTAGGCACACAGCTGATTATTGAATCATCGGAAGTGAAGAGTCAGGAGCCCATCGCATACAATCAGGGAACCTCTATCTGTGTAAAAAACTTGTTCTACAACGTTCCTGCACGCAGAAATTTCCTGAAATCAAATCCGGTAGAGCTGCGGCACATCAATGATGAATTTCAGCGTGTGGCTTTAGCAAATCCAGAGATTGCGTTTACCATGGTGCAAAACGATCTGGAAACCTATAAGCTGGATGCAGGCAAGCTGAGCAAACGAATTGTGCAACTTTTTGGTAAAAACTATCAGCAGCAGCTGGTGCCATGTAGCGAGGAAACGGATCTGGTGAAAGTGACGGGGTATGTGGGGAAGCCAGAAAACGCGAAGAAAACCCGAGGGGAGCAGTTCTTTTTCATCAACAACCGCTTCATCAAAAATGCCTACCTGAATCATGCGGTGACACGAGCATACGAAGGGGTACTCAAAGAAGATTACTTTCCATTCTACGTGCTTTTCATTGAAATTGACCCGGTGCATGTAGACATTAACGTACACCCCACAAAAACCGAAGTGAAATTTGATGACGACCGAACGCTGTACGGTGTGATCAACTCTGCCGTTCGTCAGGCGCTCGCCTCATTCAATGTCACCCCTTCATTAGATTTTTCTGCAGATGTCAGTTTTGAGCATTTGAATATTCAACGGGAAAATCAGGCGATTTCTAATAAAAAGGATCGTGAATATAGCTCCTTCAAATCACTGGAAAGTAATCAGGAGCGCCTGGATAAACTCAATGAGCTCTATGCATCTGCTTCTCAGGAGGAAATTGCCACCATCGAAGAAGCAGAAAAAGAACGCGTGGTGCAGACCACATTCAGCAGCTCCATGAACCAACCGACGGAGCAGGAAGAAAAAAAACCAACTTATCACCTCCACGGACGTTATTTGCTTCGACAGGTGAAGAGTGGAATGGTGGTGCTGGACAAGGTTTCTGCTTTGGAGCGAATCCTTTTTGAGCAATACCAGAAATCAATGAAAAGTGGATCAGGCACCTCACAGTCGTGCATGTTCCCACAGCAGGTGAGTTTAAATCCATCTGATTTTACACTAACCATGGAGCTTAAAAGCGAAATCAATCAACTTGGGTTTGAGTTTGAGCAGATGGGTGAAAGCATGGTTGTGATTCAAGGGATCCCTTCAGAGCTGGCACCCTGCAACGAAAAAGAAGTGTTTGAAGGTCTGATAGAGCAGTACAAGTACAATGCGGAAAAGCTGAACTTGCCTAAAAATGAAAGCCTGGCAAGAGCATTGGCCAAGCGGACAGCAGGTAATCGCTGCAACAAATTGAAAGAAGAAGAGATGGATCACCTGATGGACAGACTCTTCGCCTGTGAGCAGCCAAATTATACGCCGGATGGAAATCCCACGTATGTTTTGGTTAGCTTAGAGCAAATAAATGAATGGTTTAAAAGAAGCTAAATAGAACGTGTTTAGAAGACTTACTCCCGTCGCAAAAAATATTTTGATCATCAACGTAGCAATCCTGCTGCTATCCTCTTTCCTGAACCTACCACTGAATGAGTGGTTCGGGTTACGAGTGGTCTACTCCGCTGAGTTTGCACCTTACCAGTTTTTGACCTACATGTGGCTGCATGGCGGCATGTGGCACTTGTTTGGAAACATGATCGCTGTTTTGGTGTTTGCTCCGATGCTGGAGATGGTATGGGGATCTAAACGATTTTTGATCTTCTATCTGGTGTGTGGCATAGGTGCAGGGGTACTCTATGGAGTAGCCGATGCAGTTGAAAAACTTCCATTAAAAAATTCAGCAGAGGCTTACATTGAAAATCCAAGTCCAGAAGCTTTTGAGCAATTCATTATCGAAAATAAATCGTTCATCAATGTTGCAAGAGGTGGTGAGCTACTCGACCTCTATTATGACAATCCAGCTTATGAATCTGAGACGGTCGCGGCTGTAAAAAGTATTTACAATGGTGTAATCACACGAGGAACCATGGTAGGTGCCTCTGGTGCCGTATTCGGGATTTTGTTTGCGTTTGCTTTCCTTTTCCCCAATACCGAACTCTTTTTACTTTTCCCTCCCATCCCCATCAAAGCCAAATACCTGGTGTTTTTTTACGGAATGTACGAGCTCTATGCAGAGTTTAACCGCACACCCGGAGATAATGTAGCGCACCTTGCCCACTTGAGTGGAATGCTAATTGCATTTATTTTGTTGAAATTCTGGAAAAACGATACCCGAAGATTTTACTAAACGATGAACGGAGGAATTAAAGAGGAATTTAGCAACGCCTGGAGTAAGCCCAACAATGCGGTGGTTCAGATCATTCTGATTAACCTGATCGTGTTTGTGGCTGCCCGTGTTTTCAAAGTTTTCTTTGACTTGAGTGGAGCTACAGAGTCTTTTTTCTGGATTTTTAGAAAGCTACAACTCCCCGCAGATATCGGCACATTGTTGCTTCAACCGTGGAGTTTAGTGACCTATTTCTTCACGCACTTTGACTTCTTCCACATCCTCTTCAATATGCTATTCCTTTTCTGGTTTGGCCGAATCATCCAGGAGTTTCTGAATAGTAAACGAGTAATCTCATTGTATGTGCTCGGTGGGCTGGCTGGAGGGTTGCTTTACATTTTTATTTATAATTTTCTTCCTTTCTACGCTGATCGGGTGACCGACTCAATGATGTTGGGAGCCTCCGCCGGAGTGTATGCAATTGTGGTTGGTGCTGCGGTGTTTATGCCTAACTATACCTTCTTTTTGATTTTTATTGGACCGGTTAAGATCAAATACATTGCAATCTTCTATGTATTCATGTCCTTCATTGGAACCACCGGAGCAAACGCCGGAGGAGAGATTGCACATCTAGGGGGTGCGCTCGTGGGGTGGTTGTATATCTCTCAACTCAACAAAGGCTCAGATATGGGTGGATGGGTGATCAACTTTATCCACTTTGTGAAAAGTCTGTTTAAGCCTCAACCCAAAATCAAAGTCACCCATCGGTCAGGAAACAGAAGGCCTTCTGGTGCAAAAAAGAAAGCAGGTGCATCAAAAGCAACCGACCAAACACCCCAATCAGAAATTGATGCCATTCTGGATAAGATTTCGGAATCCGGATATGAAAGTCTAACGAAAGACGAGAAGCAAAAACTTTTCAACGCAAGTAAGAAATAGCACAGAATTTGTAGTTCGTACATTCAAAAAATCTACGGCTATGAACAAGCTTATTTTACTGACCTTCATGTTGATTTTCTTTTCGTGTGAAGAAGACGACAACAATCCTTCCCCAAATGATCTACTTCAGCAAATGGAAAATATTAATGAACAGATCGAAGCGCTTGTGACCACAGAATGCTCAGATGGAAGTCAGTGTATTGCAAGCCCGATAGGTATCAAACCCTGCGGAGGACCTACAAAATTTATTGTACATTCCAGCGCTACTGATCAGGAAAAATTGGACGGCTTAATCGAACAGTACAATGAATTAAATGCTGAGTACAATACTGAGACTAATGCAGGATCTGATTGTTCTGTTGTAACCGCTCCTGAGTTTGATTGTGTTTCCGGAACCTGTCAGGCAGTTGAAAGCTGAGTTTTATTTCAATCGCTGAAAAAAAAGCATTTCCTGAGGCTTTCCCTTATTCTTTTCACTGATAGTGTAAAAATCGCCCTGATACCAGCAAATAGCCTCTCCTTGAGGTTCAGGGGTGTAGTCTAAGGTCATCGGTTTCCACGCAAGTATCTGATCTGCAGCTGGTTTTGCTGATGAATTCCAGTAAAAAATAGAATCGTAATTTTTTAATAGTATCTCTCCATGCTCATTCATATCTGCTGCAGTGAAATTTCGTGATGGAATGGTGCCTTTTGATTGAATGGTAACAGGGGCTTCATTGGGTTCGAAAGGAAAAGAGTAAACCATTGCCATTTGTTCACGCTTGGTAATGAGTACAAACTCTTCAAGATGTCGATCGAAAAGCATCGCCTCGGCATCACGTGATCCCTCTGAATATTGAAAGCTCATGACTTTCAAAGCAGATTTCTCAATAGCTAATTTTTGTTTGCCCTGGAAAATCGGCTCTTCCAAACAAATCAGACTTACATGATCATAGATTGCCCGGTTGTCTCCAATCTCTGCTATGTAGATGAAGGACTTGTCGTCCTTTTTAACTGTAATTATTTCCTCCCAATCGCGATTTTTAAGCCCTTCAAGCTCAACTTCCATTTGAATTTGTCCACTACGATCAATGAGATATAAAGTAGGCTCACCACCGCTATCATTATGTGTCCAGAAGTATCCAGGATTTACATAAGACTCTTCCAGCCCGGAAACCTCCAGTAATCGATCATCGGTGATGGTAGCAATCACTTTCTGATATGCAAAAAACCGATTGGATAATGCAAAAGCGCTGATCAGAAGGCCGACAATAAGTAGATGTGATGGTTTTACTACTCTCATTTAAAAAAAGAGAAAGAGGGCAAAAATATAATTTTTATTTATTTAGGCTACTTTACTTTTATTCGCCAGCTGTCCGCAAGCGGCATCAATGTCCTTTCCTCTGCTTCTTCGAACGCTGGTGTGTATCCCGCCTTTTATAAGGTGATTGGCAAAGCGATCGATGGTTTCCGGGTCTGCTTTGGTAAATGATGCTTCTGAAATTGGATTGTATTCAATGATATTAACACGCACCCCGGGAACCTTTCGAGCATATTTCAGTAGCTTGTCCGCATCAGCAATCGAATCGTTGAAATCATAAAAGAGGATGTATTCGAAAGTGATCCGATTACCCGTTTTATCATAAAAATAATTCAGGGCTTTGAGCAACGCCTCGAGTGTGTTGGTCTCATTGATAGGCATGATCGAGTCACGCTTTTTGTCATCTGCCGCATGAAGCGAGAGTGCCAGATTAAACTTAACCTCATCATCTGCCAGTTTCTGGATCATCTTTGCAATGCCTGCAGTAGATACCGTGATTCGTTTTGGTGACATATTCAAGCCATCTTCCGCAGTGATGCGATCAATCCCCTCCATCATTCCCTTATAATTCAAAAGTGGTTCACCCATACCCATAAATACGATGTTGGACAAGGGCTTTTGATAATGCTCCTCCGCCTGATTTCGTATGGCTACCACCTGGTCATATATTTCTCCTCCATCCAGATTGCGCTCTCTTTTCATATAGCCCGTCGCACAAAACTTGCAGGACAGGGAGCAGCCAACCTGAGAAGAAACACAGGCCGTCATCCGATCGTCTGCAGGAATCAGTACCCCCTCGATCAAATGTTTATCATGAAGCCTGAATGCGGATTTTATGGTGCCATCATTGGAAAGCTGTGAATTATCAACCGTAATGTGATTAATGACGAACTCATTCTTCAGTCTATCTCTGAGCTCCTTGGAAAGATTAGACATCTCATCAATGCTTTGGGCTGATTTTGTCCAAAGCCATTCCCACACCTGTTTCGCACGGAATTTCTTTTCTCCCTTCTCTTCAAACCAGGTGGTTAAACTCTCCAACGACTCTTTCCGGATATCCTTCATTCTGCAAAGGTAGAAATGAATTATTTAAGCATATCGTTCATTATCAATCCATTATCTAAAGTGAAGAAGAAACTGGTGCCTTCTCCGTATTGAGATTGCAACCAAACATTGCCACCGTGAAGTTCAACTACGCGCCTCACAATTGACAAACCGAGTCCCATACCCTCATAGACCTCTTTTGGATGCAATTGTCGAAACAGCTGAAATGCTTTGGGAATGTCTTTCTCTTTAATTCCTATTCCATTGTCACGTACCTCAAACTGCCATTTATTATCGTGGTTTATAGTCGCAGATATTTCTATTTGTGGGTCAACCTCAACACGTCGATATTTAATTGCATTGCTAATGAGATTTTGAAAAACCCTTTTTAGCTCGTTTTTATTTGCATTGACGGGAGGGAGGTTTTTGATTTCAATGCGCGCGTTAGCGTGCGAAACCGATCCATTCATTGATTGAATGACTTCTTCGAGAATTTCTGAAGTATTCACATATTCTCTGGTTGATTCAATCCCCACGCTGAGGTAATCCGCCATCGCAGATACCAATTCGGCCATTCTATCTGCAGCTTTGGTAGAAAAGTGGATCAACTTTTTTGCTTCCGGCTCAAGATTAGCATCATAATTCGTCATCAGATTGGAGCATCCGAGCACAGTATTTATCGGTTCTCTTAAATCGTGGGTTGTTGCATAAATAGCCTGTGTAAGCTGTTCATTCCTGGACTTTAGAATTTGCATCTGCTTACCAAGGTTTTTGTTGGACGCTCTCAGCTTGTCAAACACCTCAATTCCTAAAGAGACTACTTTGTACACAAATACAGCTCCAAAGAGAAAAATGACCGCAAGAATCCACTGTAAGATTGCCTGATCCTTAATGTATATGATATAAACCGACCCTACATAGCCGACCAAAAAGAGTGACATCAACATTTGCAATCTTCGCCAGCCCTTCCGAAAGCCAGCATCATCTAAAAGGTGAAAAATCTTGTAAGTCCTGATAATGGCCATCACCAGCACGGTAACACCTATCAGGATAAATAGAATTACGATTACGTCCATTTTCTTGAGTTACTAACAGTGAATTCACAAAAGAGGATATAAAGAATTCCAAATCCATTTTATTTAGGTGGATGATAGGTGAACAAGGTCAAAACATAAAATAGACAAGTCTCTAAACGCTGATTTCCTTGGTTTCGCTATTTTCGTTGAAGTGACCCTGATCGACGACCTAAATAACGCAATTGGAAAAGCTATTTCTTGGCTTACCATTTTACTCGTAATGGTGATTGTGGTTGACGTGATTCTCCGCTACACATTCAGCATCACCTCTGCAGCATCCTTCGAAATGGAGTGGCACCTGTTTGCTGCAATTTTTCTTCTGGGTGCCGCCTTCACACTCAAGGAAGACAAGCATGTGAGGGTGGACGTTTTTTATCATCGGTTTTCAGAAAAAAAACAGGCATGGGTAAACCTGATTGGTACTGCAGTAATGCTGCTTCCGTTTTGTGGTGTGGCTTTTTGGGAGTCCCTGTCCTTTGTTCAGAGTTCATTTATGCTAAAAGAAACCAGCCCTCAACCAGGGGGATTGCCAGCTCGATGGATTATTAAGTCAACCATCCCAATCGGGTTTCTTTTACTTGGTTTACAGGGCATTTCATTGATCATAAAATCCATTTTCACCATCACCTATGGAAGAAAAGCAGACGACTAAATACCAGGGAGAAAAAACTCCACGCTGGTTAAAAACCATTCAGTTAAACAGTTGGGAGGCGGAGCTTCTAATATCTGCCCTCGTGCTCTACACCCTATTCCAAATTCCCGACTATTTGGACCAATGGGCACTTCAGTCATTTGAGCGAGGTAGTCGGCTCCATAGATTGTTCAGTATAATAGAGAAAGCAATCCGATTGCTAAGTTTCGGGTATATCCTTCACATCCTGGTTAGAGGGGTCTGGGTGGCTTCCGTGGGGCTTAGCTATGTGTTCCCTAAAGGAATAGATCAGCGTTCATTAAAATTCAAAGGAAACTTCAATAAAGAACTTAATAAATCTGGATCGCTCGTCAAGATGGTTCTAAGACTCGAGCAACTGTCGTCCATCATTTATGGCATATCGTTCATCTTTTTCGGAACGTTGATTGGATTCGCTTCCTTCATCTTTTCTTTCATATTCTTCTTTGAGTTAATAACACCCCTGATGAATGAAAATTCTTACCTGGCAGGGGTCATTGGTATATTCATACTATTCTACTTTCTGTTAACCATCCTGGTATTTATCGACTTCCTGACAAACGGATACTTCAGACGTAAAAACTGGTCTGCAGACTGGTTTTATTATGTCGCCTTCTTCTTTCGGATAGTTACACTTTCCTTCCTGTATCGACGGTCTTTACTTGTGCTTATTTCGAATACCAAGGGCTGGAAGTCTTACCTTATTCCTTTTATTGTGTTGGGTGTAGTTGCAGGATTTTTATGGATGGATGGCACAATCAAGGATAACGAACGAGACAGATATTATATAAGCAGCGCCTCTGGTGACTACAATAGTGCCAACTACGAAAACACCCGAAACCCGGACAGCTACCTGGTGACCACTATTCAGTCAGACATCATCCATGACAATACTTTGAAAATCTTTTTGAAAGACATTGGTGCTTTCGGAGGAATATATGTCTTTGAGGGAAAGACGTTGAATAAAACGAAATGGGATGAATTGACATCAGATTCTATTAGCCTCTATTTCGACAAAAGACTGGCAGTAAAGATTGATGATACACCCATTGAAAACATCGACTGGTTTAAAACTCAACATCCCATAACATCTGAGTTTGGCTTTACTTCATTTGTAGACATTAGCGACTTTGAAAGTGGTGCTCACTTCTTAAAAATTGGCATTGATACTACTGGCATGAAGGCAGAAGCCAAAAGGGTTGTGGAAAAAGACAACTACTCATTGCAAACCATTAGCAACATCTATTTTATCTACGATAAGCCATGATGGAATACCTGCCTCTCATACTATTTGGAGCAATATTCCTTTTGATTTTAATAGGTTACCCTGTTGCTTTTACACTGGGTGGATTGTCCGTGATTGTCGGACTGATCGTCTTTGATATGGACTTCTTCTATCTGCTTTCCCTGCGGGTGTATGGCACCATGCAAAACTTCGTTTTGCTGGCCGTTCCGCTATTTATTTTTATGGGCATGATGCTGGAAAAATCCGGAATAGCCGAGCGGCTACTCTACACCATGAGCATGCTATTTGGTCAGATCCGGGGTGGGTTGGCCATTGCCGTAGTGGTGGTAGGAGCAATGTTGGCCGCCTCCACTGGGATAGTGGGCGCCACCGTGGTAACTATGGGATTGATCAGCCTGCCCACTATGCTGAAAAATGGATATGGGCCAAGAATCAGCACGGGCGTTATCGCGTCCTCCGGGACCTTGGGCCAAATCATCCCTCCTTCAGTGGTGCTTGTTCTTCTGGGGAGTGTACTCAATGTATCGGTGGGTGATCTTTTTCTGGCTGCTGTTATACCCGGTATTTGCCTGGTGGTGATCTACCTTCTATACATCATCATATACGGTCAGATATTTCCCGCTCGTGTGCCAAAGGTGTCAAAAGATCAGGTGCAAGCGTTTAAATCTGAGGGATTCTCCTCTGAGGTGATCAAGTCCTTCCTCTTTCCATTCATTCTTATTCTTATTGTGTTAGGATCCATTTTTGCCGGTATCGCCTCACCAACCGAAGCTGCAGGAGTAGGTGCTTTCGGGGCAATGGTATTGGCTATCATCAGCAAAAAATTCAACCTCAAAATGCTGAAAGGTGTAATGAAAGAAACCACTATGCTAACCTCCATGGTGTTCATGATCCTGGTGGGGGCAACCGCATTTTCCCTGGTTTTCAGGGGACTGGAAGGGGATAAGTTTTTACTTAACATTATTGAAAGTGCCAACCTGAATGCAACAGCATTCCTGATCATCGTCATGATCATCGTTTTCATTTCTGGCTTTTTCATCGACTTCATCGAGATCGTATTCATTTTTGTTCCGGTAGTCGCTCCCATTTTTGTGACCTTGGGAGTGGATTTGATCTGGATTGGAATACTGTTGGCAATCAACCTTCAGACTTCTTTCCTAACACCTCCGTTTGGGTTTGCTTTATTCTACCTGAAAGGGGTTGCGCCACCAGAAGTAAAGACCAGCCATATTTACCAGGGCATTGTGCCTTTTGTGATTATTCAGTTAATTTTTTTGATTTTACTAATAGTTTTCCCTGGGTTGGTTAATTTGGTTGGATGAAATCTATTCTGTTATTAATGGTTTTCACTCTCGTGATTTCGGCACAGAGTCAGGGAGTATCAGAACTGAAGCAACAGATCGATACCTGCTCCAGCGACTCTGTTAAATCTCTGTTATACGGCAGGTTAGCAATGCAATACAGACGCTCTAATCCGGACTCTGCCTTTTTCTATATATCCAAAGGAATCGCCGTAGCAAAGAAAATAGACAACCTTTCATGCCTGGCTTCTATGCACAATGGATTAGGTAACATCCACTTTTTCCAATCTAACTATGATTCGTGCATATACTATTACGCCTCATGCTTGAAAATGGCTCAACAAATGAATGATAGTTTCAGGATTGGGGCTATGTACAACAACCTTGGTCTGGTCCATTCATATCAAACAAAATATGATACAGCTCTTGAGTTGCTTCAAAAAGCCTATCAGATACGAGAAAAAATAGGAGATGAGAGCATTACAAGTTCAGTAAATAATATTGGCATTGTATATCAAAAAATGGATGCCTGGGAAAAAGCATTGGAATATTATAAGGAGGCTGCTAAACTAAAAGAACAATACGATCAAAAGCTGTCACTAAGCAACACGCTAAATAATATTGGCATTGTGCTCAATAATATAGGGAGGTATGTTGAGGCCATTCCCTATTATGAAAGGTCACTTGAAATTGCTATTGAATTTAATGATAAGACCAAAGAAGCAAACGCTCATAATAATCTTGCTGCAGTTTATCATGACACTCCCGATATGATCGATCTGGCCGGTGAGCATTATCAAAAATCCATTGCCTTAAAGAAGGAGATGGGAGATAAAGCAGGCCTGGCCAATTCATATGCAAATTATGCTGAATGGATGATGGATACTGGAAAACCCTCAGAGGCCATTAAATTCATCCAAATGTCTGAGGACCTAAATGAAGCGTTGGGTAAAAACCTCTATTCTTCCAAAATCAGCAGGTTTAAAGCAGATATTTACGAGCAACTTGGAAACTATGATGAAGCATTTAGAGCACTAAATCAAGCTTATGATTTAAGAGAAGAGGAGCTTAGTGAGGATTTGAATAATAAGATTGCAGACCTTGAGGTTAAATTTGAAACGACCAGAAAGGAAGCAGAAATTGAACGACTGTCTTTGGAAGGTGAGCTTCAAAAAGCAGAGCTTCAAAATACCCGAATCATTATCCTTGTAGGTGGTGGCAGTGCAATCTTGATTGTCATATTATTGATACTTTTCTATCGCCAGCGAACAAGAAAATTAAAGGCAGAACAGGAAGCACAGGATCTTCAAATAGAGGCTTTGCAAAAAAGATTGCTTGACCTGAATATCAGCCCGTCAGAACCCGCGGTAGATGCTGAACAATTGAATCAAAAGATAAACACACCTTTATCTGAAAGAGAGATTGAGGTTTTAAGGCACACGCTAGATGGCAAATCAAACAGTGAAATCGCTGATCAACTTTTTGTCTCAGTTAGCACAGTCAAGTTTCATTTACGAAATACCTATGGTAAATTAGGTGTGAACAATCGCAAAGAAGCCTTAGATTATGTGGTTAAAAGCTCTTAAGCTCACAATTACTTTATCTTGTATTACCCCCACTTTTGCTCAATCGCTAGACAGCCTGCGGAAGCTTATTCGTGACAGTAATGGTTATGAGAATCTCGTATTACAGATTAAGTATGCCAAAGAACTGGCCGAGAGTAATCCTGATTCGGCTTTAGTATTAACTGAATCGCTCATAAATAAATGTAAAGTTGCACAGCAAGATTCGCTTTTAGGCCAAGCCTATATTGCACTCTCTACCAGCTACAGCTACCTAGCCGACTACAATAATTCAACATCAAATGCTTTTAAGGCCATAGGGGTCGCAGAACAATTTAAAGATACGATCACATTAATTGACGGCTTCAACAATCTGGGAATAGACTTTATGCTGCAGGAAGATTATTCCAAATCCATTGAATACTTCAGTGAAGTTAATGAGCTATCCATCCAATATGGTGACTCTCTTAGGTGGGGTCACGCGCTTAATAATTTGGGGCTGACCTATGGTTACATGGGCGAGATTGAAGAAGAGCTTGATTTCTATGATCAGGCAGCAGTTATCTTCTTAGCCATTGGCGAAAAGGAAGGCTATGCCAATACCCTTCTTAATTCAGGTACAGTCTATACGGTCCTAGAACAATTTGCTAAAGCCACCAGCCTCTATGAAGAGGCATTATTGGTTTTTGAACAGATTGAAATGACATCAGGCATACAAAATACGCTTTTGAGTATGGCCGAAAACTTACTCGCCGAAGGGAGAAATAGCGAGGCGGAAGCGAAAGCACAGGAAGCGTTAGAAATAGCCAAAAACAATCAATTTTCCCAGGATCAACTTTACTCCCTTGACCTATTGAGTCAGATCGCCGAAGAAAGAAAAGACTTCCATGCTGCATTGAGCTATCACAGAAGTGCAAGAGACCTAAGCGAGGAGCTATTTACGGAAGAAAAATCCAGACAGATTGTAGAGCTGGAAACTAAATATCAAACCGAGAAAAAAGAGCAGGAATTGGTTCTCGCTTCTCTGCAGTTGGAGCAGCAGCAATTCGAAAAGTACGTGTTGATTGGCACATTGGTTTTTCTTCTTATTACCGGTGGACTGATATTATTTTCGGTTAACCAAAAATCTAAACTTCAGCGAAAACTGCTCGGAGAGGAAATCGAGAATTTAAGATTGAAGATTAACTCTCTGCTAGGAGATAGCAATGCCATCAAGCTAAGTCTGGAAGAGCTGAATGAAAAACTACATCAGCCATTGAGCGAGCGAGAATTTGAAATCCTCAACCTCACAGTATCTGACAAAACCAATCAGGAAATTGCAGAAGAGGTCTTTGTTTCTGTGAACACGGTGAAATTCCACTTAAAGAATGTTTACGAAAAATTAGGTGTGAACAATCGAAAAGAGGCTTTACACCTCATTGTAGGACGGTCTTAAAAAAGGCTCATACGTGTCATAATCGGCGTTTTTTGAAAAACTACCCTCCGGGGTAGGTGAAAACTAGCCCATAAGGTCAGGTAATTATTAATGGTATCGCGAGAAGTTTGATTCAAACAAAATCGCAATGCCATGACGAAAATTAAAAACTTAACAACTATCGCTGCTATACTGATAGGACTGCTATCGGTTAAGGCACAAGTATCTGGAACCTTTACCGTAGGGCCTGGAGCAGATTACGAAACACTACCATTAGCCTTCACCGGAATTAATTCTGCAGGAGGAATTGATGGAGATCTCATTCTAGAGCTACAGTCAGATTATGATGTTACTGATTACACCACTTTAGGCGGAATTACAGGTGCAACATCTTACTCGGTAACAATCAGACCAGCCGCTGATGTTACAAACCTGCAAATCAATCACGATTTTAGACTGAATGGAACAGACAATGTAATCTTTGATGGGGCCAACCCTGTCACCGGTGATAAAGTCGTTCAAATCAATGGTGAGATCAGAATGTATACTCATGTTAGGGATGTCACTTTCAGAAATTTAAAGTTCAACGTCCAAGGTCAGTTTGGCATTTATGGATCCAATGGAGGTGCTGCTGCAGGAGCTCAGTATTGGGATGACATCATCATTGAAAACAATGAGTTTTTCACAGAAACTCCTGTTGACCACTCAAACCCTATCTATGTTATCTATTCTAGCCCTGTTTACGGAGCTCAGTCTACCTGGCCAAAAAATATAGTAATCCAAAACAATAAGTTCTACGGTTTTGAGAGAACTAACACTGTCGGAGGGGTAATATATATCCGAATGAAATGTGGTGTTAAAGCATACAATAATGTTTTCAGCCATACCTTCACTGAATTCATGACAAGCGCGACAGCTATAAATCATAGCTATGGTCATGGTGAAGCCATCAATAACACCATATACTTTGATGGTGGTAGCACTTCTCAATTTATCAATGCATACGGATTAAGTTTTTCAGCCGGAACTGGTGGGAGTGGTATTGTCAGAAATAATATCGTGAGTATAAATAGTTCTGGAGATGGAAGCTCCTACAAAAGAGGTATTTCCTTGAACAATAACTACTCGCATAGTAACAACAACATTTATATGTATGACGATGGGGTAAGCACCCCAAACTGGTACAATAGCTATGATCAGGAAGCCTCTCAAGGTTATTCTTCTACGGTAACCTTCTCAGAGCCGATTTTTACTGATATCGCGTCCAATAATTTTTCCTTGGCAGGATCTTCTCTCACAAACCCTGACTTCCGGTCAGCTTATACAACTTCGGTAACGACCGATCATAATGGAGATCCAAGGCATAGCAATGTGCCAAGTAAAGGGGCTTTTGAAGCTCCTAATATGATTGCGGACATTACCTCATTCAGTCATGCAAATGAATATGTAGATGCAGTGATTGATAGTGAAAATTCTACCGTCCTGTTAGAAGTAACCAATGGAACGGATCTATCCAATATTGGTCCATCCATTGGTACTTATTATGGAGCGAGTACGAATCCAACAAGTGGAACTTTGAGAAACTTCACTACCCCCCAGGACTACACTGTCACTGCGGAGGATGGCACAACCACAGACGTTTGGACAGCCACCATTGTCCATCAAAATGATGCCCCAACAGATATATTACTTTCTTCTGCTGATATCGATGAAAACAGTAGTATTGGAACGGTTGTAGGAACTTTTTCATCGGAAGATACTGATGTCTCGGATACTCATACTTACGAACTGGTGACAGGTGATGGGAGTGATGATAATGCGCTCTTTGAGATTAGTGGAACGGAGCTACTTTCAGATTTTGCCTTTGATTACGAGACCAAAAACAGTTACAGCATAAGAGTCAGATCTGACGATAACGTTGCTCACGGGGGAACATTTGAAAAAGAATTCACAATTACCATTAATGATCTTCCAGACGAAGCTCCCACCGCCATTTACCTGGATAACGATAAGGTGGTGGAAGGAGCTCCAATCGGGACGATAGTTGGAATACTATCCACAGAAGATATTGACGAGGTTGATGATCATACCTATACGCTGGTTTCAGGAACAGGTGACGATGGTAATGGCTTCTTTGATATTGTAGATGATCAGCTTGTAACCGCAACTAGTTTTGACATTGTAGATGGTACATCATACTCAGTGCTTATCAGAACTACAGATAATGGTGATGCTTCTTTTGATCAGGCCTTTACCATCAATATCAAAGAAGTAAATGACGGACCACAGGGAAGTGCCGCAAGTTCAGAGCAAAAAATTACACCAGCATTCAGATACAGCTACACATATTTTGGGGAAGATGTAGCCATCTCGAACGGTTATGCGATTGTAGGGGCACATGCTCATGATTACGATCTAAACGAAGAAAACTGGATTCGTGATGCCGGTGCGGCTTTCATTTTCAAAAAAGATGAAATGGGTGGCTGGGTTCAAACTCAAAAACTTGTGCGCCCATCCAACCGTTCCAGCTATGATAATTTCGGAAGGATTTTGGCTATGGATGGTGATTATGCTGCCATTTCCATGCCCTATGAAGAAGGTACAAGTACCGGATTTAGTGACGGGATCATTTTGATGTACGAGAAAAATGAATCAGGCACATGGGAATACAAACAAGAATTAACTCCCTCAGGATCCATTGATGACGGAATCGAATTTGGGTACGATGTGAAACTGGCGGGTGATTACCTTGTTGCGTCAGCACCTTATGATGCTTACGACGAAAATGGAGAAAACTACCATAGTGATGCAGGAGCTGCCTACATCTTCAAAAGAAATGCCTCAGGGGTTTGGGAGGAAGTACAAAAGATTGTAGCAAGTGACCGAGAGACGTATGGCTACTACTATGGTGAAAGTGTAGCAATATCGGATGGATTTGTTGCCATTGGTGCTTATGAAGCAAATTCATTGGCTGAAGATGGTGTTACGACCCTTGAACAAACAGGCGCCATATACATGTATGAGGAAAATGAAAGTGGTGTGTGGTTTGAGGTTGCGAAACTTGTTGCCAGCGATAGAGAAGAATACGATTATCTGGGATATTATATTGATCTGGATGACAATGTGCTGGTCGCCAGTAATTATGAAAAAAATTCATACACGGGTCAGGCATATGTTTTTGAAAGAATTGAAGGCATTTGGGTGGAGACCCAAATTATTCTTCCTGAAAATTCTTTTGAGGAACAGGAATTTGGAATTAGTGTTGCTATTTCTAATGGTACCATTGCTGTCGGATCTGAGTATCTAGATCCCGATACGGATGATAGCGGGGTTTACCTCTTCACAAAATCAGGAAATGAATGGATTCAAAGTGATATAATAACTCCAGCTTCCTACGATAATAATTCTGGCTTTGGTGGTTATATATCTTTAAGCGGAGATGATATTATCGTATCAGATACATATGCAAACACGGATTCAGAAGGTATCAATCCTATGAGCTATTCGGGTGCTGCATATCTCTTTGGACTTTGCAGCAATCCAGACCTGCCAACTATCGAAGCTAGCGATAATCAAATCTGTGATGGCACTTCCATTACCCTTTCGGTAGGAGATGCTGAGTTGAATGATGCGCTGACCTGGGAATGGTATAGTGAAAGTTGCGGTGGTATGCCTGTTGGAACTGGTGCCTCAATCGAAGTAAATCCTTCGGAAACGACTACCTATTTTGTAAGAGGTGAAGGAGCATGCTCAAGCTCTACTACCTGCTCTTTCATCACCATTGAAGTGTATGAGTTATGCCCGCAGAACGACATTCTGACCTTCTCTCTGGATGAGCAAACAAGCGATGCAGTGATTGATGTCGTAAATCACACCGTTGGAATTGAGGTAGAAGTCGGCACAGATGTAACGAACCTCACTCCTTCCATTACAGTGTCACAAGGTGCAAACTATTCTCCATCTGGCGCTCAGGATTTTACGAACACAGTCATCTATACTGTTACCGCGGAGGATGGAACATCACAAGATTGGGAAGTATCAGTGCTTGCAGGAGAGAATATGGCACCAACTCTCGAGACTGCATTTCAAGACTTGATCGAAGAAGAAGGGTTTGGTTCGGTGCAGGTTAGCTATGCAGGTGCCTTTACTGATACCGACGGTCACACCTTAAACATCTCAGTTGAGAGTAGTGATAATGATGTTGTCACTGTGGAAGTAGTTGCAAATAATCAAATAGAGATCGCTGAGGTAGGTGTAGGAACAAGCACCATCACAGTAACTGCCTCAGACGGTTTTGGAGGATCCGTGTCAGATGAATTCACCTTTAATGTTACAGAAGCTCCTCTCGGGTTAACTGAGGGATTAAACCTTAAGGTTTATCCTAACCCTACCGCTGACTTCATAAATGTGGGAGCCACTAAATCAGTAGATGTTCTGTTGATTGATCTCAATGGAAGAACCCTGCAAACAACCAATGGCAAGGATATCCAAATAGACCTGAGAGCCATTGAATCTGGCATGTACCTGCTGAAAATTAGCGATGGTGCATCAACAGAAACCAAACGCATCATAAAGGCAAACTAAGGCAGCATTAGCTATGGCTATTGCGATGGGGCGGCTCCAGGAGTCGCCCTTTATTTCCAACCTTTCAGAATTCTCGAAAGCACTCAATCGAGTGTCCACATAAAAATTTATCACTATGAAAAAATTAAAAATTACGAGCTCGTTGCTCCTATTTTACTTAATCTGTCTGGGCAGTGCACAAGCCCAAATTGAACTGGTTTCAGACATCAATTCAAGTTCTGAGGAAAAAGAACTTAGAATCATATCAGACATTGCTGTTGCGGGAGATAAACCCATTTTCTTCTATGAAGGTCATCCGGAATATGGAGATGAGCCATGGACGCTAAACAGTAGCAATGAAGTTGTTTTGATCAAGGATATACTTCCCGGATCGACATCAAGTGAACCTGAAAACCCGGTTCAATTTGGCGATCAGGTGATTTTCAGTGTTCAATATCAAAATAGTGGCTATTTGCCAACCATTACCGATGGTACTGAAGCGGGTACATTTGCTCTTGCAGAATTTCCAGAGAACAAATATGCTTATGGGTTTACCCGATTAAGTGCTACTGAATTTATTTTTCAGGTGACCAATGACGATGATCCGATAGAGTTATGGAAAACAGACGGAACCGTAAGTGGGACCTCACTATTTGCCACTTTACCTGCAGATGTAAACTACATTAACAATCTCACCTATGCGCTAAACAAAGTCTTTTTCCGTGCAAGTACCGAGTCCCTTGGTTCGGAGCTTTGGGTAACAGATGGAACGCAAAATGGTACGGAACTAGTAAAGGATATTTATGAGGGTAGTTCGAATAGTAATCCAGGTGATTTTACGGAGGTTGGTGATTATTTATACTTCCGAGCACGAACGGCTACAGAAGGGTACGAGCTTTGGAAATCGGACGGAACAGAAGAAGGAACCACATTGGTAAAAGAGATTCGAACTGGAACCTCGGATGGCTTGCCATTCAACACGGATTTAGTTGAATTTAATGGCAAGTTATATTTTGCAGCTGATGATGGAGTAGTTGGTAATGAGCTTTGGGTATCGGATGGGACGGAAGAAGGAACCACACTCCTTAAGGATTTAAGAGAGAGCGGGTACGGTTCACCAAACAACTTCTTTGTCTTTAATGATATGTTACTTTTCAGAGCTTACGGTAGTGAAGGAGAAGAACTCTGGAAAACCGACGGAACAGAAATGGGGACCCTCCAAATTATGGATATTAATACATCTGGGAACTCATCTCCCAACCATTTTACACTTTTCAATAGTAAAGTCTACTTCTCCGCACAAGGAGCAATCGAAGATGGACTTTGGGTAACGGATGGAACTTTTGAAGGAACTGAGCAAGTGGCCGCTATTGACTTTGGCTCCAGTACCTCATTCAGAGGCATGGCCGCTTCCGGTGTTTCACTTTTCATTGCAACACAACAGGATGGGCCTCAGCTTTTCATCAGTGATGGCACCACCGAAGGAACTGTGGGTGTCAGCAATGAAGTGACCATTTTTAATAGCAGTGAACCGCGTGATTTTTTTGCATTTAATAGTGGCATGATCTTCACAGCCACAAGGGAAAATGGGGAAACCAGCTTATGGTTTGAGAATGGCAGTACCATCGTTGATCTCCTGCCTGAAGGCGTGGTGGCAAAATCAAGCCGTAATGGCTGGTATTTTCAAGAGGCAGTAAATGGCAAATATTTTTTTGTAGCTGACACAGAAGAAGAAGGTGAAGAACTCTGGACTACTGATGGTACTCCTGAGGGCACAAACATGGTAAAAGACATAAGGCCAGGTACGTCCTCATCTAGCATTGAAAGTGTAGCTTCATTTGAGAACAAGATTATTTTCCAGGCACGAACAGCTGAAGAAGGTCGAGAACCATGGGTTTCCGACGGTACCGCTGAGGGAACGGTATTACTCAAGGATATCAATCCAGGTTCAAGTGAGAGTAATCCACGCGACTTCAACGTCATAAACAATAAATGCTACTTCACAGCTTCGGATGGCACTGGCCGTGAAATCTGGGTAACTGATGGTACAGAATCAGGGACAGAGCTGCTGGTAGATCTTAATCCATCTGCAGATGGAATTCTTCAATTTAGATTCGTATTTAATGATCAGCTCATAATGGAAGGATCTGAAGATGCATCTACTTATGGATATGAAGTAGTGATTTCAGACCTTACAGCAGAGGGAACTCAACGAATTACAGATATCAATGAAGGGTCTGGATTTACCAACATCAGAGACTATGCCATATTTGATACGTATTTCGTGTTCTTTACTTACATCAGTGGAGATGAGAGCTATGAACTTTGGAAGTCTGATGGAACCGCTGAAGGTACTACTCTTTTGCAGGATGGAATTAAGAGATATGTCTTGCAGGGTTCTGTAGGTGAGTCAGTTGTATACTTTGCCAAAGACGAAAACGACCTGGTGCACCTTCAGGCAACCGATGGTAGCGGCACCACTGTCATGCTGGTAGAAGATATTCCCATTCGCATTGGAGGTGAAGATGACTTAAATGACAAGAACGCTGTTCTGGCGGGCGGAAAGTTGTTTATCACTGCCGGAATTTTCGAGGATGGCAATGATAACTTCTCCCCAGGTTCTACCCTTTGGGTGACCGATGGCACAGTAGCTGGTACGGAAGAGATATCCATGGATGCAAACGGAAATTCGATTGCTCCGCTAAAGATGTTTGTGCACGACGATGAGGTGTACTTTAACGGCTACAATACGGAAAATAATGGCTATACCCTTTGGCATACCGATGGCACCACGTGTGGTACACAATCTCTCAATGATGATCCTGTTAGTATTTTGGGAGAGTTAGCTCCTATAAATGGATATTTATACTTCCGCGGATACACACCTGATCTGGGTTCTGAGCTTTATCGGTATGACTTGAGTAACGATATTCCTGATCTACTCACCACATGGTATAGGGATGCTGATGGAGATGGTTTGGGTGATGCAAATGATTCCGTTGAGGACTGTAATCAGCCAGAGGGGTATGTCAGTAATGCAGATGATTGTGTCGATGATGATGCATCAGTTAGTAAACTGACATGGTATAGGGACGCTGACGGAGATGGTTTGGGTGATGAAAACCACACTGCAGAAGCATGTGATTCCCCCGAAGGATTTGTTGACAATTCAACGGACTGTGATGATACAGACTCTTCAAATCTATGCGCATTGGGTGTGGATGATGTATTGATAAAAATCTATCCAAACCCGTCATCAGATTTCATTCATGTCGAAACTAAAGAGATGATTTCAGCCACACTAATTGACCTTAATGGTAAAAGCCTGCTAACTGAAAGTGGAAGTCAATTAGAAATAAACATTCAGTCCCTTGAACCCGGAATGTATATCCTGAAAGTGAACAGCCGCGAAGGGTCTACCAAACACAAAATCATAAAGGCAAACTAAGGCAGCATTAGCTATGGCTATTGCGATGGGCCGGCTCCAGGAGTCGGCCTTTTTTGTAAATACGTTAACTTAGTCTTGTGGGAAATCCATACAATATATCGGAGGAGAAAATTGATGATATCTCGTTGCTTGAGCCAGAGGCGACCTATTCCTATGCAGACTATTTGAAGTGGTCGTTTGAAGAGCGTGTGGAACTTATTAAAGGCAAGCTATTTAATATGTCACCAGCTCCTCGAACCAGCCACCAAACCATCAGCATGAATTTGTCTACAGAAATCAAAACATTTCTAAAAGGCAAGTCTTGTAAAGTGTTTGCGGCTCCTTTCGATGTACGCCTCCCTACAAAGCCAGATGATCCGGACAACAAAATCCTAACGGTCGTTCAGCCAGATATCTGTGTAGTCTGTGACACAAATAAACTCGACGAACTTGGCTGTAAAGGTGCACCTGACTTGGTCGTAGAAATCTTATCTCCATCAACAGCTAAAAAAGATCTGGAAAACAAGTTTGAACTCTACGAAGAAAATGGTGTAAAAGAGTATTGGGTCATTTATCCCGGAGAAAATATCGTTGAGATTTTTGAACTAAAAGAAGGAAAATATGCAACTCGTGGCAAATTCGTAGGGTCAAAAACAGTTACATCCATCGTTCTTCCTGGTTTCGAGTTGTCTCTAGAAGATCTATTTGAAGAATAGTTTGCGGCTCATCGCCTGTCAAGAAAGTGAACCTCCTGTATTTTGCCTTCATCTACCTTATACATCACGATCGCATAGATTTTTCTGTCCTCACCGAACGTCACTTCTTCGTGTTCGATCACGGTATTATTTACAGCAATACGATTGAGCAAATTGCAATTCAGATCAGGCGTTAGGGCAAACATATTTCCATACTGTGCCCGCATGGTTTCCTTACCTTCATAGAGTAGCTCTCTTTTATCATTAAAAACCTTTACCGAATCCGAATACGGTTCAACAAAGGCTTCAATATCACGATTGTTGTAGGCTTCCAACTGCGCATTAGCCAGCTCCTCAGGGGTCTGAGAAAAAAGAAGGTTGGCACAGAAGGTGGCCATAATAATCAAAATATAGTTCTTCATTATCTACATAATTTGTTCATAAAATACGCGTTCACTCACATTCATCCACGTGCTCACATCTTTTCGAAACTTATCAAACGCTTCGTACACTTTTTTGCTGGGTGCATCTTTTTCGCATAGCTCTACCAGAGCCTCTTTGGTATATCCTTTCAGCGCTTCCAACACTTCCACCGGAAATGGCGCGACGGTCACATCCGTTTCGTTGATGATCTTCTGTAAATATTGCCCATTCTTCGCATCGAATTCGGCCCCCATCCATCGGTTGGTTCGGTAGCAGGCTGTTCGGATAATCTCCTGTAAGTCTGATGGCAAAGCATCAAACTTCGGTTTGTTGATCATCATTTCCAGTGCGGGTCCTGGCTCGTGCCAGCCTGGGTAGTAGTAATACTTTGCGACGTTGTAAAAACCCATCAGGTAATCATGGAAAGGCCCAATCCATTCCGTCGCATCGATAACGCCACGTTCCAGGTTAGTGTAAATTTCTCCGCCAGAAACAAGCACCGGGGTTCCGCCTGCCTTTTCCAATACCTTTGCTCCCAGTCCCGGAATACGCATTTTCAATCCCTGCAGATCATCAATAGTTTTGATTTCTTTCTTAAACCAGCCAGCCATCTGCACTCCTGTATTTCCGCATAAAATCGGCTGAATGTTAAATGGTTCATAGAGCTCCTCCCAGAGCTCTGCACCTCCGCCGGAAATAATCCACGACCCCATCTGTTGAGCGTTCATGCCAAAAGGAACCGCAGCAAAAAACTGAGCGGCCGGCACCTTGCCTGCCCAGTAATAGGCCGCTCCATGATTCATCTCTATTGCCCCGTTGCTCACTGCATCAAAGCCTTCCAGTGCAGGAATCAACTCTCCTCCACCGTACACGGTAATCTCCATCCGCCCTCCGGACATGGTTTTTACCCACTCTGCAAGAAGCTTACAGCCCTCCCCAACCACAGGGAAGTTTGGAGGCCAGGTGGTAGTCATCTTCCACCGATAGGTATTGTTGAAGTTGATGTATGGTCCCTGGCTTTTTTCTTCGGATTTGACACAGGAAGCCAACGTGGTGGCACCTGCTGCAGCCAGGGCAGATTTGGTTAGGAAGTTGCGACGTTTCATGGCACTAAAACTAATCATTAAACCTATATCAAATCATAGAAGGCATTTTGGTGATGAGCTAATTACATCCATCTCCATACACCAAGGAGGGTGGGAAATGAAAGTTTGGCGGGCCAGCGTTGGACTGTGGGTTGATAGCTTTCAAACTTTCTTGGACTTTTTGACGGTGCGCCGTTGCGATTCGTTTTTGTGCCAATCCAAAAATGAAGAGCCCGCCAGGCTTGAGGGCAAGAAATTAAGAATAGGAGATTTTAGTTCCTTTCAATAAGTACTTCTAAGCAACTCTTTCTCCATATTCACATATTGCAACTTCTCCATCTTGTTGACCTCCAGGGAGTAAAAGTTAAATTCTTCCACCACCTTGCCCTGCAAACGATACACACCCTGTCCACGAAACGGCCAGGCGGTAGCTGAAGGTGGGAAGTGTACTGTATCTATAAATTGACCTTCACGATCCACAAACGTTCCGAAGTTCATCCGCTTGCCATTGGAGGTGCCAGTATTTTTAATGGCAACCAGGTAGCCCAGCATCGTCACATTTTTCCCCAGAAAATCAGGCAGCTGACGTGAGAGGACACCCCGCTCATCTGTCTCCAGTAGATCGAAAGGATTACACAACGGATACCCCAGTAAATCCATTTCATCAAATGCATGCTCTCTAGGATCTTCATGCAGGTTGGGCAGCTTCCATGCTTTCATCGGTGTATGAAACAGCTGGTTCTTTTCCCGTGACACTCCGGAACCTAATTGAAAATGCACCTGCCAAAGAATCTCTTTTTTGGTGAGTCCACAGAAACGAAGTGCACCCACCCTCACCAGTAACTTAATTTGCTCCAGCGAGATATCCACCCGCTCAATGAAATCATCCAGATCCAGGTACAACCCATTGACCGCCCGTTCCGTCAGTATCTTTTCGATTACCTCCGTATTCAGTCCTTTCACCATGCCCATTCCCAGGTAAATGGTCTTGCCTAAAATGACGGTTAGCCCTTCGCTATGATTCACACAGGGCGCCTCAATTTCCGCCCCTTGCATCCGTGCCTCATGTACGTAAAACTCCACCCGATAAAAACCTCCCCCATTGTTGATCACCGCCACCATGTATTCCAACGGAAAGTAAGTCTTGAGAAATAGTGCCTGGTAGCTCTCCACCGCATAAGATGCCGAATGACCCTTGGCAAACGCATAGCCAGCAAAGCTTTCGATCTGTCGCCAGACATCAGCCGCCAGCTCGTATGGATGACCCAGGTCTTTACAGTTTTCAAAGTATCGGTCTCTCGCTTTTTGAAACTCATCCCGGGAGCGGTACTTCCCGGACATTCCCCGACGTAGCACATCCGCCTCACCCAGCGTAAGCTTAGCAAAATAGTGTGCCACCTTGATCACATCCTCCTGGTACACCATCACCCCGTAGGTGTCGGGCATGATGTCCCACAACACCGGGTGTGCTTCCTTCCTCCGTTCCGGATAACGATAGCGCAAAATATACTCTCGCATCATCCCAGATTTGGCTACCCCCGGACGGATAATCGAACTGGCAGCCACCAGCCCCATGTACTCCTGCACCTGTAGCTTCTTCAGTAGCATCCGCATAGCGGGCGACTCAATGTAAAAGCAACCGATGGCATCTGCCTGCATTAATCGCTCCCGGATGACGGGATCATTTTTGAATCGCTTGAAATCATGGATATCAATTGGAGGAATATCCGGGCAGTTTTTGGCAATCACTTCCAGTGTGTCTTTGATCTTTCCCAACCCCCGCTGGCTGAGAATATCAAACTTGTAGAGCCCCACATCCTCTGCGATGATCATATCAAAATGGGTGAGCGGATACCCCTTCGGCGGAAGGCTGGTGGCTGTGAAATAATGAATGGGTTTGTCGGAGATGAGGATGCCTCCTGCATGGATACTCAGGTGACTCGGAAAGTCCTTCAGTCTGGCACTGTATCGGTGGATCAAACGGCCAATGTGATCCAGCTTTGATTGATCGCTTTCCGCAGCGACCTTTTCAATCTCATATCCAGGCAGACCAAATACCTTCACCAACTCACGCATCACAGCCCGATGCTGAAAGGTGCTGTAGGTAGCAAGCAACGCCACTTTCAGGCCCTTTTCAGACTGTCCAAATCGTTCAAAAATGTAGCGTGTGATATCATCCCGATCCTTCCACGAAAAGTCGATATCAAAGTCTGGTGGGTTCTGACGAAACAGGTTGATGAAGCGTTCGAAATACAGGTCAAGATCGACAGGATCTACATCCGTGATTCTGAGCAGGTATGCCACGATACTGTTGGCACCACTGCCACGCCCAACATAATAATACCCTTTGCTTCGGGCATACTTTAGGATGTCCCAGTTCACCAAAAAGTAGGAGATAAATCCTTTTGACTTGATCAGGTCAAGTTCTTTTTTCAGGCGCTCGTGAATTTCCGGTTTTGGATTGTCCCCATATCGATACGGGAGTCCCTTCTCACAAAGATCCACCAATAGCTTCCAGTCTTCTTCATCCGAGCCTGTGTAGGTCTTGATGTTTTGATGTCGCTCAAAATTGCCAAACTCAAAATCGATGGTACACCGATCAAACAGCCGCTTGGTATTTACAATGATTTCCGGATAATCCCGATAGCATTCTAACAGCTTGCCCACCGGATACATCACGTCATTTGGGTGTCCCTCTTCGGATTTCGAAAGCTTGCTTAGCAAGGTGTTTTGATCCATGGCTCGTAGCAGTCGATGCATGTTGAAGCTCACTTTTTCCTCCCGAAAGGAAACAGTCTGCAGCACCACCAGCTTATCCAATTTTTTACTCCATCCGGTCATGGAGAACTTGACCATGTCACGGGGACGCACACCCAGAAATTCATGAGGCTTCAGCCAGCCAAAATCAAACCGAAACGGGTAAATGACAAATGCGTGCTCAAACTCAGGTGCCCGATCCGGAAAGTCTTTTCCCTCATGAAGGTGCACTGATAAGTACTCATTCAGCTCTCGAAACCCTTCGTTGCTCTTCGCGATACCAACAAATTTCTGCTCGTTTCCATTTCGGAAATCAATTCCGAGAACAGGCTTGATCTCCTGCTCCTTTGCCAGACGAACAAAGTTGAGCGATCCGGCAGTCACATTGATGTCCGTCAATGCCAGCTCATTGATCCCGAAAGCTTTCGCCTGAGCCAGCAAGTCCTCTATCGCAAGCGTGCCATATTTAAAACTGTAATATGAGTGAGTGTTGAGATACATGGTCTTCTTTTTAACTCTCCCCCTTCCCCTCTCTAATATTAGAGAGGGGTGACCGAAGGTCGGGGTGAGTTATATGCCCCTCAATTTTCTCTAAAGCCTCACCTATGCTTTTTAAGATGCACTCATTCCTCAATCTGAGAACTTTGAGTCCCTTTGATTTTATGATCAAATCTCTCTGGTGATCATACTCCTTTTGTTGCTCATGAATTTTTCCATCTAGCTCTATAACCAGGTTTATTTCAGCACTATAAAAGTCAGCGATAAAAAAATAATCTCTCCCAAATTGGTGATATACAATTGGATGCTGTCGAAAGAATTTAATGCCAAGGAACTTCCTGTTTCGCAAAGATTGCCAAAGTGTTTTTTCACTTTCTGTCTGTCTTTTTCTCAGCTCACGAGCTAAACTTTTTATTTCATCCCAATATGCTTTATTCATGCCACTCCTTTCTTCGAAATCCGCAAATCCCCCTTAAAGGGGTTGAACGTTCGCAGCGCTTTCACGCCCACTGTCTTGGCTCGAACCACCGATCGGTCTCCGTGCTTCAGCCGCATCTTATCCACCGCCTGGTAGAGGTTGATGATCTCACCCGTATCTTCAAACAGGTTGATCTGGTAATTACCATGTACCAGGCTGCTGAAACGTACGCCAACCAAACGTACCCGCAAGCGCCGATCGTAGAGCTTATCAAACAGCTCCAGAATTCTTGGGATCAGGATGTGATCTGCCGATGTGTAAGGCACCCGAATCTGCTGCGTGTACGTATTGAAATCGGCGTAACGAACCTTCACAGCTACGCACGAGGTGAGCTTATTCTCCGAGCGAAGCTGAAACGCCAAATGCTCCGTCATAGCCAGAATGATCTCCCGAAGTTTAACCACATCCGTCGTATCCTGATCGAAGGTGCGCTCGGTAGAGATCGACTTGCGCTCCGAATATGGGATCACCGGGGAGTTGTCAATTCCGTTCGCTTTCTCCCACATCGCAATTCCATTTTTACCAAAGATCTGCGCCAATAAATCCCGCGGCATCTCCTGAAGCGTTTGCACCAGCCGCACCCCCAGCCCGATCAGTGTCTGATGGGTTTTCTCTCCGATCATCGGGATCTTGTTGACCGGCAAAGGAGCAAGGAAATTACGCTCACGCCCCGTTTCAATCCACAGTTTGTTATTCGGTTTGGCTTCTCCAGTCGCTACTTTGGAAACCGTCTTGTTGATCGACAGACCGAACGAAATCGGAAGCTTCGTTTCTTTGATGACCTTCTCTCTCAATTCACTGGCCATCTTGTAGCAGCCAAAAAATCGATCCATTCCGGACAGATCTGCATAGAATTCATCGATGGAGGTCTTCTCGAATACCGGCACATTTTCCTGAATGATCTCCGTGACGTCATTGGAGAACTTGGTGTAATCGGCATGGCTCCCCTTAATCACGATCGCTTCCGGACACAGCTGCATGGCCAGCTTCATTGGCATAGCCGAATGAATACCAAACTTACGCGCCTCATAGCTGCAGGCTGCTACCACCCCCCGGTCGCTGGATCCACCGATCAGAATGGGCTTTTTCTCCAGCCGACTGTCTCTCAACCGCTCTACAGACACGAAAAACGTGTCCAAATCCATGTGAAGAATTGACCGCTCCATACCGTAAATTTAGCTACTTATTTTAGTAATACTAAAATTATTAGTAATTGTTGGCGGTATTTCTCCCGTAGATTTTTATCGGATAAAATGGAATCAGCTTTTTACCTCTTCCCTTCCATCGGCATGGAGGGCGAAGCGACCTTTATCTCTGGGATGCACAAACTCATCTTTCGGCCAGGGCCAGCCACCGAACTGCGTACGCTGAAATTCACGAATGGTGTCATAAATTTCTTCCTGGCTATTCATCACAAATGGCCCTTGTTGCACGACCGGCTCCCCGATCGGCTTTCCTTGAAGCAAAAGCAGATGTGCTTCTTCGCTTCCGTTTTTCAGTACCACTTTTTGATCGGCTTGCAGGTCTGCACCCTGCTGCTCATTGAGGGTTTGATCGATTATATCCAGTGTGTCGCCTTTATAGAAATAGATGGATCGATTGACTTCCTTATCTGCTATCGGTAATTCCAACTTGCCATTCGGCTTGATTTTGATCAGCCATACAGCCACGCCATTTTTCGGATCAGCCGCCCAAGAATCTGGTGTAGTGTCCAGTGATTTTGTTTCGTTAAAATCACCTGCAACAATTGTGACTTCCGCATCGTCGGTTTTGTGTACAGGAATGTCTTCTGCCCATAACATTTTGTAATGAGGCTCCACAAACTTGCTCCTTCTTGGCAGATTAAGCCAGATCTGGAAAAGCAAAAGTGGATTGTCTTTATCAGCATTTACCAACGGAAACATCTCGGAATGAAGCACACCTTTTCCGGCTGTTATCCATTGCACATCTCCCTGACCAAATCGCCCGGTCGCACCCATGGAGTCCGAGTGATCCACCAATCCTTCCGGTACCACGGTGATCGTCTCAAAGCCCCGGTGTGGGTGTTGAGGAAACCCCGGCACGCGCTGACCATGATACATTCGCCAGCCATCTTTGATGGTAAAATCCTGCCCAATCATTCTTCCCTTCAGATGCTCCGGGTCAGGACCCATCTCGTCATTTCCTTTTGGGAAAAGGTCACGGTGGTACACACAAAAAAGGAACGGATCCTGCGTCTCCCATGGAAAGCCGAGCGGCTTGATATGTTTGATTGCTGACATACCGATTTTATATTTTAATCATTAACTGGTAATACGCCAATCAGGTTCAGAAAAGCAAGATCAACAACTCTCTACAGCCAGCATTCCGTTAAGCAATGGACCTCAGGCTAAGCTCGTCTCAATGTCATCCTGCAAAGGATCTATGAACTTCTGTGCTTCGATCTCCAGAGATTCTTCCAGAATGACAACAGAGCGAAAACAGGTTCCGCTTAGCCTGAGGTCTATAATAACCAATCACTATTTTTACTCCATGAAACGAATCGCCATTTTCTGTGGATCCAAAATGGGCAATGACCCGGCCTATGAGCAAGCCGCCCGGGAGCTGACGAAGACCCTGGTGGAAAAGGAAATCGAGATTGTGTATGGCGGTGGTGATGTAGGACTGATGGGTGTGGTAGCTGAAACAGCTTTAGAAAACAATGGCATCATCACCGGAGTGATTCCGGACAAGCTTTATGAAATGGAGGTTGCTCATACGGGCATCACTAAGCTGTACCGGGTGAAAGACATGCACGAACGTAAAGCTCTGATGGCTGATCTTTCCGATGGATTCATTGCATTACCCGGAGGCGTGGGTACGCTGGAAGAAATGACCGAAGTGATGACCTGGGCACAGATTGGCTATCACAACAAACCGTGTGCGTTCCTCAACACCAATGGCTACTACGATCACTTCATTGCCTTCTTTGATCACATGGAGGAGCAGGGATTTCTTTACAAATCGCTACATGATCAGGCGATTGTGGAGGAGGATGTGGGGAGGTTGATTCAAGAAATCAGTTTAATTTTCTGAATTCTCAATTAGAGATTTGAAAAAATTATTAACCGTATCTCCTCTGATTTTATTTGAATAAAATAGTGGAACTTTTCTCACTTCCTTTCTTGGTCTTTTAGGGCCTTTAGATTTTAACACAAACTTTCCTCTACCCTTTATTGCGTCAAGTATTTGGGTCCCAACTAAATCAACAGTGTCATTTTTCAATTGATTCGATAGTTCATTTAATTTTTCATTTATACTAAAAAAATCATCTTTTGATAGGTTTGATAATGCATGTTTTACACTTCTCAAATTTTTATTGATAGTGTCGAAATATTCTTTCAATTCCAGGTCTGATTTCAAGTCTTCTATTCTTCTATCACGATAATTAATTTCTTCCTTAAGCATTTCAAGCTCACGATCTTTTAATGCTTCCTGAACTTCAAATGCATCTTCGTAGAATTGGATAACCTGTGAAACAAAAGCAGTGTTAATAGTGTCTTTTATAGGGTTTTTGTAGTAGTACAATTCTCTCTCTACACTGTTTAGCTCTTTGGTTCTTTCAGAGATTTTTTCCTCAACTGAACTGAATTGATGTAAAATAAAAAAGGGCGTGCTTACGACTACTAAACCCAATAATATATGCTTCAAGTTTCTCATTTTACTGTAATGTTTTGGTACTTATCTCCCAATACAATTGAATTCTTGAGATCTTCGTAAAAAATGTTCATCAGATGATCTTTTTCCTCTGGCTTAATGTCTTTACTATCAGATATAAAATCCTTCAATAGCTTAATCTTTCGAAGCGATTCTTCGCGCATAAACCAATGAGTGATAAGGAATATTACACCGTTCGTTAGTATTATGTAAATCACCTGATCTACTTTCTTTGATCTTTCTGAGACAACTTCTTCGCAACATACGGACATCATTAATGAATCTAACTGATTGATGATGTATCCTTCATTAATTATTGCCCAAATAATGGTACCCGATACAAATACCATTACATAGCAAGCAAAGACATGCCTTTTTTTTGTTTTATCTTTTTCGATCTCCAGCAATGTAGGAGCTAACCTTTTTAAATCATATAATGAAAAATTCATCCTGAAGATTTTGAAGGTTTTATACCATTATTTCTAATGTTCACAAAACGAACTAATAGCTCAAACCAAAATGATGCGCCTTGAGTGCCTGCAATAGCTGTAATGATCCAACCTAAATAGGTAAAAAATCGCTCTCTTGGATTACCACCTATGTTGTAATCGCAAGTTGCTTTTATCACATAATTAGAAGGTACTTCTTCGGGCATAAACTGAGCAAGCGATTGCTCATAAATATTTTTCAAGCTGCTTATATGACTTTTATAAATGGTCTTAGTTTTTAGATAGGAAGTTATGAGCGCCCTATAAGGATCTCTTGCAAAAAGAGAATCACATTCAATTCTATTGGGCATCCGCCCCTTAATCAGACATTTAAAAGCTGATTTACAATCTTCGTCCGAAAAACCACCTCTTGGTTGACAAGCATCACATGACCTGATAAAACAGAACTTATCTTCAATTGCCAATAAACTATCAATTCTTTTCTTTTCTAAGGAATCAATTTTAATAAGTAGATATTTATTTATAATGAGCCCAATCTCTTTTCTAGATTTCCAGCCTATTGGAAGGCCCAATGTATCTATAAGGATCAGTGTGCCTAAGGCTCTATCTCGACTAGGGTTGAGAAATGTTGAATCTGATGAGTTAATTATATCAGAAGCTAGACTACTCATCTTACCTCTTTCAATATCATTTTTTTTGAAATAATCAACTAACCTAATAGTATTTATATTTCCTCCAATAGCCAAAGCAAGTGAGACGAATATCAGTATCAATTTGCTGTCTCGTTTGAACCACCCTCCCAGTCGATCCATATATCCATCATACCATTTTTGAATGTTCAATTTCAACTCAGACAAAGAAGTACTGCTTACAAGAAATGAATTTAAAAGCTGCCTAATCTTTTGGTTTGAAGTATCAATTTTAGATACCCCGTCTTCAAATTGCCTAAAACGCTCCATGTCTAATGTTTCTGCAGAAATACCTTTTGGAACAGTGAGGTTCGAACTAGTCAACTCTATTATAACCTGAGAAAAGACTTCAGCAGGAATGTAAGAAGGGCCAGTGGATGATTTATTTTTTTTAAAAGCTTCAATCTGAGGGTGGTTATAGACAGCCTTTGCCCAACTAACACCATTTTCATACTCCTCATTAAATAATTTGCTAAGAGTATTCCATAGATAATTATTTCTCCTCTTAAATAGAAGATTGATAAATTCCATTACCCCACTACAAACAGTGCTAAACAAGAAGAATATTAACACCAGAGATATAGTTAAATCGAAAGATTGCGTGAATTGCATGATTATTTAATATCGTATCTACGCTTGTTCCTAAGAGCGTGCTTAAAACCAAAATTTGTCAATATGGCATTTTCTTCTGCTTCTCCTTCAAAGAATTTTTGACCTCCAAAAGCAATCTCTAACCAAGTTCCATCCGATATTTTCAGTTCTGCCCCTATGGTATATCTCAAATAAGTTTCAGTGGAAGTCTCATTATTTTCCAAAAGCTCTGTATCTGCACTGGAAAAGAGAGCTTCTGTTGATAATCTATTGTCACTGTTACCGAATAAATGTTTGAACCCTAACGATATATGATTGAAATCAATGGAGTCTCCTGTAAAATCAGTTTCATATTTAAATTGCACAATCATTTGGCCCTTTAATTTTTGCTTCGTCATTCCTCCCAAAGTCGGCATAGCATAACTAGCAAAAATTGAAAATTTCTCCCCAGTGAGGTCATTGTACGTAGAGGTGGTGGAGTGTCCTACAACTCCAGTGGCCACCATCAAAGCTTCAGCATTCCAGTTTCGTTCTCTATACTTTTCTTTCTCCTTTGATATTATTGTTGCTATGTAAGATTCAAAATCTTGATACGATTCCTTATTTGATGAAAGAATCAATTCAACATATTTTGATATTAACTGCCGTTTCTTTTTACTGTTAAGGTTAGCGTCTACAAAGGCATTATCTACTCTAGTCGAAATTGGGTTACCGCTCGTTTGAGAAATCAACTCATTAATTGAGTCTTCAAGTCTTTTCGTAACCAAAGAATCCATGTTAGTTACTTTACTTTCCTCAAAATCTTTCCGCAGACTATCCAGTTTACTTATATCAAATGCTGATATAACTGCAGCCAAAAGCATGATTTCTCTGTCGCCATTGCTCCGATCTCCAAAATCTAAAACAGTTTCAACATGTTGAGGGAAATCAAATTCCTTTTTAAAACTTTCTAAACCATAATATGATTTTGCTGCAGTAGAAATTTTATAATAAAATTTCGAATCTCCCATTGGATCTCCTTTATCCAAGGGAACCCATTTGAGTCCAAATCCTAACCTTAATCCAAGCGAATCCTCTTCCGATGTTGCAAGAGATAGGGCTAAATTCCGCGGTTGCCATACCTTGTCAAAATTGATTGGATTTTTTTTGTTGTAAGTGTTCATGAAGTTCCACTCTAAGGCTAATGCCTGCTTCAGTGAACCATCAGTATCTACAAAGTTGGCAATACCTGCAGCGAATTTTTTAAGATTACCTGGCCGTACAATTTCATCATTCTCAATACCCAACATACCAAGTGCTGATAGGTCGGGAACAGCAAAATCTATATAGTAATCCTCAATTGTTATAGTATCTTTTTCTTGATCTTCTTGAGCATATAGCCTAAATAAAACCGTGAAAATTGACAGAGATAGAAGTAACTTTTTCATATCTTTTGGATTATGATTTGATCTTGAATTGATTCGCCCTTCTCAGCTTTAATCTTAAAGCTGCCTGAATTCCATTGATGGATGGATTGATCCGTACCATTAATATCTTGAAACCATTCAATTCCAACGTCTACATTATTGATATCCACCTTTGAACTATTACTTACTAAAAAAGCCCAATTGTGCACGGATTTATTTAATTCATGAGGCTTCCCAAGACTATGCTCTTTTGGTAGATTTTGAGCTGTACTATTATCATGATCCATATCTTCACGATACATATAATTCCATATGGGTATATTAGGATGGATTGTAACTTTGATTGTTACCATTCCTTGATTCTTCTGAACCTTTACAATTTCTACTGGCATAATTTTACGATTTATTAGTTTCCAACCACTCCTCTATCTTCCCTCTATTCTCTTCAAAAAGCTGCTGGCCAAACTCCTTGAGTTTGGCCATGTTTTCCTGTGTAGCACAGTCCATGTCCGGGTCTATACCGGTGGTGTCCGGGTTCAGGTCCTTGTCTATTCTTAGGTATTGCTTGGGGTTATCTATGGTGCCATAGATCTTGTCCAGCTGGTAGTGGGCTACATCTGCCGAGCCTGACATCATGATATCGATTACCGGCTGTACCCATTCGGCCATGCCCCAGTTTTTTGCTTTGGAATACTTGTATGATTTGCGGTTATGCCCCGTCCCAATGGACAGGATTTTCATATCCTTGGCAGTAGCCTCATCGCCATTGTCTTTGAAGATGGTTCTTCCCTCGGCGTATGCGACCAGCGAAGGGTTGTTTACAAACACACCTCCATCAATCAAGGCAAAGGAGTTTCCTGCCTCGGATATCACACGCTCACATTCAAAATAGGTTGGAGCAGCTGAAGTGGCACGAGCCACATCTTTCACACGGAAGTTGTAGTCCGGGTCACCCTTCGCCTTGTGCTGACCAAAGAAGTGACCCTTTCGGTTTTCAATATCGTACGTGGTAATGACGCAGGGTTTGAGCAGATCTTTCAGCCAGGCTGCAGCAAAATAATCGTTGAGGGCATTCTCAATTCCTTTGGCCGGATACTTTTCATCCAGGATGCCTGCTACCGATCGGATCTTATGAAAAAAGGGAACATCGAAGATTTTGTCTCCACGCTCAAAGTAGAGGCCTACGACCTCCTCAGCTGAGAATTTTGGTTTGGTTGGCTCAGAAGCATCGGGCAGCAGAAAGGCGCAAGCCAAAATCCCACCTGTGCTGGTTCCGGCTACCAGGTCGAATTCGCTGGCAACCTGAACACCAAATGCTTTTTCTATCTCCACCAGGACTTGCCCTGGAATGATCCCTCGTATCCCCCCTCCGTCGATAGATAATATTTTCTTTATCGGAGGCATGAGTGAGTTGGTTAGTTATGTATATAAAGGTCACCAACCCGTTGACTAAAAACAATACCCAGTAAGGGGTATTCTGTGGAAATAATGGTACTATTAGAAGAACTTCAATGGATATTTCAAATAAACGTAATTCCGCTAACTAAAAATTATCAAATGATAATGTGGATTTAGCTTTTATTGACCTTTACTTTTTTGTATCCGAAAAAAGCCAGAATGAGAGCAATAGCAACAAATACAATTCGTGTAATCTTTTTCATAGCAATGTGTGTTTAGAAATGATATATCAAAGATCGCTTGCTATCTACCTGAAAACCAATACCCTAAAACGGGTAATCTTTCAAAATACACTGAATTTCACCGAACCAAATCCCTCATCCATCGAATCCTAGAAGTGGTGTTTAAGAAATTGATGGGCATTTTCGAAGCAAATACCTCTCACAGCTTCACTCACTGCCTGCCCATCCGGGAGGTGATAGTTTGCACCATCAATTTCCTGCAATGTCTTTAGCTTTTTATGCAGGTCTTTTTCGAAATCATCAAATAAAAGTGAGTTGCCATAATCCTGTGTTGGATCTATATATCCTTCAAAGTCGGTCCCCAGTGTAAAGTAGCTCCAACACTGCGCCTTTTGATCGGTGGACAGTTGATCGCTGCTCAAGATAGCATCCACCATCGCTTTCAGGTTCTTCCAGATCAGTTCTATGCTGTTTACCTTATCTTTTTTGTCTCCAAGAATACGCTGATCAAAACAGATCCCAACCAATCCATTGGTTTTAGCTGCCCAGACCACATCCTCCCCACAGGCATTGATATTCCACGGATAGAAGCCGTCCTTTTCATCAAAGTCATTTTCCCTGTTGGCATATTCAATGGTTTGATCCAGGGTGTCCCAGCCACTATAACCTACGTGGCTCAGGATGACCGGAATGGTATCCCCTTTGGAAATACATTTAGCTACAATGTTTTCATAATACCATTGGCGGGACTTTGCGGCAGTATGCTTCAGATCAATGAGTATCCTGCGCCCTAACGCCGGATCTCGATCCAGCTGCTCATTTAATCCTAATAGAAGTCTGACCGCCTCTTCCCCTTGAGGCTGCATCCCTTCATTCATTCCATCTGTCTGGTCAGACAATATGCGCAGTGCATCTGGCATACTATGCGCATGACCACCCAGGTAGTTATTAAAATGATGGGCAAACGTGACAAAAAAGACCGGCTTAGGCCACAGTTTCAGCTCCTTGATTCGATCATTTACCTGATCCAAATGAGTATCCGTACCCAATGCATGCATTCCCTCGATGGTCAGCACCATGGCAATCTCATCACTGTCCAATGTGGATTTGACCTGATTATAGTCCTCGCATACCACATACTTTCCGGTCGCATCCAGAGACTCTGGATAGTTTTTCTTCAGTTTGCTTGTCCGCTTCCATAGCCGTCGGATGCCTGGAATATAAACCTGGTTTTGCATGGTTTCACCGCTCTTGTTCAACAAAAAGTCGCGCTCGCGAATGAGTTCTTCATAGTAGTCGTAATCTTTGGATATGAAAAATTTGATTCTTCTTATCGGCATACGCATGAGCAGCGATTGAAGGAATGCACGTGCAATCTTCAAAATCGTAGGTGCTCCGGTGATGAAAGCAAAAACAGCCTGGAACCATTTGATCGGGTTTAGAAAACCTAAACCGGAAGTAGAAAGCACATCCAGTATTCGAATCAACTTACTTTGATCAATCTGACCTCCCTTATAAAACCCTTTTTCGAAAGGATAAAGTGATGCAAAGACCAGTTTTGTTTCTCCATTCCAAAGCTTTACCGGGTCACATTGTGAATAGCTAAAGGCACGTTTCCCCTTTTCCTGTTTCTTGAAATTACTTAGGACGACATTCCAGGGATTGTATTTACCGGGTTTCTTTTCATTCTTGGTGTGCCTCATCCAGTGAAACGCACGCGAGTGAGGATGGCAGTGTAGGTCTGCATATTTTCTTTTCATAGCATAGTGAGTAGGTGAGAATTAAAGTTCTCTATTCTATGCATGAAAGACAATACCCGAAAAATGGTAATTGAACTACCCGAATAACTTTTGTGATTTCTTCTTAACCCGATAGCCAAATGCGATCATTACAGGTGGATAAAGCATGTAAATAAAGCCTGCAATGGCATAATTCAGTGCGCCATAGCCAAAGGGATGAAGAAACGCTACAACAGTTGATAAGAAGGGAATGGAGCTCATCAGTAGGTTTTGCCATAAGCTTACTTTAGTACAAAAGGTCTCATACTCATTTAATTCCAATTCATCCCTCTTTTTATACGCTTCTCGATAGAGCCAGGTCATTGCCACGAATATTAACGTCGCTCCAGCTCCATAGGCTGTCATCAGGAGTGTCATGTTATCACTATTCATCTGGCCTCCAAAATTATTCATGAAGTTATCAGGCCTGCCGAAGATCAATCCACCATATAGTTCCACCAGGAAGCGGGCTAAAAACTTTAAAGGATATACGTAGATCAACAGAAGAAAAAGTAAGAATGTATTTACCGTGACGGTCTTAGTATTTTGTAATCCATACCGCAGAAAAAACACATAATGTTGATACCAGATAACCACAATCAGGACAATGCAGATAAATGAGGGAATAATATCGTGAATGGATTTTCTAAGGCCATCAAAGGTCTCAGGCACTGCGGAGGATAATACGACCAGGGTGAATGCCACAGCAAATACTGCATCACTAAATGTCTCGATGCGTGTTTGATTGAGTCCCCGGTATCTGAAATTTGGATCCAGACCGACCAGCTGATTTTTTAAATCCCTCATAAACGATTAGTTGAGTACTCAATGATAACCATTCATCTACAAAATAATCCCCTGATAGAAAATAAAAAGGCCATTTGTCCATCGGGCGTTTTCATCTATTAGAAAACCAACTCTCAAATACTATGAACTACAGCAAAAGATTTTTTGGTATGCTCACCCTGTCATTGATCAGCTTTATAGGGTTAGCACAATTGAGTACACCTCCCGGTGGAGGTAGTCAACGATCCTATGTGAAACAACACATCGGCGGTGTAGGCTATGTAGCCATTGAATATAGCAGTCCTGGAGCCAGAGGAAGAACCATCTATGGCGCTGTGGTACCCTATGGATTCAACAATCTGGGCTTTGGATTGAGTACGGCTGATAATCCTTCCCCTTGGCGAGCAGGAGCAGATCAGAATACCACATTTAAGTTTTCACATGATGTGAAAATTGAAGGTCAGGATTTGCCGGCAGGTAAATATGGCTTTTTCGTTGCGCCAGCAGAAGAAGGTGCATGGACGGTGATTTTTTCTAAGGATAACAACCACTGGGGCAGCTTTTTCTACAAACCCGAAAACGATGCTTTAAGGGTAGAGGTAGAAGCCGAAGATGCGGGCTTCCATGAGTGGCTTACTTTTGAGTTTATAGACCGTCAGCCTACCTCGGCTACCGTTGCTCTGATCTGGGGGGATAAGAAGCTTCCAATCAAAATTGAACTTGCCGACCCGGTAAGTGCTCACATAAAACAGCTAACGGCTGAATTGAATAATCAAGCAGGGTTTACCGCCGGTAATTACAGTGCAGCAGCACGCTATGCATCAGGTGCAGGTGAACATGAGCAGGCAATCGCCTGGGCAGATCAAGCCATTAATGCCCCATTCTTTGGTCAGAAAAACTGGGCTACCATGTCTACGAAAGGAGCCGTGCTAACTGCTGCTGGTAAAACTGAAGAAGCACAAGTGGTAATGGATGAAGCGATCAAACTCCCTGGTGCCAATGCGGGAGCCATCCATCAGTATGGCAGGCAGTTAATCGCATCTGGAAATAGTGATAAAGCCCTGGAAGTCTTTAAGTACAATCATAAGGCAAACAATGGTGCCTGGCCTACCAACTACGGACTGGCCAGAGGATACTCCGCAGTGGGTAATTACAAGCAAGCTTTAAAATACATGCAACTTGCTAAAGAAAATGTCCCTGCAGGCGATACATTGAATCCTCCCATCATTGACCAAAATATTGAGAAACTCAAAAACGGTGAGGACATCAATTGATTCATCACCAACATGACCGGAAGGCCTGTCTACTTAAAAGTTGATGGGCTTTCTTTTTTCGATTAAAAACACCTCCACCTATTTCTCCGTTGATAACTGTCTCACATAAAAACATTTAACCATGCAAAAAACACTTTTATGCCTCGCTATCGGTCTGATGGCTTTTGCTACACATGCCAAAGATCCGGGAATGAAAAAAGGCACCCCTGAAATTGTTTCAATATCGGTGCTCGCGTTTAACCAGGAAGGTATCTTATTTGTTGGTGACTCTAAAGGAGGTGCGATCTATGCAGTAGATCTTGAAGACAACCAAAAGAGCACGAACGAAGAAAAACTGAACATCCCTGACCTGGAAGACAAGCTTGCAGGACTGCTGGGAACCACTGCCGATAACATCATGGTGCATGACATGGCAGTCAACCCCATCTCGCAAAACGTTTACCTGAGTGTGTCCAGAGGTCGCGCAAAGTGGACATCCCGCTGGGAAACGCCGAATGACCTGGAAGATGCCAGTATCCTGATCAAGATTACCCCATCAGGTGATATGTCTGAAGCTAGCCTTGAGGATGTCTCATATTCGAGTGTTGAAATCCCTAATCCGGTATCTTCAGAAATTGAGCACCGATGGAAAAAAGGTGCCAAGCTGCGAAGTGATGCCATCACAGACATTGCCTTCGATGGAGACAAGATTTATGTGACTGGATTGTCGAATGAAGAATTCAGATCCGCTATGTGGACGGCCCCTTATCCTTTTACAAAAGATGTAAAAGCAAACACCCTGGAAATTTTTCATGGAGCTCATGGAAAGTGGGAAACTGCATCTCCCGTCAGGGCTTTTCTACCTTATGAAATCAACAATCAAAAGCAGTTGCTTGCAGCTTACTTATGTACCCCTTTAGTCACCATTGATGCAAGTAAGCTTGAGGATGGACAGCATGTAAAAGGAAAAACCGTGGCGGAGTTTGGGTCTGGCAATTATCCGATTGATATGGTGCTTTACCAAAACAACGGCAAGGATTATATCCTTATGTCGAATAGCGCTTTACCTTTATTGCTTTTCGATCCACAGGATGTTGCAGCATATGAAGGAGAAATCACAGAAGAAGTGAAAGGATATCTTGCTGGCGTGAAGTACACGCCGCGTTCGGGTAACGGTGTTCAGCAGCTTGCTGATTTCAATGCCAAGTATATTCTGTCCACTCAGCGGCTGCCAAACGGCAAGCTTGCATTAACTTCACTTTCAAAAGAGTGGCTTTATCCGTGATTAATATGAAAAGAATAATCAAAATAGGAGGCCCACTGTGCCTCCTTTATTTTTTCTTGCTGTCGAGTACTGCATTTAGTCAAAGTTTTTTTACCGCCAAAACGCTACCCAAAGCTCCTGGCTATGGAACGATAACTACACGGCTGGTCCCCGAGGAAATAGTAAGACTCATTGAAAAGCAAAATTTTAGCTTTAAAGAATGGTCTTCATTCTTTTATGTTCAGGCAGCACCGGGAGCACCTGCAGTTTTGGGTACGTACAGCATTGCAGATAATCACCTTTCCTTCAAGCCAAAGTTTTTACCAGACCCTAAGGTTCAATATTACGTCACCTTCTCGTACCCCAAGCTAGACGTACTGCTGAATGAAAACATAGCAGAAGAGGCAGAATTTACAGATATCGCCTCCTTTGATCCACCAGAAACCTCACAGCCTGAAGTTACTTCCTTTATCCCTCGGCTGGAGGAAGTACCAGCAAACCTGCTACGGTTTTATGTGTATTTCTCTGCTCCAATGAGCTTGCAAAACCCATATGATTATATCACCATCGTGGATGAAAAGGGAGGTGAACTGGTAGACCCTTTCGTGATCATACCTGAGGGTCTATGGAACATCAACCATACACGCCTGACGCTGCTCCTCCACCCGGGAAGAGTGAAGCAAGGCGTTGGTCCAAACATGACACTGGGCGATGTATTAAAGGCCGGCAACAGCTATACCTTAAAAATCAGCAAGGAATGGAAAGGAGCAAGTGGAGAGCCATTGAAATCCGCATTCTCTCAAACCATCAATGCCACCAATCCATTGGAACGTGCCATGAACATCAATAGCTGGGCACTGAGAGCTGAGCGTAAAAATGTTGGTGTTTTGCATGTTGTCACTGATCATCCGTTGGATCAACCTTTAGCTAAGCGTATGCTTTTCATTCGGGGTGAAAGCGGTCAAATCTTACCATCACGAGTGGAGTTCGATAGTCCGGAAAAATTCCGCCTGCTCTGGCAGCTGGATGATTCTGAAACATTGGAAATGCTCATAGACCCACGCCTGGAGGATGTCTGTGGCAACACCCCGCACTATGCTTTTGACCTGGAGGGTACTGAAAGAACTCCATCGACAGAAGAATTGAAACTTGAATTTAAATTGGATTAGGCACAAAAAAAGGGAGCACCTTCGTACTCCCATAGCCGATCCCAATGTGCTGGTTGGATCGAACTTCGATCCGACGAGTTGTCGAATCTAATCACCGCCTAATTTACTCGCCTGTAAATGTAGATAGCTAATATAATAATTATCCCGAATTATTCTAAGTGAATAGGTCAATTTCTTTTCCAGCAAGTTAGTTTAACCTTGCACCCAACAGAGATTCATTTGTTGCGTTAATTTGCCGTGAGATGGTAAAATCATTCCTCTATGTCTTGCTTTTCCCGCAGTTGATCATTTTCGGGACTGTCAATCGCATTCAAAAAGCGATGGAAAAAAAAGAGTATGATAAGGCCTACGAGCTAATTACAAAAGGTTATGAGAAAGAGCCCAATAACCCGGGGATCAGCTTCTACCATGCAAAACTATTTTTCGATCATGACTTCATCGCCTATAATATCGATACGGCTAGAGTTGCTATTGAACGATCACTGAAAGCCTACGAAAACGCGACTGAAGAAATCAAAGATGATCTGGTGTCGGATGGTGTTACTCACGATCAAATAAAGTTGCTATCTGAAAAGATCAGAGATCGGGCATTCCAAAACACACTGAAGAATCTGACAATTGGAAATATTCTCAAATACCAACGAAACTACCCTCAGTCGGTCTATGAGGACATCCTAACCTTCAAAAAGGATAGCATTGAGTATGATGCTGCGAAAAGCAAGCGATCACAAACGGCCCTGATCAATTTCATTTCAGATCATCCAGTGTCTGTGTTCCGTCCGAAAGCAGATTCACTCCTGGATTTGATGCGGTGGCAAGTTCTTGAAAGCTCCGGAACACTCAAAGATTACTATTCATACCTGGATCAACATCCCTACTCACGGCATAGAAAAAAAGTAGAGCAATACATATTGAAAGTGTCCACCGCCTCTCACGCTATAGAAAACTACATATCATTTATTTCACTCTCCTCCGTACCCGCGTTAAAGAAGCGGGCTGCTGACGTGCTATTTTTTCAGGACAATGATGCCAGCATGACTGTCCATCCATTAAAAGACTCGATAACAATGGCTAAAGAGCTTCTGGAATTGCAACTTTTTCCGGTTGTAAGTGAAAATAGAATTGGTTTTTTTGATCAGTCGGGTAACCAACAGATTAGTCCACTATTCACAGACATAGCAGCCCAATACAAGTGTACTCTCTCCACAGATAGTTGGGTGTTTGTAGAAACGCCCTCAGGAGGTCAGATAGTTACCAAAAAAGGCTTACCGATTTTACGCATGGTAACAGACTACAAAGATCTGAGCAATAGCATTGGCTTAGTTCAGCAGGACGGTGACTGGTACTTATATCATAAAAGCGGATTCAAAATCATCGATTCACCTTTGCAAGCTGCGGAGGTGTTGTCCTCCAAGTGGATAAAAGTCAAACAAAATGAAAAGTGGGGGTTGGTTAGCTATTTAGGTTTTCAAATTGCAGAAAGCATCTATGACGATATTTTCAGAGAAGGCAGTTTCTGGATTTTTGAAAGAGACGGCTTATTTGCTGTGTATACCGAAGCATTGATTTTAGACGAAATAGAACAAAGAGGGCTATCGTTGGAATTTAAATTCGATGATATCGAGTTGGTAAATGAGAATGCACTGATCGGCTTTCGTGGGGAGCGTGAATGTCTGCTGGATTCAACACTACATTTTTTGATTCCCTGGGGGGAATACGAGATATATCCCGAGGCATCCGGCTGGTATCTAAGAGCTGATCAGGGCTACAGGCTTTACAACCAATCCGAAAAGGATTTGATGGATAAATATTTTCCCTACCTGGAATCTAACGATGGATGGCTAGCCATAAAAACAGACCTGGACTGGATGCTGCTGCCCAGAAAAGGGAGTCTGCTTCCCTCACGAGAATATGATTCCATTAAGCTTTTAAATAATCATGCTGCACTTGTAATAAAGGATGAAGAAAAGCACTTGATGTTCAATACTGGTAATCAAATTTTGTTGAAAGACGAAAAAATAACCGTGCTTCCCAATCAGCCAAGATATGTAAGCATTATAGATGTGGATGAAACTTTCATTTACAATCAACTTGGCGAAGTAGCTATATCTGGTCGCTTCGAAAAAACAAATTTCTTGAATGATAGCCTTGTCAAGGTGCAGGTAAGAGGAAAGCAGGGTTTAATACACATGAATGGGAATTGGATTTTGAATCCGGTTTTTGACAGTATCGATGAAAAGGACGGTTTAGTGTTGACACTTATTGATGGAAAAATAGGATGTTATGATCCGGTAATTAATGAGTTGATTGAGACGGGATATCAGACTCGTTTGGTTCGTTTCGATCAAAACTACCTTGCAAAAAAAGAAGGCAAGTTTGGAATCATCGATTATGCAAGTCAGGAAGTGTTATCGTTCAGCTACGATGAAGTGATGCAATGGAATGACACTACCTATTTGGTGAAAGACGGTCAGCAATATTGGGTAATCGACGAAGACGAGGAGCCGGTTTATGAACCATTTGAAAGTATGAATGTGGTAGTAGAAAACGATCTACATACGGTTTACCGCTTTATTAAATACGGGCGATACGGTTTGATCAGCAACCGGTTCGGCGAGCTGCTCAAACCAGAGTTTACAGACATCTTTAATATCGGAACTGCAGAAAGTCCACTGTTTTTCTCAGACCAGCATCTCGATAAAGCAGGATTTCATGTCGTGAGCTACGTAGATCAGAAGGGCAAGCTTATTCTCTCAAAAGCCTATGCGCGAGAAGAATTTGATCAGATATTATGCGACGATTAGCTCTTCGTAAATGTTCATCACTTGCTTAATGACTGATTGATTCCCATCGTTTTCAATCACAAAGTCAGCAAGTGGTCGTTTCTCCTCGTCTTTCATTTGATTTTCAATGATGTTCTTCACATCTTGTTCAGACCTGTGACTATCCCGGGAAACCACTCTCAGTATTCGAATATCTTCAGGAGCTGTGACCAGAATGTTTTTGTCCAAAGCCTTATATGATCCTGTTTCAAAGAGCAGTGCGGCTTCCTTTAGTAAGAGCCTTGCATCTTGGTTCTCATCGATCCACTTTACCACATCGTGGCTGACAGCCGGGTGTACCAGTCCGTTCAATTGCTCCAACAAAGAATCATCCTTGAATGCCATACTCGCGATGTGCTTTCTGTCGAGTTTGTCTTCTCGGTAAGCCTCTTCTCCAAACAGTGCTTTGATGTTTTTAATCAATTGGTCGTCGTTTTCCATGAGCCATTTGGCACGATCATCTGCGTAATAAGTCCTCGCACCCATCGTCTCGAAGATCTTGCAGACTGTGGTCTTTCCAGAGCCAATTCCTCCGGTAATTCCCACTATATGTGGCTTATTTGACATAGGTGATCGCTAAGGAATCAGGGATGGCCTCAACCTCAATTACATTTTCAGGATGAAAAACCACAATCGCCGGAGCTGTTGAGTCCGTTGGGTTGATTAGATTATAATCCACCACTACTTTAAAATCATCTGCAAAATAATCTTCTCGTAACTCTTGCTGTACCACAAACTGAACAACAATGTTGGGATCGGTTACAAAGGCCGAAGAATCAGATGGGAAGTTTTGCAGCTCTACGGTTGTATTTAGTTCGAGTCGATCAAAACGATCTACTTCAAATTGAACATGCACGGTAGGAGGATCTGAATGGATGCCATAAGATTCAGGTAGTCCCAGTTTTACGAATCGATCGTATGTTTTATCAAGGCTCTCTTCTTCTAATTTGAATGTATAACTAGACTCCAGCGTGTCAATAAAGCTCGTAGGCCCTTGGATAACTGCCGTATCCGGAATCAATCTTATTGGTGAAATGATTCTATAATCATCATCCATACTGATATTGACAGAATCGATCTTCAAAGTAACTTTTTTAGACACCTTCCGGTCAATATCGATGAAGAGCGTATCTGTAAATAGAAAATTGATACGATACTCATCCAGCTGATCAGAAATGATGGGTAAAATAGTGGGACGCGTTAGGTAACGAATGGCGGCCGGATTGTCCAGCTCAAAAACAATGGGATCACTACCAAACCAAAAAGACTCACGAAAAAGATCCCAACCTCCTCCGGATACATCAATGTCTACGTACTCAGGGAGTGGTGTGATCGCTACCAGGCTGTCTTTGTTGTACACAAATTCAATCGGGTAGTTGATCCTGGAATTATAGTCTTTCCCCAAAGCACTAAAAAACCAGAAAATGGTAGCTCCCAAAAAAGAGAGCAATACCACTTTCCAATTTCCAAATATTTTGGGTACTCCCATTATATGCGTTTATTATTTTTTATCCTTCTTGTCTCCTTTCTCACTCAGTCTTTTGCTGGCTTCCAGAGAAATGGATGCTTTTTCAACCAAAAGCTTGGTACCACGATCTACATCGACTAATACAGTAGTATCGGATACTTCCACGATTTTGCCATGGATACCTCCTACTGTCACCACCATATCTCCTTTTTTGATCTCCTCCAGATACTTCTTGGTTTCTTTTTGCTTTCGCTGCTGTGGTCGAATAAAGAAGAAATAGAAGATCGCGATCATTCCAATGATCGGTAAAAAAGAAGTGAAGTCACTTCCTCCTGCTTGTAGTAAAACTGTGTTCATGTTGTATTATTTGGAATAAAAAAGCCCCGACGATAAATGTCGGGGCAATGTTAATAAAATTTGATGTGCTTACAGAAGCTTATTCACCCTCCTTCACCACATTTGCTTTGATTTGAAGTCGCTGAGTTGTTGGCCAGGTATTAGCTGTAAGTGTTACTGTCTTATTCTGTACACCCGGCTTATTCTTACTATTAAAGCGAACTTTGATTTCACCTGTTCCACCAACCGGAATTGGCTCTCTTGGCCATTCTGGAACCGTACAACCACAAGTTGCTTTGGCATCAGAAATAATCAAAGGAGCTTCTCCCTCGTTTACAAAAGAGAAAACGTGCTCAACTACATCTCCATCTTTAATGGTACCGAAATCGTGTAGCTTTTCATTAAATTGAAAAGCAGGAAGAGGACCATCCGGTTTTTCTGCTGGAGTAGCGGCTGGCGTGGTATTATTTACTGCAACAGGCTGAGCAGTTGGATTAGCTCTTGCTACACCACCTTTACCTTCTAAAGCTGCCACTCTGCCTTCCAGTTTGGTAATTCTTGATTCCATTTCCTTATTGCCACAGCTAAACATTACAGCTGCCACAATCACTCCTAAAAAGATCTTTGTTATGTTCATCACTCTACTTTGTTAAATTTTAACCAGTTGAAATACAAATCTACGAAAGATATGGTTTCAAAAGTCTTAATGAAATGTTAAAGGACGGGGATTAATCCTTTTGAATTTGACTTATCAGGCCGTTTACATCATCAAGCAGACGCTCCGCTTTGTCTTTTGCATCTTTCACAATTTTTTCACCCTGATCTTTAGCTTCATTGCCAAAGACGTCTTTTCCTTCTGCTACATCATTCACAAACCCTTCAAGCTGCTTTTTCAACTTATCCAGTTGGAAGGTGAGTTTATCACGGGTGTTAGTTCCTTTATCAGGAGCATAAAGAATCCCGAGTACACCACCAGTGACTACTCCCAATAAAAATGCGAAAAAAGAACCGCCTGATCTGCTCATTGTCGTTATTGTTTACTTGTTATCGATAAGGCCTCTACCGCTCTTACGAATTTTACCACTCGAAGTTAGCTCGTTTGAGAGTACATCCAAAACACCGTTCACAAATTGTTTGCTTTTCGGCGTGCTGTACATCTTAGAGATTTCGATGGCTTCATTGATTGTCACCTTGACCGGAATGCTTGGTGAGTTCATCATTTCCACCAGTGCCAGCTTCAAAATCACCCTATCAGTGAGCGCAATTCGATCCACATCCCAGTTCATGGTCTTGCTTTGAATGATCTCTTCCAGGAAGTCATTCTGATTAATCACATCATTGAAAAGCCGTTCCAAAAACTTGAAATCCTCCTCTCCATTTTTGGTCAGTTCAGCCAACTCGAACCCTTCCCCATCCTGCATAGCTTTGATCGTCTTCACTACCATGCTCTTCACTATGGGCTGATTCTCCACCCAGTGCAGGTGGTTGGCTTCCAGGTAAGAGGCAATTGCTTCATTTTTAAATACTACACGCTTGAAAAGCTCCAAAACAATATCATTTTCAGGTAGATCTTCTGGTTTTTTTCCCCCGAAAAAATGTTGTAATGGCTCAGCGGTTCGGATTTGCTCCCGGTACCACGATTTAATATCGTCCTGCTCATTATCCCAGGAAGCACTTGCCCGTGTTGCCTCTTTTTGCAAGAGGTCAGATTCTTTTAATTGTCTGACAAGATCGTTACCAATAAATGGATATATCTTTTTTTCCTTAGCAATGTATGCTTTGTCCTCTTTTTCACTATCCAGCTTCTCGCGTTGTTCAATTTCAATAGGGAGAAGTAATAATTTCAAATACGTATCCTGAAGCCGTTCAGCTTCTTTCATCATATCATTTTTCCTGGCTCTGGCTTCTTTGTGAATCTGGCTTTCAAATTCAGAAAGTGCAGCATTCACATTCTCCACCACTTCTTCATCTGCATCTCCGGTTTTCTCTACTTTGCCCGCCAGCAGGTTTTTGTTAAAAAGCTTTACTGCATGCTTTTTCCTTGCTTCAAAAAGTGCCTTATCCGCAAAATCATGCTTGGCAGGATCCAGTGCATGCATTTCTTCCAGCTCATTTCTTTTCACCTCTTTCATGGATTCCACTGCAGTGAAATATCCATATAATGCCTGCATGGCTTTTACTCTAAGTATTCGTCTGTTTAGCATGTTTATTCGGCCTTTGCCTTCTTACTTCTCCTATTTCAAAATTTTACAGTTATCCACTTTCGGCAACTGAAGATGTGGGATTATTCTTTATTCTCCAAGTTTAACTTTTCCCACTTGCTCGATTCGTCTAAGCGCTAATTCAAGTGCAGCCTCGTGTGACCCGATTTTGTTATCCTCTGAGTGATTCAACACATCGAGACATACATCAAAAATGTGCTCCGTAGAGGCGATGACTCTTTGCTTGTTGTAATTACCCAAATATTCATGATAAACATTGGCAATTCCACCTGAATTGATCAGAAAGTCCGGGCAATAAATGATGCCATGGTCATTCAACATTGCACTGTGCTTTTGCTCATTGGCCAACTGGTTATTCGCAGCTCCTGCCACCACAGCACACTTTAGCTCAGGAATGGTATCATCGTTCAATGTGGCACCCATCGCGCAAGGCGCATAGATATCCATCTCCATCTGGAATACTTTGTTTGGATCTACTACAGAAACTTTATCGTGCTTATCTGTGATCGCTTTGATCTTATCTTCAAAAATATCAGCGATAAACACGTTGGCATTTTCTTCGATCAGGTGATCCACCAAATATTTTCCTACCTGACCGGCTCCCTGAACTAGAATATTTTTTCCGCCAAGTGAATCTAGTCCATAGGCTTTCTTCGCTCCTGCTTTCATGCCCATGTAAACGCCATAAGCTGTCATGGGACTTGGGTCTCCTGATCCACCCATATATTCCGGCTTACCAACAACAAATGGAGTTTCCATGCTCATGTACTCAATATCCCGCATGGTAATGTTCATATCTTCAGCCGTGTAATATTTTCCATTCAGGCTATTCACGAACTTGCCAAAACGTCGCATCAATGGCTCGTTCTTCATCTTTCTTGCATCACCGATGATCACTGCTTTTCCTCCACCGATGTTTAATCCGGCTAAAGCAGACTTGAACGTCATCCCTCTTGAAAGTCTTAGCACGTCATTCAACGCTTCCTCGTCTGAGGCATAGTTCCACATGCGAGTACCGCCCATTGAGGGGCCAAGAACGGTGTTATGAATGGCTATGATTGCTTTAAGACCAGTGGCTTCATCTCTGCAAAAAACTACCTGCTCATGCTGGAGATCAGCCATTTGATCGAATACACTATTCGATTTTACTTGGGGTTGGGTATCTAACATTGTAAATGAACTTTAATCTAATTTTGAACCTTCTTTCTCGGGTGCAGTTGCACTATGGAGAAATAGGGCTGCAAAAATATCTTATTTTAACCAAAACACATTGGCTGTCAGGCCTTTATAAAATTTTGTGAAAGACCTAGGATACTTAAATAAATACTTGCTTAAATATAAGTTTCACCTAATTTTTGGTGCCTTATTTATCATTATTGCAAATTTCTTTGCGATTGTTCCCGCAGTAATAGTGCGTTATGCTTTCGATATTTTAGGTCGTAGCTACGATATCTTCTCATCATTTGAAGGCTTTGATTTGCAAGGTGATACCGTGGAGATTATCGGATCTAGTATTGTCATACTTGCTGTCCTCATTTTAGTATCGGCACTTCTCAGAGGAGTCTTTCTTTTCTTCATGCGCCAAACCATCATCGTGATGTCTCGTCACATAGAGTATGACCTGAAAAATGAGATCTATGAGCACTACCAAACCCTGCCCCTAAGTTTTTACAGGAAGAACAATACAGGTGACCTGATGGCACGCATCTCAGAAGATGTAAGCAAGGTACGCATGTACGTTGGTCCGGCCATCATGTACGGTATCAATCTTTTTACCTTATTCCTGATGGTGATCCCATATATGGTCTCCATCAACCCAATGCTTACACTCTACTCCCTTCTTCCGCTACCAGTGCTTTCTGTAAGTATATATTTTGTGAGCAATATCATTAACAAACGTTCTACTGAAATTCAGGAAAGCTTATCCGGACTGTCCACATATGTGCAAGAGGCTTTTTCGGGCATTCGGGTAATCAAAGCTTTCGTGCGAGAAGAAGAGGTAGCCAATAATTTTGAGACGGAGAGTGTAGACTATCGGGACAAATCGCTCAAGCTATCTTTTGTGCAAGCGCTTTTCATGCCTCTCATTATGGGTCTGATTGGATTAAGTGTTATTCTAACTGTTTGGGTTGGATCCATTCAGGTATTTAATGGAGAGGTAAGCACAGGTAACATTGCCGAGTTTATCATCTATGTGAATATGCTCACCTGGCCGGTAACTGCATTGGGCTGGATCACCTCTATCATTCAGCGGGCCGCTGCTTCTCAGCGCAGGATCAATGAGTTCTTGAATACCAAAACAGACATCATTTCTGAGAAGGAAGTTGAAAGAGAAATTGATGGTCATATCGTTTTTGACAAAGTCAATTTCACCTATCCGGATTCAGGCATACACGCCTTGAAAGATGTTTCATTTGAAGTGAGGCCAGGAGAATCTATCGCTATTGTGGGAACCACCGGATCGGGGAAAAGCACCATTGCCAATATGGTCTGCCGCCTGTATGATATTGACAGTGGTAAAATAGAAGTTGACCAAGTAGGAGTGAAGGATTATAGCCTGTCCTCATTAAGAAGCCAGATTGGATATGTACCCCAGGACGTTTTCCTTTTTTCAGATACGATAGAGAACAACATCTCCTTTGGCAATCGAAAAATGAGCCGGGAAGAGATAGAACGGGCAGCTGCAGATGCGGACGTGCTGGATAACATCAAAGAATTCAAAAATGGGTTCCAAACACGACTGGGTGAACGGGGTATTACGTTATCAGGTGGCCAGAAGCAAAGGGTATCCATTGCCCGAGCCATCGCGCGAGAGCCGAAAATTCTAATCCTTGATGATGCACTTTCAGCTGTAGATACCAAAACGGAGAATGCCATTCTCAACGCCATGCAACGAATCATGCAAGGCAGAACTTCAATTATTATTTCACATAGGGTCTCATCAGCTAAGCTCGCGGACAAAGTGGTTATGCTGGACGATGGCAAGGTAGTGGAGCAAGGCACACATGATGAACTGCTCGCCAAAAATGGAGCGTATAAGGAGCTACATGACAAGCAGCTAGCCGGGGAGGAAGTAGCTTGATTACTTTGCCCAATATTCTACACTCAGGCTGTTGTCTTTATAGTAAAGCTCAAAAGATACCGGTTGAAGCACCACTCCCTCTTCGATAGCTTTCACCTCCATGATTTCATCTATTTCGTCAGGAGTAGGTCTAACAAGCGTGTGCTGAGTAATGAATATTTTAAAAATCTTATCCGTCTTGAATTCTTTATAATCAAAGCCTGCCGGTAGCATGACCACATTTTTCACCTCATCTATTGATGCACCGACAAAATAATGGACTGAGTCTTCCCCAATGGTATCATTTTTAAATTCAACATAGGTGAGCATGCCTTTCAAAGTGCCTGAATCAATAGCAGCTTTTGTTTCCTCAAGTCTTTGAGAGTAATTAGAATAATCATACTTCTCGATGTATTCTTTCCCAATTACCGTTCGTTCCTTCCCATCCATTACAAATATTTCTACCGGATCAAATCCTCCCAGCGTGTAGTAGGTACTCCAGGCAATAATGATCAAACATACAATGATAATCGCCAGATAGATCTGCTTTGCTCGCTTCATATTCTCAAATATACAGGTGAATTATACAGCCTTTGCAACCTCTTTGTACTGCATCTGATGAAGGTGAGCATAGTACCCATCTTTTCTAAGAAGCTCTTCATGGTTGCCACGCTCTACAATCTCACCTTTGTCCAGTACCAGGATCTGATTGGCATTTTGGATGGTGGATAAACGATGAGCAATTACTATCGACGTACGTCCGTACATCATCTTTTGTATAGCAGACTGAATCAACTCCTCGGTTTCTGTATCCACAGATGATGTTGCCTCATCCAGAACAATGATTTTTGGATCATAGACCATGGCCCGTACAAAAGAGATCAGCTGACGCTGGCCCACGGAAAGGGTGGCTCCTCTTTCCTGTACATTGTAATCCAATCCTCCAGGAAGCTTTTCTATAAATGGAAGTGCTCCAACCATTTCAGCTGCCTCCAATACTTTCTCTCTGGAAATCTCAGGATTGCGAAGCGTGATGTTATTGTAGATGGAGTCAGAAAACAAAAAGACATCCTGAAGTACCACTGCAATGTGACTTCTCAGGTTTTGGAGGTTGTATTCCCTAACATCCGTTCCATCAACATAAATGTTGCCCTCGTTGATTTCATAGAATCGACTCAATAAGTTTATAACCGATGATTTTCCGGCTCCAGTTGCTCCAACCAGCGCGATTGTTTCTCCGGCATTTACTTCGAAGGAGATATCCTTTAGCACATAATCATCCTCCACATACGCAAACTTCACTTCCTTGAACTTCACGTCCCCCTTCACATGGTCTGGCTCATGCGTTCCATTGTCCTGGATGTGATCGGTGTTGTCAATTAAATCCAAAATTCGATTGGACGAAACGATTCCCATTTGCAGCGTATTGAAACGATCGGCGATCATACGGATCGGGCGGAAAAACATCTGCAAATAAAGAATGAAAGCAATCAGCATCCCGAACTCCACATTCCCCTGGATCATCTGACCTCCTCCATACCACACGATCAAACCGATCCCTGCGGCCTGAATAACCTCAGCTACCGGGAAATAAGTTGCGTAGTAAAGTACCGATCTGATGTTGGCTTTCCGATGTTCTTTATTGATTTCTTTAAATTTTTCGAACTCTCGCTGCTCGCTATTAAATATTTGCACGATATTCATCCCAGTGATATGCTCTTGCACAAACGAGTTGAGGTTGGAAACGGCCGCCCGTACTTCGTTGAAAGCTACCTTCACTTTTTCTTTGAAAACATAGGTGGCAAAAAGTAAAATCGGGAGAAGCGACAAGCTTACAAGTGTCAGTGACCAGTCCATCCAAAACATGAATCCGAGGATAACCAATAACTGCATCACATCAGCGATGATTCCGGCAATACCTGTACTGAAGACTTCTGCGAGTGTCTCAATATCAGAAATGTTTCTGGTTACCAGCCTCCCGATTGGGGTTTTATCAAAAAAAGAAAGTTTGAGGCTTTGAATGTGTCGGTACAGCCTGATCCGAATGTCTTTGATGATATTTTGCCCCAGCCAACCCGAATAAAACGTATGCAGATATTGAATAATCGCCTGAATTACGAGCAATCCAATTAACAGCAGGATCATATTCACCAATCCGGGATAATCCCCTTGAGCAACATTATTATCTATCGCCTTCTGTATCAGCAATGGGCGCAGTGGCCCAGCAATACTCAATGCAATGGTGAGAAACACCAAAAAGTAGAATACCCCAATGTAAGGTTTCGCAAAGACAAACAGCCTTTTTAAAACCGTCAGGTCAACAATGTTTCCGCTTGCTTTTTCTTTTTCCAAATCAGTCGATATAAATGTCTTCCGGATAAATCACCTCTTGCAAAAACAACCCTTCTGCTGGAACGGCTCTTCCTGCCATGCTCCGATCATTGCTCTGCAAAATCAAACTCAACTCTTCCAAACTTGTTTTTCCCAACCCCACGTCAATCAAGGTTCCAACAATGGCACGGACCATGCCGCGCAGAAAGCGATTGGCCGTGATCTCAAATAAATGATTGGTGCCATCCTGTGTCCACTTTGCCTGAAAGATGTCACAATTAAAGTGATTCACCTCGGTATGAACTTTACTAAAGCACTCAAAGTTCTGCCACCCTTTAATTATTTCACATCCTTCGTTGATTAACTCGACATTAAGTTCCGGACGGAAGTAATAGGAAAGGCCAGTTTTAAATGGGTCTTTGGCCTGGTGTAGGTGATAATGATATTTTCTGAAGGTTGCCTCAAAACGCGCACTTACTTCATCCTTCACCGGCCGGATTCCATTCACAGAAATGTCCGTACCTAAAAATGAATTCAGTTTGAAAACCAGCTTTTCCGTTTCAATATTATCTGCATCAAAGTGTGCAACCTGCTGGATGGCGTGTACACCGGCATCTGTACGTCCACTCCCTGTGATGGGTGTTTCGGTTTGCAGAACCGTTGAAATTGCTTTTTCAATTTCTTCTTGTACCGTCACCCCATTCGGCTGAGTCTGCCAGCCACTATAGTTCGTGCCCCGATAACTGATATCCATGAAATACCTCACGGCGACAAAATTGCGGTATTACTTCCATTTGATGGGTGTTTCCGTTCATATTTGCAATTATTATAATTGTAACTGTCACTTTGAACTTGTTTCAGAGTCTATTGGCGAAACACTGTATAGATGCTGAAACAAGTTCAGCATGACATCTAACCTAACAGGGCCCCTAAATAGAAAAAAATGCTACAACGAGTACAGACCATCTTCATGACCATCGCTGCAATCGCGATGATTCTCATGCTCTTTTTTCCAATCTGGGGAAAGTCTCAGGACAATCCTGAGGTCGAGCAAGATGAATATGAGTATGCAATAATGAATGCATTTGAATTAAGATATGAGCTAAGAAGTGACACTTCTGATGAAGTAAAGCTTTTAGGAACCCAGAATACATTTCTGTTATCTGTTGGAGCTATTGCGGCTGCATTAGTGATGTTTTTTTCCATCACCCGCTATAAAAATCGCATGACGCAGGTCAAGTTAAATGCCCTATTCTCTTTGTTAACTGCCGCAACTCTTGTTGGATCATACGTGTACACAAGCAAGGCAAATCAGCTTTTTGACCCCAACCTTGTTGGGAGTTATCTTATCGGTTTCTACCTCCCGATTGTGGCCATGCTTAATAACTTCCTGGCGAACCGCTTCATTCGAAAAGATGAAAAGCTGGTGAGAAGTGCGGATAGGATTAGGTGATCATTGAATGGCCTTCATCACCCGCTCAGTGATATCGTCACATTTGCTGAATCCAAACTCAAAGAGGTCCTTGTCCTGAGACAATTCGTAAAGGCTTTCCCGCAACATCAATCGCGCCCGGTGGAGCCTGATTTTTACATTGGATACTGAAATGTTCAAAACGTCGGCAATTTCCTCTATGCTCATTTCTTCGAGCTCCTTCATGATGTAAGTCGTTCGATAAATTGCGTCCAAATCTCCAATGGCTCTTTCCAGGAGCTCCCTGCCTTCTTTTCTGATCATTCGGCTCTGTGGATTGTGTTCTCGGTATACATTATCGTCCAATCCGTTTTCTGAACCTACCATGTCCTTCACATTCAATTCTACAATTTTTCCTTTTTGCTTTAATCGTACCAACGCTTCATTCATAGCGATTCGGATCAGCCAGGTAGAAAATGAAGCCTGAAGTTTGAATTGACTTAGCTTATCAAAAGCTTTGAGGTAGCTGTTTTGCATCACGTCTTTAATCTCCTCCTCGTCGGAAAGATACCCGCGAATACATCTAAACAACTTCTGGTTGTTCCTCCTCACCAGAATTTCATAGAGTTCTTTCTCGCCACTCAGAATGCGTCTAATAATATCAGACTCCTTCATCCCGGGAGCGTCCTCGGTGCTTTTGTAAGAGGTTATCATCTTTATTCTTTTCGGTTTAGATCGCCAACGCGGAAAAAAGTTACACGGTTTTGTATCCTTTCGAATCGAGTATAATCTAACCCATGATTTTAACCAAAAATTTTAATTATGAATTCAAATGTTCAATTCGTACAAACGATGATGAAATACACCTATGGTATTGTTCCCATCGTTGCTGGACTGGATAAGTTTACCAATCTGCTGACAGAGTGGAGATTGTACATGTCACAAGGCTTTGCGGATGTACTTCCTTTTGATCCATCCACATTTATGATTGTGGTGGGCATTATCGAAATAATTGCCGGAATCATTGTGTTGGTAAGACCCAAAATAGGCTCCTTCATTGTGGGTGCCTGGCTGGTTTGCATTGCGTTTTCTTTAATTGCCACATGGTCTTATGTGGATGTTGCCGTAAGAGATCTGGTCATGGCGATGGGTGCGTTCTCGCTCTTTATAATTACCAACGACAAGGTGGCGTCAGAAGAATAGGGTAGTTAAATTATCGTGTAAGGGGCATGCCCCCTTGCACGTTTCTGCCAACCTGTCAGTTTTCTGCCTCTGGAATAGAATTTGAGTTTAGCCATCCTGAGTAACAACAAAAAATTGTAATCAGACGATGGCAGAGAAAGGTACAATCTCAATACACACGGAAAACATCTTTCCGATCATTAAAAAATTCCTGTATTCCGATCACGAGATCTTTTTGCGTGAGTTGGTTTCTAACGCAGTAGATGCGTCGCAAAAGATCAAACAACTGGCACAGCTGGGTGAATACACCGGGGAGTTGGGTGATCTCACTGTCGAAGTGTCATTCGATAAGAAAAAGAAAACGATCACCATTTCCGACAATGGAATCGGGATGACGGCTGATGAGATAAAAAAATACATCAACCAGATCGCTTTCTCCGGTGCTACAGAATTCATCGAGAAGTACAAAGACAAAGCGGATAACCAGCAGATCATTGGTCACTTTGGTCTTGGGTTCTACTCGGCATTCATGGTGGCGAAGAAGGTGGAGATCGACACGCTCTCTCACCAGGAAGGTGCTGAGCCTGCTCACTGGACCTGTACCGGGGAGACGGACTTTGAGATCAAAAAAGGGAAGCGTAAAAAACGCGGAACTGATATCATCCTTCACATTGCCGATGATTCTGAGGAATTCCTGGAAGAACACAGACTGCAGGGCATCCTTGACAAATACTCGAAGTTCTTGCCGATCCCAATCAAATTCGGTACGAAAGAAGAACAGATTGAGGATGGAAAAGACAAGGATGGCAAGCCTAAATACAAAACCAAAAAGGTTGATAATATCATCAATGATACTGACCCTATATGGACGAAATCTCCAAGTGATCTGAAGGATCAGGATTACCTCGATTTCTACAAGACTTTATATCCATTCAGCGATGAGCCGCTTTTCTGGATTCACCTGAATGTTGATTATCCATTCAATTTGACCGGGGTGCTTTACTTCCCTAAGTTGAAGAAGGATTTCGAGATGCAGAAAAATAAAATTCAGCTGTATTCTCGTCAGGTATTCATCACCGATGAGGTGAAGGATATCGTGCCGGAATTCCTGCAACTATTGCACGGAGTGATTGATTCACCGGACATTCCACTGAACGTATCCCGAAGCTACCTGCAGTCGGACTCTAATGTGAAGAAAATCAACGGATACATTACCAAAAAGGTAGCAGACAAGCTTGGAGAACTTTTTAAAAACGATCGAAAAGGATATGAGGAGAAGTGGGAAGACATTGGTGTATTCGTGAAGTACGGCATGATCTCTGAAGAGAAGTTTGACGAGAAAGCGAAAGATTTAGCATTGGTAAAAAATCTTGATGGCAAGCACTTTACTATAGAAGAATACAAGAAGCACATTGAAGCAAACCAGACCAACAAAGACGAAAACGTTGTGGCACTGTACACCACCAATAAGGACAAACAGCATGGCTATATCGATACTGCCAAGAAGCGTAACTATGATGTAATTGAGCTGTCCGGCCCGATTGACCCACACTTTATCAATCATCTGGAGCAGAAGAATGACAAGTTCCAGCTTCAGCGGGTAGATGCCGATGTGATCGATAAGTTGATCGACAAAGATGAGAAGAAAGAGTCCGTGCTTTCTGATAAGGAGCAGGAGACCATCAAAGAAATCTTTGAAAAGGCGATCGATGACAAGAACAACAGCGTGGCAGTTCAGCCAATGGCGACTGATGACCTGCCAGTGACGATCACTTTGCCGGAGTTTATCCGACGAATGAAAGACATGCAGGCAACCGGTGGTGGTCCTATGATGTTTGGCGACATGCCGATGACACTATCAGTATCTGTGAATGCGAACCATGCCATGACAAAGAAGATATTGGAAGCTGACTCAGATGAAGACAAGCAAAAGCTGGCGAAGCAGGCATACGATCTTGCATTGCTCTCGCAAGGCATGTTGGAAGGAAAATCGCTTACTGACTTTGTGAATCGAAGTGTGGAGCTGAGTTTGGCTTAGTCGCTACGCGACAGGAATCATTGAAAGAGCCCACTCAACTGAGTGGGTTTTTTTTATTTTAGCGACTATGAAAATCTCAATTTTCATAGTCGCTTTAGTGTGGAGTCAATCAATTCTTTCTCAAGAGTTAGAAATAATATTTATGCCTGGAAAGGTAGTTTTTACTAATGGTGATGCTGTTAATTGTAGAATTAACGTCAGCGATAATGCTGTAGAAGGCTCATTACTTTTGAAAGAAAATGGAAGAATTTTTACGTATTCTGCATTAGATGTGAACGAGTTTCATATCTATGATACAATAAGAGTTGATACCCTGATATTTGAATCAATTAGCGTGAATCTTTACAATGGAAGTAGAAAGAAATTACTTCTTGAAAGATTATTTCAAGGATCCAAATACTCGCTTTACAAAAATGTTCAGCCTCTGAAATACCTCAATTCACCCAAAGACTCTTTAAAAGCAGCTAAGAAAAAGGCAACCAACTTATATTCAGTAGATCAAAAAGCAATATTCTTTGTGAAGAAGAATGCACTTGCACATCGCATTTCAGCTCCAAAGGGAGATCCTCTAGATAGAAAATTTAAGGTTGAAAAGACAATTTTAATGGATGTTTTAGAAGAGGATAGGTCAGTTCTAAAGCGTTATATTAAAGAGAATAAATTAAACCCAATTAGGCATTATGATATAAAAATGCTTGTGATGTATGCAGATTCGCTAAATAAGTTCTCAGATTGAATATTCTCAAAATTGGGCTTTCATCTTCTAACCACCCATCAAACCCTGCTTTTATCTGCATCTGCTATTTCTTAGATTAGTCATCCTAAAAATTTGACAATATGAAGAAGCAGCTCACCTTACTTTTGATGATTTTCTCTATTGGGTCTTTCGCCCAGGTAGATATGACCTACTACCTGCCCGAAGGCCTTTCTTATAATCCGGACATTCCCACCCCATATGAAGTGCTGGGGTACCATCCAGGAGAGTGGCATGTAAGCCACGATCAGCTATTGTATTACATGCGTGAAGTCTCATCGGCCTCAGACCGCATGATTTTGGAAGAGATTGGACGCACGTATGAGGGACGACCTTTAGTTCAGATCACTATTTCTAATCCGATCAACCTGGCCAATTTGGATCAAATAAAGGCCAACCATAAGAAACTCACAGACCCATCCGCTTCCGGCTCTATGAATACAGACGAGATGCCCATTGTGATGTGGCTTGGGTACTCCGTTCATGGGAATGAGGCCAGCGGCTCCAATGCTTCATTGATTACCGCATACTATCTGGCCGCTGCAATCGGTCCGGAGATTGACAAGATGCTTGAAAACTCCATTATCATTTTGGATCCTTCATTCAACCCTGATGGATTGCATCGCTTTTCATCCTGGGTGAATATGCACCGCTCGCATACAATCAACCCGGACCCAAATGACAGAGAATATGATGAAGCATGGCCGGGAGGAAGAACCAACCATTACTGGTTCGATTTGAACAGGGACTGGCTGCCACTGGCACATCCGGAATCCAGAGCGAGAATCGCTCGCTTTCATGAATGGAAACCTAATATTCTTACAGACCATCATGAAATGGGCACCAACTCTACCTTCTTCTTTCAGCCTGGCATTCCATCACGGAAGTTTCCATGGACTCCTGATAAGAACGTAGACTTGACTCACAAAATGGCCGCTTTCCACGCGAAATACCTGGATGACATTGGTTCATTGTATTACAGCGAAGAAAGCTTTGATGACTTCTATATAGGAAAAGGATCAACATATCCAGACGTGAATGGTAGCGTGGGAATACTCTTCGAGCAGGCCAGTAGCAGAGGGCATGCTCAGGAAAACGACTATGGCATTTTAACCTTCCCAATGGCAGTAAGAAATCATTTCACAGCCTCACTTTCAACACTTGCCTCCGGAATCGCACATCGAAGGGAATTTCTTGATTACCAAAGAGAATTTTACCAGGGCGCGGCAAATCTTGCCAGTAGAGATGCAGTGAAAGCCTATGTATTTGGTTCAGCGATGGACTCTTATAGAAATTATGAGCTGGCTAAAATGCTCATCCAACATGAAATTGATGTTTACCCATTGAGCAGAGATATCAGCAAGAATGGAAGTTCATTCAAAAAAGATCAAGCGTATGTGGTACCCATGAATCAGGAGCAATACCGATTAGCAAAAGCCATTTTCGAAACACGCACCTCTTTTACTGACAGCCTTTTTTATGATGTCTCCACCTGGACCATGCCACTAGCATTTAACCTGCCATATGCTGAATTGGGCAGCAGAGAAATTGGATCATTAACAATGAGTGAACCTCTTGAGTATATGGACATGCCTCAAGGTGAGTTCGTTGGTGAAAAAGGAGCCTATGCGTATGCAGTTCTACCGCATGGATACCTGGCTTTTAAGGCGATCAATCGATTGCTTAGCAAAAAAGTGGTGGTGCAAATGCTGAACGAAACGCATAGCGATGCAAGCAGAACCTACCCCCGAGGTACAATGATAATCCCTGTAGGTGTTCAGGAAACCAAACGCCCATTAATCGAGCAGACCATTAATCAAATTGTGAGAGAAGATGGTGTGGATGTCTACGCCCTGAATACCGGACTAGCCAGGTCTGGTGTAGATCTGGGCAGCCGAAGCAACACTACGATAAAAGAACCAAAAATTGCTGTTTTAGTCGAAGGTGGGGTTAGCAGTTATGAGGCTGGCGAGGTTTGGCACTTGCTGGATCAACGATATAAAATGAAGGTGACTAAGTTGCCTGTCGATCGATTGAGTCGTGATCTATCCAGATACAATCGCATTATCATCCCTAATATGTGGGGGTCACTGAGCGATTCCCAAAAGAAAAACCTGAAAGAATGGATCTCTCAGGGTGGCGTGGTAATCGCCTGGAAAAATGGTGGAAAGTGGCTGAGCGATTCAGAAATCACCGGTGTAAAGTATGCAAAAGGTGAAGATGAGGATGAAGAAAAAGAGCAGCCATTTAAAGCGTATGAAAACCTGGATGCGGAGCGAGGTGCTCAGGTCACCGGAGGTTCTATCTTTGAGGCTAAAGTAGACCTAACCCATCCACTGGCGTATGGAATGGAAAGTGATCGTATTCCACTTTTCAGGAATCACAACCTGGTAATGGAAAAATCAAAGAATGTATATGCAAATCCATTTGTTTATACTGAGAATCCGTTGCTTTCAGGATATGTTTCAGAAGAGAACCTGGAGCGATTCAAGAATTCTCCTGCAGTGACCGTCTCGAACGTAGGTCGCGGGAAAGTGATTACTTTAGCAGACAATCCAAATTTCCGAGCGTTCTGGTATGGTACCAATAAAATCTTCATGAATGCGTTGTTTTTTGGAGAAGCGATCAGCCGTGGTGCTGGAGAATAAAAACGAAAGAATGACTGGATGAGAATTCAGATAAAATCGATATTGACACTAAGCCTCATTTTGATGGGGCTTTCTGTTTTTTCTCAAGATGAGGAGTCTTTGGAGGACCTGTTCAAGGTTGATTATGACACCCCTCTCACCCTGGATTTAGAAGAAGAGGAAAAAGAGGATAACGAAGTGGGTCCGGTCAAAAAGAAGAAGAAAAAGAAAAAACGCAACGTCTATTTCGGCATCAAAACAAAAAAAGGGTTCACTCGAACAGGCTTTGGGAATGATGTCGTATTCGAAATATTCCATGTTTTGAAAGAATATGAAGCCCCACCGGAATACGCAGCAGACTTCTACTGGTACGATTACAAAAAGAAGAAAATCATGAACTCTTTGCGAGTGGACAAACGGAATGCTGGCGTGCTACATGGACCCTATAAAAAAATGCTGGGAGATCAGGTACTGGAAGAGGGGTGGTACTACAAGGGCATGAAACATCGCCGATGGGTACGTTTCAATCGACATGATATTTTACAGGATAAATCCTACTGGTGGAAAGGCTGGCCACAGGAATCAAAACTTGCCTATTACGATTTCAAAAAGACCAAGCTCAAAGAGGTAATACCCGTTCATTTCGGAGAAAAGGATGGTGAATACTGGGCATTCCATGAAGATGGTTCAGTGGCTGTGAGAGGCAACTATAAGCATGGCCACAGGGTAGGTCTGTGGCGCGAATATTACGACCGAGGTAGAGTAAAGCGCGAGGTTGTCTACCCCGATGATCCCTTTGATTTTAAATTCAACCCCTATATCGCCAGGGAATGGGACAACAAAGGCGTGCTGATCTATGATCGAAAAAAATTCTTGAGAGGACAGAATTAAAGAATCAATTCCATTTGCACATTGCATCGCGCATAAGGTGAGCAATAACCTTCTGTGTCTTTGAATCCAAGTTTTTTATACAAGTTAATAGCCGGCTTCAGAACACTATTAGTCTCTAAATAAATACGGTTGGCCCCTAACTCTTTTGCTTTCTCGATGGTTGCTACCCCTATCTTCCAACCTATTTTTTGCCCTTGAGCTTCTGGAGAAACAGCCATTTTAGCCAACTCATAAACCTCCTCTTCCATCTTTATTAGTGCACATGTGCCAATCGGTTTTTCATTCATTAAAGCAATAAGAATCGCACCTCCCTTGTCTAGAATATAGCCTTGTGGGTCATCGAGCATTTTTCGATCTGACTCCTCCAGCTCAAAATATTCATTGATCCATGCTGCATTGAGTTCCTTGAACGCAGTGGCATGGCTAGGTTGGTAATTGACAATACGGATCATCTTTGATAGCTATAGAATAGGCCCGTGACCATTACTAAAACCGCGAGTGTGGCAATATTAATTCCCACACTCAATGAAAGAAGCAGAAAAATAAGTGCCCACCAGACCGGAAAAGCAAAAAGCCCAACTCCAAATTTTAGCGTGGAGTGAAATACGACATCCTCTTCCTTGCGTATTACCCGTTGTATCATGAGGAAAGGGAGAGGGTTTAATATCTTGGCCAGCCAGTGATTAGATACTCTGTGGTCCGTTAAACCAACACCAGCTAAATCGATCTTTTTTAGCTCATGAAAAGAGAGGTCTTCGTGCCTTTCCTGAAAAATTGCTTTTTTCCGTTTTTCATAATCTCCTTTTTGATCAGGAATAATGAGTGTTTGTTTCATCCCTTCGCTGATGGCATCTCTCATGTTAATGAGTCCCTTAGCTTGATTTTCCTGATATACACTCAGGTACTTTTTAATCGAAACGGGTTCACCATATTTTATAAGCACTGTGGATTGAGGTTTTTGGTGCGAAAAGAAGTTCAATCCTATTGGCAATAACATCAGATCATCCTCAATCTCAGCCTGAGATTGTAAGGCCAGCCTGGCTGCTCCTTTGGTGAGGGGCCTCAGGAAATATTCCTTGCCGTGATTACCTTCAGCAAAAATTAAAATGGAGCCTTTATTTTTAAAAACCTCTTTGCATTCAGCAAACACTTGATCATTCAACGACAACTTGGAATAACCATCACGGATGCGGTAGATCGGCATCATATTCACTCGATGCAATAGTGGTTTCAACCATGGCTTGAAAACATCTGAGCGGGTGAGGTAATGTAACGGCACTGGAGTAAAAGCACCCACCAGGAGTGCATCTATTAACGCATTTTGATGATTGGGAGTGACAAGAAGAGGCTTACCTTCTGGAATGTTTTCTATGCCTTCAATCCTGATTTTTCGAAAATACAACCGAAGCATTAGCTTAATGAAAATCCGAACGAACGCATAAAAAGCCGTCATCTATACCAGCTCTTCAGCGTTAATCAATGTCAACTTCACTTTATCGATTCGGTTTTCCTCCATGGTAAAAATGGTGATGACAAAAGGAGGTATTTCAATAACTTCATTTACCTCTGGAATGTCCTCATGGTAGGCAAAAATTAACCCCCCAAGCGTATCGTATTCACCCTCAGGAAGTGATAATTCGTACCGATCGTTTAGGTAATCAATTTCGTGACGTGCACTGAAAATAAAGTTAAATTCATCCAGCTGCTGCTCTGTCAGATATTCATCGTCATGTTCATCCCGTATTTCACCAAAAATCTCTTCAATCACATCTTCGATACTCACCAAGCCGGACGTTCCTCCATATTCATCAACCACCAACGCCAGGCTTTTCCTGTCAGTGATGAACTGAATCAGTAGTTCATTGGCCAACATGGTTTCCGGTACAATTGGAACCTCTGCCAGGATCGATTTAATGTCCTCCGGTTTCTTAAAAAGCTCCAATGCATGGCAATAGCCAATCACATCATCGATAGACTCCTTGTAAATTAAAATTTTTGAATGGCCGCTCTCTACAAAATGCTCTTTCAACTCATCAATAGGGTCATTTACATCTACTGCTACAATCTCGGTTCGAGGGATCATGCATTCCCTCACCTTGATGGTCTTAAATTCGATCGCATTGTTAAAAATCTTCGCATCGATCTCAGCCTCTTCCTCATCCTTGATGTTCAGGATGTTGTTTTTAATGTAATTGTTCAAGTCAGTCAACCCAAAAACCGGTTTTTCATCTGACAGCTTATAGCCAAAAGTCCAGATGAAGAATGACGAAATTTTCACTACTAAAAACACAATGGGATACATCAGCACATATACAACACCCATTGGTAGAGCAAAGAGCCGGAGTGAGAAATCAGGATTGATTAGAAACAGGCTCTTAGGAAGGAACTCGGCAGTTAGAAGTACCAGGGCGGTAGAAATGAGCGACTGAACAATCAAAACGGTAACGTCTGATGCGATAGCTGCAGGAAGAAATGAAATCACGGCCGGTTCGAGTAAGGCGGCCATATAAATACCATAAAGTACCAATGCAATGTTATTCCCCACCAACATGGTGGCAAGAAATTGAGATTGATTTCCAGTAAAAAGGGACAGGATTTTGCCTCCAAAGGAACCCTTTTTCTTCAATACCTCAATATGGAGCTTATCCGCTGATACAAACGCGATTTCCATTCCGGAAAAAAACGCTGAAAACAACAAACAGAGGAGTATGATCAAATAGGGAAATGGATCATCCATGCTTTCGCTTCTTTTTCTTTTGCTTTTTAGAGGCCTTTTTTATCTCCTCTTTTTCACGGGCTTGTCTTTGGCCCTTGCGATAACCATATAAAAATAAGAGGGCCAGACTAAACATAAAAATCCAGTAGGACTCAGCAAGCCCTACCACTATGGCCTGATCTATTCCAATGATGAAGGTGACAAAGACCAAAACGAAGAGTATTATATCAAATAATTTCATTGTTCGGTATCGATTGGTCGTAATGGCAGGTTTCTTTCATTAGGCCTGTTTGGATCATCTTCCAAAGTAAACGTTCCGCTTGGTTTTAAGATTCGGTACTCTGTAAAGTCCTGATTTGACTTCATACCCTCGCCTGTATGTACTTCATCTTCAGATTTGATTGTCACAAATTTATCTGTGTAGAACTTTTCTTCACTCTGATCCCAAAAAAGCTCTTCAGTATTTAGTTGGTCCTGTTTCACATTGCTTCGAACGATTACATTTCCCTCTGCACGATACAGGTTTTCTGCATGAGTAAAATACACATAGTTGGCAGAAAAGTAGCTGGTTACCTGGCCCCTGCTATTAAACCACTCAATATACAGTCCATTAGGCCACTCACGATCGCCGTTTTCAAAATTATTCTGCAAGTCGGCCTTCATTTTCATAACCACAATGCCTGAATCACTTAGAAGCGTGATGGCGCTATCCATGGACGAAAGAGGGCCATCGTATTGAGGGGCATCAATCAACTCCTTACGCTGCTCACACGCCAATGAGATGACCCAAAGGCCTAAAACCAAAAAGCGACCCGGAATAGACTCCCAGGCCGCAAATATGTTTTTGATTGATTTGATATTAGTTAGCTGGTCTTCTTTCAAGCGCTACTGTCACATTGATCCAACATCCAACCGTAATAGATTGGCCTTCTTCCATTCCTTCGTTGAAAATATCCTCGATCGAAGGAAACTGAGCCTTAGCAGCAGACATAGCCGCGCTATTTCCTGCTTTTCTATATTCATTGTATGCTGCAATGAAAACCGCTCTATCTTTTACCTGACTTTGTTCTTGCTTGCAATCATTGAAGCTACTCATGTAAAGATCTCCAATCACCTTGTATGCATCAGAATATGAAGGGTCAAACGAAAGTGCTCTTCTTGCACTGTTTCTTGCAGTGGATTTTTGCCCGTTCTTCATTTGAATCCGAGCAATACTCACATACATTTCAGCTTTTTCCGAATTATCATCGGTAAGTCCTGCAGCTTCCTGAAAGGATTCAATCGCCTGAGCGTCGTTCCCATCCTGTGCGTTTTTCTGTGCCATAAACTTGGCCACACCATACGTTGGCTCATTCTCCTGAACAATTCCGGCCGCTTTCAAAGCAAGAGGGCTATCTAGACATTTTCCCTTCAACATCAGTCCGAAAATCTTTTTCGCCATGTTAAGATCATTACCCTGCTCTAGCTTAGGTCCTAGTTTTTCCTCAACAAAGTCACAGCTAATTTCAACTTTTGTTGCAGTCAGGATTTTATCTACCTGGTCCAACATCTTATCATATCGTTTCTTTTTCTCCCCTGTGACGCGGCTTTTTTGCTCATTCAACGCCTCTGAGATAGACGAGTAATGATTAATTACATCTTCGTCACTTAATGGACCCCCGGCAACACGATGCTTATACACTACAAGCATGTAGGCAACCAGGTTTCCACTGTTCATGTCAGCGCCATTCGCCTCAAATGCCTGGGTATATAGGTCGTATAAGTAAGGATATTTTGCCTTGTTCTTTCCGTAGAACTTGTATGCGAAAGTTGCCTTTCTATCAATAATATCCGCTTCATCCTCTGGGTAAACTTCCATCCGCTTGTCATGAAGCTCCAGCGCTTTCTGGATATACTCTTCTTCCTTAGCAGGATCTGTGGCCTTCTCTGCAAGTCCCTCATAAACCTTGATTCCATTAATGTAAATGGAAGGATTAAGGTCGGGCGTGTTGGTCAATAGCCAGTTTAGTGGTGCAACTGCCGCCTGATAGTTTTTGGCTTTTAGCGCATCTGTGTAGAGTACATTTTTCTCTTTTGCTACATCTACTTGCTCTCCCCAATTCCAACCATTTTGCGCGTTTGTGCTGATGGCGAATGTAAGGAGTAAAGCCGCTCCGAGTATTTTAGTAATCGTCTTCATAACTCACTTTTTGCTAGTCATACTTTCTTTTTATGAACCATCTATCGTTGATGGTTGCTCCTATAACAACTTTATAATAGGTTTCCTTAATCAAACCATTAGATGATTCCCCAAGCTGCCCCCATTTAAAGGCTAAATCCAAACTTGAAAAGCCACTAACTGGTAAAGAGGCACCAAAATTAATACCAAAATCAGTAAGTGCCTGATTATTTACGATATAAGGTAGTTTGTGATAGTTAAGTCCTGCAGAATACTTCGCTCGCTTCCAGTATGAAGTTACGTTATCATAATCTGGCGTCCATTCCAATCCAAGGGCAATTTTTAAGCTATTGTTATATGTCTGACTCTCCAAACCTGCACTTCCCCAGCCCTGTGTTTCTACGTCAAAACCAATCGTATATTTATTTAATTTCTGGTAAGAAGCTCCAAAACCAAATGTCCCTGGCAATTTAAATTGAATGTCTTGTGTGCCTACATTAACTGTTTCTAACTCAGATCCCGAATTCGAAAGTCTGATAAGAGACAACTCTGAAGTGCCATTAAATGGGGTTTTTGGTGAAAATGTGGCGCCAAAATTTATAAACGTTTCCTCTGCAAGTTTATGCCTGTACCCAACACCAAACAAAAAGTTAAGGTCTGAGTAAGATTCCAATTCCTCATACGTAACATTACTCACGGGCACATCATTTCCGCCAATTGAAATGGTAGATGATTTTTCAATTGATCCGAACGTATAGGTAGCCCTCAACCCTACCAGGAATTTGTTTTTTATTTTAAATCCATTGGCCCAGAAGAAGTTTGTAAGTCCCCCTTCTCCACGATTGTCAGAAATCTGGGCTACTTCGCCATTTGTCCCGGCTACTTCTCCTTCAGAAAAGGTATTGTAGCTCACCGAACTATAAGGGAGTATTCCAAAGGATGAAGACCACTTGCCCGGCATAATTGGAAATGCATAACCCAAAAACCTTAATCCACCATCTGTATCCGTTCCAGAAATTCCTTCTCCAGAAAAATTTCTTCGATCCACTTCCAGCCCAACCTGGAAAGTACTGAAGGTGTTGTAAACTAAATTGGCTGGGTTTTGAGTATTAATGTGCCAGATAGTGGGTGTTCCGATTCCTACCTCTCCCATCGCCACATTGTTGGGCATACCCTGATGGTTGAGACTTCCAAGCCCCTCAAAAGAGTAAATAGACTGTGCCTGCACAAATAGTCCTAAAACAAAACAACAGGCAACCCCTGCTAAAATCCTTTTCATTATTGCTGATACTTCCAAATTCGGTATAGACCCCTCTGCACAATTTTTGAGCCAGCAAAGATGTGAGCTTTTAGTTTGGATTCAAAGAAATGCGCGTCTCCTCCTGTCAATATCGTGTTAAGACTTGTGAAATCATGGCTCAATGTCTGTAAAACGCCATTTATTTCATGAATAATCCCCCAATAAGAACCACTAAAAAGACATTCTTTCGTAGACTTGCCAAGCTCGGCGGACATAATACGTTCCCATTCTGCGGTTATATCCGGGAGTCTATCTGTGAATTGAGCCATGGATTTCATGCGCATCTTTAATCCGGGAGCAATAACCCCTCCTTTGAATGTTCCTCCCTTTTCTACTAAATCGATGGTCATACACGTCCCCAGGTCAATGATCAGGTTGTTTTCTTCAGGAAACATTTCCATTGCTCCTACTGCCGCAGCTATCCGGTCAGCGCCTAATGTTTCAGGCGTATCATAGTCTAGCTTGATCGGGAGCTTGATTAGGTGAGACAATACAGTAATATTTTCTTTTAGGGTGAGTTCTTCGGGTAACTTCTTCACCGAAGAAATCATTAAGGGAATAGCCTGATAGTGCGCAAGAACAGAAGTCACATCTTCCGACCAAACCCGGGTATTTAAAAATGCTCCATTTACAACCTCAGTGGTTTTCACAGAGCTATTACCCACATCTATCAATATAACTTCTATCTTTTCATCCATAGACGTATAATTACTTGCAAAGGAAGTGAAAACAACTTATTCAATCATCGGAGGAATGGCTGGCTCGTCCATGGATGGCCTGGATCTGTCACATGTGATTTTCAAAAAAGAAAATGCTGAATGGAATTATCAATTAGGAAAGTGTGAAACTATCCCCTACGACAAGGGAATCTATGATGCTCTTAAAAAAGCTGAAACATTAAGCCAATCCGAAAAAGAGACGCTGGATGTCCAGTTTGGAGCATGGATTGGTGAAAGGATCAACGAATTTTCTTCCGATTTTGAAAGCATCGATTTAGTTGGTGTACATGGTCATACGGTCATTCATCAGCCAGTGAATAAAATAAGCTGGCAACTGGGGCGGGGAGACGTTATTGCCAAAACCATCAATTTACCAACAGTCACTGAATTCAGAATAGAAGATATTCTGCATGGTGGGCAAGGGGCTCCCTTGGTTCCTTTTGGTGATTTCACATTGTTTAGGGAATATGATGCCTGTCTTAACCTGGGAGGGATAGCAAACATTTCAGTACGTAATAACCAGACGGCATGGGACATTTGCCCTTGCAACCAGGTGCTTAACTTTTTTGCTAAAAGGTTTGGTCACCCTTATGACCATAATGGAGAATTTGCATCTCAGGGAGCCCTTGACAGAAATTTTTATTCCAGCATTTCTCAAATCGATTACTTCAAGCAACCGCCTCCTAAATCATTACCAAATAACTTTATAAGCACCGATATACTAGGTACAACTGATCCGAAAGATGGGCTCTACACATACTGCAAAATCGTTTCTGAACACGTTGCTAACTCCGTCTCTAAAGAACCACCAGGTAGAATGCTGATTACAGGTGGAGGAGCTTTGAACAGTTTTCTTATTAAGACAATAAAAAATGAATTGAATGGATGGGAGATAAAAGTGCCGGAACCAAAAGTTATCAACTTTAAGGAATCACTAATTTTTGCTTTCCTTGCCTTAAAACGGGTAAGGAATGAAATCAATGTGCTTGCGACAGTGACGGGCGCGAGCAAAGACACCTCCTCAGGTGTGATTCATCTTCCTTAATGATTAGATTTGCGCCCTCAAAATACAGCAACACGATGAAAGAACTCCTAAAGAAATTTGAAGATAAAACCCCGGAAATTGTTTTTGAATGGTCAGACCCGGAAACAGAAGCTGAGGGGTGGGTAGTAATTAACTCGCTAAGAGGTGGAGCTGCGGGTGGTGGCACACGTATGAGAAAAGGTCTGGACAAAAGAGAAGTAGAGTCCCTTGCCAAAACAATGGAGATCAAATTCACTGTTTCAGGACCTCAAATTGGAGGTGCAAAATCTGGAATCAACTTTGATCCCAACGACCCTAGAAAAGAAGGAGTACTTAAAAGGTGGTACCATGCGGTCTATCCTCTTTTGAAAAACTATTACGGTACCGGCGGAGATTTGAATGTTGATGAGATTCATGAAGTAATTCCTATTACTGAAGACTTTGGTCTTTGGCACCCTCAGGAAGGAATCGTAAACGGTCACTACAACCCTCGTAAACCTACTAAAATCCATATGCTGGGTAGGTTGAGACAAGGAGTATCCAAGGTTTTAGAAGATCAGGAGTACATTCCTGACTCTCCAAAAAAATATGTGGTTGCAGATATGATCACTGGATACGGAGTGGCTGAAGCCGTTCGTCATTACTATCAAATTTGGGGTGGCGATATCAGTCAAAAACGAGCAATCATTCAGGGTTGGGGAAACGTCGGCTCAACCGCTGCACTATATCTCGCTAAATATGGTGTTAAGATTGTAGGAATCATCGATCGTGAAGGAGGACTAATAAATACAGATGGATACGACTTGGATGACATCAAAAAACTTTTCCATGATAAGGAAGGAAACAAGTTGGTCGCTGATGATATGATCCCATTCGATCAAATCAATAAAGAAATCTGGTCGGTTGGAGCAGAGATATTTATTCCTGCAGCTGCCTCACGTCTTGTTTCAAAAGAACAGGCTGAAACCATGATTGACAATGATCTGGAAGTGGTTTCATGCGGAGCAAATGTACCTTTCTCAGATACTGAGATTTTTTATGGTCCTATTGCCGAATATGTAGATAAGAAAGTTTCTTTGCTGCCTGATTTTATTGCAAATTGTGGAATGGCAAGAACTTTCGCGTTCCTTATGGATCCAAAAAATGATAGTGTATTGACTGATGCAGACATTTTTACTGATTGTTCTAAAACAATTGGAGATGCACTTCAGGCGGTACATAAAGAGAATAACACCCGAGTAAACCTTGCTGAAACCGCTTTTACTATTTCGTTAAATAAGCTTGTTTGATTTTCAGTAGGTTTGTTTTTGTCTGCGCTAATGATAACTTTATTATTAATCAGTAACGCCTAAGTATGATCGGTAGAATTCTTGTTGCCATTTTATTCGTGTGTGCAATCCAGGTGGCGCAAGCCAGCGATTCAGTGCAAGTTCAGGAGCAACAAGAATCGCATCAAACACTTGATCATGGTTCGGAAGGTCAAGATGAGCATGGCGCAGAGGATGGAGAAGGACATCACTCAAAAAAGCCTGCAGGCTGGAGTGTGATCCCTTTTGTGCTTTTACTGCTCATGATCGCAACCGGGCCGCTTTTTTATCCGCATTTCTGGCATAAAAGTTATCCGGTTATCTCGGTGATCCTGGCTTTTCTGGTCTGCACGTACTATCTGTTCTTTCTGGGTAATTTCCATAGTCCGGTTCATTCAACTGCAGAATACATCCAGTTTATTGCACTCCTGACTGGTCTTTTTGTTGCCTCCGGTGGAATATTGATTGTGGTTGACAAAAAGGCCAAGCCACGAACAAATGTTATCATCTTAACTATTGGAGCTGTCATTGCCAATATTATTGGGACAACCGGAGCTTCCATGCTATTGATTCGGCCATTCATTCGTCTGAATAGCAACCGAATAAAGCCCTACCACATTGTATTCTTTATTTTCATAGTTAGTAATGTGGGTGGTTCTCTCACGCCTATTGGCGATCCACCATTATTCCTGGGGTTTTTAAAGGGTATCCCATTTGAATGGACACTTGTTCACAATTTCGTGCCCTGGGTGATTGCATGTATCATTCTACTTGTCTTTTTCTATTTCTTTGATATTAGAAATAAGGCTGATTATGCCAAAATGAGAGGGGAAGAAGATGAAATAAAAACTCCAACAGGTGAAGTTTCTCTCAAAGGAAGAAGAAACTTCATTTGGCTTGCGGTCGTGGTTGGAGCGGTTTTTTTAGATCCTAATGTATTTGAATGGGTGCCGGGAATCGAGTATGAAGGTCAAAAATTCTCATACATCCGAGAAATCATCATGCTGCTTGCAGCATTGGGTTCTTACCAGTTTTCTGATCTCCAGGCCATTCAGGGTAATGAATTTAGCTTCGAGCCAATCAGAGAAGTGGCATTTTTGTTCATCGGAATCTTCTTTACCATGATGCCTGCATTAGAGCTTGTTAGTGAGTTTGCGCAATCTCCGGAGGGGGAGAAACTCATCCGTCCTAGTACATTGTATTGGGGAACGGGCGTTTTAAGTGGGTTCCTGGATAACGCTCCTACATACGTGAATTTTCTGACAGCCTCTATGGCAAGTGTAGGTGCTGACGTGAATAAAATTCAGGAAGTCATCGCCTTTGCTAACAATGAGTATCGAGAGTCACTTCTTTCTCTCATGGCTATCTCATTAGGAGCGGTATTCTTTGGCGCGTTTACCTACATTGGAAACGGTCCTAACTTCATGGTAAAATCTATCGCTGAGCAAGTGGGTATCAAAATGCCATCCTTCTTTTCCTACATTATCAAATATTCGATACCAATCCTTCTGCCAATGCTTATTATTATTTGGCTCATCTTCTTTATGGGGCATTAACATTTTCCCCGAAAGTAATTAAGTCCATATCGAATAAATTTTTCTTTATTTGTGCTTAATTACTTAATTTGGATTGCGCCCTCATTAATAATAATCGCCGAAAAAAATGCTGCTAAACTTATTTACGGGACAAAATGAAGGACTCCTCTTTGGAGTATTCGGTGTAATCATCGTCCTGTTCCTGATTGTTGATTTGGGTGTTTTTCATAAAAAGCATCAAAAAGTTTCTCAAAAAGAGGCATTACAACAATCAATCTTTTGGGTTTTAGTCTCAGTAGGTTACGGTATTCTAATTTATTTCTATGGAGAGGGCCCTGCAGCTACATTGGAGTTTTTCTCTGCATATGTAACCGAAAAGGCGCTATCGGTTGACAATATTTTTGTGATTCTATTGATCCTGCGATACTTCAATGTAAAGGAGGAATATTATCACAACATTCTTTTCTGGGGTATCCTTGGAGCCATTGTTTTCCGTGCGGTTTTCATCTTCGTTGGCGCTCTCCTAATCGCGGAGTTCCATTGGATCCTTTATGTCTTCGGCGTATTCCTTGTTTATTCAGGAATTAAGCTCTTTAGCGAAGAAGATGACATGGAGCTTGAACCCGAGAAGAATCCACTTCTCAAAGCTGCTAAGAAAATACTCCCGATGAGTACATCAGATAAGGGAGGAAAGTTTTGGATTAGAGAAAAAGGGAAGCTTTTGTTTACTCCGCTCTTCCTGGTGATCATTCTTATCGAATCCACGGACCTTATTTTCGCAGTTGATTCTATTCCGGCAGCATTCGCTATTACCCAAAATGAATTCGTGATTTATACTTCTAATATTTTTGCAGTGATGGGTCTCAGGGCAATGTTTTTCCTACTGGCCAATGTGCTGGACAAATTCTATCTGCTCCAAAAAGGACTGTCAGTGGTATTGATATTTATAGGTGCAAAAATGCTTGCGGAAATATTTGATATCCATGTGCCGATCTATCTCTCTTTCAGCATCATCATAGGAGCGTTGGTGCTGGCTATCGTGTTTTCTCTCATATTCCCGAAAGAGGAAGAGCCAGAAGAAATCATTCAGGAAAAACTCCCTGCAGACGAATAACCTACTTCTCCAGATCTTTCACACTATCCATGACTTTGTCATGGAGGCTGTCCTTGTATTTCTGAAGATTCTCTGCAATTGCATTATCCGTAGCACCTACTATTTCAGCTGCCAGAATCCCTGCATTTTTTGCTCCGTCTAATGCAACAGTCGCCACAGGTATTCCTCCAGGCATTTGCAGAATTGAGAGTATCGAATCCCACCCGTCAATGGAGTTGCTTGACTTAACCGGCACTCCTATCACAGGAAGTGTGGTAAGTGATGCCACCATGCCGGGCAAATGTGCGGCACCACCAGCTCCAGCAATGATCACCTGTAGTCCTTTGTCCCTGGCTCTCTCCGCATACTCAATCATGCGATGTGGAGTCCGGTGAGCAGATACGATTGTCAGCTCGAACTCCACACCAAGTTCTACAAGTATATCAGCAGCTTGTTGCATGACAGGCAGGTCTGATTTGCTACCCATAATAATCCCGACTTTTGGTGATGCCATTACGCTTTTACTTTTAGTGTTTCTTTTACTTTTCGTGCCTTCACTTTCAAGCTTTCAATGGAATCATCGGTGATGGTCACATGTCCCATTTTTCGAAAAGGCTTAGTTAATTTCTTTCCATAAAGATGCACATAAACTCCCTTCATTGCCATACAGGTTTCCATTCCTTCATAACGTGCATTTCCGGCAAACCCATCTTCTCCTAGTAAATTCACCATTGCGGCAGGTGTAACCAGCTCCGTAGAACCAAGAGGTAGATTAAGAATAGCTCTCAGATGCTGCTCAAATTGAGAGGTGAGATTTGCCTCGATCGTGTGGTGACCTGAGTTGTGTGTTCGTGGAGCTACCTCGTTCACTAAAATATTACCTTCCTTGGTTAGAAACATTTCAACAGCTAATAGCCCAACCATGTCCAGCTTTTCGATTACATCTTTGGCCAGCGCATACGCCTTCGTTTCAGTTTCATCTGTGATCTGGGCTGGCGCAAATAAAAATTCAACCAGGTTGTGTTCCGGGTGATACGAAAGCTCTACCACCGGGAAACAATTCATTTCACCCTTTTCATTCCTCGCCACAACTACGCTTAGCTCTTTTTCAAAATCAACAAGCTTTTCCAGAAGCCCTGGTTTGTCAAATGCCTTTTCTAAATCCGATTCTGTCCGTATCATTTGAACTCCTCTGCCATCGTATCCCTCCGTACCCAGCTTATTTACCGCCGGAAGCATCTCCTTATTACTAGCTACATCTTTCGCATTTTCCGTTAGCACAAAGTCGGAAGTAGGAATACGGTTGGCCTTATAAAAAGTCTTTTGTTTTCGCTTATCCTGGATCAACTCAATGATTTCAGGTTGTGGGTATACCTTTTTTCCTTCACTCTGCAGTCGTTTCAAAGCAGCTACACTCACGTTTTCTATCTCAATTGTTATCAGGTCAAACTGCTGACCCCACTGATAGACAAGCTCTTCATCTGTGAGCTTCCCAACAGAAAAATGCTGCACCAAGTGTGCGCAAGGGGCATTTTCATCCGGGTCTAAAATGGAAATGTCGAGGTTATAATCAATGGCACTCTGGATCATCATGCGGCCCAACTGGCCTCCTCCCAGTACCCCTATTTTAACGTCGGTGATGTCTTCTTTTGGCATGCGGCAAAGATAACCTGACAACAACTTTCTGTGTTGTTAAAATGAGATCAAGTATCTTTAATAGGATGGAAAAGCACAAAAAGAAGGTAAAGAAGAAAGAAAAAAAGGAAACCAGTGAAATGGAGAAAGAGAATAGTGAAGAGACAGGATTTCCTAAAGATGTTGACTTCAAAAATTTCTAGGATGCGGGGGATAAGTATTTTCGCTGGATTATCCACTCTGCAACAAAGAGATTTGGAACCCAACAGAACCATGCGATGGTTTGATACGCTTCAAGCTCTGAAATTCCCATTATTATCATCAATGGCATGAAAAGCCTAAGGGTCACAGCACCTAACGTAACAGCAAAGCTTCTTATCATCCATCGCTCGTGTGCTGTTATATTCCCTTTTCTTACACTCACAAAAGCCATGACCGTAAACCCAAACCAGCAAATAGCCATCATTCCAAATCCCATCACATTATTAAAACCACCATTGGCATATAATGCCATATAAAAAGCAGCCGGTGAACTACATAAAACAATAGCTATTACGTATATATATCCAATCTTCTTATGAAGACTCAAGTGCTTTGATCTGAAATTTTTTAGAAACTGTAGCCATCCAATCCCTAACGCAATAGCTCCACCCAGAAAGTGCATATGAAAAGCCACGCGCCATGTTAACACCTCTGCTATGCCATTGGTTTTGAAGGAATAGAAATCTTCTCTGAACAAATGCGATAGTGCATAAAGAGCTACTCCAACGCATAAAAAGCCGTAAAAACCGTTTCTGAATTTTATAATTGGAAGTGTTTTCACGTCATGAATTTACTCAGAAATAAAAACTCTTTTTACCCTGTTACTTACATTCGTAAGAATTTCATAGGGGATGGTATGCGCCCATTTTGCTAATTCCTTGATGGTTGGATTCTTTCCAAATATCAATGCCTCGTCACCTTCTTTTGCATTCACATCCGTCACATCCACCATTGTCATATCCATACAAATATTACCAACGGTAGGACACAACTTACCACCTATTTCAACGAAAGCATTTCCGTTTCCAAATGATCGAGAGTAGCCATCTTCATACCCGATCGGGAGGATAGCAATTTTGCTATCTCTTTTTATTTTGCCCATGCGTGAGTATCCTACCGTGTCACCTGCATTTAGGTTTTGTATCTGAGAGATGACCGTTTTTAGTTGACTGCTGTTCCGTAAGTCAAGTTTGCCAGTCGGATCAAACCCATGCAATCCGATACCCAGCCTGACCATGTCATAATGATACTGTGGCCACCTAACTATCGCTGGCGAATTGCACGCATGCCTGATTGGAGAATAACCAATGGTTTCTTCGATTCGTGCATATGCATTACCAAAAAGTCGGGCCTGATTAATTGTAAATGCATCTTCATCAACCATATCTGAGCTGGAAAAGTGTGTAAAAACTCCTTCAACTTTTACTTGTGGATTGGCTTTTAGAAGGCTAATCAATCCATCTACTTGATCAGGTGAGAACCCTAATCGATGCATTCCTGTATCAATTTTGATGTGGATTTTCGGATGTTCTCTGGTGTCTTTAAGCAATCGCTTTAAATGTGAATTGCTGAAGATTTCTGCTTGAAGGTCATATCGTTCAAACTGCTCGAAGCTCTCGATATGAGGATTCATGATCATGATTGGAATATTGATTCCGTTCTTCCTCAGTTGGATGGCCTCATCTACATAAGCCACACCCAGCATGTCTACCCGTTGATGTTGCAGAAAGTTTGCCACCTCCAGCAATCCACTTCCATAGGCATTGGCTTTTACCATCACCATTAGCTTGGTAGACGGTTTTAAAAGCGTCCGATACTGGTTCAGATTGTGGAGAAGTGCTTCAAAATTCACCTCCAGTACCGTTCCATGACTTTTCTCCTGAAGTCGCTTCACCACACGCTCTAATTCAAAATTTCTAGCACCCTTCACCACGATCATTTCTTCATGGAAAAGAGGCATGTTTTCAAGTAGCTCTTCCGTGTTCTCGAAAAATAATGACTCCTGAGGAAATAGTTTTGATGAAGCTTTAATCTTTTCTCCCACACCTATTAAGCGTGAGACATTCCGCGACTGCATGAGACTTGCTATATCCGAATAGAGGTCTTTATCCTCTTTCCCCGAGTGCAGAATATCAGATAAAATCAATGTTCTTTTCGGGTTTTGCTTATGGGATTCCAGGTAATCCAATGCCACTTTAAGTCCCGCCTCGTCGTTGTTGTATGAATCATCCAAAATGTAGCACCCATTGATACCCTTTTTCAATTCAAGACGCATCGGAACCCCTTCAATTAAATCAATGCCCCTTTGAATTTGATCTCGATCTAATCCTAACTCACTGGCTGCTATTATTGCGTGTGTAAGGTTTTCCAACTGTGTTTTAGTCTCAAAATCAGTGGTATAAATTGCACCATCTATCACAATTTTTCCATTCTCCCACTTCACGTGATTATTTGCCCCCTCGTTAACACTCCAGGCCTTCACTTTTTTTCCTAAATTCTCCTCAATCAAGCTAAAGTATGTTGAATCCTTGCAGCAAATGACTTTTCGTGATCCATCGAAAAGCTTTAGTTTTTCAAGTAGTTTTTGTTCCTTGGACTCAAAACCATCATCATGTGCTTCTCCCAGATTGGTGAAAATGCCAATAGTGGGATTAATAATTTTTCCAAGCTTCTCCATCTCACCTCCTTTGGAAATTCCTGCTTCAAAAACACCAATTTCATGACCTTTTCTAATTTCTAACAATGAAAGCGGAACCCCAATCTGAGAGTTAAAACTTTTAGGGCTTTTGACCACAAAATACTTTTCCGAAAGAATGGTGGAAAGCCACTCCTTAACTGTTGTTTTTCCATTGCTCCCTGTAATCCCAATTACAGGAATGTCAAACCCTGCTCGATGATGTGACCCTATCATCTGAAGCGCTTCAATAGAATCATTCACTTGCAGGACATTGAGGTCTGGTTGATCTATCGCTTTTTCTACAATGAAATTTCGAACTCCTTTTGAAATGGCTGCCGGAATAAACTCATGCCCGTCTCTTTTTCCCTGTATGGCCACAAAAATTTCATTGCTGTTTCCCGCGATGGTTCGTGTATCGGTTGAGAAATGAATGACCTCCAGATCTTCTGCTATTTGGCCTTGAGCATTGGTGATTTTTTGCAGCTGTGAGAAAAGCATCACCTAAATTATCAATTCCATTTCAAACTGATTGACTTGATTTTCAAATCCGCAACTCATCAAAAAAACATCGAACCCGATCTCGTCATCAGGAATATTCATAATGGTTAAAGGCTTATCTGTAAGTGCCTGTGCTTTTCTGATCAACGACAAGCCAATACGACTGTGCCTGTGCAACCGATCCACAGCTATTTGAGAGATCCGACCCAGGTGTGGTTGCATGATCAAGTATCCGGTAAGCTCCCCTTGCCCATCTCTGGTAATCAATACTTTTTCATTGCCTCGTTTCAAATGCTCTTCGCTATCCAAAAAACATGGATGAAAATCGATAAAGGAAAAATCCACATCTTTCATATCTCCTTCCTCTACATCTACCTCTAATGTTGAGTCAAGATCTTTTACTTTTTTGTAACACTTAAACCTGCGCTTAAATGTAAAGCCGATTTTCTCATATAGAGCGATTGCATAAATGTTGGTTTCCACAACCTCCAAAAGAATACGCACAAGGGATTTTTGCTGAACAAGTGGAATCAGATAGTCGTAAATCTGAGCAGCAACATTTTGATTTCTGAAACCCGGAAGCACTCCTGTGCCTCCATTGTATGCTGTGGGTATTCCCTGATACAAATTGGAGCTGTGAAGAATAAAGCCTACCATCTCATCTCCATCCAAAGCTGCTGCGGAAATTGCCCGGTCAAGTAATAGTTTTTTATGAATTCGATAATTAAACTCCTCTATGGACGGCTCGAATCGCACCTCATTTCGTGCGAATGCTGAGGTGAACGTCCGGTATAGTGGGATTAAATCCTCATCATTTAATAATCGTATATTCATCTAATTACTTAACACTTTAAGGAACTTACAGGCCTTTATTTGCTCTTATTACTTGAGCATTAATAAAATTACGCTTATCTGACCAAAAGGAAAACCCCTCATGCAACTAGACGAATTAGAAAAATGCATTGATTTAGAGGTTGTAAAAACTGAAAAGCGAAGACTTGAGATTTTTATTGGCATCCTTCTCATTGGGTTGGTCCTGCTGCTGACCAACATGATTTTCTTTCCTACTACCATTTCAGATACTTTTATTGACAGCAGAAGTATGAAGTTGGGGATTATTACGGCTGCTGCTTTTGTGGTTATCCTTTTGGTCTCCCGGTGGATGGTTGGGAAAATTGCGGATTGTGAAAAGCCTCTTCCAATTTGGTATAAATACTATTCAGTAATCTCTGATTCTGTGGTGCCTTTCATTTGGTTGTATTACATCATTAGATGGGAAGGAAACAGTATTTTTCTTGACTCTCCATTGATATTCATTTTTGTTCCTATCATCATAGTTTCAGCCCTTTACCTCAATTTTTGGATAAGTTTTCTGAATGGTGCTCTGATCAGCTCCATTTATGTAATAATCATCTATTGGACATTTGAAACATATGATACCACTTTTATGCTCCCTTCAATTGTCTACTACACCAAAGCAGTCATGTTTTTTATTGCGGGCATTTGTGCCGGGCTGGTCGCTAAGGAACTGAATAAAAGGCTGACGATTTCAATCAAAACACAGGAAGAACGCGATGAGATTGAGTCTCTTTTCAGCAAGCAGGTTTCCAAAGAGGTAGTGCAAGCTCTCACACAGACAGATGGAGCCAGCTTCAAGATCAAAGCTTCCGTATTGTTTCTGGATATTCGAGATTTTACAAAACGAGTACAGCTGCTTTCCCCTGAAGAGGTGAATAAATTTCAGAATCGCTTTTTTGGTCCCATTATGGATTGCATTCATGAAAATAATGGCATGATCAATCAGTTAATGGGTGATGGGCTAATGGCTTCTTTTGCAACTGAGGATGGCGATATACCAGAGAATGCCTTTATGGCAGCAAGAGATATCCTATCCACAGTAAGTCGAATGAATAAGTCTGAATGGAACGAAGAGATCAAGGTAGGAATAGGCATCCACAATGGTGAAATCATTGCCGGGAACATTGGAAATAGCACCCGTCAGCAATTTTCAATCTCTGGAATTCCAGTAATCACTGCTGCAAGGCTGGAACAGCTCACTAAGGATTATAATTGCTCTTGGTTAGTCTCCTCCCATTTCTATAATGAGGTGAAACACCTGGCCACCAATGGAACTTCAATCGGGCAGGTAAAACTCAAAGGGATTGATCAGGAAATGGAAATAATCAAACTGGCCTGATAGTGAAATACTTCGATAGAGACCTCAGCTGGCTTTCATTCAACTATCGTGTTCTGATGGAAGCAATGGACGAAAGTGTCCCGCTTTTGGAACGGTTGCGATTTATTGCAATCTACTCCTCCAATCTCGATGAGTTTTTTCGGGTCAGAGTAGCTGATATTCGAAATATTAAAAGAATCGATAAGAAAAAGATCAACAAGAGACTTGATTTTGATGCCAAAACACTTCTAGCGGATATTCATAAGGAAGTAAGTCATCAACTCGATCAATACGGTCACGCAATGCGCGAGATTATTGATCAACTTAAAGAGAAAGGTCACTTCATCTGCACGGATACAGCGGAGATTCCCTCTGATTTAAATGGTGACTTACTCAACTACTTTAAAACGTACGTTGCAGCCTATTTGCAACCAAAGAAATTAAACGAAAATACCGAGCTATTCCTGGACAATCAGGCCATTTATCTGGCTGTCCATTTTGCAGATGATATTTCCATCCTAAACATTCCAACAGATCATCTGTCTCGGTTTTCACAATTTCAGATTGGGGGTGATACCTACTACATCTTTTTAGATGATGTGATTCGTTTGCATCTGAATCTGGTGTTTCCGGAGAAGGAAGTAAAAGGGGCTTTCTCAATTAAAATAAATAAAGATGCAGAGCTTCAGATTGACGATGAATATTCCGGGAATCTGGTAAGGAAAATAGAGAAGCAAATCCAAAAGAGAAACCTGGGTACTCCTGCTCGCTTTTTATTTGACATTAAAATGCCAGATGAAATGTTGGCTTCCTTGACAGGCCAGCTTCAGCTATCCTCAGATGATGTCGTCACTGGTGGCAGATATCACAACCTCAATGATTTCTTTCAGATCAACATTAAAGATCCTGAATTAAACTACTCTCCCCAACCTTATGCGCCAGCACACTCTCTGCAAGGTTCCAGGTTTATCTTGAAGAAACTGGAGGAGCAGGATCATTTGCTTCATTTTCCCTATCAGTCTTACGATTATGTTCTTCAATTTTTTAATGAGGCAGCCATTGATCCGGAGGTAGAAGAAATAAATGTGACTTTCTACCGAATGGCTAAAAAATCCACCATTGCGGAAGCTCTTATAAGCGCCTCGAACAATGGTAAAAAAGTAGCAGTGTTTATGGAAGTCAAAGCCAGGTTTGATGAGAAAAACAATCTGGATTGGGCAAGAAAAATGCGTGCTGCAGGAATCAAAATCATCTATAGCCTACCAGGCCTTAAGGTTCACGCGAAGGTGGCTCTGATTCGAAAAAAGAACAAAATGTATGGGTTCTTCGGGACTGGAAACTTAAACGAAAAGACCTCTGAAATCTATTGTGATCATGGACTGCTGACATCAAATGATCATTTGACAAAAGAACTGCATCACGTCTTTCAATACCTACTTACCAAGTATACACCTCCTCCTTTTCAAAAACTCATTGTATCACAGTTTGGTGCCTATGAGAAGTTCATTGAGAAGATAGATCGTGAAATTCAGCATGCAGAAGCTGGACTGGAGGCCCGCATCATCGTAAAGGTTAACAACCTGCAAGAACAGACTTTGATTAAAAAACTAGAAGCGGCAAGTAGAAAGGGTGTAGATGTAAAGCTGATCGTGCGCAGCATATGCTGTCTTATTCCCACCAATGACCTAAAAGTGAAGCGTATCGTCGATCGATATCTGGAACACGGAAGGGTCTTCTATTTTCACAATAATGATGAGCAGGAGATTTACTTGGGCTCTGCCGATTGGATGAATCGTAATCTACATCGTAGAATAGAAGTCTGCTTTCCTGTTACGGATGATCGAATGAAACAGGAAATTCTAACCATTTTAAAGTTTCAATGGCAAGACGATATTAAAGGAGTATGGCTTTCTCCGAAAATGAAAAATGAAAGACCAAAGCTCGAGCATAAAATAAGGGCCCAATTGGCAACCTACGATTACTTAAAAATTAATAAGGATAAGGAGACTTGAAGAAGAGTTCTGCAACGATAAAGCCGAGAATGGCAAGCACAAACCCGAACATGAAAATGGTGTAACTGATCCTGAGTAAACGATATTTTTTCCCTAAGACTGCTCCAAGGAAATAGATGTCTTTGATCATGCTTCCATAGAGATAATCAGCATCTTTCAGCATCTCTTTCATTCCCCATTCATAATCATCAAATTTCATTCGATGAAAGTTTCCGAAAAATAAAAGGTTCGTCTGTTTATTGATGATATCCTCATGCTTAAATCGGCCTTTGGTTACATTTGGCCGGGTGGCAAGCACAGCAAATACGATAGTGGTGAGACACACCAACGTAAGCATAATTGCCGGCACAGTCATGTGTGGATACTCTTCCAGCTTTCTGATTAAAACAGACACCAACACCGATAAAATGATCGAGTTGATTGAGATCATAATGTTGGCCTTATTGTCAGCGATGGCACTAAGCTCCATGTGGTTTTTTGAGGTGGTACGAAACATCGTCTCAATACCTCTTGTAGGTTTGAGTTCCTTTGCTTTTTTTACCTTCTTCTTCAGCTTGGAGACCTTTTCTTCCAGTTCTCCTACTTTTTCGCTTTTTTCCATGATTTTAGCCGATCCCGTACTTTTTTGAGGTTTTCCTTAACAGCAGATTCGTAATTATTCTTGGCATATTCGGTAAAAAAACAGTGCTTATCCAAAAACTCCTGATTCATCTCCAGCCACTCCGATTCCGGTATCTTACAAACTTTAGTTTTCTCCAATTCCTTGTGTAGTAAATCTGCTTTTGCAAAATAATTGTGATCTGCCAGATGCATCATATCAGCATCACAGATGACCTGCTCCAGCATGTTCTTCGGATTCTGCGGCATTTGAGTAGCCATAATGCATCCAGCCACCTCTTCAATTCTCTTTTCCGGATAATTGTGTTTCTTCAAAAACTCCTTGGCCATTCGAGCCCCATTTTTCTCATGACTTTCAGCCCCTTTTGTATAACCAATATCATGAAACCAGGCGGCTATTAGAATGACTTCTCTTTCCTCGTTGCTCAAGTGTTGCTCCTCTGCGATTTCCTCAGCAGAATTCACCACATCCAGCGTATGATTGATGGAATGATAGGTCATGTCATCAGGTAGATTTTTTGTCAATACCTTGATAGCATAATCTTTAACCAGACCCAGAATTTGACTCCTCGACTTCATTCTTTCCAAATCAGTTTACAAAATAGAACAAAAATTAGGCATTTTAGTGTTGTAGCCTTGACATTTTAAATCGACCAATGAATTTAATAAAGAACATAGCACCTATTTTATTGTTCCTTCTGGTGGCTTCTTTCACTCCAAGCTGTTCTTCTGCTTCTTTTGGCCAGCATGCCGACAGCCTCTTTCTTGTTGATTCCCATCTGAACTTTACGTACGACCTAAAAAAGCCAAGTGAGAAGCATTTTTTGCCCTATGTGCTGGAAGAAATCTCGGGAATGGCTTACAAGGTTCCTTCCCAAATTTTGGCTGTTGATGATGAGTCCGGAAAAGTCTTTGAATATGATCTCAGGAAAAAAGAAATTGTTCACTCCATCCAGTTTTATAAGTCTGACGACTATGAGGGTGTAGAACTTGTTGATAATGACATCTACGTTCTCAAACACGATGGAGATATTTTCCATTTTAAATACAGTAAGGAAAAAAAAGTCGCATCAAAAAAACATGAGACTCCCCTCCACAACGATAATGATACCGAAGGCCTGGGATATGATCCACTGCGGAACCTTCTGCTCATCGCATGTAAAGAGAAAGGACACATAGGAGATAAAAAGATTAAAGGACGTGCATTTTATTCCTTTCACCGCACAAAAAAAGAACTCTCTGCTGAGCCCATTTTCGTCATTGGTCCTGTAGAACTGGAAAGGTTTTGGGAAGAGAACAAGGATTTTGATTATGAAAAGAAACGAATAAAATTTAAACCTTCAGCGATTGCAACCCATCCTCTTTCAGGACATTATTACATTCTATCCTCTGTCGGAAAAATGCTAGTGGTAGCTTCTCCACAAGGGAATATTTTGGGCACATATCCAATATCTCCTCGTGTCCTTGGTCAGCCAGAGGGCATCTGCTTCTCTCCTGATGGAAACATGTTCATTAGTAGTGAAGGTGAGGGTGACAGGGGCTACATCTTAAAATTTGATATGCAATGAACGATCCCATTAGACTGCTTTTGCTAGTGTTCCTCCTTCCATCGCTCTCGTGGGGGCAGCAAGTTTATCTGATTGGTGACGCAGGTGAGCCAAAATCACCTGACCCAAACCTGGAATTGCTCAAAGAAAAAATCAAAGGTGCCACAGAAGATGATTTCCTGATCTTCCTGGGAGATAACATTTACCCTAAAGGATTGCCTGACAAGGAGGATCCTAAGCGGGAAGCGATGGAAAACAAACTCATTCCCCAGCTGGAGGTAATGAAATCTTTTCCTGGCAAAGCCTATATCATCCCAGGAAACCATGACTGGGCACAGGGAAGAAAATATGGATGGGAGTATGCTATGAATATGGAGCGATTCATCCATGAGTATTTTGAAGAAGAAGAGGTTTTGCTGCCATTGGGTGGCTGCCCGGGACCTGTTGAAATCCCCATGAGTAAAAAATCAACGCTTGTCATTTTAAATACGCAGTACTTTCTGCATGGCTGGGACAAACCGGACGAAGATGACAATTGCGAAAACAAGTCCACCATCGAAGCACTTGAGGACTTGAAAACCATCATTAACCGTAACAAAGGAAAGCATATCCTCATCGCAGCACATCACCCCATTTACACCTATGGTGAGCATCACGGCAATTTCAGTTTTAAAGATCAGATGAAGCCACTGCCAATTCTGGGTAGCATTCAACCACTTTTTCGTAGGTTGATTGGGAATATTCAGGATAACACACACCCTAAATACCGGGCAGTAATGAATCAGGTGATCGCAGCAATGAATGAAGCCGAAGAAGTGATTTATGCGAGTGGTCACGAGCATTCGCTACAACTGATTCAAAAAGAAGGCCATCATTTTATTGTCAGTGGGTCTGGCTCTAAGACCTCTCATGTGAAGCAGGGGAAAGGAAGTTTATTCGCGAAAAGTGAGCAAGGTTTTGCAATTCTCAATCTGGAAGATGACGGACAGGCTGATGTCGCCTACTTTGGTATCGAAGAAGGAAGCTTGTACCAGGGCACCCTTTACAAAAAGGAATTAAGAGAAACGCTGAATGAACTTCGCCCAATTGATTTCTCTGATAGTTCTATAAGCGTAGTGGCCAGTAAAAAGTATGAGGGAGATAAAGGAAAACACCGATGGCTGGGTAAAAACTATAGAGATGTGTGGAGCACTCCTGTTGAGGTTGAGGTTTTTGATATAGGAGCTGAAAAAGGCGGCTTGGAAGTGGTGAAAAAAGGTGGGGGAATGCAAACGAAATCTTTGAGAATGGAAGCCAAAGACGGGCGACAATATGTACTTCGCTCCATTGAAAAGTATCCTGAAAATGCCATCCCTACCGCACTGCAAAAAACATTCGCTCAGGACATTGTTGAAGATCAGATTTCTGCCTCTCACCCTTACGGTGCTTTCATAATACCCCATCTCGCAGAGCCTGTTGGCATCTATCACACCAACCCTAAGCCAGTTTTCATTCCTGATGATCCACGGCTGGGTCAGTTTCAAAGCACATTTGCTGGTTCACTTGCGTTATATGAGGAGCGTCCGAATGAAGCCGCCTCCAGGGATCCTTATTTTGGTGGTGGAGAAGATATTGATGGAACAGATACAGTCATTGAAAATTTGAGAGAGGATAATGACAATGAAGTGGATCAGGATTTTGTAGTTAGGAACCGACTTTTTGATCTGTGGATTGGTGACTGGGACCGACATGATGATCAGTGGCGCTGGGCGCAGATAGACAAGAAAAAAGGCAATATTTATCGGCCTATCCCCAGAGATCGGGATCAGGCTTTTTTCATTAATGAAGGGGTCATTCCAACAATTGCTGCTAGAAAATGGGCCCTCCCAAAAATTGAAGGGTTTGACGAGGATGTAGATTGGGCTCCCGGATTGAGCCAGAATGCGAGGTTCTTTGATCGGACATTTATGAATGAACCAGACTGGAACGACTGGCAGGAACAGATCCGGTATTTAAAAGAAAACCTAACTGATGATGTTATTCATCAGGCAATTGCCCAATGGCCCGATCAAATTCAAGAACTAACAGGCGAGCGAATCAAAAAAGGACTGAAAGCCAGAAGGGAAAATATGGAGTCTTATGCCCGGGAGCTTTATCTCTTCCTCTCAAAAGAGGTGGAGGTCACGGGTTCCGACAAACACGAATATTTTCAGGTTGTGCACCTGAGTGATATAGAAACCAAAGTGACCGTCAGGAAAAGAAAAAAAGACGGAGAGTTGGAGCAGGTTATTTATGAGCGGCTATTCAAATCAGACGAGACGAAAGAAATCAGGCTTTATGGTTTAGATGGAGAGGATGTGTTCGAGGTAAAAGGGCTTGACTCAAAAATCAAAATACGAATCATTGGAGGAACTGACAAGGACCTGATCATCAATGGAAATGCCGAAGAAAAACTCAAAAATGTCAAAGTCTACGATCGTTATAAAAGCACTCGTGTTCAGGGGAATTCCAAAGGCTTGTTAAAACTAAGCAGCAGACCAGACATTAATCGATACGACAGAAAGGCTTTCAAGTATGATGTCTTAATGCCTTTGGTCACTGCAGCCATTAACCCAGATGATGGAATTTTTCTGGGTGGGGGCTTTGCATACACCAAGCACGGTTGGAGAAAAGAACCATTTGCTTCCAAACATACCTTCAAGGCCATTGGCGCTTTTGAGACAGGTTCATACCAATTTGATTACACGGGCGATTACACAGATGCCCTAGGACGCTGGGACTTGAATACATCGGTGCTATGGCAGGAACCATACTTTGTAAACAACTACTTTGGATTTGGAAACGAGACAACATTCTTAATGGATCAATTTGTGTCACCTGACGATGACCCAATCGATTATTACCGAGTTCGAATGGATCGGCTGGATTTGAATGTGGGTGTTTCCAGAAATGTGGGAGCTAAAGCCAAATTCTACTTAAGCACCGGATACAAGTCAGTAGAGGTAGAAAATACTACCAATCGTTTCATTTCTGACCAACCCAGCGATATGAATGATTTTGAGGAAAACCGATACGCACGCTTCGCCACCGGAATTGTATTTGACTCAAGGGATAGTAAGGTATTGCCACAGGCAGGAATGACGGCAAGAGCCGAAATCGAACATCTTGAAGCACTAACTGACTTTTCTGAAAACACGACTAAATACAATGCTGAGTGGGCCTTTTATCTTACAACCCGTCTCCCTTCCAGATTAGTCATTGCCAATCGATTGGGTGCTTCTTACATACCGTCCGATAACTTAGACTTTTTCAACGCAAGCATTCTTGGTGGGCGCACTAATCTTAGAGGCTTTCGGAGAACTCGTTTCTACGGTCAATCCTCCTTTTACCACAATCTGGATTTGCGACTAAAAATTGCATCTTTCCGTAGCTACATTTTCCCTGGCCAGTTCGGGCTACTGGCTTTCCATGATATGGGGAGAGTGTGGGTAAATGGAGAAAATTCCAATGAATGGCATCAAGGGAAAGGATTTGGCGTTTGGCTGAGTCCGCTTAATACGGTGGTTCTGAACGTCAACTATGCTTTTGGTGAAGACGAGAATCTACCTACGTTTTATATGAGCTTTTTCTTTTGATTTCGCGAAACGCTATTCCTCAAATGCCCATTCAATCTTTTCCTTCATGTCCTTAACCACTATTCCCTGAGCCTTAAGGTCGGCACGAAGCTTATCTACCCGCTCGAAATCACGATTAAACTTTGCGTCTTTATACTCACTTAAAATCGTATCGATTAAGGCTTTATAATCAACATCAGCCTCTACTTTAAGTCCCAGAACATCTTCAGTGAAACCAAGGAATGTCTTCTTCATTCTTTTAAAAGTCTCCTCACCGATCTCCCCAAATTTCAATTGGCCAGTGTGAAGTGAATTGACCTTCTTTACAAGGTTGAATAAATGCCCAATTGTAAGTGCCGTATTGAAATCATCGTTCATGGCATAGTAGCAGTTGTCACAGATTTTATTGATCTGTTCTACCTGCTTCTCATTCAGCTCGCCCTCGTCCTCAGTCCATTCCATTTCCTGCATGATCCGCATGCCATTGGCCAAACGAACATACCCCTTTCGCGAGGCTTCCAGAGCATCATTTGAAAAGTCAAGTGTACTAGCATAGTGCGATTGCATCATAAAGAATCGCACAGTCATTGGACTATATCCGCGCTCCAGCAGCTCGTGATCTCCAGCCATTAGCTCCCGAGGTAAAAAAGAATTACCTAATGACTTACTCATCTTTTGTCCGTTCACAGTGAGCATGTTGGTATGTAACCAATACTTAGCACCACCCTTTCCGTATGTTCCGGCATTCTGCGCGATCTCACATTCATGGTGAGGAAACTGTAGATCCATACCACCCCCATGGATATCAAATTCTTCACCCAAATATTTAGTGCTCATCACCGAGCACTCCAGGTGCCAGCCGGGAAAGCCATCACTCCATTCAGTCTCCCACCTCATGATGTGCTCAGGGGCCGCTTTTTTCCAAAGTGCAAAATCTAATGGATTCCTTTTGTCGCTCCCTCCATCTAGGTCACGGGTCTCGCTCATGAGGTCTTCGATTTTTCTACCCGAAAGCTGCCCATACGCATGATCTGAAGCATTGTGATATTTCTCTACATCGAAATATACCGACCCATTTGACTCATATGCATAGCCATTCTCTATCAGCTTTTTCGTCATCTCGATTTGCTCCATCAGGTGACCAATGGCTGATGGCTCTATGTCTGGTGGGATCGCATTGAAAAGCTTCATGACATCATGAAAATCATTCGCATACATCTGAACAATCTCCATTGGCTCCAGTTGGTCAAGCTTTGCTTTTTTAGAAATTTTATCTTCACCAGTGTCTGATAAATGGCCCACATCAGTGATATTTCGCACATATCTTACTTTGTAGCCAATAAATTGTAAATAACGATACACCACATCAAAACTGAGAAATGTTCGAACATTTCCTAAGTGTACATTACTGTAAACCGTAGGGCCGCACACGTACATTCCAACATGCGGAGGATGTAAAGGCTGGAACTCTTCTTTTTGTCTGGTGAGTGAATTATAAATTTTTAGCTTTCCAATCATGCGTCCTGTTTTGTCTGGCAAAGAAAGGCATTTACCGAAAAAATTACATCGAGGTTGCCTAATCCTTTTTAACTCCAAAAAATTCCTTCTTTCATTCAATTCTGAATTTATCATTTGCTAATTATCGTTGTAGCTTAGCAAATAGTATTTTTCCACCACCATGAAAAACGTACTCGCCTGTATTATTTTTTCGATGGTTTTGGGGTTATCGTATGCCCAAAACATCAATTCTCTGATCTCTGAGGCCAAACAAAACCTTGAGAGAAATCACTGGGAAAAAGCACGAGACAGTTTTAAGCAAATTATAGAAGCGTATGAGGATGATATGACTTATCATCAACGTGCACAAGTCTTTAATCATCTAGGTTATCTACACTATAGCTTGCTTGATCCTTTTGAAGCTGAGCGATACCTGAATCTTTCGATACTCTATCACGAGGAGGCCGGAATTCCTAATCAGCGTGACTATGCAGAAGCGCTTTTAAATATGGGTGTACTTTACCTAGATCAGGTGGAGTTTGACCTGGCAAGGCAGTATATCCAAAAATCCCTTGATATTTTAGAAAATCTACCCAACGCCAGAGCGCAATATTGGATTGCCAGATCAAAACTGGGCTTTGTGTACGAAGAGGCCGGATCTTATACCCTGGCACTTAGTATTTATAATGAAAGCTATGAGCAACTGGTTGCTTCCGGCAATGATCTTTCTCCAGATTTTGCCGAGATCTGTATGCACAAAGGTCGGATTCTTATTTTCACCGGCGACCCTGACGAAGGCGAAAAATTCATCAATTTAAGTACAACTATTTATGAGTCGCTTGGGCCTGATTTTGCCGTTCAGCGTGCTGAATCTTTAGAGCATCTTGCCATTTTCTACGAGAGAATGGGCCGATATGACGAGGCAGAAGAAACCCTGTTGACGGTGCTGAAACTTAAAAGAACAATCCCGGATGAAGCTGACATTCTGATTATCGAAACCTTGAATGATCTTGGAATTATGTACCATCAGCTAGGTCAATATGAAAAGGCCAAAGAGATGTTTAATGAGGTGGTTTCAGAATGTGAAGAAAACGTTGGTACGGATCATCCATTCTATGCCACAGCTAAAAATAACCTTGGGGCACTGGCTATAGCCGAGGGAAATTTCGTGGATGCACGAGAAATGTTCAACGCCGCATTAGCTACTTATAAGATAAAGTTCGGTGAAAGCCATCCTTACTATGCTAACGCATTAAATAATCTTGCTCGGGTTGAGCGAAAACTTGGAAACACCTATCTGGCCGAACAATACTATCGTGAAGTATTAAAAATAGATGAGCGTATTTATGGTAAAGATCATCCTGATTACGCGACTACCTTGATCAACCTTGGAATTTTGTGCAGCGCAAACGGTAGAGAGGATGAAGCAGCAAAATACTACGAGGAAGCTGTTCAAATTCGAGCTAAGGTGCTGGGAGAAAATCATCCAGCGTATGGAAGTGCATTGGAATACATGGGTATGCATGCGCTTGCAATAGGAAACTATTCTAACGCTGAAAAATATTTCAGTGAATCGATTAGAATTCAAATTGATCGCATTCATACACTATTCCCTATTATGAGTGAGATCGATCGCCAGTCCTTTTATGATGGGATTATCAAAAGCATTGATCGGTATAATTTCATTGCGTTTGGTTTATTGGATCAAAAACCAGAATTGGTTAAGAATATTTATGACTTTCATGTCAAAACCAAAGGGATACTATTTAGCACTTCGGACAAGGTGCTTGAAAAAATTCAGGAAAGTGACGATTATGAGCTGAAAGAACTATACCGTCAGTGGCAGTCAGATAAAAGACTCCTCGCGAGCTATTTCCAAATGGGTATCCACGAGTTGGAAGACTTGAATATAAATCTCCAGTATGAAGAGACCCGAATTGAACGGTTAGAAGATAATTTGATTTCACGCATCGATAACTTCGAGGGTTCGCTTCAGCGGTTTCGTGAAAATTGGCAATCCGTTCAACAAAAAGTGAGATCAAATGAAGCCTTTGTTGAACTCGTCCAGATAAGGGAGTTTGAATCTTTAGACCAGGCCCAGGGCACCTTATTCAGCTTTACTAACTACACCAAATATCTGGCGGTAATTTTCCTTCCTAATCAAGACGAACCAGTATTCGAAATTATTGGTACCAATGCCACTACCGATCCACAATATTTAAGTCAATACAAGGATTACCTTGACGGAGATACCGATGGCCAAAGTTCCTTTAAGCTCCTTTGGGAGCCTATTCATGACCGTGTCAAAAATGTGGATTTTGTTCGGTTGGGATCAGATGGTATTTTTCATGGAATCAACCCAAATGTTTTTGAAACTTCAGCAAAAAATCATGTGATAGATGACTATCTGGTTACAAATCTTTCCAGCCCTCATGACCTGTTTAGAGAAAATGCAATCGTATATAGTCAGCGTGCATACATTTTCTCCAACCCGGATTACGTAAGTAGTGAAATCAGCGATCCGGCTGATCTTGGAGAGTTGCCGGTTATTTCAGGTGTGAGTGAAGGTGTTTTTGATCCTGTGGACTGGAGTGTACGGTCTTATGAAGGAGAAAATGCCAATGAATTAAGAGTTCGATCAGCATTTAATCCAACGGTGCTCCACATTGATGCGTATGGGTTTTTTGAAGACAGGTTTAAATACATCAGAACGAAAAGCCCATTGACAAGTAAACTGTTTCAATCCGGAATCTACCTTTCAGGTGCCTCAGAATCTTATTCAAGGTTTTTGGAGGGCATTCGTACGATTTCAGAAAATGATGGGATTCTAAGTACACATGAGATCATGAATCTTGATCTAACAAAAACAAAGCTGGTTGTAGTCTCTGATATCACTAGCCAGGCAAATTCAAGCACCGCTAACGCATCCTATGGGTTGCAAAGAGCTTTCATGGTAGCCGGTGCACATAATGTACTAATGAAGGTTTTTAAGTCAGAACAAGACATAACTAAGGAGATGTTAACACTCTTCTATGAAAAATATAATGAGACCAAAAAGATTGGAAGTTCGTTAAAACAAGCACAACTTGAATTACGAGCCAAATATCCTGACCCTAAGACATGGGGTGGTTTTATGATTACAGGTATCGAATAAAATTTGAAAGAAATGAAAAAGATTGTTTTTCTATTCGCATTATTGATCGCCTCTGGAGCTATAGCTCAGGATCAACGCAGATCTCAAGTCCTAACCATTTCGGGCGATGATGATTTTCGTGATGGATATTATATGGGTGCTATTCGCTATTACAAAGCAGCATTGGATGAAAATGCGGAAAATATAAAAGCGCAATACCAGCTAGCAGAGTGCTATCGATTAACTCAGCAATATGAAAATGCAGAGTATTACTATGAGATGGTGACAGCAGACGGACAAGATTCCCGCTATCCGCTTGCAGGCTATTACCATGCTCAAATGCAAAAGCTAAAAGGGCAGTATGATGCAGCATTAAAGAACTTTAAAGAATTTCGAAGACTGCTTGTGGCTAACGAAGAACATGAGTCAGAAAAGTACCGGTATTATTATAAACAAGCGAAAATAGAAATAGATGGATGCCAGTTAGCGCTCAATCAAATTACGATGGTGCATCCTGATTACCAATTTCAACCATTAAGTGCACCTTTAAATTCTGAGTATAACGATTACGCTGCATTTAGCATCGGTGACGATGGAGTGGTATGTCTTACCTCTGCCAGAAGTAGTGGGAAGGGAAGCTTGGTCGATAACCAATTTGGAGAAGCATTCGCTGATTTGTTTCGATTTACAAACAGAAACGGAAGTTGGGAAGAATACGATCCTAAGGATCGCTTCGAAAAAATCATCAATACTAAATATGGAGACGGATCAGGCACTTTCAATAGAGAAAGGAATAAATTCTACTACACCAATTGTGACGAAGAAGGTGGAGTTTGCCACATTTATATGTCTCGTTTAGAAGGCGATAGATGGACAGAGCCACAGCCATTGAATCATAACATCAATGAATATAAGTTTAACTCCAAACATCCTAGTCTAACCCCAGGTGGAGACACGCTATTCTATGCCTCAGATAGAGATGGTGGTTTGGGTAAATTAGACTTATACATGAGTATCAATGCAGGAGGAGATAATTGGGGACCTCCAATGCACCTAGGCAATCAAATAAACACACCATTTAATGAAATCTCTCCATTTTACGATGCTGAAGAACGAGTGCTCTTTTTTGCGTCTGATGGACACAGGGGATTTGGTGGATATGACATCTTTGTCGCGCGTGGATCTAAGTTTGAGTCAGCTGAAATCTATAATGCTGGCATTCCTTTCAATTCCTTCCGGGATGATATTTTCTTTTTCTTAGGTAATAATAAGGGGTATTTATCCTCCAATAGAGAAGAAGGAGTAGGCCAATTTGATATTTATGGTTTTAATATCGAGTCAAAAAGAAATATCATTTCTCAGGTATCAAGTGAGGGGACAATCGCAGGAAGAAACTCCCTATTTACTGACGACTATAATTTTGATAGCAACGAAACGGAGATTATCAATCAGATCATATCTCGAATGCTCTCCTCATCGGTTTCAGATGTTGATCTGATCTTAACAGACAGACAGCTTGCGGTATATAATGCACTTAGCAAAGACGATAAGGAAAGAATTGATCGAATTGTGAAAGCTCGTGTGCGAAAAATGACCAGCAATATGATTCGGTCCATTCGCACTGAGGATGACTACTACTACCAGCAGTTGAGTGTGGATAAAAGAAGAAAGGTGGATAACATCGTGACCACTTATCTGGAGCAACAAGGAATGGGAAACAGTGTGAGTATGTCTAACGATGTATTTGGTTTCTACAGCTCGGTTAGTTCGGATGAAAGGGAAAAAATCGATGTGCTTATTTCAGACCGATTGAAAAACGCTCAAGCTTTTAGACCTGCTACTCCTACATACAACTCATTCGCTCCAAAGGAGCAAAAAAGTATCGACGGTATTGCTATTAAATATCTCAAGCAAAAAAGAAACCTTGGAGCCATCTCATTAGATATGAATGAGAAGGTTTTCCTAAGGGACAATCAGGATGCAGTGGAAGATGTGAATGCAGCAGTAAGGGAACGATTGATTGGGTTGAGTAACGAAGAAAAGTATAAGCTGCTTCAGGAAGACCGTGACTATTATGAATCTCTTGATGAGATTGACAAGGAAAGAATAAAGTCAATTGCGAGTACATTCATGGTGTCAGACCTTGAGAGTTTTGATCAAAATATCAAAAATTCAGATCTGGAAGTTTTCAAAAATAAGAATTCTGCAGAGCAGAACAGATTGGATAAGCTCCTTTTAAAGCAGATTTCTAACCTTGCGAATTCCAGTATCTACCTAACTGAAACTACCTTCTCCCAATCTGAGATTCAGTCTGCCATCGGGGACAATGCCGATGAAACGATAAGTAAGCTTTTAGAAATGCGTCCGGAGTTGAATGAGGATCAGCGAAAAGCGGTAGAACGATTTGTGAGATCTGCATATGACTCTTACATGACACAGCCAGAGCCGGTATTCATGAATCCAGCAACTCCAGTTGTCACGCAAAGTGGGCAACCTATTGCCGGAGACCCATCTGCTACCCTTACACAAGCAGATATTAATCAATATGAATCTTTGAGTGATGCTAAAAAGAGAGCCATTGATAACACAATCGCCCTGGATTACATCACGCTCAAATACTCAGACAGATCACTGAGATTAAGAGATGAGTTTAGAATGTCTGAGCTATCTAGCAAAGAGCGGGTTTATACTGCAGCATTGGCGAAAAAAATCACTGGTAAGGAGATTAAACCGAATGAGCAGGCTTATGTGCGTGATGCATTTGTCTACTACGATAATTTGGCCGAGGATAGAAAAGGCTTTATCAGCAGAATTGTGTTGGACAAAGGACTACCAAAAAGAAACGGTAAATATGTACTTCCACCGCAAGATGCTAATGCACGAGGCAGGTTATCCGATAGTGAAAATGACCTCCTGGAAAAAATCAAAAAATTTAGATTTAATAACCAACGAATCCTCACTGACAATCTTGCTGTAGACGCAAAAGATGTCGATACAGCTCCAGTAGATATAATGGCACTGGCTGCCTCAGAGAATATCGAGCATTCTGGTGCAGAAAAGATTCTTGGTGCAGAGGACATTCTTGCTTCTGAAGAAATAGATGAGATCCGGATTGGATTACCAATTAATAAAATTGAGGGCTATGATGAAATCATCATTAATGGCCGATTGGTTGGTAGCAATTCAGGCAGTCCGCTTTCATCTTATTCCATCACACTCATATCTTTCGATAGTGACAAAACAGTGATTGAAGGCTATACCAATAAAGCTGGTGAATTTGAATTCACAGTACATCCAGCTAAGTATGATTTAACCTTCAAAAAAGCGAATAGCGCAGAATCTGTATCCCTTGAAGATTTCGTAGTGGAAGGCAGAAGAACCAAAACTGCCACCCTTGTTACCAATGCTACAAGAGCGTTCTTCGATGTGGATGCATCAGAACTCAGACCTGAAGTAAAAATTCTTTTGGATGACGTTGCGGAGGCTTTCGAAAACGGAGGGGCTAAAATTGAAATCGAATCTCATACAGATGCTACTGGATCTGCTGAATACAACCTCGTGTTGAGTAAGGATCGCGGATACGCCGCAAGGGATTATCTTATTTCAAAAGGAATCGATAAATCTGACATTTCTGTTATCTGGCATGGCTCTGAAAATCCAATCGCCGATAACAACAGCCCATTCGGAAGACAGCTGAATAGAAGGATTGATGTAAGACTTGTGAGCAAAAGTCGTCAAGATTTTGGCAAATTCTTCCTGGTCAGGCCAGGTGCTACCATAGCAAGTTTAGCAGGTTCGATGGATATTTCTGATGTGGATATCAGGAGGTTAAACGGACTTGAGGGTGGAGACCTTCAGGCTTACAAACCGATTCGAATAAAGCAGGAAGTAACACCAAATTACGATTTGCTGGTACCAGCCGACATAGAAAACGATAGTGATTTTGTTTATTTCGTACAGAAAGGTGAGACGCTGGAGAGTGTATCAAAGAAATTCAATGTTCCGGAGGAAATAATTATGGAGCAGAACAGACTAAACTCCTCCAGTTTAACACCTGGTCAAAGATTAATAATCTATAAGAAGAATTAGAAGAGTGGATTAGATGCCCGCCTAGCATTAGCATTCTTGGAAAACGAATACTGAATGGATATTTCCATTGAGTTTTGTGCAAGATCTATGTTTCTGTTTGGATCAAACAAAGTACTGTTCATATCATAGCTCACTCTCACAATGAGTGATTGCATTTTGACTCCACCCATCAAAATGAATGAGTCACGCAATCGATACCATACACCAAAAAGTAGCTGGCTTCCTTTGGCTCTATACCTACCAGAGCCAGGGGCATAAGCCACGTTCAGTCCGGCATTAAATTGATGATTGTTCCTGAGGTTGAGATAGAGCAAACTCGGCATAATAAAATACTTGTCAAACTTGAATTCAATGCCGCCATTATACTTGAAAAGCATCGGAGCTTCACTTTCAACATCGGTGGTGAAGGAAGTGTTAGGTCGGTTCAGATTTGTTGCAGATATTCCTAAAAATCCACTGTAAGTATGTAGCAGATAATTCCGTTCAGGATTAAAATAGTACATAATTCCAGCATTAACCACGATGTTATTCTGCTGATCATTGAATTCTGTTACAGGGATGGGTAGCGTATTATCATATCCAAAGAACGGATTGTATTGAGAGCCCCAGGACAAGTTGCTGAAGTCCAGCTTTCTCAATTCATAACCCACCTGAACACCAATAGAAACCAGATAGGCACTCAATAATCCAAACTTTATGTTGTGGGCATAATTGGCAAAAATTGAGCTCCTTTCATAAACCCCCCGAAATCCACTCTTCTCATTAAAGGCCATGATACCCGCACCACCAATGGATCTTTCATAAGGACCATTGGGCTTGATTGGAAAAATGAAAGAAACCTGTGTCAACTCATTAATCACATCCACACTTTGGAGTTGCCTTTTATGATTCATATGGATGGATGCGTCATTATAGATCCCACTAAAACCCGGATTAAGGTAAAGGGATGCGGCATAGTACTGTGAAAATTGAGCCTCTTGCCCATTCAAAAGCATAGAGGAAATCAATAACAATATGGTGGCAATGCGTTTCATCTTATTAAGTAAAAGACCCCTGACTTCTGAACTGGTAACCCTGTCCTAAATCTAAATTTTACTGTGTAGTAATATATTCCGGTAGGCTCATCTGAGCCGGTTTTCTGATTTTCACCATTCCAGCCATTTTCATTAGCTTCAGCAAATGAATTGGTCGAATAAACATTCACACCGTAACGATTGAAAATCTGAAGATCAAATCCTTCTTCAAGAATGCCTTCTCCGAATACACGTAAAGTTTGATTTCGAGCATCGCTGGCTTGCGGCGAAAAAGCCTCTGGAATGTAATAGAGGCCTACATCTGGTATTCGTGGAGCCAGAGCCATCGCAAGATATAGCTTCTGACCCAGGCTAAGAGACAAAGATTTCTTTCCAATGATTGTTCCAAAGGTTAACGTATCAGAATTTAGAAGTGACTCAATACCAATAGATTCATATACTCCCTCAGGGCTTGATGCAATCGCTATTACAGGTGAATTTACCCTGTGTCGAATATTGTTAGTGACTTTGAAATCGCTCAGGTCCTCTTCACTAAACTTGATTTCAACTTGAGTTTCATCAGTACCTCCATTCAAAAGCTCCATCTCCCAAAGTCCCCTATGAGACACACCAAGTAAGCTATCTCCTGGAATAGGGTCATATGGGTTATTGCGAGAATAAGAAGCTTGTATTTCTGTATTTACTCCAAAAACATCCAATAGCGTAATGGGAGCATAAACACCATCTGACCCTACCGGAAATATTTTAATTCCACTGCCTCGATTTATTAAACTCCCTGCAAAATATGAATCTTTAGACCCGCCATCAACCTGAGCATTCTGATCAAGTATAAAGCGAGTGTTCTCACCTGGAAGAATATTTCCAAACTGTAGATCTAACCGGTCATGAACCGTATACTCAGAACCCGGGAAACTGACATTTCCAAGTGAGTTAATAATCAGTTCTCCAGTAGTCAGTTCTCCGGTAGGAGCAAGCTGATCTCCTATACCAATGAACTGAATGCTTCCCTCCATTCCATTAAAATTGCCGTTGGTTAACCAATCTTTATACAGTGTGATTCTACCTACGTTCTGGATTACACCTTGATTATTCAAATCCCCGCCGACTTCCAGGTTAGCTCCTTCTGCCACATGCACCAGTGCATTGCTCTGAATATGCATCTGCCCAAAGAGGAGGGAAGGGAAGAGAAGCGATATGTAAAGAAGCTTTTTCATTATTTGTTGTCCTCTTTAGCTGATTTCTCTCCAAGCAACATCTTTTTAATGAGATCTAGATCGTTCTTCATCTCTGTATTATCCGATTCTAGTTTTGAAAGTTTGGATTCCTGATTAGCAACCCTTTGGTTAAGTTGATTTATTTCGATTTGTTGTTCTTTAATAGCTTGCACCAAAACCGGAATCAAACCTTGATAGTTAACCATTTTGTAGCCTCTATCATCAGTATTAACTAGTTCAGGGAAAACTTTCTCAAGTTCCTGGGCGATCACTCCAATCTGCTTTTTCTTCTCTTCATCGGCTTTATAGTTGTAGTTATACCCACCGAGCTGATCAAGCTTTGATAGCGTGTTTTGTAAAAGAGAAATATTTTCTTTTAGTCTTCTATCACTACTATTCAGTACTCCACTACCATCAATGAATACAGCACTTCCACTAGGGCCTGAAGGCATAGATGTAACAGTAATTCCGGTAAATCGTCCAGAAGAAGCTGTGGTTGCTCCAATCGCCGTTCCATTTATCGATCCGCCAGTGATCGTTACGCTATTCGCATTCTGAGTTGCCATTGTTCCAGCAGTTGAGAGAGCATCTTCTAAATCTTGCAAAGCACCTTTTACTGTTTCATTGTCAGCAATAATTGCCCCAGTGAACGTACCAAGATTCGTCGCTCCACCTGCTCCGCTCAGTGTCTCCAGATTACTTATATCCGTCGTATTTAGGTTAATAGCCGCATCCAGTAAGTCATCCGCATTGTCCAGGGAAGTAGCCCCATCAATGTAATTGGTGCCGGTGTTTGTAACATAGGTACCTGTTGCACTCAGGCCAGCGCCCGTCTCCACGGCATCCAGTTCCGTTTGGACAGCCGTCACTTCCGTATCTACATAGTTCTTCGTCGCTGCATCCTGGGCCCCTACCGGATCCGTCAAATTGCTGATGATCCCGCCATCGATCGCGTTACCGCTAATCTGATCATTGGCCACCGTGAACGTGCCCGCTGATACATCTAAGGTGTTCGCCGCAGGGATCGTTACATCTGAGTTCGTTACCGATCCCCCATCGATCGTTAACGCATCTACCACCTCAGCATCTTCTACCGCATTGTTGTTCAGGTCTAAAACGCCTGTGTTCGATAACGTCGCATCGCCACTCACTACCACCTCGACCGCCTGGTTCGTCCCGTCTCCCATATAAATGTTGCCATCCGCCAGCGTATTGATAGCCGTCACTTCCGTATCTACATAGTTCTTCGTCGCTGCATCCTGGGCCCCTACCGGATCCGTCAAATTGCTGATGATCCCGCCATCGATCGCGTTACCGCTAATCTGATCATTGGCCACCGTGAACGTGCCCGCTGATACATCTAAGGTGTTCGCCGCAGGGATCGTTACATCTGAGTTCGTTACCGAACCACCGTCGATCGTTAACGCATTCACTACCGATGCGTCCGTGATCTGGTTGGCCGCCAGCGTCAAGGTGCCTGCACTCACATCTAAGGTATTCGCCGCAGGGATCGTTACATCTGAGTTCGTTACCGAACCACCGTCGATCGTTAACGCATTCACTACCGATGCGTCCGTGATCTGGTTGGCCGCCAGCGTCAAGGTGCCTGCACTCACATCTAAGGTATTCGCCGCAGGGATCGTTACATCCGAGTTCGTTACCGATCCCCCATCGATCGTTAACGCATCTACCACCTCAGCATCTTCTACCGCATTGTTGTTCAGGTCTAAAACGCCTGTGTTCGATAACGTCGCATCGCCACTCACTACCACCTCAACCGCCTGGTTCGTCCCGTCTCCCATATAAATGTTGCCATCCGCCAGCGTATTGATAGCCGTCACTTCCGTATCTACATAGTTCTTCGTCGCTGCATCCTGGGCCCCTACCGGATCCGTCAAATTGCTGATGATCCCGCCATCGATCGCGTTACCGCTAATCTGATCATTGGCCACCGTGAACGTGCCCGCTGATACATCTAAGGTGTTCGCCGCAGGGATCGTTACATCTGAGTTCGTTACCGAACCACCGTCGATCGTTAACGCATTCACTACCGATGCGTCCGTGATCTGGTTGGCCGCCAGCGTCAAGGTGCCTGCACTCACATCTAAGGTATTCGCCGCAGGGATCGTTACATCCGAGTTCGTTACCGATCCCCCATCGATCGTTAACGCATCTACCACCTCAGCATCTTCTACCGCATTGTTGTTCAGGTCTAAAACGCCTGTGTTCGATAACGTCGCATCGCCACTCACTACCACCTCAACCGCCTGGTTCGTCCCGTCTCCCATATAAATGTTGCCATCCGCCAGCGTATTGATAGCCGTCACTTCCGTATCTACATAGTTCTTCGTCGCTGCATCCTGGGCCCCTACCGGATCCGTCAAATTGCTGATGATCCCGCCATCGATCGCGTTACCGCTAATCTGATCATTGGCCACCGTGAACGTGCCCGCTGATACATCTAAGGTGTTCGCCGCAGGGATCGTTACATCTGAGTTCGTTACCGAACCACCGTCGATCGTTAACGCATTCACTACCGATGCGTCCGTGATCTGGTTGGCCGCCAGCGTCAAGGTGCCTGCACTCACATCTAAGGTATTCGCCGCAGGGATCGTTACATCCGAGTTCGTTACCGATCCCCCATCGATCGTTAACGCATCTACCACCTCAGCATCTTCTACCGCATTGTTGTTCAGGTCTAAAACGCCTGTGTTCGATAACGTCGCATCGCCACTCACTACCACCTCGACCGCCTGGTTCGTCCCGTCTCCCATATAAATGTTGCCATCCGCCAGCGTATTGATAGCCGTCACTTCCGTATCTACATAGTTCTTCGTCGCTGCATCCTGGGCCCCTACCGGATCCGTCAAATTGCTGATGATCCCGCCATCGATCGCGTTACCGCTAATCTGATCATTGGCCACCGTGAACGTGCCCGCTGATACATCTAAGGTGTTCGCCGCAGGGATCGTTACATCTGAGTTCGTTACCGATCCCCCATCGATCGTTAACGCATTCACTACCGATGCGTCCGTGATCTGGTTGGCCGCCAGCGTCAAGGTGCCTGCACTCACATCTAAGGTATTCGCCGCAGGGATCGTTACATCCGAGTTCGTTACCGATCCCCCATCGATCGTTAACGCATCTACCACCTCAGCATCTTCTACCGCATTGTTGTTCAGGTCTAAAACGCCTGTGTTCGATAACGTCGCATCGCCACTCACTACCACCTCAACCGCCTGGTTCGTCCCGTCTCCCATATAAATGTTGCCATCCGCCAGCGTATTGATAGCCGTCACTTCCGTATCTACATAGTTCTTCGTCGCTGCATCCTGGGCCCCTACCGGATCCGTCAAATTGCTGATGATCCCGCCATCGATCGCGTTACCGCTAATCTGATCATTGGCCACCGTGAACGTGCCCGCTGATACATCTAAGGTGTTCGCCGCAGGGATCGTTACATCTGAGTTCGTTACCGAACCACCGTCGATCGTTAACGCATTCACTACCGATGCGTCCGTGATCTGGTTGGCCGCCAGCGTCAAGGTGCCTGCACTCACATCTAAGGTATTCGCCGCAGGGATCGTTACATCCGAGTTCGTTACCGATCCCCCATCGATCGTTAACGCATCTACCACCTCAGCATCTTCTACCGCATTGTTGTTCAGGTCTAAAACGCCTGTGTTCGATAACGTCGCATCGCCACTCACTACCACCTCAACCGCCTGGTTCGTCCCGTCTCCCATATAAATGTTGCCATCCGCCAGCGTATTGATAGCCGTCACTTCCGTATCTACATAGTTCTTCGTCGCTGCATCCTGGGCCCCTACCGGATCCGTCAAATTGCTGATGATCCCGCCATCGATCGCGTTACCGCTAATCTGATCATTGGCCACCGTGAACGTGCCCGCTGATACATCTAAGGTGTTCGCCGCAGGGATCGTTACATCTGAGTTCGTTACCGATCCCCCATCGATCGTTAACGCATTCACTACCGATGCGTCCGTGATCTGGTTGGCCGCCAGCGTCAAGGTGCCTGCACTCACATCTAAGGTATTCGCCGCAGGGATCGTTACATCCGAGTTCGTTACCGATCCCCCATCGATCGTTAACGCATCTACCACCTCAGCATCTTCTACCGCATTGTTGTTCAGGTCTAAAACGCCTGTGTTCGATAACGTCGCATCGCCACTCACTACCACCTCAACCGCCTGGTTCGTCCCGTCTCCCATATAAATGTTGCCATCCGCCAGCGTATTGATAGCCGTCACTTCCGTATCTACATAGTTCTTCGTCGCTGCATCCTGGGCCCCTACCGGATCCGTCAAATTGCTGATGATCCCGCCATCGATCGCGTTACCGCTAATCTGATCATTGGCCACCGTGAACGTGCCCGCTGATACATCTAAGGTGTTCGCCGCAGGGATCGTTACATCTGAGTTCGTTACCGAACCACCGTCGATCGTTAACGCATTCACTACCGATGCGTCCGTGATCTGGTTGGCCGCCAGCGTCAAGGTGCCTGCACTCACATCTAAGGTATTCGCCGCAGGGATCGTTACATCCGAGTTCGTTACCGATCCCCCATCGATCGTTAACGCATCTACCACCTCAGCATCTTCTACCGCATTGTTGTTCAGGTCTAAAACGCCTGTGTTCGATAACGTCGCATCGCCACTCACTACCACCTCAACCGCCTGGTTCGTCCCGTCTCCCATATAAATGTTGCCATCCGCCAGCGTATTGATAGCCGTCACTTCCGTATCTACATAGTTCTTCGTCGCTGCATCCTGGGCCCCTACCGGATCCGTCAAATTGCTGATGATCCCGCCATCGATCGCGTTACCGCTAATCTGATCATTGGCCACCGTGAACGTGCCCGCTGATACATCTAAGGTGTTCGCCGCAGGGATCGTTACATCTGAGTTCGTTACCGAACCACCGTCGATCGTTAACGCATTCACTACCGATGCGTCCGTGATCTGGTTGGCCGCCAGCGTCAAGGTGCCTGCACTCACATCTAAGGTATTCGCCGCAGGGATCGTTACATCCGAGTTCGTTACCGATCCCCCATCGATCGTTAACGCATCTACCACCTCAGCATCTTCTACCGCATTGTTGTTCAGGTCTAAAACGCCTGTGTTCGATAACGTCGCATCGCCACTCACTACCACCTCAACCGCCTGGTTCGTCCCGTCTCCCATATAAATGTTGCCATCCGCCAGCGTATTGATAGCCGTCACTTCCGTATCTACATAGTTCTTCGTCGCTGCATCCTGGGCCCCTACCGGATCCGTCAAATTGCTGATGATCCCGCCATCGATCGCGTTACCGCTAATCTGATCATTGGCCACCGTGAACGTGCCCGCTGATACATCTAAGGTGTTCGCCGCAGGGATCGTTACATCTGAGTTCGTTACCGAACCACCGTCGATCGTTAACGCATTCACTACCGATGCGTCCGTGATCTGGTTGGCCGCCAGCGTCAAGGTGCCTGCACTCACATCTAAGGTGTTCGCCGCAGGGATCGTTACATCTGAGTTCGTTACCGATCCCCCATCGATCGTTAACGCATCTACCACCTCAGCATCTTCTACCGCATTGTTGTTCAGGTCTAAAACGCCTGTGTTCGATAACGTCGCATCGCCACTCACTACCACCTCAACCGCCTGGTTCGTCCCGTCTCCCATATAAATGTTGCCATCCGCCAGCGTATTGATAGCCGTCACTTCCGTATCTACATAGTTCTTCGTCGCTGCATCCTGGGCCCCTACCGGATCCGTCAAATTGCTGATGATCCCGCCATCGATCGCGTTACCGCTAATCTGATCATTGGCCACCGTGAACGTGCCCGCTGATACATCTAAGGTGTTCGCCGCAGGGATCGTTACATCTGAGTTCGTTACCGAACCACCGTCGATCGTTAACGCATTCACTACCGATGCGTCCGTGATCTGGTTGGCCGCCAGCGTCAAGGTGCCTGCACTCACATCTAAGGTATTCGCCGCAGGGATCGTTACATCTGAGTTCGTTACCGAACCACCGTCGATCGTTAACGCATTCACTACCGATGCGTCCGTGATCTGGTTGGCCGCCAGCGTCAAGGTGCCTGCACTCACATCTAAGGTATTCGCCGCAGGGATCGTTACATCCGAGTTCGTTACCGATCCCCCATCGATCGTTAACGCATCTACCACCTCAGCATCTTCTACCGCATTGTTGTTCAGGTCTAAAACGCCTGTGTTCGATAACGTCGCATCGCCACTCACTACCACCTCAACCGCCTGGTTCGTCCCGTCTCCCATATAAATGTTGCCATCCGCCAGCGTATTGATAGCCGTCACTTCCGTATCTACATAGTTCTTCGTCGCTGCATCCTGGGCCCCTACCGGATCCGTCAAATTGCTGATGATCCCGCCATCGATCGCGTTACCGCTAATCTGATCATTGGCCACCGTGAACGTGCCCGCTGATACATCTAAGGTGTTCGCCGCAGGGATCGTTACATCTGAGTTCGTTACCGAACCACCGTCGATCGTTAACGCATTCACTACCGATGCGTCCGTGATCTGGTTGGCCGCCAGCGTCAAGGTGCCTGCACTCACATCTAAGGTATTCGCCGCAGGGATCGTTACATCCGAGTTCGTTACCGATCCCCCATCGATCGTTAACGCATCTACCACCTCAGCATCTTCTACCGCATTGTTGTTCAGGTCTAAAACGCCTGTGTTCGATAACGTCGCATCGCCACTCACTACCACCTCAACCGCCTGGTTCGTCCCGTCTCCCATATAAATGTTGCCATCCGCCAGCGTATTGATAGCCGTCACTTCCGTATCTACATAGTTCTTCGTCGCTGCATCCTGGGCCCCTACCGGATCCGTCAAATTGCTGATGATCCCGCCATCGATCGCGTTACCGCTAATCTGATCATTGGCCACCGTGAACGTGCCCGCTGATACATCTAAGGTGTTCGCCGCAGGGATCGTTACATCTGAGTTCGTTACCGAACCACCGTCGATCGTTAACGCATTCACTACCGATGCGTCCGTGATCTGGTTGGCCGCCAGCGTCAAGGTGCCTGCACTCACATCTAAGGTATTCGCCGCAGGGATCGTTACATCCGAGTTCGTTACCGATCCCCCATCGATCGTTAACGCATCTACCACCTCAGCATCTTCTACCGCATTGTTGTTCAGGTCTAAAACGCCTGTGTTCGATAACGTCGCATCGCCACTCACTACCACCTCAACCGCCTGGTTCGTCCCGTCTCCCATATAAATGTTGCCATCCGCCAGCGTATTGATAGCCGTCACTTCCGTATCTACATAGTTCTTCGTCGCTGCATCCTGGGCCCCTACCGGATCCGTCAAATTGCTGATGATCCCGCCATCGATCGCGTTACCGCTAATCTGATCATTGGCCACCGTGAACGTGCCCGCTGATACATCTAAGGTGTTCGCCGCAGGGATCGTTACATCTGAGTTCGTTACCGAACCACCGTCGATCGTTAACGCATTCACTACCGATGCGTCCGTGATCTGGTTGGCCGCCAGCGTCAAGGTGCCTGCACTCACATCTAAGGTATTCGCCGCAGGGATCGTTACATCCGAGTTCGTTACCGATCCCCCATCGATCGTTAACGCATCTACCACCTCAGCATCTTCTACCGCATTGTTGTTCAGGTCTAAAACGCCTGTGTTCGATAACGTCGCATCGCCACTCACTACCACCTCAACCGCCTGGTTCGTCCCGTCTCCCATATAAATGTTGCCATCCGCCAGCGTATTGATAGCCGTCACTTCCGTATCTACATAGTTCTTCGTCGCTGCATCCTGGGCCCCTACCGGATCCGTCAAATTGCTGATGATCCCGCCATCGATCGCGTTACCGCTAATCTGATCATTGGCCACCGTGAACGTGCCCGCTGATACATCTAAGGTGTTCGCCGCAGGGATCGTTACATCTGAGTTCGTTACCGAACCACCGTCGATCGTTAACGCATTCACTACCGATGCGTCCGTGATCTGGTTGGCCGCCAGCGTCAAGGTGCCTGCACTCACATCTAAGGTATTCGCCGCAGGGATCGTTACATCCGAGTTCGTTACCGATCCCCCATCGATCGTTAACGCATCTACCACCTCAGCATCTTCTACCGCATTGTTGTTCAGGTCTAAAACGCCTGTGTTCGATAACGTCGCATCGCCACTCACTACCACCTCAACCGCCTGGTTCGTCCCGTCTCCCATATAAATGTTGCCATCCGCCAGCGTATTGATAGCCGTCACTTCCGTATCTACATAGTTCTTCGTCGCTGCATCCTGGGCCCCTACCGGATCCGTCAAATTGCTGATGATCCCGCCATCGATCGCGTTACCGCTAATCTGATCATTGGCCACCGTGAACGTGCCCGCTGATACATCTAAGGTGTTCGCCGCAGGGATCGTTACATCTGAGTTCGTTACCGAACCACCGTCGATCGTTAACGCATTCACTACCGATGCGTCCGTGATCTGGTTGGCCGCCAGCGTCAAGGTGCCTGCACTCACATCTAAGGTATTCGCCGCAGGGATCGTTACATCCGAGTTCGTTACCGATCCCCCATCGATCGTTAACGCATCTACCACCTCAGCATCTTCTACCGCATTGTTGTTCAGGTCTAAAACGCCTGTGTTCGATAACGTCGCATCGCCACTCACTACCACCTCAACCGCCTGGTTCGTCCCGTCTCCCATATAAATGTTGCCATCCGCCAGCGTATTGATAGCCGTCACTTCCGTATCTACATAGTTCTTCGTCGCTGCATCCTGGGCCCCTACCGGATCCGTCAAATTGCTGATGATCCCGCCATCGATCGCGTTACCGCTAATCTGATCATTGGCCACCGTGAACGTGCCCGCTGATACATCTAAGGTGTTCGCCGCAGGGATCGTTACATCTGAGTTCGTTACCGAACCACCGTCGATCGTTAACGCATTCACTACCGATGCGTCCGTGATCTGGTTGGCCGCCAGCGTCAAGGTGCCTGCACTCACATCTAAGGTATTCGCCGCAGGGATCGTTACATCTGAGTTCGTTACCGAACCACCGTCGATCGTTAACGCATCTACCACCTCAGCATCTTCTACCGCATTGTTGTTCAGGTCTAAAACGCCTGTGTTCGATAACGTCGCATCGCCACTCACTACCACCTCGACCGCCTGGTTCGTCCCGTCTCCCATATAAATGTTGCCATCCGCCAGCGTATTGATAGCCGTCACTTCCGTATCTACATAGTTCTTCGTCGCTGCATCCTGGGCCCCTACCGGATCCGTCAAATTGCTGATGATCCCGCCATCGATCGCGTTACCGCTAATCTGATCATTGGCCACCGTGAACGTGCCCGCTGATACATCTAAGGTGTTCGCCGCAGGGATCGTTACATCTGAGTTCGTTACCGATCCCCCATCGATCGTTAACGCATTCACTACCGATGCGTCCGTGATCTGGTTGGCCGCCAGCGTCAAGGTGCCTGCACTCACATCTAAGGTATTCGCCGCAGGGATCGTTACATCCGAGTTCGTTACCGATCCCCCATCGATCGTTAACGCATCTACCACCTCAGCATCTTCTACCGCATTGTTGTTCAGGTCTAAAACGCCTGTGTTCGATAACGTCGCATCGCCACTCACTACCACCTCGACCGCCTGGTTCGTCCCGTCTCCCATATAAATGTTGCCATCCGCCAGCGTATTGATAGCCGTCACTTCCGTATCTACATAGTTCTTCGTCGCTGCATCCTGGGCCCCTACCGGATCCGTCAAATTGCTGATGATCCCGCCATCGATCGCGTTACCGCTAATCTGATCATTGGCCACCGTGAACGTGCCCGCTGATACATCTAAGGTGTTCGCCGCAGGGATCGTTACATCTGAGTTCGTTACCGAACCACCGTCGATCGTTAACGCATTCACTACCGATGCGTCCGTGATCTGGTTGGCCGCCAGCGTCAAGGTGCCTGCACTCACATCTAAGGTATTCGCCGCAGGGATCGTTACATCCGAGTTCGTTACCGATCCCCCATCGATCGTTAACGCATCTACCACCTCAGCATCTTCTACCGCATTGTTGTTCAGGTCTAAAACGCCTGTGTTCGATAACGTCGCATCGCCACTCACTACCACCTCAACCGCCTGGTTCGTCCCGTCTCCCATATAAATGTTGCCATCCGCCAGCGTATTGATAGCCGTCACTTCCGTATCTACATAGTTCTTCGTCGCTGCATCCTGGGCCCCTACCGGATCCGTCAAATTGCTGATGATCCCGCCATCGATCGCGTTACCGCTAATCTGATCATTGGCCACCGTGAACGTGCCCGCTGATACATCTAAGGTGTTCGCCGCAGGGATCGTTACATCTGAGTTCGTTACCGAACCACCGTCGATCGTTAACGCATTCACTACCGATGCGTCCGTGATCTGGTTGGCCGCCAGCGTCAAGGTGCCTGCACTCACATCTAAGGTATTCGCCGCAGGGATCGTTACATCCGAGTTCGTTACCGATCCCCCATCGATCGTTAACGCATCTACCACCTCAGCATCTTCTACCGCATTGTTGTTCAGGTCTAAAACGCCTGTGTTCGATAACGTCGCATCGCCACTCACTACCACCTCAACCGCCTGGTTCGTCCCGTCTCCCATATAAATGTTGCCATCCGCCAGCGTATTGATAGCCGTCACTTCCGTATCTACATAGTTCTTCGTCGCTGCATCCTGGGCCCCTACCGGATCCGTCACATTGCTGATGATCGAGGTGTTCACGTCCACAACCCCTGTACCATTCGGGTCAATAACTACATTCCCATCCGTGTCTGTTGAAGAGATGGTGTTGCCGTCTACCTGGATGTTGTCCGTGTTGGTTACCGTGAAGGAGGCTGCTGCCGGTGTGGTGCCTCCAATCACAGACGCATCAATCGGGGTGTTGTCAATATCTCCCCCGTTGATGGTTAAATCATCATCAACCTCATCGTCCTCTACCGCACCAGCTACCAGGTCAGTCAAACCCGTGTTGTCGATCGTGAAGTCCCCTGACACTGCACGGCTGTTTATCGTCGTGCCATCGCCAATCAAAATCTGTCCGTCTGCCGAAGCATCTACCTCAGACTGATTGTTCGTCGCATCTCCTACAAAAATGGATCCCTCCGTCAGGTCGTTCTCCGCATCTACCTGCGTATCTACATAGTTCTTCGTCGCTGCATCCTGATTTGCTACCGGATCCGTCACATTGCTGATGATCGAGGTGTTCACGTCCACAACCCCTGTACCATTCGGGTCAATAACTACATTCCCATCCGTGTCTGTTGAAGAGATGGTGTTGCCGTCTACCTGGATGTTGTCCGTGTTGGTTACCGTGAAGGAGGCTGCTGCCGGTGTGGTGCCTCCAATCACAGACGCATCAATCGGGGTGTTGTCAATATCTCCCCCGTTGATGGTTAAATCATCATCAACCTCATCGTCCTCTACCGCACCAGCTACCAGGTCAGTCAAACCCGTGTTGTCGATCGTGAAGTCCCCTGACACTGCACGGCTGTTTATCGTCGTGCCATCGCCAATCAAAATCTGTCCGTCTGCCGAAGCATCTACCTCAGACTGATTGTTCGTCGCATCTCCTACAAAAATGGATCCCTCCGTCAGGTCGTTCTCCGCATCTACCTGCGTATCTACATAGTTCTTCGTCGCTGCATCCTGATTTGCTACCGGATCCGTCACATTGCTGATGATCGAGGTGTTCACGTCCACAACCCCTGTACCATTCGGGTCAATAACTACATTCCCATCCGTGTCTGTTGAAGAGATGGTGTTGCCGTCTACCTGGATGTTGTCCGTGTTGGTTACCGTGAAGGAGGCTGCTGCCGGTGTGGTGCCTCCAATCACAGACGCATCAATCGGGGTGTTGTCAATATCTCCCCCGTTGATGGTTAAATCATCATCAACCTCATCGTCCTCTACCGCACCAGCTACCAGGTCAGTCAAACCCGTGTTGTCGATCGTGAAGTCCCCTGACACTGCACGGCTGTTTATCGTCGTGCCATCGCCAATCAAAATCTGTCCGTCTGCCGAAGCATCTACCTCAGACTGATTGTTCGTCGCATCTCCTACAAAAATGGATCCCTCCGTCAGGTTTTTTGTAGGAGATGCGACGAACAATCAGTCTGAGGTAGATGCTTCGGCAGACGGACAGATTTTGATTGGCGATGGCACGACGATAAACAGCCGTGCAGTGTCAGGGGACTTCACGATCGACAACACGGGTTTGACTGACCTGGTAGCTGGTGCGGTAGAGGACGATGAGGTTGATGATGATTTAACCATCAACGGGGGAGATATTGACAACACCCCGATTGATGCGTCTGTGATTGGAGGCACCACACCGGCAGCAGCCTCCTTCACGGTAACCAACACGGACAACATCCAGGTAGACGGCAACACCATACGCAGGTAGATGCGGAGAACGACCTGACGGAGGGATCCATTTTTGTAGGAGATGCGACGAACAATCAGTCTGAGGTAGATGCTTCGGCAGACGGACAGATTTTGATTGGCGATGGCACGACGATAAACAGCCGTGCAGTGTCAGGGGACTTCACGATCGACAACACGGGTTTGACTGACCTGGTAGCTGGTGCGGTAGAGGACGATGAGGTTGATGATGATTTAACCATCAACGGGGGAGATATTGACAACACCCCGATTGATGCGTCTGTGATTGGAGGCACCACACCGGCAGCAGCCTCCTTCACGGTAACCAACACGGACAACATCCAGGTAGACGGCAACACCATCTCTTCAACAGACACGGATGGGAATGTAGTTATTGACCCGAATGGTACAGGGGTTGTGGACGTGAACACCTCGATCATCAGCAATGTGACGGATCCGGTAGCAAATCAGGATGCAGCGACGAAGAACTATGTAGATACGCAGGTAGATGCGGAGAACGACCTGACGGAGGGATCCATTTTTGTAGGAGATGCGACGAACAATCAGTCTGAGGTAGATGCTTCGGCAGACGGACAGATTTTGATTGGCGATGGCACGACGATAAACAGCCGTGCAGTGTCAGGGGACTTCACGATCGACAACACGGGTTTGACTGACCTGGTAGCTGGTGCGGTAGAGGACGATGAGGTTGATGATGATTTAACCATCAACGGGGGAGATATTGACAACACCCCGATTGATGCGTCTGTGATTGGAGGCACCACACCGGCAGCAGCCTCCTTCACGGTAACCAACACGGACAACATCCAGGTAGACGGCAACACCATCTCTTCAACAGACACGGATGGGAATGTAGTTATTGACCCGAATGGTACAGGGGTTGTGGACGTGAACACCTCGATCATCAGCAATGTGACGGATCCGGTAGCAAATCAGGATGCAGCGACGAAGAACTATGTAGATACGCAGGTAGATGCGGAGAACGACCTGACGGAGGGATCCATTTTTGTAGGAGATGCGACGAACAATCAGTCTGAGGTAGATGCTTCGGCAGACGGACAGATTTTGATTGGCGATGGCACGACGATAAACAGCCGTGCAGTGTCAGGGGACTTCACGATCGACAACACGGGTTTGACTGACCTGGTAGCTGGTGCGGTAGAGGACGATGAGGTTGATGATGATTTAACCATCAACGGGGGAGATATTGACAACACCCCGATTGATGCGTCTGTGATTGGAGGCACCACACCGGCAGCAGCCTCCTTCACGGTAACCAACACGGACAACATCCAGGTAGACGGCAACACCATCTCTTCAACAGACACGGATGGGAATGTAGTTATTGACCCGAATGGTACAGGGGTTGTGGACGTGAACACCTCGATCATCAGCAATGTGACGGATCCGGTAGCAAATCAGGATGCAGCGACGAAGAACTATGTAGATACGCAGGTAGATGCGGAGAACGACCTGACGGAGGGATCCATTTTTGTAGGAGATGCGACGAACAATCAGTCTGAGGTAGATGCTTCGGCAGACGGACAGATTTTGATTGGCGATGGCACGACGATAAACAGCCGTGCAGTGTCAGGGGACTTCACGATCGACAACACGGGTTTGACTGACCTGGTAGCTGGTGCGGTAGAGGACGATGAGGTTGATGATGATTTAACCATCAACGGGGGAGATATTGACAACACCCCGATTGATGCGTCTGTGATTGGAGGCACCACACCGGCAGCAGCCTCCTTCACGGTAACCAACACGGACAACATCCAGGTAGACGGCAACACCATCTCTTCAACAGACACGGATGGGAATGTAGTTATTGACCCGAATGGTACAGGGGTTGTGGACGTGAACACCTCGATCATCAGCAATGTGACGGATCCGGTAGCAAATCAGGATGCAGCGACGAAGAACTATGTAGATACGCAGGTAGATGCGGAGAACGACCTGACGGAGGGATCCATTTTTGTAGGAGATGCGACGAACAATCAGTCTGAGGTAGATGCTTCGGCAGACGGACAGATTTTGATTGGCGATGGCACGACGATAAACAGCCGTGCAGTGTCAGGGGACTTCACGATCGACAACACGGGTTTGACTGACCTGGTAGCTGGTGCGGTAGAGGACGATGAGGTTGATGATGATTTAACCATCAACGGGGGAGATATTGACAACACCCCGATTGATGCGTCTGTGATTGGAGGCACCACACCGGCAGCAGCCTCCTTCACGGTAACCAACACGGACAACATCCAGGTAGACGGCAACACCATCTCTTCAACAGACACGGATGGGAATGTAGTTATTGACCCGAATGGTACAGGGGTTGTGGACGTGAACACCTCGATCATCAGCAATGTGACGGATCCGGTAGCAAATCAGGATGCAGCGACGAAGAACTATGTAGATACGCAGGTAGATGCGGAGAACGACCTGACGGAGGGATCCATTTTTGTAGGAGATGCGACGAACAATCAGTCTGAGGTAGATGCTTCGGCAGACGGACAGATTTTGATTGGCGATGGCACGACGATAAACAGCCGTGCAGTGTCAGGGGACTTCACGATCGACAACACGGGTTTGACTGACCTGGTAGCTGGTGCGGTAGAGGACGATGAGGTTGATGATGATTTAACCATCAACGGGGGAGATATTGACAACACCCCGATTGATGCGTCTGTGATTGGAGGCACCACACCGGCAGCAGCCTCCTTCACGGTAACCAACACGGACAACATCCAGGTAGACGGCAACACCATCTCTTCAACAGACACGGATGGGAATGTAGTTATTGACCCGAATGGTACAGGGGTTGTGGACGTGAACACCTCGATCATCAGCAATGTGACGGATCCGGTAGCAAATCAGGATGCAGCGACGAAGAACTATGTAGATACGCAGGTAGATGCGGAGAACGACCTGACGGAGGGATCCATTTTTGTAGGAGATGCGACGAACAATCAGTCTGAGGTAGATGCTTCGGCAGACGGACAGATTTTGATTGGCGATGGCACGACGATAAACAGCCGTGCAGTGTCAGGGGACTTCACGATCGACAACACGGGTTTGACTGACCTGGTAGCTGGTGCGGTAGAGGACGATGAGGTTGATGATGATTTAACCATCAACGGGGGAGATATTGACAACACCCCGATTGATGCGTCTGTGATTGGAGGCACCACACCGGCAGCAGCCTCCTTCACGGTAACCAACACGGACAACATCCAGGTAGACGGCAACACCATCTCTTCAACAGACACGGATGGGAATGTAGTTATTGACCCGAATGGTACAGGGGTTGTGGACGTGAACACCTCGATCATCAGCAATGTGACGGATCCGGTAGCAAATCAGGATGCAGCGACGAAGAACTATGTAGATACGCAGGTAGATGCGGAGAACGACCTGACGGAGGGATCCATTTTTGTAGGAGATGCGACGAACAATCAGTCTGAGGTAGATGCTTCGGCAGACGGACAGATTTTGATTGGCGATGGCACGACGATAAACAGCCGTGCAGTGTCAGGGGACTTCACGATCGACAACACGGGTTTGACTGACCTGGTAGCTGGTGCGGTAGAGGACGATGAGGTTGATGATGATTTAACCATCAACGGGGGAGATATTGACAACACCCCGATTGATGCGTCTGTGATTGGAGGCACCACACCGGCAGCAGCCTCCTTCACGGTAACCAACACGGACAACATCCAGGTAGACGGCAACACCATCTCTTCAACAGACACGGATGGGAATGTAGTTATTGACCCGAATGGTACAGGGGTTGTGGACGTGAACACCTCGATCATCAGCAATGTGACGGATCCGGTAGCAAATCAGGATGCAGCGACGAAGAACTATGTAGATACGCAGGTAGATGCGGAGAACGACCTGACGGAGGGATCCATTTTTGTAGGAGATGCGACGAACAATCAGTCTGAGGTAGATGCTTCGGCAGACGGACAGATTTTGATTGGCGATGGCACGACGATAAACAGCCGTGCAGTGTCAGGGGACTTCACGATCGACAACACGGGTTTGACTGACCTGGTAGCTGGTGCGGTAGAGGACGATGAGGTTGATGATGATTTAACCATCAACGGGGGAGATATTGACAACACCCCGATTGATGCGTCTGTGATTGGAGGCACCACACCGGCAGCAGCCTCCTTCACGGTAACCAACACGGACAACATCCAGGTAGACGGCAACACCATCTCTTCAACAGACACGGATGGGAATGTAGTTATTGACCCGAATGGTACAGGGGTTGTGGACGTGAACACCTCGATCATCAGCAATGTGACGGATCCGGTAGGGGCCCAGGATGCAGCGACGAAGAACTATGTAGATACGGAAGTAGATGCGGCTATCAACGACGCTGGCGGATGGCATCCATTTATATGTAGGAGACGGGACGAACCAGGCGGTCTGAGGTGGTAGTGAGTCGGCAGATGCGACAGATTATCGAACACAGGCGATTTTACGACCTGATACAACAATGCGGTAGAAGATGCTGAGGTGGTAGATGCGTTAACGATCGATGGGGGATCGGGTAACGAACTCGGACCTGGTAACTGATGCCCTAGCGGACGAATGACCTTAGATGATGAGTGCAGGCACCATTGACGCTGGCGGCCATATTGACAGATCACCCGGATTGCATCGCGTCTGTGAATGGCGTTACCACGATCGGCAGCAGCCTGGTTCACGGTAACGAACTCAGATGTAACGATCCAGGTAGACGGCGAACACCTTAGATGTATCAGCGGGCACGTTCACGGATGGCCAATGATCAGTTATTGACCCGAATGGTACACGCGATCGATGGACGTGAACACCTCGATCATCAGCAATTTGACGGATCCGGTAGGGGCCCAGGATGCAGCGACGAAGAACTATGTAGATACGCAGGTAGATGCGGAGAACGACCTGACGGAGGGATCCACGTTCTCCGCATCTACCTGCGTATCTACATAGTTCTTTACCGCGCGCTCCGTGGGTAACGCATCATCACTGTTGCCCACCAACGTTCCGTCCGTCGACAACTCATTCACTGTTGTTCCCGCTGCTAAGCCAAGTGAGCCATCTGCCTGAACATTGTTAAACGTAACATTATCCGTTGTTGCGATCCTTTGATCAAGATTATTGATATTCTGGAATTCTGTATTCGAAACAGATCCATCGGCCAGTTTTGCAGTATTGATTCCTGCAGATGCATTAATATCTGCATTTACTATGACTCCAGGTTCGATCTGAACGTTTGCAGATGACCCAGAATTAGTGATAGAAACATCTCCACTAACCGGAAGTCCCTCTGCAACAGAAGAGGAGTTTCCAATATAAATATTATCCTCATCCAGAACTGATGAAGTAAATGCTGCTCGATCTTCCCAATAAATTGCACCAGACCCGTCTATTGCGAGTACTTTATCTGTGTTCCCATCAGAATCTAGTTTGGAAATCTTAATGGTGCCGTTAGCTATATCTTCATTGAGAATGGTAAGGTTCGTGATGTGTGTTGAAGTAATCAGAATTGGCGTTTCAATTATTCCGATTATCCGACCTTTAGAATCAACTGTTAACTGTAAAACCGTAAATTGATTGCCATATGTACTAGGAGTAATACCAACATCCTCTAGTTTTTGTCCGGTAACGGCAAAGTCAGCGAGCTTATCGGTCGTAACAGCATTGTCAGCAATTTTTGATGTTATAATACTGCTGTTCTGGATTTTATCAGTAGATACCCCATCATCTCTGATTTTATCGCCAAATACCGCATCCGTTCGAATAACCGGATTTGGATAATTACCTGTCAGATCCCCCCCTGCTGTTGATACGTTGATCACTCCAAGTCCTGCCTTCCAACTGCCATTATTCCAGAAATAGAACAAATCGGCATCCGTGTCGAAAACCATCAACCCGTTATCCAGGTTGTTCAATGACATAGAATTTCTCTGGGCCGTTGTTAATCTGGGAACCAAGAACCCCTGATTTGAATTTGGCGAAACAAGCTCCAAAACGGCATTTGAGTTTGGAGAATTTGTATTGATTCCTACTGAGTTGTCCTGTGCAAAAGACAATGTGCAGGCTAGAATAAATGCAGCAAATGCTACGCTCTTATTAAAGCTCATAATTGGGGATATTTATTGAACTAAGGCTGACCAGTCAAGTCGGTCTTTAATGGTTTACTAATTGGTTAAAAGTTTGGCGGTGAGACTATTCCTGTAACTGTGTGTAAAAATTAGATCAACATGCTATAATTTCCAAAAAATCAACATGTTATGGTGTCTAACTTTAGATGAACATTGAGTTTTATTGTTTGAATAGATTTGAATTCGTCGAATCTGGAGATTTTCATCACGAAATAGCATATTTCCATTTTAGTTTCCTACCTTTGCAAGAGTTAAATTATTAGAATACCGAAAGAGGGGACATCAGTCCCCTCTTTTCATTCATAGAAATGAAAGAAGAGCAGGTAATCAGGCAGCTGGCTGAAGAGGCAATTTCAGACAAAAATTCATTGTTTCTTGTAGATGTAAAAGTCAAAGGAAACACCGGAAATCAAAAGGTGCTTGTTTTTGTTGATGGAGATGATGGCATCTCAATTGATGAATGTAGTAGCATCAGCCGTAAGATCGGAGCTGAGCTGGAGGAAAATGACATAATGCCCGGCAAATACACATTGGAGGTGTCTTCGCCGGGACTAGATTTTCCAATAACACTGCATCGTCAGTATGAAAAAAATGTAGGAAGAAGCCTTCAGGTGGAGTTAGTCAACGGGCAGATGGAAGAAGGTGAGCTAGTGGAAGTAACAAAAGATGCAATTGTATTGAAAGGAAAGAAAGTAAATCAATCGCTGGATTTTGAAGAAATAAAACAATCAAAAGTAAAAGTATCATTCAAATAAGATGGAAGCGTCAGTATTAATTGATTCGTTTGCGGACTTTGCCAGAGGCAAAAACATTGACCGCCCAACCATGATCAGAATTCTGGAAGATGTATTCAGAACAATGATCCGTAAGAAATTTGAGACCGATGATAACTTCGATATTGTAATAAATGCCGACAATGGAGACCTTGAAATCTGGAGGTTCCGTGAAATTGTGGATGACAATTCCGAAGATATCTGGGATCATGATAAAATCAGCTTTTCAGAAGCTCGTAAAATCGAGCCAGATTTTGAGATTGGTGAAGAAGTTGCTGAAGAAATTAAGTTAGAAGATTTTGGGCGTAGGGCTGTAATGACAGCTCGTCAGACGCTTATTCAAAAAATTAAAGATCTTGAAAAAGACATTCTCTTCCAAAAATACAAAGACCTGGTTGGTGAGATTATTCAAGGTGAGGTGTACCAGGTACTCGGCAGAGAGGTGCTGTTGACTGACGGTGAAGGCAATGAACTTACCATTCCGAAAGGAGAGCAAATTCCAAAAGACCGATATAGAAAAGGAGACACTGTTCGTGCAATTGTACACAGAGCAGAGATGGTTAATGGAAATCCTAAAATCATCCTTTCCAGAACATCTCCGGTTTTCTTGGAAAGACTCTTTGAAGCTGAAGTCCCAGAAGTATATGACGGACTGATTACGATAAAGAATGTCGTAAGAGAGCCTGGAGAAAGAGCTAAAGTGGCCGTTGAATCCTATGACGACAGAATAGATCCTGTTGGTGCTTGTGTGGGAATGAAAGGATCGCGTATTCACTCAATAGTGCGAGAACTGCAAAATGAAAATATTGATGTAATCAATTTTACAGATAATCTTGAGCTTTATTTAGCACGTGCATTGAGCCCTGCAAAGATTACAAGCATGAAAATTAGCGAAGAGAAAGACAGAGTATCTGTTTATCTCAAGCCAGATCAGGTATCTTTGGCCATTGGAAAAGGCGGCCAAAACATTAAATTGGCTAGTAAATTGGTGGGGATGGAGATCGATGTGTTCCGTGAGTTGGACGAAAGCTCAGAGGAAGATGTTGATCTGGATGAGTTTACTGATGAATTAGAAGACTGGGTCATCGACGAGCTTAAACGTGTTGGATTAGACACGGCCAAAAGCGTTCTAAGACTTGGAACAGACGACTTGGTAAGAAGGACGGATTTAGAGGAAGAAACAGTACATGAATTGATTCGGGTTCTAAGCCAGGAGTTCGAATAAAGTAATTTTGAGAGGTTTATATGGCAGAATACAGATTAAGTCAAGTAGCAAGAAAGCTAAACGTAGGTAAGAATACTATCCTGGAATTCTTGAAAGAGAAGGGACATGAGGTAGACTCAAACCCTAACTCCAAGATTCCACAGGAGCAGTATGATATGCTTGCCCGTGCGTTTGCAGATTCAGCTCATGACAAGGAAGAGGCATCTGAATTAACAATCGGTGGTAAAACCGATAACATGGTTATCAATGCAGACAAAGTTTCTGCGGATGAGAAAAGTGAGGATGAAAGAATCCTTATAAAGGATAATGTTGGAGCTGAGCCTGAGCCTGAAAAGATTTCTGCTAAAACAAAACTAGATGGTCCCAAGGTTGTAGGTAAGATCGATCTGGATAAAAAGAAGAAAGAGGAGAAAGAAGAAGAAAAGCCTGCGAAGGAAGAAGTCAAGAAGGAAGAAGCAAAAAAAGAGGAGCCAAAAGAAGAAAAGAAAAAGCCTGAGGAGAAAACAGAAGAAAAGCCTGAAGACAAAGCTCCTGCTAAAGAAGAGCCTAAAGAATCCGAAGAAAAGGAAGACAAAAAGGATGATGATAAAGGAGTGATCAAGGCGAAAGCTGACTCTCTTCGTGGATTGAAGGTTTTGGATAAGATCGAACTCCCTAAAGACAAACCTAAACCCGTTGCTTCATCAGACTCTAACCAAGACAGAAAGAAGCGTCCGAGAAAACGTATACAGCAATCTGGTGGAGGACCTCAAAAAGGAGGTGGAAGAGGAGATCGAGGAAGATCACACTCCGGAAGAAAAACCGAGGAACTTTCCGATAAGGAAATTCAGGATAAGATTAAAGCAACGCTCGCTAAATTAAGCGGAGGTGGTGGAAAAGGCGGATCACAGAGATCCAAATACCGAAAAGACAAAAGATCAGCCAGAGCTGAGGAAGAAGAAGAGAGGCAGCAGCAGGCAGAAGAAGCTTCAAAAACACTAAAAGTAACCGAATATATTTCGGCTAGTGACTTAGCGTCCTTGATGGATGTATCTGCCAATGACGTTATTTCGGCTTGTATGTCGCTTGGAATGTTTGTTTCCATCAACCAGCGATTGGATGCAGAGACCATCACGGTAATTGCAGATGAGTTTGGTTTTGATGTAGACTTCACGGAAGCGAAAGAAGAAACTGACATTATTGAGGAGGAAGACGATGAAAGCAAGCTGGCAGATCGCGCCCCGATTGTAACGATCATGGGGCACGTAGATCACGGTAAAACATCCCTCCTTGATTACATCAGAGAATCAAAAGTCACAGAAGGAGAAGCCGGAGGTATAACTCAGCACATCGGCGCATACGATGTGATGACCAACAGTGGTAAGCGTGTAGCTTTCCTTGATACCCCTGGTCACGAAGCGTTTACAGCGATGCGTGCACGTGGTGCGAAGATTACAGATGTAGCGATTATTGTGGTAGCGGCGGATGACTCAGTGATGCCTCAAACGAAAGAGGCAATCAACCACGCTCAAGTAGCTGGTGTTCCAATTGTTATCGCCATTAATAAAGTCGATAAGCCAAACGCTAATCCAGATAAGATCAAAGAAGACCTCTCCAATATCAATATCTTGGTTGAGGACTGGGGTGGTAAATATCAGTGTCAGCATGTTTCTGCAAAGACAGGAGAAGGAATTGATGAACTACTAGATAAGGTCTTACTAGAGGCTGAATTGCTTGAGCTTAAAGCTAACCCGGACAAGCCGGCTGTAGGATCTGTTGTGGAAGCTTCTCTTGATAAAGGACGAGGCTATGTTTCTACCATTATGGTACAAGCGGGTACGCTTAAAATCGGTGATGTTGTACTTGCAGGACCATATTTTGGTAAAGTGAAAGCGATGTTTGACCACCGGGGACAAAAACTCGATAAAGCAGGGCCGTCCACACCAGTATTGATGCTTGGCTTAGATGGTGCTCCACAGGCAGGAGACAAGTTTAACGTGATGGAGAGCGACAGGGAGGCACGAGAGGTTGCCAACAAACGAGAGCAGATTCTCCGCGAGCAATCTATTCGAACCAAGAAACATATTACCCTTGATGAAATTGGCAGAAGATTAGCTATCGGAAGCTTCAAAGAGCTTAACGTGATTGTCAAAGGTGATGTGGATGGATCTATTGAAGCATTGGCTGATTCACTACTTAAACTTTCAACCGAAGAAGTGCAGGTGAATATCCTTCACAAAGCAGTGGGGCAAATTTCAGAATCTGATGTATTGCTTGCTTCTGCGTCTGATGCGGTTATTGTTGGTTTCCAGGTGAGACCATCGAGCGGTGCGCGAAGACTGGCTGAAACAGAAGAAATCGAGATCAGACTTTACTCAATCATTTATGATGCAATCAATGATGTGAAGGACGCAATGGAAGGCATGCTTGAGCCTACCAGTGAGGAAGTAATCACAGGTAACATTGAGGTGAGGGATGTCTTTAAGATTTCAAAAGTAGGAACCGTAGCAGGATGTTACGTCACAGATGGAATTGTCAAGCGATCAAATCAAGTGAGGTTAATTCGAGATGGGATCGTGGTTTATACCGGAGAGATCAACCAGTTGAAGCGATTCAAAGAAGATGTTTCAGAAGTGAAAAGCGGTTACGAGTGTGGTCTTAGCATAAAGAACTTCAACGACATCAAAGTTGGTGATATCATTGAAGGGTTTGAGGTGAAAGAAGTGAAACGAACCCTTTAATAATACGGTGTTGACCCGTCCTAAATAAACGTTACAGGTTTAGGATAAAAATAAATCAAGTTTAAAGAGTAGTAGGTATTGACCTGCTACTCTTTTTCATTTTATAGGTTTTAATTTCTATTTCACATTGTTGATGCATCTCTATTGGTGTTTTCATCTGACAAGAGGAATGAGGCCTTATCCTGTTGTATGTATTAATACTTTCCCTGACTAATTGATTCATATCAGTCAGGCTTAATTGATAATCAAGTAAGAACTCGTGCTTGATTATTCCATTGATTCGTTCAGCTACAGCATTAGCATAAGGGTCATAACTTTCGGTCATACTACATTCCAGATTGTTTTGCTTTAAAGCTTGCTGGTATTGGTCGCAGCAATACTGGAAGCCTCTATCTGAGTGGTGGATCAACGGTTGATTAGGATAGTTTCTTTGTTTGACAGCCATTTTCAGAGCTTTCAAAGCCCCTCTTGCTTTCAATGAATCGGAGAGATTGAACCCTACAATCTTCTTTGAATACGCATCGGTTATCAAAGCCAGATACATAGGATAATCCCGATTGCCAACATAAGTGATATCAGACACCCATATTTGTTCGGGTCTGACTGGAGTCATTTCTTCAATGAGATTAGGGTGCTTTCTGAACCAATGATGGGAGTCAGTCGTCACATGATACCCTCTTTTGGGTTCAATAAGCATGTGATTAGCCTTTAAGATGCTGAAGAGCCGACCTCTTCCAACTCCTAACTCCATCAGCTCACCCTTCAAAAGGTGGTACAGTTTTCTGGTACCAACCCTGGGCTGTTTTATGCGTATTTCTTTGATCATCTCAATAACTTTCTGAGCAGTAGCTTGTCTACGTTTTCTTGAATGAATTGCTCGGTAATAAACCTGTCTACTTACCCCAAACAGTCTACAGGTAGCCGTCAGGCTTTCTTCGTATCGTTCTCTGTAGAGGTCGACTGTTCGGGTAAAGAGTTTTTTCGGATAGGAATGGAATATTCCTTCTCTGCCAGTGAAATCATCATATCAAAAATGATTGACTTCTTATCTGCTTGCGCTACCTGATGCTCCAGAAGCTTTTTCTGTTTCTCTAACAGCTTCACTTTTGCTTCCAGCTCCATGACCTTCTGTTCTGGTGTTTTAGGCATGTTGGAGGGTGTTTGATTCTCCCAATCAAAACTACCATACTTTCGCAACCAGTTCATCACTGTTGACCTGGCTTGGATTCCATACTTGCGCTGAGCCGCTTTCGTGGATAGCTCACCTGATTCAATCTCTTTGACTACTTGTAGCTTGAGTGTTAAACTATAGTCTTTCTGAGTCCGCTTTACATATTTCTTCATTACACATTCTTTTGTGTAACGCTATTTCAGGACGAGACATGTTTAAGAAATATTAAAGCCTGTCTATTTTGATAGGCTTTTTCATTTTTATCAAATCAGCAATATTTAATCTGGAAATACTTCAAAAATGAAAGTTAAGTTTTGTAAAAAAGCTGAACCTTCCGCCAATTATTTCGTTATTTTGTTGGTTAAGATGAAGGTCTTGAAAAATTACCGAAATATATTCTCTGCTCTCCTTTTGATTTTCATGATCAATCTGGGCTTTGCTGGTACGTTTACTAACGGTCAGGAAGCTAAACCTCAGGAGCAACAAGAAGGTAGAAGAAAGTCAGACCAGACTATGATTCGTCCGGATGGAGAATATACTTCCCCTGCTACTCAGGCAGACTATCAAGAAGAAGTTAGAGAAGAACCCCGTGAATCTGAAGAATACGAAAAACCGCAGGTAAAGGCTGATTCTATAGAAGATGACTCTGTGAGCAAATACAATTTTATCTTCTACTTTCTTTACAAATTCAAATACGACACAGAGGAGTCTCCTTAAGCTACTACAGACTGGTAGTTGTCAATATCATCCAGAGAAATATTTCCTTCATAAAAAGCCTTTCCGAAGATTACTCCGTAAAGTCCAATATCCCTTAGCTGTTTGATGTCATCCATCCCTCTCACACCTCCGCTTGCAAAAATGCAGAGATCTGGAAATTCAGCTAATAATTCCCTGTAAAGGTCAAATGATGGGCCTTCCATTGCTCCGTCTTTGGAAATATCGGTCGTCTTTAGGTATTTTAAACCTCGATTATAGAAGTAGGCGATGTGTTCAAATAAGTCATTTGAAGTGGCTTTCTGCCACCCTCTGATCCTAATTTTTCCTTGAAGGCTATCTGCCGCTAACGCAATCTTTTCCCTACCATAAGACATCAGCCAATTGGCAAATTGCTCTTTGTGAGAAACAGCAACTGAAGCCGCAGTAATACTTTCCGCGCCATATTCAAATGCCTTGATGACATCCCCATCTGTGTGTATGCCACCTGTGAAATTTACCTTCAAGTCCGTATAAGCGGCCACCATGTGAAGAATATCATAATTAACAGAAGTGCCTTTTCTCGCCCCATCCAAATCAATTAGATGGATGCGCGAAATCCCATGGTCTTCAAACTGTTTGGCCACATCGATAGGAGTATCGTCGTAGACCTTTTCACTTGAATAGTCTCCCTGAGTAAGGCGAATGGTTTTGCCTTCAATAACCGATATTGATGGAACGAGTAACACAATAAATTGAGATTGATTCCTTTTAGGATGCTCTACTTAAAGATATAATATTTTGAGCAGAATCTGATCAGTTGACCTCAACTAATTTGAAACCTTCACCGTGAATTGTCAGTATTTTGAGGCTAGGTTCATCCTGAAGGTACTTTCTGATTTTAGCAATATAGACATCCATGCTGCGTGCATTGAAGTAGCTGTCATCCTTCCAGATTTTTTTCAATGCCGTGCTCCGCTCTACCGTTTGATTCAGGTTTTCAAAAAAGATCTTTAAAAGCTCATTTTCCTTTGTTGTAAGGTTTATCTCTCTTTCCGGGGTAATCAACCTGTTTTCCCGGTAATAGTAAGTCAGCCCCTTGATTTCGAATGGGTTTGGAAAAACTTCTTCCTCCTCCTTCTTCACCGACCTTTTCAAGATCGCCTGTATACGCATCAGAAGCTCCTCCATACTGAAGGGTTTGGTCATGTAGTCATCCGCTCCAATGGTGAATCCTTTGATGATATCCTGCTTCATGGACTTTGCAGTAAGAAAAATAATGGGTGTTTCTTCATCAATCGATCGAATTTCTTTTGCAAGTGTGAATCCATCCTTTTTAGGCATCATAAGGTCCAGAATGCACAGATCATAATCACTCTCTTTAAAAGCAGTACTGCCTTCTTCCCCGTCACGCATTAGCGTAGTATCATAGCCCTTCAGCCCCAGATATTCACTTAATATTTCTCCCAAATTCGGGTCATCTTCTACGATCAATAATTTAGGCTTCATCTGCTAATGGTAATGTGATTGAAAATTTACTTCCTTTTCCAGGCTCGCTATCTACATGGATACTACCGCCATGCGCTTCCACGATTCTTTGAACATATGCAAGTCCCAACCCAAACCCTTTTACATTGTGAAGATCTCCGGTAGGAACACGATAAAATTTTTCAAAAATATGTTTTTGCTGTTCTCGTGTCATCCCAATGCCTTTATCATGAATGGATAGAATAAAATCCTCCTCATCTGATGCTGTGCGCAGAGTGATGTTTGGTGAATCAGGCGAATACTTGTTTGCATTGTCCAACAAGTTGAGAATAATATTTGTCAAGTGAAGTTCATCCCCCTGAACCAAGTCCTTCTCAGCCTTTTCAATAATATTGAGACGCCCTCCTCTTTGCTCCACCTGCATGGCAATATGTTCGGCCGCACTTTTCACCATCTCACCCATGTGTAGAATTTCTTCTTTGAGGTTGTAATCGTTTCTATCAATCGCAGCAATTTGCAAAACCTTTTCCACCTGATTCCCGAGGCGCTTGTTTTCCTCACCAATTACTTTGATGTATTTCGTTCGAAGCGTGCTTTGTTCAATGTCTTTATCGTTCAAAGCTTCTACTGCAAGAGAAACCGTGGAAATAGGCGTCTTTAGCTCATGGGTCATATTATTGATGAAGTCGTTTTTCATCTCAGAAAGCTTTTTCTGCCTAAGAATGGTTCGTATGCTATAACCAAAGCAAAAAAGAATCACCAAAACCAAAAAACCAGAGCTCACCATGGCTGACCACACTTTGCCAAGCAGATAGCCTTGTTTATCAGGAAAGTTTATCGTAAGAATACTATCATTATCGTAAATGTCATTCGGAAACAATGAGGCTTTAAGTTCGCTTTTAGCTAGCTCGCTTTTCTGCCCTCCACTGGTCAAGAGCAGAAACCTATTTTGCTGCGGCTGAATGACTCCATATTCGTACGTTATGTCAATGCCTTTGCTTTTTAGCTCACTTTTGAGCAAGGAATCAAGTTGTTGTGGACTAAAGCGAGAGGCTATTGAACGATTTGGTCCCATCAGGTCGCGCACGACATCAAAAGTGAGTTCATATTTTCTTGAAACCTTGGCAAGCTTATTTTCCAACTGCTGAATCTTAACATCTCGTTCTTCCAGCTGTTGCTCCATGGTTGAACCAGGTGGGGGTGGGGCATTTTCAAAGAAAAATCGATCTGCTACACTGGAAAAATTAACCACAAATTCAAAGCCGCCTTCATTTACTGTATCAGCAAAATAAAAGATTTGTCGATTGCCCTGCTCTAAGATTTCTACATTGCCATTGCCCTTCTGTTTTGCCAGCCTTTCTGCATTCTCAACCTGCTGAAGGTGTAGGTTTTCTCGTTGCTCATACAGAGGAGAATTCACATAATTCAGTTTTTGCAATGCAGCAAAAGTTTCCTGTCTCTCCAGTTTGCTAGCAACCGTATTCAGTGCATCCAATACGTCTTTTCTAAATCGCTCTTCATTGGCGGTTACCAAAGAATCGATCCAGTAAAGCTGAAAAGCTATAAGCCCCATCATGGCCATTCCCATCAGGCCAATTATCCATCTCAATGTCTTTCGCTGCATACCTCAAAAATACGATGAACGGGTATGCGTAGTTCATGTTTAACCATTTTTAACAAGGATTAACGACTGATTAACAGCCAGATAGAAGAGGCCTCCGTACTTTCGATTAGTGATTAGGAAGAAAACAAAACTCAAAGTAAAGATGAAAACGAAGTTGACAATTCTAACGCTAGTGGCTTCACTATTTGTGTGTGGTGGTGCCCTCGCTCAATCATATGAGGAAGGGAAAATAGTGGTGGAGATCACCAGAGATGTAAATGGTGAAAAGAAAACCTTTAAAGGTGAATACCATAGCACCGAAGAGATGCGGGCAGACCCTAATTACCAGGAGTTTGCCGGTGAAGAGGGGGGCTTTAATTTTTGGTTTGATAATGAAATGGATGAAGACGCATTTCTTCACCTCGATCAACTAAAAAACCAAAGCCATTCCTTCTTTAAGTATTTCCATGGAGATGATGAGGATGATGGTAGTGGGTTTTTCTTTAAGCAATTTGATGATGATTCCTTAGATGGCTTTTTCAACTTTCACATGGACAACATGGACATGGATGCGTTCAAAGAACGAATGAAAAACCTGAGCAAAGAGATGGAAACAATGATGGGGCATTTCTATGAAAAGGATGGCGATAGACATGTAAAGGTGATAAAACGAATAAAGATTACAGATGTAGACGATGAATTTGGTAAAAAAGGAAGGGTTGATGACGATCATGTATTAGAATTGGAAGACCTTTCATTCTATCCTAATCCATCATCAAACGGGAGATTTAAGGTACGCTTCCAGGTTCCTGATGAGAATGAACTTACCATTAAGGTCTCTAACCTGCAAGGCAAGGAAGTATTCAGCCGATACTTTGAGCGTTTTGGTGGATTCTATTCAGAAACTATCGATTTATCAGGACAGGAGGATGGAATTTATTTGCTCGAAATCTGCCAGGGCAAAAAACGGCTAACAAAAAAGATTGTTATCAATTAGCATGGTTCTGGTTTAAGAGAGTGGCCGGTTGAGAGATCAACCGGCTTTTTTTTAGTCAGATACAACGAGGCTAAACCCTACGCCATGATGATTTCTGATTTCCAATGCAGAATCCTCTTTCAGGTACTTCCTCAAGCGGGTGATGAAAACATCTAAACTTCGGCCTTTGAAATAATCATTTTCACCCCATATCTCCTCAAGGATTTCTTCACGTTTTACAAGTTCATTTTGATTTTGTACAAGAAGTTTAAGCAAGCTGCCCTCCATCTGAGTCAGCGAATGTGAAGTTTCATTGCAGCAGTAAACCAGGTTTCTTTCATCAAAAGTTGAACAACCAAACTCCACTGCCTGGGTATTTTTTGAAGCTTTAATAGGTTGATTTCTCCTTATAAATACTTTGATACGATACTCCAGCTCTTTCATAGAAAAGGGCTTGGTTACATAGTCGTCTCCTCCAACCTCAAAACCCTCTAAGCGATCCTCCTCCTGAGATTTCGCCGTGAGGAAAATGATAGGAATGAACTCATCCATTGATCGGATCTTTGTTGCCAATTCAAAGCCATCCATTTTTGGCATCATTACATCTAAAACACATAGCTCGAATTGGCCTTTCTCGAATTGTGTGAGTGCTTCAGATCCATCCTTACTCCAGGTGACTTTATGACCAGCCTCCTCCAGGTTGTCCTCGATCATAAATCCAAGGTTATCATCGTCTTCCGCCAGTAGGATTTTAGCCATTGGGTAATGTGATTTTAAATGTGCTCCCTTTCCCCGGTTCAGATTTTAACTGAATGTTTCCACCAAGCTTTCTGATCAACGAAGAAACAATATGAAGTCCCAAGCCAAAGCCTTTTTGGTTGTGTTGGTTGTTCGGCTCAGGTACTCTGTAGAATTTTCTAAAAATCTTTTTTTGATGCCTAGGTTCAATACCTATCCCATCATCAACCACTGAAATGATTGTTTTTTTTGTATCCTGATTAACAACTAATGCTATGTTTTTCGCACCATACTTCACCGCATTATCTATCAGGTTTCTCAGCACATTTTCCAGCAGTCTTTGATTGGATTTTATTTCGGACAACTCTGCAGCCTCAAAATTCCAGCCAATCATTTTAGAAGTATACTCCTCTTTAACATTATCCAGAAGCAGCTTTAAAAAGATGTTCAAATTCACGGTTTCCAATTCCACCTTGGTGCCAGACTCCAATTGAGCAGAATGAAGAATATCCTCTACATTCTTCTGAAGACGATTCACTTCTTTTTGAATAATTCCAATATACTTTTTGTCTTGTTCAGCAGAACGCTCACTGAGCGTAGCGGAGGCAAGCGTCAAGGTAGCCAGTGGGGTCTTTAGCTCATGACTCACATTGTTAATAAAATCCTTCTGAACCTCGCTCAATCTTTTCTGACGGAGAATAACAAAAAGTGCATATCCGAAAAAGATAATCACCACAAGTGAGATGGCAGTGGTGAACTTCCATAGATCAAACCCCGCAAAAAGATTTCTTGATTTCTCCGGAAAATAAACCCCAAAATAATATTCATCATTCTTCAATACCGGAATAGGATCTCTATTTTCGGCGTACTCCAGATTTACATTCTCAGCATAGACCATCTGATCACTCGCACAATCATATACACCATATTCAAAGTCTTGCGATATAGCTCTTTTCCTTATTTCTGCGGTGATCAAATACTCCAGATTTGTCAGGTCTATTTTGTCATTCGTTCTCACAATGAAGTAGTTGCCGGATACTTGCTCGATGGGATTGACTGAAGGGAAATCCTTTCCACTGGCCTCACATAGTGACTCTACTACATTACGCAATGCCACCTGTACATTATGGTTGAAAACCTGATCCTGCTGAGCGATTGCACGATTCAACCAAAAGACCTGCGTGCCAAGAATCCCAACAAGTGAAAGAATGGCAAGAATGACTAAAACACGGATGTGAGCATTCTTCATAGGATCAAAAGTAAATCGAATAGAAGTGAAAAAATGGTGTTTAACAACTCATTAACAATCATTAGGAGGTTGTTAACAGTGATTTGAAAACCGTGAGGTCAGCTTTGACTCAAACAAAATTTCGAATATGAGAAAAGCAACTTTTATCGTAATGCTGGGAATCGCAGTAGCTGTGGTGGCCGGCATGTCATCTGTCACCTGGAAAACAACTTCTATTGATTTGGGTGAAGTTTCAAAAAATGAAGTCAAGGAACTGTCTTTCGAGTTTACAAACAACTCTAATCAGTCAATCAGAGTTTTGGAGGCGAAAGGCTCATGTGGGTGTACCAATGTAAAGTTTCCTGCAGAGGAAATTGGCGCAGGTGAAACTGCATCTATCACCGCAAACTTTCAGTCTGCGAAGCTGGGTGCGTTTAAAAAGAACATCCGCATCAAAACATCGGATTCTGACGACTACACTTATCTATATTTTAATGGAGAGGTGGTAGAGTAGAAGATTGATAAACCACCTCAAAGGTTAGGAACTGGCTTTTGAGGGTGGTTTAGAAATTAGATGGAGTTTTAATCCGCCTCTTTCGCAAAAAAATGGAATTTGTTCAAATGAATGCAATTATCAGTTCAGGCATGATCAAAACAAAGATATTTGTATCGTTGGTTTCGGATGAAAAGTACCGATAATCACAAATGGATTTGGGGCGGTGTTATGATGAAGTTTGGTTGTCCCAAGAAATAAATATAGGTCTTTACTTTTAGCGAAATCGTCCAAATATTTCTTTTTTACATCATCGCAAGCGAGTTGCTCATCACCACCATGTCTTCTTAGTGAGTTCCAATAAAGTTGTCCAATTTCCCAGTCTTCTATCATCATTGTACTTGTTCTACCCTCAGAATCTATAAGCTTATATGAGAATTTATAAGGTAGTTTTTTTACAACCTCAAATTTTCCTTCTTTGTCAGAGGACTCAAACAAATTAAGTTGGTTGAGCTTATCGAGTTTTTCTTTACTCCACTCTCGATCCACTTCCTTAATTTCAAGATTTAAAATTTCAGTTGGTTTAAAAACTGCCAATGAGGTACCTATTTTCTTGTCCTTTGCTTCAACAATTAGTTTACCAAGGCTTGTATAAACATTGTTTAATACAACCTTTCTTCTTTCTGCCCAGTCATGGCCATCGGGCTTAATCTCTCCTACTATTTTTATTTCAGTATCATGACTTACTGGGCGGTAACTTTCTTTTCTGAAATCACTAGTGTTTTTAACAAGATCAATTTCTATCCATTGGTACTTCGAATACTGTTGGCTGTACCTCCTTTTTCTAAACTGAATAGGATATATTCTTATCCAAGAACCATCTTCTCGAAATCCTGCGGTACAAACAAGTTCATCATATTTTGCGGAGAGTGATGGATAGGTTTTTACTGTGATTAATACTTTCTCCTTCGGCATTACAAATGTTTTTGATCAATATCCCATGCTGGCAGACGTTTGAGTGCGGCGGCAACTCTACTTCTATGGCACATGCATGGTTCTTTCTCAAAACAAGTTATTGCAATTCTCCTATATTTCCCCGTTAGGTTGTAAATTTCTTCTACATAATCACTATTCTCGTGAAGCGTTGTTTCCTCATACTCATCAAAAAGTCTTTTGTAATCGTTAATTGTATTTAAATCAGATCGCTTTCCTGATTCAATACCTAATTGAGGAATATGCACATACTCAATACCAACACTTTCGCAAGCTCGTTTTAGCTGATTTTTTGAAAATCCGTATTTCATACTTAGCGGATTTTTTCTAACATCACAAAGAAGCCTTACATCATTAATTATCAATTTATTCAGATAAGTTTCGAGACTTATACCCTCATAACCTATTGTAAAAAACGCTGCTTGATCTAAAGATCTCTTTTGTGCATTGACTTTTTCTAATTCCTCCACATTAAGAACCTCTTCAGCGATTTGACTCTTGGTTGCAAAATATGGGTAATTGATATAGGTGTATTTTACAAGTTCTCTTTGGTTTAAGTGCCCAACTTCCTTTTTAGTTTGCTTAATTGCGGCTTGATCTTCTTTTTTTAAAGTCATTAAAAATGATTCTTCGGTGTTAAGTACCCAGTCGGATCCTAGGCTTTTTGCTCGATCAATTACTAAGTTCTTTTTAGAAAGAGTTGACAAATCTTGATTGGCTTGGAAAGAAAAACTACCAAATTTATACGGCACAAAATCAAAAGACTTTTGTTCTTGCTTTCTAGTAACCAATAGAAGTATCTTTTGAAGTCTTGTATGCGATAAAACCCCACCAAACTCCTCTAGAACACCTAAAAGCAATTTTCTCCTATAATACATTTCGCAAATTTACGAAATAGGCATACCTTCTACTAAGAGAATGATCATCAGCTGATCGAGGTTGTCAAAAAAGTCAAATTAAATCCCCTTCGCGCGCTCCCAATACTCATCCATCTCTTCCAGTGTCATCTCCCCAAGACTCTTTCCATCCTTCTTTGATTCTGATTCCAGATATTGAAAACGTTTAATGAATTTTTTATTGGTGCGTTCCAGCGCCTCCTCTGGGTTGATATCCACGAAGCGAGCATAGTTGATCAGCGAAAATAGCAGATCACCAAACTCTCCGGCTTTCTTTTCCTTATCCGTTTCCTCCTGAAACTCATTCATCTCCTCATTTACTTTTTCCCATACCTGATCCTGGTTGTCCCAGTCAAAACCAACACCTCGCGCTTTCTCCTGGATACGCATAGCCTTCACCAATGCAGGCAGGGATTTTGGCACGCCACCAAGCACCGACCTATTGCCTTTTTCTTTGAGCTTGATCTTCTCCCAATTGGCTTTTACCGTTTCCTCATCTTCTGCATTTACGTCCCCATAAATATGCGGATGCCGGTTGATTAGTTTATCACAAACCTGGTTCAGCACATCCGCCACATCAAAAGATTTTTTTTCACTCCCAATCCTGGCATAGAAAACCAAGTGCAGCATCAAATCTCCCAATTCCTTCTTCACCTCTTCCAGATCATTCTCAATGATCGCATCTGACAACTCATAGGTCTCCTCTATGGTGAGATGTCGCAGCGTCTCCATCGTCTGCTTCTTGTCCCACGGACAGTTTTCACGTAGCTCATCCATGATGGTAAGCAGTCTGTCAAACGCTTCGAGTTTGGCTTTTCGATTAGTGTCAGGCGTGGAAAGTGGTTTGTTCATAGATTTTCGTTTTATAACAACCCCCTAACCCCCTTCGAAGGTGAAATTCTCCCGAAGTGAATTAATTCGAAGAAATATGAATTATCACTTCGATCAGGATGTTATTTCTACAGCCGCAAATTGGCTAATTTTGTATCAAAATCGGAACGAATGCAGGTAGTATTATTAGGAATCGGAATTTTCGCGTTGTTTTTTGTGGGATTGTCCATTCGCATTTTGCTAAAAAAAGATGGAGAGTTTAAGGGGACCTGCGCTTCTCAGAACCCTTACCTCAATAAAGAAGGTGCATCATGTGGATTTTGTGGGAAAACTGTGAAGCCCGGTGAAGACTGTGGCAACCCTGATTCTGAAGTAAACAAAGTTTTAGCAAAGTTCTGATACGCAGACTTTTGCCAGAAGGCTTTTTACTTCTGCCTACATTTCTATCTTTGCGCACCGCTAAAAATAAATCGCTTTGACCTTAATCAAATCAATATCCGGCCTGCGTGGAACGATAGGTGGAAAAGCCGGAGAAAATTTATCTCCCTTAGATGTTGTGAAGTTTGCTGCCGGCTATGGTGCCTGGCTAAAAGAGACCAACAAAAAGCCCAAAGTTGTGGTGGGAAGAGATGCACGCCCCTCAGGAGCATCTTTCACACAACTAGTTGCCAATACGCTAATCAATCAGGGCATTGACGTAGTAGACTTGGGGCTCAGCACAACCCCCACGGTTGAAATGGCTGTAATAGCTGAAAAAGCCCAGGGAGGAATCATACTTACTGCTAGCCATAATCCTGCCGGATGGAATGCCCTCAAGCTTTTAAATGATCGAGGGGAATTCATTTCTGCAGAGGCAGGAAAGAAAGTGTTGGATTACGCTGAATCCTCCGATATTGAATTTGCCCAATCAGGTAAGTTTGGAAAACTGACGACCAACGATCTTTATATCGATTATCACATCGAGCAAATTCTAAAACACCCACTGGTAGATGTAGAAGCTATCAAAGCTGCTTGTTTCAAAGTGGTAGTGGATGCTGTAAATAGTACCGGTGGAGTTTCCATAGTCCCCCTACTGAGGCAGATGGGTGTGGAGGTAAAAGAACTTTTTTGTGAACCAACTGGCAATTTTCCACATAACCCTGAACCTCTTCCGGAAAATCTTCAACAAATCAGCAGTGAACTGGAAAAAGGCAATTATCACCTGGGTGTGGTTGTTGATCCTGACGTGGATCGATTGGCACTCATTTGCGAAAATGGTGAGCCTTTTGGTGAAGAGTACACACTCGTGGCAGTCGCCGATTACGTTCTTTCGCAGAAAAAGGGAAACACGGTCTCCAACCTTTCTTCTACGCGTGCTCTTCGGGATATCACTGAAAAGCATGGCTGTGAATACAATGCATCTGCGGTAGGTGAAGTGCATGTGGTTGCTAAAATGAAAGAAACCAACGCGGTGATCGGTGGCGAAGGAAACGGTGGAGTGATCGTGCCTGATTTGCACTATGGAAGAGATGCACTGGCCGGAATCGCTTTGTTCCTGACTCATTTGGCTAAGTTCGGGAAAAGTGCCTCTATGCTAAGAGCTACCTATCCTAACTATCATATTTCCAAAAACAAAATTGAGCTTACACCTGATATAAATGTTGACGGTGTACTTGATGCCATTAAAGAGAAATACAAGGGCCAACCCATCAATACAGTCGATGGAGTAAAAATCGAATTTGACAAAGAGTGGGTACAGTTGCGAAAGTCGAATACTGAACCGATTATTCGTATTTTTGCAGAGTCTGAGAGTCAGAATACAGCTGAGCATTTGGCTAAAAAACTGATGATGGACATCAAGGAAGTGATTTCCCGCTAAACTCTACTTGGTATGAAGGTTTATTTCGACAATGCTGCAACCACTGCTATCGACCCGGATGTATTTGAGGCGATGAAGCCTTACATGCTCGAGCATTTTGGCAACCCGTCTTCCATTCACTCACATGGCAGACAGGTGCGAACCGCCATCGAGCGATCCCGAAAAAAAGTGGCCGACCTTTTAAATGCTGCCCCTGCAGAGGTATTTTTTACTTCAGGAGGGACAGAGGCTGACAACACAGCGCTCAGATGCACGGTAAGCGATAAAGGAATCAAGCATATCATCTCAAGTAAAATTGAACACCATGCAGTATTGCATACAGTAGAATCTCTTGAGAAAAAAGGCGTCAAAGTAAGCTATGTAGAACTGGATGGTCATGGAGAGGTAAACTACGATCACCTGGAATCGCTTCTGAAGAAAGAGCCTAATTCGCTTGTTTCACTTATGCACGCCAATAATGAAATTGGAAACCTACTGAACCTGGAAAAAGTAGGCAATATGTGTGAGGAATATGACGCCATCTTCCATTCCGATACGGTGCAAAGCATGGCGCATTATGTTCATGATATGTTAAGCCTAAAACTGGATTTTGCCGTGGGGTCAGCACATAAGTTTCATGGACCAAAAGGCGTAGGATTCCTTTATATCAATCATAAAAACAAAATTCATCCATTCATTCACGGTGGAGCGCAAGAGCGAAATATGCGTGGCGGAACTGAGAATGTTTACGGTATCGTAGGTTTGGCAAAGGCTATGGAAATTGCTTACGCTGATATGGAGAATCACAGAAAGCATATCGAAGGACTTAAGACGCACATGATCGAAAAACTCAAAGCTTCCATCGATGGAATTGCTTTCAATGGAGTGTCTGATGACTTAGAAGGCAGCCTGTACACAGTACTTAATGTGTGCTTACCACCAAATGACGATAATGATATGCTGTTATTCAATCTGGACATTGCCGGCATCTCTGCTTCTGGTGGAAGTGCATGTAGCAGTGGTTCAAGTATTGGGTCACATGTCTTGGCGGAGCTAAACAGGGATCAAAATCGTGGTGCCATTCGGTTTTCTTTCAGCAAATACAATACTTTAGAGGAAGTGGATTATGCGGTTGAGAAGCTCGCAGAGCTTTATCAGCCGGAGACTACTTCTGCATGAAATTAAAACCAATATTCTACCGGTTTCAGGTTAAAGACCTGATGCATATCATTCCCAGGTTAATAGTGGCAATTATTCTGGCACAAACTCTTCCATTTAAATTCAGTGGTGCAGAAGAAAGCATATGGATTTTTGAGCGGATTGGGTGGGAACCATGGGGTCGGTACTTGATCGCCAGTATTGAGACCGTTTCAACCTTTCTTTTACTCTCTAACTATTACGTTTTTGGGGCCATAATCTCACTTAGTATCATCAGTGCTGCCAATTTCCTCCACTTCACAAAGCTGGGTTTCATCGTCAATGATGATGGAGGTACACTCTTCATTATGAGCATCATTGTCATTTTCTGCTCGCTTTGGATCGTGCTCTATTGGAACATGAAAAGAGTGGAGTCAAAAACATCCAATTTCGAGTTTGATTGGGATGAAGATGAGGAAATGTTGTTAAATGATTAGGTCAACTCTTATATTGAAAGATTACTTCTTTAGATAAATTCTCTCTTATTCTCGTTATTCTGGGCCCTTTGTTTTCGTCAAGATGATATTCCAGGACGTACGCATCTCCAGAAAAGAAATCTACTCCAACAGGTGTCCAGCCATCCCTCAGCTGGTAGAATGTTTCATTACTCCCGTCTTCGTTTATTCTGGCTATTCGTCTTCCTGCCGTCTCCGCGGCATATATGGATCCATCACATCCTTTGGTCATGCCTAGAATAACATCATTATACCTGTCAACAGGACGGTCATCCAGTTTCGTGATAAGGTTCGTGGCAATAACCTTACTACCCCCATTTTGATCTATCCTTACAATACTTCCTCCTTTGGTTGCTTTATCTGTCACATATATCACTCCATCAGGGTCTGCATAAATCGATTGGTTCCATTCCAGGTAATGACTACTGAACTTCCTCTTTTCCCCATCCTTTATTTGCCATATATAGTGGTTGTTGCCAAAGTAGATTACTCCCTTGGAATAGGTACAGTTACCCCCAAAAAAGTCATGATGGTCCCATGACTGATGCAACGTGTCTATGCCATTTCTGGAAATCCTCACCATAATGTGATTGCCTTCACCATGTGCGGTGTAGATATTTCCCTCATCATCAATAGCCACGTTGTGAGCATGGAAATCTTCAAGGAGCAGCTCAAGTTTTCCGTAAGAATGAAGTTTCCATATTGATCCCCTGCCATTATGATGGATATCAGCGAAATAAATGTTTCGATACTTATCAACCACGATTCCATAAGCAGGATGAGCTGATAAAGATTGAAGGATGGAGCCGGTAATAAGAAAGAGTAAGAACAGCTTTTTCATTCCTGGTTTTACGAATGAAATTAAAAAAAGGTGTTGTCTTTCGTGTTGGCTCATTATCAAAATGACTATGCTTCAACTAACTCTTTCAAACACTCTACCCACTTATCTTCTTTATTCAGACTTGGAACGAGATCCCACTTTTCGCCACCCGCTTCCAAGAATTCTTCCTGGTATTCCTGGCCTACTTCAATTGTTGTTTCCAAGCAATCAGAAACGAAAGCAGGTGAGAAAGCCAGTACCTTTTTCTTGTCATTTTTAGCAAGCTCTTTGAGTACATCCTCAGTATATGGCTTCACCCAAGGGTCTTTTCCCAAGCGAGACTGAAAACATACAGTGTAATCTTCGTTCTTAATACCAAGCTTGGCAGTAACTAAGCGTGTCGTTTCAAAACATTGCGCCCGATAGCAATAGCGATTATGTTCGTTGAGGGTATCACAGCATTTTCCAAGCTGGCAATAATTTCCATATGATCCTTTTCTAATCTGTCGTTCCGGCAGACCGTGGTAGCTAAAAACAAAATGGTCGTAGCTTTCTTTTTCAATTAATGCTTTTCCTTGATCACAAATGGTTTCTATAAACAACTCCTCCTCCAGAAACTGAGAAGTGAATTTGATCTCCGGAATAATCTGCCACTGTTTTGTGATTTCCATCACCTTATCGATCACCGAACCTGTTGTTGCTGAGGCATATTGAGGAAAAAGAGGAATTACATGCAGCATTGCGACCTCCTCTTTTTGAAATTCTTTTAGCACAGATTCGATGGAAGGACTTTGATATCGCATGGCAAACTTCACAGAGTAATCCTCTGAAAGCTTTTTTTTGAGTAGTTCGGTGATGTCATCGGTGTAATATTTTAAAGGCGATCCTCTTTCGTCCCAAAGCTTCCGATATTCTGCAGCAGACTTAGGGGCGCGGAACGGAGCTATAATTCCCTGCACCAATAGAAAGCGAGGAAAAGCAGGAATGTCTATGACCCGTTTGTCCATCAGAAATTCCCTCAGGTATTTTCTAACATCCGAAACTTTGGTAGAGTCTGGCGTTCCCAGGTTCACCAATAAAACACCTTTCTTCTTTGCCATAGGATTAGAAAATGTTGGCCTCCCAAATCACAATTCCATACGCAAGAAATCGCAGAAATCTGAAAAGAGAAAACCACAAATATTTTTTAAATGAATAATGCACGGATCCCACCAGCATCGCGATACCTGAAAAAGGAAGGGGTGTCAGTGAGGCCACAACCACCAGAAAACCTCCGTAGTTGTTCAAATGTTTTTCAAACTTCCCAAAAACGCGAATCTTCATGATTCGATAAAAGCGAGTGTTCTTCAAATAGGCTCCTATTCCAAACCCAATGATTCCGGCTACATAGGATATTGCGGACAAAGCAATGATGTTGCTGATGTAATTGGATAGCACCTCACTGCGCAATGACCAGATCATGAAAAACTCCGGCGGAATAATGCCGAAGATGACCTCTGATGCAAGAAAGATAAAATAGACGATTGTTGGGCGATCATACACAGGACCTAAAACTGTCTCCAGCGTAAAATCATAGTTTTTCCGTGCATAGATAAATGCGATGACGATGACAGCCAACCACAAAAATCCCCTGAGAAGATTTCTCAGTAGAAACCTTCTTCGATCGGGTAATTCTCTTTGGGTTCTTCGAATCATGTTGGAAGCTAAACTGGATTTGCGAAATTATTGTTCCTCCGGCTTAGATTCGACATCTTTTTTTGGTTTTGTTTTTTTGAATGACACTTTCCAGAAAGGATCTTCCAGTTCCGTATACCGACCATAAAACTGGGTGAGCATAATCTTAACTGCATAATTCAGCCGATTCTGTGCATCCTGAAAGTAATCTTGGCGATTTTTTGGGTGATAGATAAAAAATTTGATGATTGGAAAAACGCACGTACGAAGATCTCCTAATATCTTTTTGACATCTGCTTTGTCTTTTTCCAACGACTTCATTGCTTTTCCACAGCAAACCCCCACACCTTTAATCAGAGGGATATAGATGTTGTTAACCGTTCCCCCTTTTTCTTCCAATTCAACGCAAGTTTCCTCACAAAAGGCCTGAAGTATACGCAATGAAGGAATACTCATACTGGCCTCTGTAAAAACATCCGGCTGCCAGAGGATTTCCCGAAAGGTGAAAATGGAAGGAAGCAGCTCAGTGTCGTATTGATCATCGTCCTTTAGTGCCAGCATGGTTTCCGTAGACAAGGCATCTACTTTTACTTCTCCCGCACATAGCGCATAGGACCAACCCTGCTCCTTGGTGTTAACCATCTTCAAAAAATTCCATATTTCGTTTAGCGCGATTTTCATCACCTTATTTTATTGTACACAAAATAAACATTCAGTATCACATAAGATAATTTCTCATTTTCTGGCCCTCGTTTTATAACTTCAACCCGTGGAAAAAAGATGGGTATATAAGCAGGAGCCAAAACAGGAAATTGTTGATAAACTCAGCAAAGAACTCAATATCAACGAATATCTGGCAAAGATCTTAGTACAGCGAGGCATCCACACATTCGATCAGGCAAAAACATTTTTCAGGCCGTCGCTATCCCACCTGCATGATCCTTTTCTCATGTTGAACATGGACAAGGCAGTCAACCGGCTGACCGAAGCAGTTTTCAACCAGGAGAAGATTCTGATTTATGGTGATTACGATGTAGATGGCACTACCTCCGTAAGCTTGATGTACCTATTCTTAAAGGAGTTCACAGATCAACTGGAATTCTACATCCCGGATCGCTACACTGAGGGGTATGGCATTTCTAAAAAGGGGATCGACCATGCCATTGAAAATGGCTTTCAACTCATCATCGCATTAGACTGTGGTGTAAGGGCCATTGACCGGGCGAGGCAAGCGAAAGATGCAAACATTGATCTGATTATCTGCGATCATCACTTGCCCGGAGAAGAACTACCTGAAGCCTTTGCATTGCTTGACCCCAAGCAACCAAATTGCAAATACCCGTTCAAAGAATTATCAGGCTGTGGGGTCGGCTTCAAATTGCTCGAGGGCTTTTGTCAGCAAAACACCATCGAAAAAGAAAAGCTATTCAACTTTCTTGATTTGGTAGCAGTAAGCATAGGGTGTGATATTGTGCCAATTGTGGGAGAAAATCGTATACTGGCTTTCTACGGCTTGAAAAAGTTGAATCAGTCTCCTTCTGCTGGATTAAAATCTTTGATTGAAGTCAGCGGCAAGAAAAATGAGTTTTCAGTTTCTGATGTAGTATTCTCCATAGGACCGAGGATTAATGCTGCAGGTCGTCTGACTCATGCGAAGGAGTCTGTCAACCTACTCATTGGTGATGCCAAGGAAACCAGCGCTTTTGCAGACAATTTGAACGATCGGAACAAAGAGCGAAGGGAGTTTGATCAAACCATCACTGCTGAAGCATTGGAAATGATTGCCTCCTCGTCTGAAGAGCGGAAGTCTACGGTGCTGTTTAAAGAAGACTGGCACAAAGGAGTTATCGGTATTGTTGCTTCACGGTGCATCGAGCATTATCATCGACCGACAATTATCCTCACTGAATCAAAAGGAATGGCAACCGGGTCCGCACGCTCTGTGGATGGATTTGATGTGCATGAAGCTATCTCCGAGTGTGCAGACCTGTTAGAACAGTTTGGAGGGCACACACATGCAGCAGGACTTACACTCCCTCTGGACAATGTAGAACAGTTTATTGATCGTTTTGAAAAGGTGGTAAGTGAACGAATTTTACCGGAACAGCTAATTCCCAAGGTTGGGATTGACACAGAAATCCCCTTGTCATTCATCAATTTCAAGACGTACAACATCATGAACCAAATGGCTCCATTTGGCCCTCAGAATATGTCACCCTTGTTTGGCACAAAAAATGTAATTGTAGACACCACTCCGAAGGTGATCAAAGACAAACACATCAAAGGATTTTTGCATGCTGAAAACAGCACGAAGCTTTTTGAGTTTATTGGTTTTGGGATGGCGGATAAATTGGAACAAATAAAAACCGGAGCTCCTTTCCATATTGCCTATCACCTGGAGGAAAATAATTACATGGGCAACAAGTCACTTATCCTGAATCTCAAGGATGTAAGATTTGATGCATAAATTGCACCTCTTTTATGGAATTACGCGCAGAACATCTCATCAAGAAATACCGAAAGAAGAAAGTCGTCAATGACATATCGGTCTCCGTGAAAACGGGAGAGATCGTTGGGCTTTTGGGGCCAAATGGTGCCGGAAAAACAACCTCTTTCTATATGATTGTGGGCCTAATCAAGCCCAACGAAGGTCATATCTACCTGGATAAAGAAGATATCACAGAGCTCCCGATGTATCAACGAGCCAAACTAGGAATCGGGTATCTGGCGCAAGAAGCATCAGTATTTCGAAACCTGAGTGTGGAAGATAACATTCTGGCTGTGCTGGAGATGACGAATAAGAGTAAGCAAGAGCAAAAGGAAAAATGTGAAAGCCTGCTGGAAGAGTTTAGTTTAACTCACGTGAGAAAAAACATGGGAAAGGTCCTCTCCGGAGGTGAGAGACGGAGAACGGAGATTGCACGTGCTCTTGCCGTCGATCCCAGTTTCGTGCTTCTAGATGAGCCATTTGCTGGAGTAGATCCAATTGCAGTGGAAGAAATTCAAACAATTGTTGCTCAATTGAAAAACAAAAACATCGGTATTTTGATTACTGATCATAATGTGAATGAAACATTATCAATCACAGATCGGGCATACTTGATGTTTGAAGGTCGACTGTTAAAGGCAGGGACAGCAGAGGAGCTGGCGAACGATGAGCAAGTAAGAAAAGTTTATCTTGGTAAGCACTTCGAACTGAAAAGAAAGATTTAAACAGCGATGGAACTCTTAAACTCCATATTATCGTGGGTAATGAAAAAGCGCATTCACCAGATTGAGCTCTTCATGAAATACCCACATGAAGTTCAAAATGAGCTTCTGGAAGATCTCATCAAGAAGTCTTCCAAAACGGAGTATGGAAAAGAGTATGGTTTCAGCACCATTGAAAATTACGAGCACTTTAAAAGTAAAGTCCCGATCGTTAATTATGAGGAGCTGTTCCCATATATCGAACGATTGATGAGGGGTGAGCAAAATGTTCTTTGGCCTTCAGAAATTCGTTGGTTTGCCAAATCTTCAGGTACAACCAATGCAAGAAGCAAATTCATTCCGGTATCGCAGGAAGCACTTGATGATTGTCATTATAAAGGAGGAAAAGATCTTCTGAGTATCTACTTCAATAATTACCCAGACGCAAAGATGTTTTCAGGAAAGGGGCTAGTTATAGGTGGTAGTCATCAGATCAACCAGTTTGATGAGAATTCAAATTCTTACTACGGAGACGTTTCTGCCGTACTCCTTAAAAATCTGCCCTGGTGGGCGCAAATGGTTCGTACTCCCAGCCTGGATATTGCACTGATGGACGAGTGGGAAGAAAAAATTGATAAGATGGTGGAGATCACGTCCAATGAAAATGTGACCAACATCTCCGGTGTGCCTACCTGGATGATTGTTTTGATAGAGAAAATGCTGGAGCGCAACAATGCTAGCAATATCCTGGAGATCTGGCCCAATCTTGAAGTGTTTTTTCACGGGGCAGTTTCTTTCACTCCCTATGAAGATTTATTCAAAAAGCTGATCCCTTCACCAAAGATGCGATACATGGAAACATACAATGCATCAGAAGGATTCTTCGGCATTCAGGATCAAACAGATAGCAAAGACATGCTCCTGATGCTTGATTATGGCATTTTTTATGAGTTTGTTCCTTTCAGTGAGCTTGATAGCGACAACCCAAAAACACTTACACTTGATGAAGTGGAAGTTGGCAAGAATTACGCGATCATCATCACCACAAATGCAGGGCTATGGCGATATCGAATTGGTGACACTGTCACCTTTACCAGTATTGACCCTTTTCGCATTAAAATCTCAGGTCGAACCAAGCACTTTATTAATGCTTTTGGAGAGGAGCTAATCATCGATAATGCGGAAGTGGCCATTGCGGAAGCCTGCAAACGAACCAATGCGACGATTGACAATTTCACTGCCGGGCCGATGTACCTGGATGAAGGAAAAAAGGGGGGGCACGAGTGGATCATTGAATTTTCAAACCAACCGGAGGATTTGGAGCGCTTTTCGAAATTACTAGATGAAAAATTGCGTGAAATCAACTCAGACTATGATGCCAAACGTTATAAAGACATTGCTCTTCAAGAACCGGTTATTCATGTGGTCCCGCAAGGCACTTTTTATGCATGGATGAAATCTCGCGGAAAACTCGGTGGACAGCATAAAGTTCCGCGGCTGGCTAATAACAGGGAGTATCTGGACCAATTGATCGAGTACAGATCCCAATCATCATAAAATTCGATGTAAGTCTTTTTCGATTCAACTCCTGCATTAGTTTTGCGTAAGTACTTTCCCTACTGGAACAATCTAAACGTATCGGTAGTTTAACTCTTTTATGCGAAATATTCTCGCCATACAATACCTAGCCATTCTACTATGCGTCACCATGGTAGGTGAAATTCCAATTGAGTATGGAGACTTGATCTCTATTGAAATAGATACTGAAAAAGAACAGGAAGAAAATACGGAGAAGGAAAAAGAAAAAACTACTGGTCAAGAATACAATCTAAATGATAAAGAAGGTCTTACTATTGCGCTGAAATTCAGCACACGAGACCAACAAAGTGACTGGAATTCTCCATCCATAGATTTACATACACCCCCTCCCGAGCAACTCTAAAACTTCGCTCAACTTTTTTAATGTATTACTCATCGACAACTCTAAATCAAAATGGATTCGAACAAAACCAGTATATTCAATAATTTTAAAGCAGACCTATCCGCCAGTGTGGTGGTATTCTTGGTAGCTGTACCTCTATGTTTAGGTATCGCGCTTGCATCAGGAGCTCCTCTTTTTTCAGGCATTATCGCCGGTATAGTGGGAGGTATTATAGTAGGTCTCATAAGTGGATCTTCTTTAGGAGTAAGTGGTCCAGCCGCTGGACTAGCCGTAATTGTACTTTCAGCTATACAGGAGTTGGAGGCGTTTCCTATTTTTCTTGCAGCCGTTGTAATAAGTGGTATCATACAAATACTCCTTGGAATAGGGAAGGCCGGAATTATCGGCTATTACTTTCCTTCTTCTGTGATCAAAGGCATGCTCTCTGCGATTGGTATTATCATCTTCTTAAAGCAGCTTCCTCATGCTGTTGGGTATGATGCAGACCCGGAAGGTGACCTGGAATTTATTCAACCTGATGGTGAAAATACGTTTTCTGAACTAATCACTATGATGGATTACATCCAACAGGGTGCATTGGTCATATTCATAATCTCAATGGCAATATTGATCCTTTGGGAACGACCTTTCATGAAGCGAATCAAGTTATTTCAGGTTGTTCAGGGACCGTTAGTAGTTGTTACCGCCGGGATAATCATTAATCAACTTTTCTTTGGATCAGATCTGTACATTGATGAGACGCATATGGTAAGCCTTCCTGTAGCTGGGTCTTTCACAGATTTCATCAATCAGTTCACCTTTTTCGATCCCTCGGCCATGCTTAGAAAAGATGTCTTAATTCTTGGAGCTACTATTGCTGTGGTTGGATCATTGGAGACCCTTCTTTGTGTAGAAGCAACAGATAAATTAGATCCTCAAAAGCGCATAACTCCTACAAATAGAGAATTGATGGCTCAGGGTGTTGGTAACATGGTTTCAGGTATGGTCGGAGGTTTACCAGTAACTCAGGTAATTGTTCGAAGTTCAGCGAACATTCAGTCTGGCGGAAAAACCAAGCTATCTGCAATCATGCATGGGATTTTGCTTTTGGTATCTGTCATTACCATTCCACATGTGCTCAACTTAATTCCGTTATCGAGTTTGGCAGCCATCTTGATTGTGGTTGGGTATAAACTGGCTCGTCCATCATTATTCAAGCAAATGTATGCTTCCGGAAAGTCAGAGTTTATTCCATTTATGGTAACCATCTTAGGCATCATTTTCACAGACCTTCTAATAGGTATCCTGATGGGGCTTGCGGTTGGTATTTTCCAGGTGCTATACTACAACTTCAAAAAGCCGTATAATGTCACTACCATCAGTGATAATGGAAAAACCAAACTAACGTTGGAGCTTTCTGAAAACCTTACTTTCCTAAATAAAGCCAGCATCATTGAGACAGTATCTCACCTTCCAGATGATGCCGATATAACCATTGATGCAACTCGTTCACATTTTATACACCCGGACATCATGGAAATCTTAGAGGACTTTAAGCAAAATGCGGAATACCGAAATATTAAGCTCGAGTTCCTAGGACTGGAAAAAGTTCATACCAATCAGTTAGAAGAGCTCAAACGTGCAGCAAAGGATATGTAAAAGAAAAAGGCCTTCAGCAATGAAGGCCTTTTTTCTATTTAATTAGTCTGTATGGTCAATATAGTTTTTCCATTTTTCCAACACAGAAGCAAAGTCCTCTGGCAGTTCTGAGTCAATAAAAACTTTTTTCCTGGTAATCGGGTGAATAAACCCAAGTGTCTTGGCATGTAGCGCCTGACGCGGCATCATCTTAAAGCAGTTTTGAACAAACTGTTTGTATTTTGTAAAAACCGTTCCCTTTACAATCTCAGCCCCTCCATAGGTCTCATCATTGAAAAGAGGATGTCCCAGGTATTTCATGTGGGCTCGAATTTGATGAGTTCTGCCCGTTTCCAGGTTGCACTTTAATAGTGAGACATATCTCAGGTCTTGTAGCACTTCGTAATGAGTTACGGCATTCTTCCCAAAATCTCCGTCAGGAAAAGACGCAGTAATTCTTCGGTCTTTTAAGCTTCTGCCTACATTCACATCTATTGTCCCTTTCTCCTCCTCGGGCACTCCCCAAACAAGAGCATAATAGGTTCGCTCAATCGAATGATCAAAAAATTGCTTTGCCAATCCATTCATGGCCTTTTCGGTTTTGGCGATCACCAGCAGTCCAGATGTATCTTTATCTATGCGATGCACCAGTCCTGGTCGCCCATCATTTCCTTCCATTTCAGGTAGGTTCTTGAAATGAAAGGCGAGTGCATTAACCAATGTCCCTGTCCAATTTTGATAGGCTGGGTGGACCACCATCCCAGCGGGTTTGTCCACAACCAAAAGGTGATCATCTTCCATCACGATATCCAATGGAATATCCTCCGGAACCAGCTCTTCATCTTTTGGCGGCTCAGGCAGCATTACGGATATTTCATCACCCGGATGAACCTTATAATTTGGCTTTACGTCACTACCATTAACCTTCACAAATCCTTCTTTTATTCCTGCCTGTACCTTATTTCGCGTCACGTTTGGTAAACGATCCATCAAAAACTTGTCAATCCGCAACAGTTCTTGTCCGGCATCTACTTTGATATTGTGATGTTCGTATAAGTCTCCTTCAATTTCGTTGGCTTCATCCGTCATGGCTGTAAATTTAACGGATGGTAAGTCTTCCCACACCAACTCAGAGAATATCACACCCGCTATTATCAGAAAAGCAGATTCAGCTTTTTGTTAAACGAGACGATCTCATTCATGGGGAAATCATGGGGAATAAGTGGCGAAAGTTGAGATACAATCTGGAGGAGATGAAGAGAAACAGCATTGATTCACTTATCACTATGGGTGGTGCATTCAGCAATCACATTGCAGCCACTGCTGCAGCTGCTAAGGAGCATAATTTGAAAGCAATCGGGATCATTCGGGGTGAGGAATTGAATGAAGTCAGCAATCCAACATTGCAGTTTGCCCATGCTAAAGGCATGGAGCTGCACTTTGTTGATCGAGCCAAATTCAGAAACCTTCGGGATAACGCCGGACAAATCGAAAAATTTTATCCAAACCATTTCTTTCTTCCAGAGGGCGGCACCAACGAACTGGCCGTGAAAGGTTGCGAAGAAATCATTCCAGAAATATCCATCCCTTTCGACGTGATTGTAACTCCAATTGGTACAGGGGGAACATTTGCAGGACTGACAAAGTCAGCACTAAAAAAGCAACAAATAATGGGCATAAGTAGCCTGAAGGGGGATTTTATTTTTAATGAAATATCCGAATTACTGAAAGAATTAAACATCCGGAATAAAAATTACTCAATTATAAATGACTATCATTTTGGAGGATATGGAAAAGTCAATGGTGAATTGATCGACTTTATCAATTGGTTTAAAGAAAACTTCAACATCCCTTTAGACCCGATTTATACAGGAAAGTCGTTTTTTGGCGTTTGGGATATGATTAAAACCGATAAATTTGAAAAAAATCTTAAAATAGTACTATTACACACAGGTGGCCTTCAAGGTATTAAAGGCTTTAATCGAAAAAATGAAAATATTATTCAATAAGACTTAATTTTAGATCAATTTGTCAGCGGTGAAAAAATTTGTGTATGTAGTTATCTCCGCAGCTTTGTTTGCAGCCTGCAATGTGGGAGAGCTGGAGTTTGATGATTTGGAAGTGACTCCAATCCAGGGACCGTTTGTGTTTCCTCTGGGGCAGACCACCTATGTGATGTCAGACCTGCTGGAAAAACAAACCGGTGATTCTCTGGACTTTCAGCAGGACAGTACCTCTCTGTACACACTATTCTATTACGATACAATCTCTTATAGTGCCCCTGATGATTTCATAAGTATCAGCGACATTGTTCAGTCAGGGATAGCTAACCCACCGGCATACCTTGCTGGAGCAGCTCGTCAGGAAACATTCACTGCATCTTTTGACCTGCTTTACGAACCTGATGGTGATGAAATAATTGATTCACTATTTTATTTAACGGGAGACCTCACATTTGCCACTGAATCAGAAATTCCTGCAGATGTAGACTATACCTACACCGTACAGAATACGACCCACACTACTACCGGAACTCCAATAGCTATATCTGGAACAGTAACCAATACTGCAGCACCTGTAGATACAGACAGTCAAACAAGCTCCCTGGTCAATCACGTAACAAAACTGACAGAAGGTGATAATACATTTACTGTAGATCTTGAAGCAACCGTAACTTTGGCTGCTGGTCAATCATTAACCGGGCTCGAAGAATTTAGATTTACCTTGACCTTTGGCAACCAAACCTTTGGACTTATCTACGGAAAGTTTGGTCAGGACGTTGTTCAGGTTGGCAATCAGTCTTTAGAAATTGATTTCTTTAGCCAGGCCGCCAGAGAGGGCATTACATTTGGTAACCCTAGCATGACTTTCGATTTTAGAAACTCATTTGGTGTGCCGGTAGAAGTTGATTTTTCCGGGTTGCATGGCGTAGACAGTGAAGGAAACCAAACGTTTTTGACAGGCAATATTGTAAACAATCCACCTATTGTAGATGGCTCTGATGTAAACAGTCCTGATATAAACACGCCGGGGGAAACAGTTCAGTCGACCATTGAGATAAACAGAACAAACTCAAGCATTATCAATGTGCTTGGCTCATCACCGGAACAACTGGTTTTTGATGTACTTGGCCGATCGAATCCGGAAAGCGACACGGAACTCAATTACCTTCAGCCAACAAGTGAAATCACTGCGTATGTAGAGGTTAAGGTGCCGATGGAGGTACAACTTGAAGATTATGAAGAGACAGGTGCCTTTAGTCTAAGAGATGGGTTTGATGCTTCCAATCTTGACTCAGCTTTCATCCGACTCGTTACACTAAATGAGCTTCCATTTACTGGGACTGTGAGTCTTGAAGTTCAGGCCGAGGACAGCACCGTGCTTTTTCCAATCACTGATGAAAGCGATCCGAGGTATGACTCAGCCACAACAAATCACCCAACACAAATAGAGAGACTTACAAATATTCCTGTTATAAAAGCTCCACTTATAAATGTCAATGGAGATGTTACGGACCCGAGTGGAGAGACGCATGATGTGGCTTTAACCAATGAGGAAGTTCAATTATTAAGTGGTGCAGCCAGAATTGTAATCACTATGACTTTAAATACACCGGCTAGTCAAACATCCAGAGACATCTATGTTAAAATTTTGGCTGATTATACCCTCACATTAAAAGTTGGCGTAGGTGCCAGGTTTAACCTGGATTTATAAATGAAGAAATTTGCAATCACCATATTGTTCCTAACCTCTCTCCATTGTTTGAATGGTCAAACCAGTGTGGCTTTTCAACATTTGGGAAATGCTACTTTTCAAAATAACCTGATTAACCCCTCTCTCATACCAGAAGGCAGATGGTTTATCGGCCTGCCAGTGATTTCTGGTGTTCATGTAAATGTGAACAACAAGTTGAGCTACAGTGAAGCTTTTACCAAGCAAGAAAATAGCACACTCATAGATGTAGACAAGATTTTAGGTGAGCTTCAGAACCAGAACATGGTTTCTACCAAAGCAAATATCAATTTGCTTCACATTGGGTATCGTTTTGATAGCGGCCCAATGATCAGCTTTACGGCCAATGAACGAGTGGAAGGTGACTTTCTCTATTCTAAAGAAATGGTTGAATATGTTTTCAAACCAGGAAATTCTGCATCCTTAAATGATGATGTTAAAGTCTCAAGAGTTGGGGTAAGAGCAACTCATTTTAGAGAGTTTGGATTAGGGCTGGCAGCACCGCTCACCGACCAGCTGACTGTTGGAGTCAGAGGTAAATTTCTTGTTGGATTTGCCGATGTAAGTACACCAGGAAATGCCAAAGCGACACTGAGGTCTGACGGAGAAGCATTTCAGCTTTCAGCCGAATGGGAAAATGCAATGTACCGCACTTCAGGTCTGGACATTTACAATGAAGAAGAAGGGGACATTGGGTCTCACCTTGTAATGAATAGCAACACAGGCTTTGCGCTTGATATTGGAGGAACCTACCACCTTAATAGGTATTACACCATTACTGGATCAATCGTTGATATTGGATTTATCAACTGGAAAGAAAACGTTCAGAATGAAATACTCAACGACACCTCTTTTGCTTACAATGGAGTTGATTTAAGTGACATTGGAAATCTTCAGCAGACCCTTGAAGACTCCCTTTTTGATAAGTTTAATACCACAGAAAACTTTGATCCGTATAAAACATGGCTACCAACCACTGCATATGGTAGTTGGATCTATCATTATAGTCCTAAGACAGACATCTATGTATCTGTCGGCTCTCGGTGGATTCAAAGGCAATTAAAGATGATGTATGGTGCCGGGGTGACGCAGAAATTTGGTCGTGCTTTTACGGGATCAGTTAGTGTGACTAAACTACCCCAACAATTTTTTAATGTTGGTGCTGCATTTGCTGCCAAGGGTGGTCCTGTTCAGATGTACTTGGCTGTGGATCATGTCATTAATTTCAATGTTCCTAAATCTAAGGCTGTTGACTTTAGGTTTGGGATGAACTTCGTGATTGGAAAAAGAAAAACTCCTGAGCTGGAAAGTGGGCTTTCCAGAGGACCTATCCAAGGGGCTAAAGGGTTAGATACGAATGTATTCCTCGGAAAGAAAGTAAAAACCAAGAAACGTGATGGCATCTACTCAATTATCAAGAAACAGAAACGAAGAGAGCTGAAGAATAAGCGTACGAAGCGAGATAATGATGTGAAAAAGAAAAGCCTGAACGGAAGATCCGGTAAGAAAAACACCAGTAACGAATAATTATTTTTGGCAGGTCAGAAAGCCTAATTCCCAGGTTACTGAGAAGCCACTTGATTCCATCACACCCAGTTTTTTGAAAGCGATCATAATCTCCTGATCAGATGGGTTTAAATCCAGACAAAAAAGAAGTCGGAAAAAGTCCATCGCACTTGCCCTCGAATCAAAATTCCAGTGATATTTGTCTGTCTCCATTTTTACATTAAATCCTACTTCCCTTATCTCTTTGAGATCCTCCTCTTTAATGAATCTGCCACGATGACCCATGCTGTTCCATTGATCCAGAAATCCATTTAAGAATTCCTCTATCCTACTCCCTGCAATTGCATCCGCAATAATAAGCCTCCCCCCATCTTTTAGAATTCGGTACATCTCCGAATAAAAATCTTTCCGGGCAACAATATGATGTAGCGCAGCGAGGCTTACTACTTCATCAATAGATTCATCATCAATATCAACTTTAGACTCTTTGCACTTCTTGATATTTGAGTGGTTGTCATTGAATTCCCCGGAAAAATCATATGCGAGGTAATTGATGTCTTCACTTAAGTATTGCTGAAGATAACCTCCACCTGCCGGCAAATCCAGAATAGTCGATTTCGGAGTTTGACAGAGACGCTTTACTGCAGCATGAAATTCCTCCTCCCTGGCATTTGGATATCTTTCCATAGCCAGGTGATACGATCGCCCACGCTGATTGAATATGTCTTCATACGCTTGCATTAGCAAAATCTTTCACGTCTTTGCAAGTAATGCATTTTCCGCAAGGCTTGGGGCGTTTCCCTTCTTCATATATTGGTCTTCTACACCACCAGGTATTCTTGCGAACATCCTCCGGCAAGAAATCCCAAATCTCTTCTTTGGTGAAGTCAACAACTGGAAACGTGTATTCAGGCAGCTTTCTTTCTTCAAGCGAGAGCACGCTCTGGAAGATTGCCTGTGCCCGCTTCATCCGCATAGCGAAATTATCTCCACCTGAATCTACATCCGTTTTGGTTCTCCCCATCGCAACAAACCCTATGTCTTTTCTCGCAGCACAAATATTACCAGAGAAAAATGCACATACGTCCATATCGAATGGAAATCGGTTTGAGCGAAGGGCCGCAAAACCCATCGTGCTGAAGGTGCTTTCAGTCACCAAAAATTTTCGCTCAACATTCTTCTGGTAGTAGGTTAAAACTGCATTTACAGCAGCGGCCTCAGCTTTTGCACGATTTTCCCGATTCCAAATGTGAATATGATGAACGATCAACGGGTGATCCACGTACTTTTCGTTCGTCATTAATTCATGAATCACACCGGTAGAATCAATGCCACCCGAATACATACAAAGGATAGTGGGCTTTTCTGGATTATTCTTTTCCATTTATAAATTCTTTTACCTGTAAACATGTACCACATCTACCACAGGAACGAGCAATGTTGCCTTCATAAACCGGTGTTCTGCACCACCAAACCATTTTTCTTACTGGCTCTGGTAAGCTAAACCATATTTGTTTTTTATCATAGTCGATAACAGGGAAGGTGAAGGAAGGCGGTTGCTCCTTTTCTAAAACCCAGACACTATTAAAAACATCCTGCATTCGTTTCATCCTTGCTTCAAAGTTTCCACCGCTAGCCACATCGGTCTTAGTCCTGCCCCAGGCTACATAACCGATTTCTTTTTTTGCAACAGAGAGGTTAGCTCCATAAAAAGCACAAACATCCATGTCATACGGAAACCTTTCTGCATTAAGGCCCGCAAATCCCATTGTATTGAAGACACTCTCAGTAACCACAAATTCCTTACTAATATTGGTTTTGTAGTATGCTAAAATATCTTTCACAGCCTGGAGTTCTGCTCTTGCTCTGTTTTCACGATTATGAATGTGAATATGATGTAGAATGATCGGATGCTCTTCAAATTTCTCATTGGTGAGTAGCTGATGCACTACTCCCGTGGAGTCAATACCGCCGGAAAACATACAAAGGATTGTTGCTTTTTCTGCTTTAGTTTGATCCATCTATAAACGTTTTAACCTGCATACAGGTACCGCATCGTCCACATGGTTTTGCGATTTCATTTTTATAAACAGGTGTTCTACACCACCATGTCCAGTTTCTGACTGCCTCAGGCAAGCTATACCAAACCTCCTCTTTTGTAAGCTCAAGTATTGGATAGAAAAATTCGGGTTTGGTGTCTTTTTCCAGTAACCAAACCGCATCAAAAATCTCCTGCCGTCTCCTCATTCTGGAACTATAGTTTCCCCCAGATTCTACGTCAGTTTTTGTGCGACCAACTACCACCTGACCAATATCTTTTCTGGCAGTGGCAATATTCGCGGCATAAAAGGCGATCACATCTGCATCATAAGGAAATCGGGTTGCCTTCAGCGGGCCAAACCCCGTACTATTAAATGTACTCTCTGTGAATACGAAATTGCGACTTACATTTTTCTTGTAGTACTGCAGGATGTGCTTAACTGCTTTTGCCTCTGCCTTTGCTCTATTCTCTCGGTTATGGATGTGGATGTGATGAACAAATAGCTTGCAGTCAGCAAATTTTTCTTCTGTTAGAAGATGATGAAGTGCTCCGGTGGAATCAATACCTCCTGAGAACATACACAATATGCTAGGCTTTTCTTGAGTGGCGCTCACTAAAACAGATGTCTAAACGTATCACTAAGTTTAGAAAAAGAATTGACTTTTATCTTGAATTGATCAAGGTCTTTTGCTTTGAGGTTATGTTTTGAAATATAAATCTCTTTAAATCCCAACTTCTCAGCCTCATTGATTCTGTTTTCTATCCGGCTGACCGGTCGAATTTCACCCCCTAATCCAACTTCCGCAGCAAAACATACATCTTCTTCGATCGGGGCATCTTCAAACGAGGAAAAGATGGCTGAACAGATAGCTAAATCCAATGCAGTATCCTGAACTTTTAATCCACCGGCAATATTCAAAAAGACATCCTGTGTGCTCAGTCTAATACCCAATCGCTTTTCCATCACAGCAAGTAGCATGGTCAATCGTTTATAATCATAGCCTGTGGTGCTTCTCTGTGGATTTCCGTAGCTCGTGGGGCTGACAAGAGCTTGCGTTTCTAAAATCAATGGGCGATTGCCTTCCATTGTAGTCCCTAATGCGATACCACTCAACCCCGGCTCCCGAGGGGATATCAATACTTCTGAAGGATTCGTCACTTCCCTCAGCCCATTCGCATTCATTTCAAACATACCCAGCTCAGAGGTTGAGCCAAATCGGTTTTTAATAGTTCTCAGAATCCGATATGATAAATGGCGGTCTCCTTCAAACTGAAGCACCGTGTCCACCATGTGTTCCAATACTTTCGGGCCAGCAATAGCTCCATCCTTATTTACATGTCCGATCAAAAAAACCGGGATCCCTTTTTGTTTGGCAAACTTCATCAATTGGCCAGTACATTCTTTCACCTGGGAAATCGATCCAATCGCTGCTTCGATTCGATCCGAATGAAGTGTTTGAATGGAATCAATAATGAGAATATCAGGACTGAGGCTTTCCGCCTGCCGCAACACTTCGGACAAGCTGGTCTCCGCATATAGGAAGCAATGATCTGCTGTAGTGCCAATTCGCTCTGCCCGCATTTTTATCTGCTCAGCACTCTCCTCACCCGAGACATAAAGTGTCTTTTGAGACAACCGAATGGCCATTTGAAGCATAATCGTGGATTTCCCAATTCCAGGCTCTCCACCTACTAATACAAGCGACCCATCAACAATACCTCCACCAAGCACACGATCCAATTCCAGAATTCCGGTCTTCAGACGCTCTTTTAATGCCTCCTCTCCGGCCTCTTTGATGTTAACTGGTCGGCTTTTCTCAGTAGAAAAATCAACAGGAGCTGCAGTACTTTTACTTACCACTTCCTCCACATAAGTATTCCATTCACCACATGAAGGACATTTACCTACCCACTTGGCAGACTCGGCACCACAAGATTGACAATAAAAGACTGTTTTGGTTTTGGCCATATTACGTTGGGATAACGGCTAAGATATAAACTGTCTAAGTTAATTTTGAGCCATGCAAAAAGATCAGAAAGTTTTCGACCTAATCAAGGCTGAAGAAAAGCGGCAGATTGAAGGAATAGAGCTGATAGCCTCAGAAAATATTGTGTCACCACAGGTGCAGGAAGCCGCCGGAAGTGTCCTTACCAACAAATATGCAGAAGGACTACCGGGTAAAAGATATTATGGTGGCTGTGAAGTAGTAGATGAGATTGAAGATCTGGCAAGGGAAAGAGCAAAAGAGCTTTTCGGTGCGACCTGGGCAAATGTCCAGCCACACTCAGGAGCGCAAGCAAATGCTGCAGTAATGTTGGCATGCTTAAATGCCGGAGATGAAATTCTTGGTTTTGATCTTTCACATGGTGGACACCTCACGCATGGATCTGGTGTGAACTTTTCAGGAAAGCTTTACAAACCAAACTTTTATGGAGTAGAAAAAGAATCTGGTCTCATCGATTATGATCAGCTGGAAAAAGTGGCACGAGAGAAAAAGCCAAAGATGATCATCTGTGGTGCGTCTGCATATAGCCGCGATTGGGATTACGAAAGATTCCGAGCTATTGCTGATGAAGTAGGGGCTATTTTGCTAGCTGACGTTTCCCACCCATCTGGTTTGATAGCGAGAGGTCTTTTGAATGATCCACTTGAATATTGCCACATTGTGACCACTACCACACACAAGACACTGAGAGGTCCAAGGGGTGGGATGATCCTGGTACGAGATGACATTGAAAACCCATGGGGCTTAACTACTCCTAAAGGAACCGTACGAAAACTGAGTTCACTGCTCGACTCTGGGGTTTTTCCCGGTACTCAAGGAGGACCATTGGAGCACATAATTGCTGCAAAGGCTGTGGCTTTTGGAGAGGCGCTTTCAGATGATTATATGGATTATCTGCTTCGAGTAAAGAAGAATGCTGCGGTTATGGCAGAAGCTTTCGTGAAGAAAGGATATGACGTGATCTCAAAAGGCACGGACAATCACCTCATGCTGATTGATCTTCGGTCTAAGGATATTACGGGTAAGGATGCAGAGAATGCACTGATCAAAGCAGACATTACCGTGAATAAGAACATGGTTCCGTTCGATGACAAGAGTCCGTTTGTGACCTCAGGCATGCGAGTGGGAACACCTGCCGTTACTACAAGAGGTCTGGGCGAAGACGATATGGTGAAGATTGTTGACCTCATTGACACGGTAATCACCAACAAAGAAGATGAAAGCAAAATAGCCGAAGTGAAGACTGAAGTGAACAGCTGGATGTCCAAGTTTCCGTTGTTTAAGGGATAAATAATGCCACTGGATCAGATACCTGATGAAAAAGAGATGTCCTTTTTGGATCATCTCGAAGAATTGCGATGGCATATCATCCGTTCTCTGATCGCTATTGTGGTTATTGCTATTGCAGCGTTTGCAATGAAAGACTTTGTCATTGGCACAGTCATACTCGGCCCTTCACGCACTGATTTTTGGACATATCAGAAGCTCTGTCAGCTGGCAGATCTAATAGGCACACCTGCCTTATGCATTGACTCACTCACGTTTGAGTTAGTCAGCAGAAAGCTGAGCAGCCAATTCATGACCCATGTATCCGTCTCGTTTGTGGTTGGCTTGGTGTTAGGATTTCCATACCTGTTTTGGGAAATATGGAGGTTTATCAAACCCGGCCTTCGGCCACAAGAACGAAAAGCCTCAAGAGGCGCAACTTTTTCTGTTTCTATACTATTTATGATGGGTGTGCTGTTTGGATATTTCCTGATCGCTCCCATCTCCGTTCGTTTTTTCTCCACCTACCAGGTAGATCCATCACTACAAAATCTTTTTGATCTTTCTTCATACATCAACACGGTGACACTGATCGTGTTTGGGTGCGGAATTTTATTTCAACTTCCTGTGATCGTTTATTTTCTCACCAAAGCAGGCATAGTGAGCTCAGCACTAATGAAGGCTTACAGAAAGCATTCAATCATCGTAATTTTGATATTGGGAGCGATTGTTACCCCACCAGATCCATTCAGTCAAATACTGATTGCTTTACCTTTGATGATGCTTTACCAGTTTAGCATCGTTATAGCCAAGCGAATAGAAAAAAGAGAAGCCCGACAAAACAAAGAATCATGAAATTAGCAATAGGAGGCGATCACGCCGGATTTCAGTACAAAGAAAGAATAATTAATCATTTAGAGGCTGCCGGGCATTTGGTTCGGGATTTCGGACCAAACACAGATAACTCGGTCGATTACCCAGATCATGTGCATCCTTTAGCTTCCTCCATAGCATCAGAAGATTTTGACCTGGGGATTTTAATCTGTGGGAGTGGAAACGGCGTGGCTATGACTGCCAATAAGCATGAAAATGTACGAGCCGCTCTGTGCTGGAACACAGAACTGGCAGCACTAGCCAGACAGCACAACAATGCGAATATTATTTGTCTGCCGGCCCGATTTGTGGCATATGAATACGCTGAAAGTTTGGTAGACACTTTCATTAAAACAGACTTTGAAGGTGGCCGACACGAAAGAAGAGTGAATAAAATTAATTGCTGATTTTCTCGTATCTGTTCGAGCTCGTTCTTTGGTAAGCAGATTCCATTTTCGGAAACCGACTAAACACCGCGGGTACCATATCCATCCTGTCAATTATAATCTCAGGATCTGCCTTTTGAAACATTTCATGTAGTCCAGCCGCAGTGTGGTAGTAAGCCAATCCTTCAAACGCCTTTAGGGCGTGATGCTCGCTAAAGCAAGGAGTTAATATCATTTCATTTTGGTAGTATCCCAGATCTCCTCCTAAAACCATCAGGCCTTTTTCAGCTGGCCTGCTTTCCACTAGCAAGGGATCTGCGAAGTTCCTGTAGCAATAGATAGCATAGAATAATATGCCAAAGATCATGAATCCAGGCATGACAAATTGAAAGATTCGTTTTTTCAAAAGAATGAAATAATGAGTCCAGAAGTACGCTATCACTGGCACGATGAATACAATCTCATGAAAAGACTTTCCATTGGAAAGAAAAAAGGTCGCAACTCCTCCGAAAAACATGAGCCAAATTACCTGCTGTATTTTTTGCTGGAAGCTTGTGAGTCTTGCAGAACCCCAGGTTTTGAACACCGAAAGAACGAAAATAAAAATAAACCCGGCGCTGATTAAGAGAAATTCGTCTGTATCCACTGGTGATCCCGCCTTTAGAAGGAGATTTTGAGTCACATAGCTATCGATGAAAACAGAGGCATGCCCCCTTGAATAGAAATACAGTGTACAAAGTGAAAATGCCATCAAAAAGCTAAAAAGATAAAGCAGCAACCGCCTTGTAACTGCGGTAGAAAACAATATCAGTGCAAACAAAAACACGAAGAAAAAGATCATTGAGGGCAAATAGATCATCGCTGCAACACCCAGATAAATTCCTGAATTAAGAAAGAGCTCGTCAGTCACTTGATTATCAATCCTCCTCAAAACATTTCTCAATGACATCAAAACGAACGTAAGGCTCATCAATTGAGGAGAGAGTGTCATGAAGTCCGGCACAGCCAACATCAAAATCACGTATAAGAAAGCTGGCAGGTAATTGTTCTCGTCGTAGGCTTTGTTTTTCAATAGCAGCTGGTTGAAAATTCCTGCCTGAAAAATGATCACCAGCGAACTAAACCCATAGTGGATGAAGTTGCTTCGGCCAAAAATGAAATACAGATGCTTATAGACAAAAGCTGCAATTGGGCCCGTGTAATCAAATGTTTCTGCATACATCTTGAATCCTTGATTGAGCCACTCCCCTAAAAGAAGCCACTTTAGTCCATAGAATGATTGCTCGTCGATAAAAGCACCCTGAATAAGCCTGATGACAATCATCAAAATGAAGATAATGGCCAGGCGATAAGGATCGTTTATTCTAAAAAACCGTAACAAACAGTCTGAATTTTGATGTGAAATAAGGTAGAGTCCGAAATTAGGACATTTGGATAAACCGCTTAACGATTATCTTAGGATATTTGCAGATATATGGAAAGTAAGCGTCAAATAAAATACAGCAAGCAACTTCAAAAAGATATTGCAGAAATCTTTCAGCAAGACCCATCGCATTATTTTGGCTCAGCTCTGGGAACAATCACTGGAGTTTCGGTATCACCAGATCTTGGGCTAGCACGTGTGCACATCAGTGTTTTTCCTATCAACAAAGCAGAGGAAGTCTTCAAACATCTGGATGATATTAAAAGTGAAGTGCGGCTAAAGCTTGGAAAAAAAATTGGCAATCGGGTGCGCATCATTCCAGAGCTCGCTTTTTTTCATGATGATACGGAAGAGAAAGCTTCCAAAATTGACAACCTCATTAACAAGCTAAACATACCGCCTGAGGAGCAATGAATTTTCCTTTCTTTATAGCGCGGAAATATTTCCTTTCGGGAAAGAAGAAAAATTTTATCAATGTCATCTCCATCATTTCCATGGTGGTGGTCGCCATTGGTACCATGTCTTTGATATTAGCCCTGTCAGTTTTCAATGGGCTGGAAGGCCTGCTCCGCTCCATGTATGGAAACTTTGACCCTGATATTGTGATCCTGCCTACATCAGGAAAATCGTTTAAAAATGATGCTGCAAATACTCAAAAAATAAGATCTATAAAGGGAGTCTTGGGTGTGGCTGAAGTTGTAGAAGACAATGTGCTGGTCGAATACAAAGAGGCGCAGCGATTGGTCAGGATGAAGGGGGTCAGCCGTGATTTTGATAAATACAGCGGCATCAAAAATGTGATGGTTTCAGGCGAATTTCCTCTGGTAAGAGATAGTATTGGCTATGCCTTGATCGGACGTGGTGTTCAGTATGATCTTTCGCTGAGCTTGAAGAATGACTTCTACACATTACAGATGTACTATCCGAAGGATATTGGTCCGGGTGTGGTGAACCCTACCAGAATGTACAATCTGCTCAATATTATCCCTGGAGGAGTTTTTGCCATTGAAAAGCACTATGATGATAACTATGTATTTGTCCCGATTGAGTTTGCCAAAGAGCTTTTAAACTATGAAGATAGACTTTCTTCCTTTGATGTGTATCTGGATGGAGATTCAAATGCATCTGAAGTAAAGCAGCGTCTGCAGAATGTCCTGGGAGATCAATTTGATGTGAAGCTTGGGGAAGAACTTCACAGTGATTTGTATAAGGTTCTAAAAATTGAAAAGCTATTCGTGTTTCTGATTCTTGTTTCAATTATCGGAATTGCATCAATCAACATCTTCTTCTCGCTTACCATGTTAGTGATCGAGAAAAAGAAAGACATTTCTGTGCTGTTTGCTCAAGGAGCCTCCGCCCAGCTAATCCGAAATGTTTTTCTATACGAAGGATGCATTGTGGCTTTTTCAGGAGCTGCGGTAGGCTTAATATTAGGAATCGGCCTCAGCTTACTCCAGCAACATTACGGATTGGTCGGAATGGGGATGGACTCAGCAGTTATGAATGCTTACCCAGTCAAAATAGAGATTCCTGACGTACTACTGACCATTTTAGCCATAATCATTATTACCGTATTGGCTTCTATTCAGCCTGCAATCAAGGCCGGAAAATCCTTCTCCACGCACACTTTACAATAAACAGACAAACTCTTCACAATTTCTTGATGTTCACGTATCGGATTTTTACTATTTTCGAAGTTTATCTGATTTCAAAAATCTGTGAAAGTATCACCTGACAAGCCATTTGAATTAATCTACTCACTCTACGATCATGAGTATTTAGGGTACCTGATCGAATCTTTTGTTATACAACTGAATGATAAAGGAGAACTCACATATTCTCATCAGAATATCTCTGCAAAGAATGCAGACGAGTTTAGCTCCCGCCTGGATGAGAATGATTTTAAGATCATCAGGCTGATGGATCAGATTCAGCAAGATCAGGTTGCCAATCACTTTCAGAAAAAAAAGCAAAAACCAGAAGATTTTTTCCTTAAAGTCTATGACAAAAACACGGGAGACAAAATCCTCCAGGGTGAGATAGAAAGCTACATAGAAAGAAGACGTTCGCAGATTTTGTCTTTGATTGGTGGCAAGCGCCTATTTGAGATGGGGAAGGATGGAGAGCCCGCATGGAAGGAAATTGAAGTGGTGGATGAAAAAGCCACTATTCTATTCCACTTTAGAAAAAATGAAGACAACACCCACTATTTTCCAACTATTAAGTTGCGGAATGAAAAGATTGAATTCCTGAATAATGGAAGCTATCTTCTATGCAAAGAACCGGCATGGCTCGTGGCAAACGAACAGCTCTTTACCTTTCAGAAACCAGTGAGCGGAGGGAAGCTCAAGCCCTTTCTGAAGAAAAAGTTCATTCTGATTCCCAAAGACATTGAGGAGACCTATTACAAAAAGTTTGTTGGTCCGCTTATCTCTGAATTCGACGTTTATGCTAAAGGGTTTGACATAGTTACTCACAAGCCAAAACCCACTCCAAAAATCACGGTAAGCGAGCTCCAAACCTCACAAAATGCCTCACTTTTTGATGATAACGGAAATGCCCCAGCCGCAACCAATGATAAGCTGCTATTGGAGTTATCGTTTGATTATGGAAAGCACAACTTCAATGCTGATAAGCTGAGTAAGGTGAGTGTCTCAATGGAAAAGCAAGCTGACAATTACACTTTCCATCGGATTAGCCGTGATCATGAAGGTGAAAAAGGAATTATTGAAGAGCTGGCAACCAAAGGTCTACCGTTGAGAAACTCAAGGGTTACACTGCCTAAGACCACCGCTTTCGACTGGATCGGAAGAAATAGCGACCTGCTTCAGGATTTTATCATTAAGCAAAATCAGCAAGGTAAAAAGTTCTTCGTCGGAGAGTCCACCATCGATTTGGAGGTGAGTGAAGGGGTAGATTGGTTTGACCTAAAAGCCAAGATCAGGTTCGGAGATTTCGAGGTGCCTTTTGAAGAAATTAGAAAGTGCATTCTAAAAGGAAAGACTGAGGTCAGGCTCCCAAACGGAGAAATTGGTGTAATTCCCGAATCATGGATTACACGATACAAGGATCTCTTCGCATTTTCATCAGAGACTGATGATGGGATCACATTAAACAAAATACACGTCTCTCTGGTGCAAGAGCTAAAAGAAAGTGAGCTTGCAAAAGTGACAATAGACCGCAAGCTGGAGAAGCTTCTAGGTTTTGAGAAAATGGAGGATTATTCCGTTCCATCATTATTTGAGGGTGACCTACGGCCCTATCAGCTGGCTGGATACAACTGGCTTAGATTTTTGGAGGACTACAATTTTGGCGGGTGCCTGGCTGATGATATGGGTCTTGGAAAAACCATTCAGGCCCTCGCTTTATTGCAGCATCAGAAAAACGAAAACCCAGATAGCACCAGTTTGCTAATTATGCCAACCTCCCTCCTTTACAACTGGGAAATGGAGGCGAAAAAGTTTACCCCAAAGCTTAAAATACTTAACTACACAGGAATCAACCGCGTCAAGGATACAGCCAGATTTGGTAAGTATGATGTGGTGATTACTAGCTACGGCACCACCCGTGTAGATACCGATATTCTGTCAGATTTCTATTTCAACTATATCATTCTGGATGAGTCGCAGGCAATTAAGAATCCTGATTCGCTCATTTCCAAAAAAGTGAGAGAGCTGAAATCAAGAAGAAAGCTAATTCTGACAGGCACACCAATTGAGAATAGTACCCTTGACCTGTGGTCACAGATGAGCTTTCTAAACCCGGGCCTGCTTGGGAACGAGAGCTACTTCAAAAAGGAATACCTCAAGCCTATAGAGAAACAAAAAGACGAGAACAAAACAAAAAAGCTTAATGCCCTGATAAAGCCCTTCCTCTTACGACGAGAAAAGAGCCAGGTGGCAGACGATCTGCCCGAAAAGGTGGTGAACGTTCGATATTGCACCATGTCGGAGGCGCAAAGGGAGTATTACGAAAAAGAAAAAAATGCTTTTAGAAGCAAAATCATGGACGTGATTGAGACGGATGGAATCGCTAAATCACACATGGTCCTGCTGCAGGGTCTGACTCAACTTCGTCAGATTGCGAATCATCCAGGCATGGTTGATCCTGATTACGAGCAAAGCTCTGGAAAACTGGAAGAGGTCACCTATATGATTGAAAATACGATCTCAAAGGGGCACAAAGTGCTTATCTTCAGTCAGTTTGTTAAGCACCTAAAAATCGTTTCAGACTACCTGGAGGGCCAGAAACTATCTTATGCCTATTTGGATGGTTCCACCAAAGACCGTCAAAAACAAGTAGAACGATTTCAGAATGACCCTGATGTTTCCATCTTCCTGATTTCATTGAAAGCCGGTGGAACAGGCCTTAATCTGACCAAAGCAGAATATGTGTTCCTTTTAGACCCGTGGTGGAATCCAGCGGTAGAGGCTCAGGCAATAGACCGGGCTCATCGTATTGGCCAAACCAAGAAAGTCTTTGCTTATAAGTTTGTGAGCAAGGACACCATAGAAGAAAAAATAATTAAACTACAGGAGCACAAACAAAAGCTGGCTTCCGACCTTATTACTGTAGAAGAAAGTTTCGTAAAAAGTCTCTCACAGAACGACATTCAAGATCTATTTGAGTAAATTTTATCAATCAAATAAGGGTTAGATTTTGTTCGTGTTGTTAGATGAGTGTAATTCACTACGTAAGAGACTTTCCAATGAGAAATCCGATTATAAGTCTGATTGCATTCATTTTAGTAATAAACACCTGCTTGTGTTCAACCGCTTCAGGACAGAAGGAGTTTGGCTTTAAAATGCCTGAAAGTACTCGGAAGATCGAAATCCCATTCGATCAGCACAATAACCTCATTATCATTCCGATTACCATCAATCGATTTCTAACACTCAAATTTATTCTTGATACCGGAGTAGAAAGTGCAATCCTTACTGAAAAGCTCTATGCTGATATTCTGGATGTGAATTACGTCAGAGAGATTACCATAGATGGTCCCGGCCTTGTCGATTCGGTAGAAGCTTACATCGCCAATCAGGTCACTTTTGGTTTACCCGGAGGGGTGATTGGACACAATATGAACATGCTTGTTCTGAAAGAAGATTACCTTAAGTTGTCAGAAAACATTGGGGATGATGTTCATGGCATCATTGGGTATGACATCTTTTCACGGTTTGTCGTAGATATCAACTATGATGACAATATATTGACGCTCTATAACCCTCAGCGATTTAAGAAAAGCCGCAGAGCTGTAGAAGTTCCCATTGAAATTCGTGGATCCAAGCCATTTCTAAACGCAACAATTAAGCAAGACAACAAAAAAACAAGTCTGGACATCATGATTGATACAGGTGCTAGCCATGCCGCATTGATCGACTATAATTTTTTGGACGGCATTGATTTGCCGGAAAAAACGATAGAAACCAGGCTTGGTCGGGGAATTGCCGGCGAGATACCTGGGCAGGTTGGACGCATGGACTCAGTTACGATCAACTGCTTTGACTTTAGTGAAATGTTGGTTTCAGCTCCATATGAAGGAGCCTACAACAAATTAATCAAGCGTGGTGCTAGGATAGGAACCTTTGGCGGTGAGCTACTCAATCGGTTCAATGTTACTTTCGACTATGCCAATGAGAAGCTGTATTTAAAAAAGGGTGAGAAGTACAAAGAGCCCTTTGAATATGATATGAGCGGAATGGCTTTAAATGCTGTGGGCAAAAACCTGGACACCCTAAAGGTGATAAGCATAGACAAAGACAGTCCTGCATACAACGCAGATATCCGAAGGGGTGACATTATCCACTCTATCAATGGAAAGAGTCTAAGGTATCATAGCCTATCAGACATATATAACTTACTGCAATCCCGTGATGGAAGAAAAATCAAAGTAAAGCTCTTTAGAGACGGAGAGAAAAAGAAAGTGAAATTTAGATTGAAGAGAGTCATTTAAGCTGTCTATTTTTTTCCTTTTTTCTTTTCCCAGGTCTTTAGATCCAGAAGGAGTAGACCTCTACCCTTTCCTGCCGGGTCTTCTGCATGTGCATGCTGAAATACCATAAATCTTCCATCATCACTTACTACGGGGTTTGATGCTTTATATTCCGGATTTTCATTGAAAAAAGTAACTCGCTCCATCTCTCCCGACTCGTCCAGTTTTAGCTTGTAAATATCCAGTGTCAGGAATTCTTTCATGCCTTTGTATTTCGGGCGGTGGCGATTACTCTCTACGAGTATACTCAAGCCGTCCGGAAACGTCCCTTCTGCCTCATCATAGGTGCTCTCACTTTTTGAATAGTTGACGAATTCCTTTTTTTCCATATCATAGCCAAAAACTTCTGCCTGAAAACCAAACTGGCCACCGAAGGCATAAAAAATTAATTCGTTTTCATTTCCAGGTCTGAAATTTTGTGTTTCCATGTCCCATCCCTTTGCAGGAGATGGCAAGTCTCCGGAAGTAAACAAAGGCCTCCAGTTTTTCAGTTTTGGTTTGCCATTGTCATATTCTATTTCACCCTTGTATATCGTTGACCCCAGCGCCCAGGCAATGTTCATTTTTTTCCGAGATACTGCAGGCCCTTCTTTGCAGTGTACACCCAGTGGTGTTGGTGGTGATTTCAAATCTTTCTTCAATACCCACAACTCCGTATTTCTGGCATCTCTGCTTTTCCATGGATCGTTGGCATCAAAATTTTTCGCCCCGGACAATAGAATATCACCATTGGATAAGTACAAAGCTCTCACAAACCCTTCATGGAAAAAATGGTGAGTCATTGGACGTATGGTTCCAGTAGTCACTTCTACCTCGTACACATCTCCAAACGTTTTCTCTATAAACAACACCCGCTCCCCGTCATGGGACCAGTCAGCGCGCTGACCGAAATAGGTGAGGGGAGTGATATAATCAGGGAGATCATCTAAAGGAGAATTTTCCTGAGAAAATAAAAGGTTGTTTTGAGCAACAAAAAGTACAAAGACGAGGTATAAATGCTTCATGATATAAAGGTGATAATCCTCAAAGATAAAATGAATAAACTCCTCGCAATTTGTTTGATCCTACTCGCTACTAGTTGTACCACGCAAAATGTTCCTTCTGAGAAGGGTCTGGTGGCAGCCATCAATGAATTTAACCAGGTATATGAATCCGGTGCTGCAGATAAGCTTGCCAGCATGATTACGGATAACTATGTACATACAAACGCTGCGTGGAAATCATTCGGTAAAGAAACCTGGCTGGGGTATATGAAGAAAAGAAGTAATCAAATCAATAATGGAACGCTGGTTATCGAATCCTATGAAATGGATGAGCTATGGATTGAAATGCACGATGATGCAGCTATTGTGACCGCACGCATTTCATCCTCTGGAATAGAGGATGGAGTTCGATTTGATAAAAAATTCAGGGTTTCCAATTTATGGATTTATGATGGAAGCCGCTGGCTTAGAGCGGCTTTCCATGATACAATTATTGAATAGTGTTAGCCTTTCCCTACGTTCAGGGGAGCTATTTGTGCGTTTTCAGGCATCACAAACAAACTGTCCGCTGGTGATTCTTCTGTGACCTGAATATTTTCAAAGCGTACTTCATTGCTCATTTCTCCAACAGAATCGCCTTTATACTGATGCCATTGAATGGCAGTTGGCAAAAGCAATCCATTGAATTCCGACCACTGATCGTATCTGATTAGTTTGTACGTATCACTTGGCTCTCCGCTTCGGTATGTCACTGTGTACATGAGCCATTCCATTTTGTTCGTCTCAGGATCAAACCATAAAATGTAATTGTCATCGGGAGCATCACCTACGTTTTCACCATAAGAAATCTTGATCCCGTTGTAGGTTTTGCCTTTCAGCTCCCTGGGTTCCACATCTTCATAAAACGCTCCTGGATCTCCAACCACGAATGGCATGGCATAGAAATAGAAAAATAGGTTATGGTAGAACCGAGCCCGAGAAGCATCCACAGTGTCTGGTGTGACCCACACATCCGTTCCACCGAATCCGATCGTTTGATCAGGTGATTCCACTCTTATTTTTCTATTCTGAAGATTGGTGATCGTATATTCTTCTCCTTTGGTGTAGGAAAGGTATTTCATTTTGGACCATTGCTCATGGCTACCGTGAGCGTCTAGTACTTTGGTCAACGATTCGGAATGGTGTTTCGGGGCTTCATAGGCCTTAGCTTCCTCTTCAGTATCTTGATTTTGTTTGTTCGGCTGGCATGCAATGAGCACTACCAATGATAGAATGGTGAGATATTTCATAAAAATTTTTCTTCAAATGTAGCAGATAAAAAAGGTGTCTGTAGATCAGGAAAACTATTTTCCACTGAAAAGTAAGGCAGACTACATTAAAAATGTATGCCGATAGTGAAACATAATAACTACAATTAAGGTATAAGTCTAATTATTAATACTACATTTAAGGTAAAAATGTAAAACTAATGTATGGAAAAGATTGAACATTACCTTCAGATTACCCCAACCCTAAAGGGAGTTGATGTCCTTCCCTTCAGGGAATTAAAGGGTTTGCTTGAAGGTCAATCTCTAAGAGAATCTTTTCCTTCTTATAAACTTTAAAATCATGGGAAAACATCAACTCGGAGAATTTGAAGAAGTGGTGATGCTGACAGTCGCAATCCTTATGGATGAAGCCTACGGGTTTGCCATCATCGAAGAGATGGAAAAGCGTCTAAACCGAAAAGTGAGTATTGGTGCACTTCAGACTGTCCTTCGTCGATTAGAGAAAAAAGGATATCTGTCTTCAGAAATGGGGGAAGCAACAGCAGTACGCGGTGGCAAACGAAAACGATTCTTTCATTTGACCTCAACAGGCAAAAATATTCTTCAGGAAACGAAAGAACAGCGCCTTGGCCTATGGAATGCGGTTCCTGAATTTGTGGTGAAGTTTCAGCAGTTTTTCACCCCGGCCCTAACGGGAGGAACTGCTATTGGTACAGGCGGAAGCCCCCTTCAGGGGGTTGGGGGCAAAAACAACCATCTATAGGATGCATAAAACTCCTCCAATGTGGGCTCTCCGCTTCTTCCGCTGGTTCTGCCATCCGAACTATTTGGAAGACATAGAAGGCGACCTATTGGAGCGTTTTGAAAAAAGGACTATTGAAAAAAAGGCAGCCCGATGGCTGTTCACATTGGATGTACTTAGGCTTTTCCGACCTGGAATAATTAAGCCGATTAAAAGCAGTCAAAAATTTAACAACTACGACATGATCTCTAACTACTACAAAGTGAGTATGCGAAACATACTCCGCAACAAGACTTTCTCTTTTCTCAACATCTCCGGACTAAGTGTAGGGATTGCAAGTTGTATTTTGATTCTCATTTATGTGAACAATGAGCTGTCATACGATACTTACAACAGTAATTACGAGAACACTTATCGGGTCATTCATAATTATGGGTCTGATGATGAAGAACCTGAGGATTGGGATTCACTACCAACGACTGAATACCAAGTATGGGGAAATGCACCTGTGGCACCTGCCATGCAGCAATTTTTCCCTGAAGTGGACAAGGTATTCCGGTTTACAAGTGACTCCCCGTGGCTTTTTTCCTACAATGGTATTTCCAATTCAGAGTCAGACGTTCTTTTTGCTGACTCCACTGCATTTGACGTTTTCGACTGGAAAATAATTGCAGGAAACCCCAAGACCGCACTAGAAAGACCAAATACAGTAGTCCTGACGAAGAGATTAGCCAAGAAATACTTTGGAAATGAAAATCCCATTGGCAAGTCAATTATCATGGATAATCAAGATCCTTATGAAGTAACTGGTGTTGTGGAAGTACCCACTAATTCCCATTTTACTTTCAATGCACTGATCTCCATGAGTACCTTTCGAAATTCACGTCCACAAATTTTCGATTCATGGGGCTATGTAGATTTTTACACCTACTTCACGTTAAAGCCGGGGACCAGTATTGAGCAATTACGAGAAAAGACTGCTGACTTTCTTGACAAGAATTTCACTAGCGACTTTTTCTATCACATCAAATTTGAGCCACTTTCAGACGCATACTTGCACTCGGATGCCGGGCGCCAACCAGGCGCTGCAGGAAGTATGAGCAATATTTACATTTTCACTTCAGTTGCCATTTTTATTTTGTTGATCGCTTGCATCAACTTTATGAACCTTTCTACAGCTCGCTCGGTAGAACGGGCGAAAGAGGTAGCTATCAGAAAAACGATCGGTTCACAGCGCAGAACGTTGATCTATCAATTTCTGATTGAGGCCATTCTGGTTACTTTCATCGCTTCCATCATGGCTGTTATATTGGTGTTCTTTGGTCATTCCCTGCTTGAGATGATATCTGGCAAAACCTTACCAATTGATTGGCTATTCAGCGTTCAAAATGTTTTCATTGCTATTGGGACAATACTATTCATTGGAATAGTTGCGGGTAGCTATCCTGCATTCGTTCTATCCACTTTCAAACCAATCAGTGTTCTGAAGGGATCGTTCAAAACATCTTCCAAAGGTATCTGGCTAAGAAAGTCTTTGGTCATTCTTCAATTTGCTTTATCCATCATCCTGCTGGCCGGAGCGGCTGTGGTTTCCTCTCAGCTGGATTTTCTACAGAGATATGACTTAGGCTTTAATTCAGAACAAGTACTGGTAATCGATTTTGGATATGATTCTGAGGTACAACGTAAGCGTGAATATCTAAAACAGCAGTTTTTGAAACATCCGGATGTGGAGATGGTCTCCGTATCGAGAGCTACACCGGGAGACTTTTTCCCTAATGCTGGTACCGGAGTGGCTGATCCTATCTCAGGTGAGATCACTTATAAAAGCCCGGCTATCTATGAGGTGGATGAAGATTTTATTCCTACTTATCAGATGACCATGGTGGCCGGAAGAAACTTTTCCGATGATTTTCCTCTGGATTCGGCTAATGCATTGATCCTGAATGAATCTGCCGCAAAACTTTTCGGATATCCTGATCCACATGACATCATTGGACAAGCATTTGAGCAGTGGGGCAGAGAGGGTAAAGTCATTGGAGTAGTTGAGGACTTTAACTATGTCTCGTTGCATGAAGATGTAGAGCCCCTTTCCATTCGATTCGGAACGCAATTCAACGTTTCGGTTGTCTCGGTCAAACTTAACAGTCAAAATTATTCCAAAACATTGTCGGAGCTTGAATCCATCTGGACGAAAGTAGTTCCTCACAGACCTTTTGACACACGTTTTGCTGATCAGAATTTTGATGCACAATACGAATCAGACGAACGCTTCGGAATGATCTTTTCCGTTTTCTCGACATTGGCAATCTTTGTTGCATGTCTGGGGTTATTTGGTTTGACGATATACAGCACTGCACAGCGAAACAAAGAAATTGGTGTGCGTAAGGTGCTTGGCGCATCAACCGGACGGATAATCGCATTACTATCCAAAGATTTTATCAGGCTCTACATTATAGCACTCATCATTTCCATTCCATTGTCCTGGTATGCGATGAACAGCTGGTTAGATGGATTCGCCTATCGCATATCTCTGGGCTTTGATGTTTTTGCTGTCTCTGCAGTCATTACCCTAATTGTTGCATTTATAACCATGAGTTTCAAAACCGTCAATGCGGCACTTTCCAATCCGGTAGAATCATTAAGAGATGAATAAATTGAAACCCTGACAGGTTTTTGAAACCTGTCAGGATTAAAAGACAAAAAATGAAGCAACCTCCCAAATATCCCATCCGCTTCTTCAGATGGTTCTGCCATCCGGACTATGTGGAAGATATAGAAGGCGACCTATTGGAGCGATTTGAAAAAAGGACTAATGAAAAAAAGGCAGCAAGGCGGCTGTTCGCACTTGATGTACTTAGGCTGTTTCGTCCAGGTATCATCAAAAATTTTGAAGGAACAACAAAACTCAACAATTACGGCATGTTTAAATCGATGATTAAAATGGCATGGAGAAATGCTATCAGACAAAAACAATTTACTGTTCTTAATCTTTTAGGACTAACGATCGGTATCAGCACCTGCATTATGATTGGCCTATACATCCATGATGAAATGACATTTGATGCGTTTCATGAAAAAGGAGATCGGATCTATCGGGTAAACCAACCCTATATCTGGGGCGACTGGAATAAAATGATGGCCAGCACGGGTCCAAATGTGGCCACAGCTTTACGGGAGGATGCTCCTGAATTTGAGACCATAACGCGAATATTGTCTCTTGGATCTCTAACTGCTATTGCTTCGGATGGCAATCGCTCCAATGCCTTCAAAGAAGATCGCATTTATGCCGCAGAGGAGAATTTTTTTGAGGTGTTCTCATTTGGATTTAAGGCAGGAAGTCCTAAATCAGCATTAAAAGACCCGCAAAATATCTTAATAACCGAAAAAACCATGAAAAGGTATTTCGGAGAAGAGGCCAACCCAGAAGAAACGATCGGAAAAAGTATTGAGGTCAAACAATATGATAACTCCTGGAAAACCTTCTCAATTAATGGGATTTTGGCAGATGTCCTAGCTCGTTCTCATATTCAATTTGATATGTTGGTTTCGTTAAAGAGCGAATCCGATATGATGCAAGCCCACGGATGGAAATGGATTTGGACCGCCTTTAACACTTATGGATTGGTTAAAGAAGGCACCAATGTAGCTGCCCTGGAAAAGGACATTCAGGCCATTCCACCAAAATGGGCTCCTCCAACAACTGAACGTATCTTCAACCAGACGTTCGAGGAATTTACAGATGGAAATCCCTGGAAGCTTCAGCTGCAGCCACTGAGTGAAGTATACATTGCCGGATCACCCAGCGGACATGCTTTTGGACCAACCGGCAATCCTCTTTTTATCAAAATATTTGGGGCCATTGGATTGTTAGTTCTTGCTCTCTCAGCGATCAATTTTATGAACCTATCTACAGCACGCGCCACCAACCGATCAAAAGAAGTGGGTGTTAGGAAAGTACTGGGATCTGAGAGAAAAACTATCGTTAAACAGTTCATCTTAGAGTCTGTACTCTTTGTATTGATTGGAACCATGCTTGCTTTGATTGTGGTAAACCTTACACTCAATCCTTTCAACCACCTGGCGGACAAAGAAATCGATTTGAGCATCTATTTGTCTAATCCAATATTCTATCTGACAATTGGTGCATTTATTCTTGTGTTGGGATTAATGGCCGGCAGCTATCCAGCGCTGTATCTTTCGTCTTTTCGGCCTATCGAATCACTGAAAGGAAAAATCAAAACCGGTTTTAAGGGAAGAAACATTCGAAATGGGCTTGTAGTCTTTCAGTTCACCATATCTATTGCACTAATCATAACCACTTTCTTTGTGCAGAAGCAACTTACCTATGCCTCGAATGTGGACATTGGATTTGCTAAAGAAAACATCTTGCAGCTCCATAATGTGGAAGAGCTTGGGTTTGAAACGGAGGCGCTAAAAAACAGACTTTTGTCTAACTCTAAATTCGCGAAGGTTGGCAAATCTTTTGGTGTTCCTCCTTTTGTGCATTCCGGTGATCGCTACAAGGCAGCTGGTCAGGAAACTCGTGTTGTGCAACTAAATAACCTTCGTATTGACGAAGATTACCTGGAGGTTCTCGGGCTTAACTTCCTAGCAGGAAGGAACTTTGATTCTAATCGAGAAAGCGACAAATACAAAGTAATTCTGAATAAAGAAGCAGTGATAACGCTGGGATGGAGACTCGAAGAAACAGTGGGCAAATCGGTAGCACTGGCATCCGGTGGAGAAGAAGAACATGAAGTGATTGGGGTGGTGGAAGACTTCAATTTCAACAGTGTGAAGCAGGAAATAGCTCCCCTGATTTTAATTCATCACTACAATGATATTGTCTGGGATTATGGAGCAGGAAGATCTTTTTACTCTATGAGACTCAATTCAGAAGCAATTAATACTACAAACGACTTGAACCAACTTCTAATCTCATTGGAAGAAGAAATGAAACAAGTAGATCCGACCGTACCTTTTGAGTACAGCTTCATGGATCAGGAGTTTGAAGCCACGTTCCGCTCTGAGCGCAAAATGGCTACTATACTCAATGTCTTTACAATCATGGCTATGATTATCGCCTGTCTTGGGTTGTTTGGATTGGCTGCATTTTCAGCAGAACAACGAACCAAAGAACTTGGTATTAGAAAAGTCTTAGGAGCGAGTATATCAGAACTGGCAATTACTTTCTCAAAAGAGTTTACCTGGTTAGTATTTTTAGCCATCTTATTAGCATGTCCAATCGCATGGTATTTTGTGAGCAAATGGCTGCAAGGATTTGCATACAGTACGCCAATTGAGATTTGGGTATTTATTGCAGCAACAGTAGCAGCAATGCTGATAGCTATCGTGACAATTAGTTTTCAGTCGTTACGATCAGCAAATAGAAATCCGGTGGAGACGCTAAAAGATGAGTAAACATGAACCCTGACAGGTTTCAAAAACCTGTCAGGGTTTGTAAGAAAACTGTAGAGCAAGCCTTTAGAGCTTCTCTAATTCATAGCGATAATCTGCCTGCAAATCCTCGTGCAAAGAAGTAAGAGCCTTTTCAATGCGCTTGATTTCTCTGTAGTAGAGGTTATTTATGGTATTGTGTCTGTGAATGGCAATTCCTGAATCTCTGATACTCCGACAGAAGTGCAGTCGCACCTCCACTTCCGTTTGCTTTTGTCCGGAATAGCGGAGCGACTTATTGATGGATCGAACAATTTTCTGAAGGCCTTTCTTCACATAATAGAGGTGAGACATATTGATCTCTTCCATCATGTCATCGATATCCTCTTTCAGCAGTTTGATATAGCTCTGTTCATCTCCTGCCTCGAACAACAAATAAGTAAGTAATTCTTTGTTGTCTTTTTTGAAGCGTACGAGTCGCAAGCAGATGTCGAGCACCTCCTGAGGATTTCGTTGCTTCAATTCTCTCTTAATATCTGCTAAGGAAGCTGCTTTCATAGATTTCTGTAAAGTTAACTGGTTGCAATAAATATTTCTTTTACAACTTAAATAGAAATCATCCGTATATTTGTTTTACAAATTCAATAAAAATGGGTAGAACAAATTTTCTGGGTGAGTTTGAAGAGCTCATCCTTACCATGGTTTTAATCCTCGAAGAAGATGCTTATGGCAACACAGTGGTCAAGGCAATCAAGGAGTATCAGGGACGTGATGTAAATCTCAGCTCCGTGCATATCACCCTTTACCGGCTGGAAGAAAAGGGCTTCCTGGAATCGTATATGGGAGGTGCAACCAAAGAACGTGGTGGGCGAAAGAAGCGCTATTTCAAAATCACCAATGCGGGCAAAATGCTTCTTCAGGAAATGAAGGACGCCAGGACTAATCTTTGGAAACTCACACCACAACTGAATTTCTCTGCATGAGCACTCCTCGGCCACCGAAGTTATTTGTGCACTTTTTCAAGTGGTACTGCAGACCTGAATTGCAGGAACAAATTCTAGGTGACCTGGAAGAGCAGTTTGAAGAGGACAGCAAAACATTAGGACTAAGAAAAGCCAGAAGACGATTCGCGTGGACCGTTCTACGCTTCTTCAGGCGCTCAATAATTCATCCGGTCTATGACCGGCAAAAACTCAATCATTTAGGCATGTTAAAACACTACTTACTTATTTCCATACGCGGATTTAAAAGATATAAAACAGTCTTTGGAATCAATCTGGTTGGCCTTGTCTCCAGTCTAACCTGTGTGCTGTTCAGTGTGCTTTGGATCAATGATGAACTCCAAAAAGATCGATTTCATGATGACGCTGATAAGTTGTTCCAGGTATATTCCAGGTTCAATAATGTGAATGGAATCACTGTATCCAGAGGTGTTACTGGACTACTGGAGCCGGAAATTGAAGCACAAATTCCACAAGCAATCAAATCTGCTGTATCAACAGACGTGCATGAGTACACCTTAAGTGTTGGAAATAGAGGATTTAAAGTGAATGGCCGTTTTGCTGATGCAGATTACTTGAAAATTCTCGATTATCCTCTTTGGAAAGGTGAGGCGAAGGAGCTGGAAGATCCATCCATGATTTTTATTACCAGGTCTCTGGCCAAAAGAATGTTCGGCAAAGAGGATGTCGTAGGAGAGTCATTGAACTGGCATTTCTGGTCAACAGAAAAGACTTTTCGTGTAGCTGGAATTCTGGAAGACGTCACGCCAGCCACATCCGAACCATTTGAATTTATCCTCCCATGGGCATTTTACCATGATGAACTCATAAACTTTCAGGCCTGGGGCAATTTCTATGGAAGAGTACTTGTAAAGCTTGATGACCCATCTCAAAAAGGCATTGTAGAAGAAAAAATAAACGAAATATTCCAAGCTAATAATCCCAATGAGAATGTAGGACTCTTTCTAACCGGGTATGCCGATAGGTACCTATACAGCAAGTATGAAAATGGTATGCGTGCCGGAGGACGAATCGATTATGTTAATCTAACCATCATAGTTGCAGTGTTTATTCTACTCATCGCCTGCATCAATTTCATCAACTTATCCACTGCATTTGCGTCTCACAAGACCAAAGAAATAGGTGTGAAGAAATCTTTTGGTGCCACTAGGAGAAGCCTGGCTTTTCAGTTTTTCTTCGAATCCATTCTGCTTTCCACCATGGCTATCCTGATGGCAATTTTGCTTGTTTACTTATTGCTGGAGCCCTTCAATCAACTGACAGGAAAGCAGCTTTCATTGATTACCGAAATTCGTATGATCGGTAGTTTCTTTTTATTCATTCCTGTAGTTGGTACCATAGCCGGGCTATACCCTGCGATTCACATCTCCAGACTTGAAGTTATTTCAGCACTCAAATCCAGATTTTCACCAAGTCAAAACCACAAGGCATGGGGCCGTCAATCTTTGGTTGTGATCCAATTCACCCTTTCCATTCTGCTGATCGTGGGCACATTGATCGTGAGCAAGCAAATGGATTATGCTCTCAACAAAAACCTCGGATACGATCGGGACAACTTGTTGTACTTCCTGAGAGAAGGAGATTTGTTTGAAAGTGATGAGGCCTTTGTGGCAGAACTTGAAAATATCCCCGGTGTGGTGCAAGCATCCAGAAGTGGTTTCTCCGTGAGTCCAGATATGCAGAATCGAACTGGAGGACTGGATTGGGAAGGAAAAGGCGAAGATCAACAGGTAAATGTCTGGGAGAATAACGGAGATGAAAACTCGGTTGACATTCTCGGAATGAAATTGATAGCCGGAAGAACTTTTAAAGCCGAATACAACGAGGAAAACAGCATCATCTTCAATGAAACAGCTATTCGTATGATGGGTTTGCAAGATCCCATTGGCAAGACTGTCGAACACTACACCGGCAAGAAGCGAATCATTGGTGTGGTTAAAGATTTTACCACTGAGTCGCTACACAATCCACAGGAACCGGCCATGTTTTTTTACCGACCAGAACGAGCGCACTATTTCATGCTAAGAATTGAAGAAGGCATGGAACTCCAGACAATTGAAAAAGTAGAGGGCTTGTATAATGCCTTTAATCCCGGCTATCCATTTGAACCTAGATTTGTGGATCAAGACTACCAGGCGATGTACGAATCCGAAATGAGGGTAGCGCAACTTTCGAAACTCTTTTCAGGGCTCGCTATCCTGATCTCGTGTCTTGGTTTATTTGGGCTAACCATTTTCCAGGTTCAGCGAAAAGTCAAAGAAATCGGTATTCGAAAGGTGCTTGGCTGTACCAGTTTAAATCTGGCACTTTCCATGACCTACAGCTTTACCAAGGCAGTCTTCCTCGCAATCATCATAGCCGTTCCGCTCAGTTACTACCTTGGACTAAGGTGGCTGGAAACGTATGCCGATAGTGTATCACTATCCTGGTGGACATTTGCAATAGCAGCCTTAGCATCCGTTCTAATTTCGTGGCTGACTGTAGGATCACAAACCTTGAAAGCAGCCAATGTTAATCCAGTAGAGTCATTGAAAGATGAGTAGGCCTTCTCCTCCCAAATTCTTCCTTTACTTCTTCAAGTGGTACTGCAAGCCTCAATTGCAGGAACAAATTCTAGGTGATCTGGAAGAACAATTTGAAGAGGACAGCAAAACATTAGGACTAAGAAAAGCCAGAAGACGATTCGCGTGGACTGTTCTACGCTTCTTTAGGCGCTCAATAATTAATCCGGTCTATGACCAGCAAAAACTCAACTATTACGGTATGTTAAAAAATTATTTCAAAACCTCAATTAGGTTCATCAAGCGCGAGAAAGTCTATGCATTGATGAACATATTTGGACTTGCTATGGGCATTGCCTGCGCCTTAGTCATTTACAAAATTCTTGATCATGAGCTTAGCTACAATAAGCATCATGAAAACTATCATCAATTATATCGGGTCATTAATGAGGATCATACGACCTCAGGAATAAAAACCTATCGGGCGCAAACGCATCCTCTGGCCGATGCTCTGCGAAGCGATTTTCCTGGTATCAATGCGGCTATGACGTTTTATGATCAGGATGGACTAATTGGTATCCCCACTAGCCAGGATAATATTCAGAGATTTCAGGAAAGGAAAGGAATTGTTTTTGTAGAGCCTCAATTTCTAGAACTATTCACTCTACAGTTCATTGCCGGTGATAAGCAAACGGCTTTAAATGAACCGGGCAAAGTAATTATCAATGAATCAAAAGCATTGAAATATTTTGGTCTTTCACATCCACAGGTTCATGAAGCTATTGGGAGACCAATCATTCTAGAAAATGAGAAAACCGTATATGTTTCTGCTGTCATTAAAGATGAGCCAAACACTTCTGACTTTCCATTTGAAGTGCTATTTCACTATCAGGATCAGGATGCGGCAAACCGATGGTTCTATGAAGGAAAGGACTGGGAAGAATACAACAGTGCCACCAACTGCTACTTGCTATTGAAAGAAGGTACTCCATCAGTGTTTGAAGCCGAGCTGGTGCCATTCGCTAAAAAATACTTGCCTGAGTATGCAGCAAAAAACAGGACGTATCGGTTGCAGCCTTTATCAGACCTTCACCATAGCGAAGAAATTCGAAGAACATATGCCGGAGTGACCGCCACCTTCGATGAGTTAATGATTCTAGGTCTTGTAGGTTTGTTTCTTATTATCACTGCTTGTATCAATTTTATCAACCTCTCCACTGCCCAAGCAGTGAAAAGATCCAAAGAAGTAGGTGTGAGGAAGACCATGGGAAGTAGTAAAAAACAATTGGTTGTCCAGTTCCTATGTGAAACGTTTTTAATCACACTTTTTGCAACCATCCTTGGTGCACTAATAGCCACAGTATTAATTGATCAGGTTGCTCAAATTCTTTCTTATGAAATGAGTATGAATTTGTTAGATGGAAAATTGATCTATTTCCTTCTTGCGACACTCATTGGAGTAACATTTTTAGCGGGCCTATACCCTTCTGTGATTCTTGCTCGCATGAATCCAATCCTGGCAATCAAAAACAATTTGAATGTCAAGCAAGCCTCCGGATTTCTTTCTTTTCGCCGAGTTTTGGTTGTATTACAATTTGCGATCTCTCAGATATTAATCATTGGAGTTCTGATTCTAAATGCCCAAATGAATTTTTTCAAATCAAAAGATATTGGATTTAATGATGATTCAATCATCGTGGTGGAGCTTCCGGAGAATGATTCAACTAAACTAAGTGTGCTTAAAAATGAGTTGCTTAAATCTCCTGCCATCCAAGGTGTTAGTTATAGTACCTCAGGCCCAATGTCTGGCTGGAGATCCACAAACCCAATATTTCATCCCAGCATAGAAGGAGAGGATGTGTGGGGCAATCTGAAGAATGTGGATGAGAATTTCTTTGATCTTTATGAATTAGATTTCATAGCAGGTGAGCCATTTAAGCGTAATGGTCCAAAAAATCTAACCGTGGTTAACCGCCAGTTAACAGAAGTGCTGGGTTTCCAAAGCCCACAAGATGCACTTGGTGAACAAGTAAAATATGGTCGCGGGTCAATTGAGTTGACAATTGTTGGTGTAGTGGAAGACTTTCATGCTGCTTCACTTCATCAGGATATTGAGAATGTATTCCTTGCCAATCTCTCCTGGAACATATTCCAGGCTGGCATCAAGCTACATCCCTCTCAGCAAAATCTATCTGAATTAAAGACCACACTAAACCATATTGAAGCCAGCTGGGAGACCAGCTTCCCCGAACACGTCTTTGATTTTCAGTTTTATGACGATCATCTGGCCTCTTTCTATCAACTAGAGCAAAGTGTTTCGAAAGTGATGCGATTATTTGTTGTGATCGCCATCATCATTGGAGCATTAGGGCTTTATGCGTTAGTGGCTTTCATGGCAAATCAAAAAGTCAAAGAAATCGGAATTCGAAAAGTGATGGGGGCAACCAGTCTTGCAATCTGGAATATTTTCTCTAAAGAATTATCCCGATTATTGATGATTGCTATTCTTATTTCCGGACCAATTGCCTACTACATCATGCGTGCATTCCTTGATACCTACGCATACAGAATCCCTCTAGGTGTTGAATTTTTTATTGCAGCAATACTGGCAAGTATTATCATTGCTCTGCTCACAGTAGGATATAAATCATGGAAAGTGGCTAAAGCGAATCCTGTAGAATCCTTAAGAGACGAATAGGTATTACTCTTTAAACCATTTTTTATAGACAGGCTTTCGGTACAAAAACTGAAAGTATAGCAAAGGAAACATGAGCATATCCGTGAGAAGTGTACCGGTTGAAAACGTGATATCATCCACAATCATGGTCCCTTCGGTCACCTTTCTTACGTCATGCACATGTTTCCATGATTTAAGAAAAAAAGGTAGTTTGGTTCCCATATCGATGAAATACCACTGATACTTAGATTCGTAATCCTCGACAATCTTACTTATCCATTTTTGTTTGAAAAGGATAAAGTTCAATTCGAGCTCAACCACATCACCTGTTTTGCACCCACCAAATTGAACCAGTTTTACCGGAGGGAATGGTGGGTTTAGTGAGAGAAATAAATCTTCGTTGAATCTTGATTTGACTTGGTCAAGTTCGGCCTGCACTTCGGTAGCTATCTTTATTCTCATTGGAAGTATCAACTCGTTTTATTGATTTAGGTTTACTCTATGATTAGACACGCCACACCAAAGGATGCTAAAGCCATTGTGGATATCTACAATCATTATATCCTCCACTCGCACTCAACCTTCGAAATCGACCCCATCAAAGCAGATGAAATGGAGCAACGAATCAATCGTGTCCAAGTGGAGCTAAATCTTCCCTGGTTGGTGATGGAAGAGGAAAAAAAGATCCTCGGATACGCCTACGCTACTCAATGGAAGCTGAGGGTCGCCTATGCTAAAACGGTGGAGTCTTCGATCTATTTGCACAAAGATCAGGGAGGAAAAGGATACGGATTGCCGCTTTATTCCGAGCTCATAGATCAACTCCGAACGCTGGGCTACCATGCGATTATCGGAGGCATGTCTCTGCCAAATGACGCCAGTCGTGCCTTGCACGAAAGACTTGGCTTCAAAAAAATCGGTGAGTTTAAAGAGGTCGGTTACAAGTTCGATCGATGGATAGATGTGGGTTATTGGCAGCTTACCCTTTAGCTCAGCTTTTTGATAAAATATCTCGCTGAACCTCCAACGCCTGCACCTGTCTTTTCATACTTTCTTCCGGATTGGATTTCGAAAGCACGTACGCTTCATGCATGAGTTTATCGTATTTTCTCTGTAGCGATTCAACATTCGATTTCTTAAAAAACTTAATCATGGTTTTATGTAATTATTTGTTCACTCCTACATTAGACGACTACCTGTAGAAAAACCCTCCTCAAATAATGAGATCAATTACATCTCTTAGATTTTGACAATCATTAGCCTACTTTTGCACCCTAATTTTGAATTATGGACGAGGCTAAAAAATCGCTGAATTTCATCGAGCAGATGATAGAGAAAGATCTGAAGGAAGGGAAGTACGACTCAATCGTAACACGTTTTCCTCCGGAACCGAATGGATATCTTCATATCGGTCACGCTAAGTCCATCTGCCTGAATTTTGGGCTGGCTGAAAAATATGGTGGGAAATGCAACCTCCGCTTTGATGATACCAACCCTGAAAAAGAGGAAACCGAATACGTAGACTCCATCAAGTCCAACATCAAATGGCTGGGATATGACTGGGAAGACCAGGAATATTATGCCTCTGATTACTTTGAACAGCTTTATCAAATGGCAATCAAGCTGATCAAAAAAGGATCTGCATACGTGGATGATCTCTCTCAGGAAGAGTTCAATAAACTAAAAGGCACGCCAACACAACCTGGGAAACCCAGTCCTTTTAGAGACCGATCACCGGAAGAAAATCTGGATCTGTTTGAGCGTATGCGCTCCGGTGAATTTAAAAACGGAGAAAAAGTATTGAGAGCAAAGATTGATCTCAGCTCTCCCAACATGCACATGCGTGATCCGATATTGTATCGCATCAAGCAGCTACCCCACCACCGTACCGGCTACCAATGGTGCATCTATCCAACCTATGATTTCGCACATGGACAGTCAGATTCCATTGAAGGGGTGACACACTCGCTTTGTACGCTGGAGTTTGAAGTGCACCGTCCGCTATACGAATGGCTAATAAAAGAATTGGAAATATTTCCATCCAAGCAAACGGAATTTGCTCGATTGAATCTCAGCTATACGATCGTAAGTAAGCGAAAGCTGCGAGAACTTGTAGAGCTTGGTCATGTTAAGGGCTGGGACGATCCGAGAATGCCTACACTTTCAGGAATCAGAAGAAGGGGATTCACTCCTACTTCAATTCGAAAATTTGCTGACATGATTGGAGTAGCCAGAAGAGATGGTATCACAGATATTGCTGTTCTCGAGCATGCAGTAAGGGAAGATCTGAATGCAACCACTCACAGACGTTTTGGTATCATGAATCCACTCAAAGTGATTATTACCAACTGGCCAGAAGACAGGGAGGAGATAATGATCGGAGTAAATAATCCGGGAGACGAATCAGCTGGCACACGTGAAATGCCATTCACACGAGAAATCTATGTGGATCAATCGGACTTCATGGAAGATCCACCGAGCCCAAAGAAGTGGTATCGACTGGGACCAGACCGTGAGGTTCGCTTGAAGTTTGGCTACATCATCAAATGCACGGGCTTCAAAAAAGCGGAAGATGGCACCATCGAGGAGCTATATGCCGAGTACGATCCACAAACCCGTAGTGGCCAGGATACCAGTGGCAAGAAAGTAAAAGGAACGCTGGGCTGGGTCTCCGTACCTCATGCAGTAAACGTAGAGGTGCGTGAGTACGATCGCTTGTTCAAAACGGAAAACCTGAACACAATAGAGGACGATTTCAAGAATCACCTGAATCCGGATTCGCTAACGATCAACACAAAAGCAGTGGTGGAGCCTTCTCTGAATGGTGCAAAAGTGGGTGACCAGATGCAGTTTGAACGTATCGGATATTTCAGAGTAGATGAGGATTCCACGGAGGACAATCTGGTTTTTAATCGAACGATTACGCTGAGGGATAACTGGAGTTGATTTGAAGATTTAGTTGATTAGTCAATTTGAAAATGAATATGATCATCATGTCTTACCGCTTGACACCCATGGAATCTAATCTTTTCAAACCCTGACAAGCCCCATCTGTCCTTCAGGTGAGGCTCAATAAAAATCTTTGATACCCTGCTGTCAGTCGAGAGTTTAATCAATGCAAATTTAGTCCGCTCATTATCTAACTCAAGGGAAGATGAAGCTGGAACCAGTTTGCCAATTAATCCATATTGCCAAAACCCTCTTTCCTTACAAATTCTCGGGTAGTCGGATTCCCCAATCTCAGGATTCTCATATGATCCATATCCAATCAAAGTAGGGGTTGAGCTAGAAAATTTATTATCTTTTTTATAGTAGAAAGCTAAATCAAGTTTCTTTCCGTCACTATGGCTAAGGTGTGGAAAAAGGGGGAAACCATCCCAAAAAGGGAAATTAGCATCCAAATAATTTGTCTTCGTCCCCGGGAAATTTTTAACCATTTGGTTAGACATTTCCAAAGCCACCTCCTCAAGCGCTTCGGTAACATAGTGCCTATTACATAAAACAGTAAACCATGAGATTGGTCTTAGGTCTCCGAAAATTGGTAATGCTTTTCTATCACCAAACCCAGACAATATGGGAATAATCAAAAACACATTGAGAAGATAAATCAACAGAAATGTTGAAATCCTTTTAATTCCTCTCAGCCCAAATTGTTTTGTAATAAATAAGCATAAGAGATAAATAACCCCGCCTACTTGTGTTAAAACAGTTAATACAAAGAAGACTAGAAGATGAAAAAAGAATTTTACCAAATCGAATAATTTTCAAATTGACAAATTAAAAAATCAACTAATTCCTCTTACTCCAAACCTCATACATAGGATCTCCTTTGCTGCTTTTACCGGAATGGTGCCACTTGCCATCTATGAGCTCATAGTTGAACTCCAGGCTCATCCCTACCCGGCTATCATCGCGCGAGAAGAACTCCAGATTTTCGGTGTACTTACCATCTACTGTGGTGTAGGTACCTCCTCCTGTTCCCATAAACTGTTTGGTTTCAATATTGTAGGCAATCCATTGAAAACGCTTCCCGGAGAGAATCTTCATTGTCTTTCTTGGCCTGTCGGTATCACGCTCCTGGATCTCAACGTTTCGCTTCCTTCCTGACATCAACCAGGCTCCTGTAAGCTCTCCGGGTTCCCCGGCATCCACGCGTGTAGCCCAGGTTTCCATTCCGACAATGCGCATCTTATCATTTCCATCAAATTCAATTTCAAAAGAGGAAGGCTTGCCAATCTTAGACGTATCACTTGTATGAAATTCCGGCACCTCGGTCATCATGTTTCCCTCGAGTTTCCAGCTACCGCCATTCGTTTCTATGAATGCGCCTGTTTCAGCATCAAACCATGCTGCCGCCTGATAGTTCTCTGTGAAGGTGACAACACCTTTCACTTTTTGACCGTCCCTGGTTTCAGTCCATTCCCATGCCCCGACAGGGCTTTGAGCGAGCATGACACCTGTTAGAAACAGGCAAATGAGTGTTAGTATATTTTTCATCGTTTTCCGGGTTTATAAGTTTCTTCTGCTCTTGCCTCCACATCTTCACGATAGAAGGCAGCCTCTTTGAATTCTCCACTGGCATACATCTCTGCCTGATCATCAAAATGGGGTGAGCTAGGATCGCTGCTTTGGCCTCCTGCTAAAATGGTTTTAGCTCTCACTTTGTCTCCAAATTCTACAGCTGCTACAAAGCTGTTGCCACGGGTGCCATAAATTTTATTCACATCGTGATTGCCCCTCATGCCATAGGCCGCAAGGTGTCCCCACCACGCCGTGGTGTACCCTACCGGAATACTTGGTGCTTCATCATCAAACGATGCGTCTATATCACCCGATAATCGCTGGAAGCGATTTACTTCTCCCCATGAAATCAACCTCGTGCCGTATCGGCTGTCCATATCTTCGAGGGCTATTTTAAAAATTCGTAATCGCTCCTCTTCAGCAAGTCCGGTCCCAAACCAATGGAAGCGATCAATCCCATTGAGTCCTTCAGGTGTGTCTGCGTGCTGATATAACGCTCTTCCATAGAAATGAGCCAGAGTCATTGCTTTAGAATCAACTCCAGTTTTAAAATCCCAATTTCTCAGCTCTTCTATTGCCTCTAACATATCAGTCGTCTCATCACTTTCAGTGGTAGGACGACTTTCTGCGTTATCATACGCTTCCACCAATCCCGGAATCACTTTTTCAAAAGCAGGTAGATAGGGGTTATATCCCAATTCAATCAATCCGTCCAATGAAAGATCCTCAACCTGAGACAGCAATCGAATGGCATTAACCCCTCTGAAGTTCTCCGGGAAAGAAGCCATGTAGTAGGGATAATCTTCCTTTTTCGGGCTGTTCTCAGCAGCAGCAGTGAACGGCGTAGAATTACAATTCTGAATCCAGCCATTTGGTGGGTTCTTCACAATGATCGTTTCATCCAGTTCATGCAATCCCTGCCAGTCAGTGGCGGGATTGCTGCCATCTATCGGTTGAGAATAATCAAACTGCACATCTCGCTTTGGAATGAAGTTGCCATGGTAGTAGGCGATGTTTCCCTCAGAATCAGCAAAAACGGTGTTGTTTGAAGAGTTGGTTCGGATGTTCATCATCTCATGAAACTCCTCCAGATTTTTCTTTTTGGTTCGTGTATACGATTGCGTCAATGCATCCACCGGTTTCCACATCAATGCAGTGGCTGTCCATTTTCCATCGGTTTCATGGGTAATTGGGCCATGGTGGGTTCGGTAAATTGGGAACGTTTTTTCTTTCATCTCGTCACCGTCCCGGTATTTCAATGTCACTTCTTTGACTTCAACTTTTCGTTCTTCCTCTCCATATTGATAATTCAGCCCGTCATCCTTTTCGATGATGGTTTCCTGAAATTCATCGATGATGTCTGTGCCGGTAGAGGTGTGCATCCAGCCGGTGTTTTCATTGAAGCCTTGATACACAAAAAACTGTCCCCAAGTCACCGCTCCGTACGCATTGAGACCTTCCTCGCTAACCACATGCACCTCTCCTCTGAAATAAAATGAGGTGTGAGGGTTGATCAGTAACATGGCATTTCCGGATTCGGTCTGGTCTCCGGAAATGGCAAAGCCATTAGATCCTTGGGGTTCTTCGAGGACATTGTCATCCGTAATAAGTGATAATTGTGAGGAACCTCCTCCTTCACCCCCTCCAGAGGGGGACATGCCTTCATAGAAAGCCTTGATCTTCCGAGTAGACACTCGCTCAATATCTCCTCCAATGGAACCTTCAGTAAAATACATGGTCATCCATGGCTCATATTTTTTGATCGCTTTCGGCTCAACCTCAGGATGGGTGTGCAGGTAATAGTTGATGCCATCGGCCCAGGCCCCACACAAAGTTTTCAGCCAGTCAGGTGCTGACGCATACGTTTCTTTTGCCTCTGCTTCGGTCATAAAAAGGTGTGCTCGCAAGTCGCTGTAAAGCGCCTCCTCTCCTTCAGTTTCTGCCAGTCTACCAACCGCCCAGGTGAAATTGCGCTCTACCCGGCGAAAGTCATCTTCACATTGGGCATAGAGCAAACCAAAGACGGCATCTGCATCGGTTTTGCCATAGATGTGTGGTACACCAAAGTCATCTCGAATGATGGTGACGTTTTCCGCCTGGGCTGCCCATTGTTCTGCCTCGGAGTTTGAGGGCTTGGGTGAGCAGGCAATAAATAAAATAAAAAGAAGGGTGAGAATTCGATACATAGGTTCGGGTTGATTTTGATGTTTATCAAATATATCCATAAAATGAGACCAATATATCTTTGGTCATCCTGAACTTGTTTCAGGATCTGTGTACTTTTCACAAAAGATTCTGAAATAAATTCCGAACACTGCTTTTTTATGTCAACCGAAACCCTCAGCCTCTGGATCATGGCGATCCTGTATATCCTAGCAGGAGTCAACCACTTCCTGAAGCCTCGCTTTTACGAAAGCATCATCCCTCCTTTTTTCGGAAATAAAAAACTAATCAACTGGCTGAGTGGAATTGCGGAAATCATACTTGGGATCATGCTTCTCATGCCCAATTATACCTCAATAGCTGCCTGGGGAATCATTCTTTTACTCATTGCTGTATTCCCTGCCAACATCTACCATTTCATGAAGGGGTGGCGAAAAAAGAAAATGGTTTGGGTGTTGGCTCTGCGGCTACCGCTCCAATTTGTCCTGATCTGGTGGGCGTATACTTTCACCTAAAGCAACCTTTAGGGATTTCTTGAATCTATTATAATGAGGGGACACAAAAAGTGTTCATATTGACGTGCGAAATCGCACAGGTCTGAAGGTTGAAAAAATCGTATGATTCTGAAAATCAGAAGGTTTGAATGATTTGGCATGTTCTTGGTGCTTTGTTAAATCAACTAACTCACAGGACTATGCTTAAGAATTTCTTCAAAATCACCTTTCGCAATTTTCGAAAGAACAAGTCGTATGTTTTCATCAATATGCTGGGCTTAGGTCTGTCCCTGGCATGCTGTATTGTTGGGTACCTCAATTGGAAATTTGCAGCAGAATACGATCAGAATCATGCGAATCATGAACGTATTTACAAATTGCAGATCTATAAGGATGTGCAAAACCAAAATGTGCCATATGGGATCACCCCACTGCCTCTGGGAGCAGTGATAGAGGACAAAGTCACTGGTATCACACATACTTCCCGATACATAGAGACCGGGCTGGTTCTTAAAAAGGAATTAAAAGTTTTTAATCAGGGAATCGCATTTGCCGAGGATGATTTCCTTGATATGTTCAGTTTTCCGCTTAAGTATGGCAATGAGTCAGCTTTTTTTGACAGAAGCAAGATTATCCTAAGTAACTATACTTCCAACACCTATTTCGGAGAGGATGTGGACCCGACCGGAGAAATCATCACCATCATTGCAGAAGATGGAAGACAGTTTCCAATGACGGTAGGTGGAGTTTTCGAACAAATTCCGCAAAATTCATCGGTAAGGTTTAGCGCACTTACCCACTTTGATAATTACTTAAAAATACGTGAGGTTGAGAATGCCGACTGGAGACAATTTGTTGCAGCTACTTTCGTCATGACAGATGGACGTTTTCCTCAAAATTTAATGGACGACATTAATGCCAACTACGTTGAGGTACAGAACAAGGCCAGGGATGACTTTAAAATAGGAAGTTATTATGCGGTACAGTTGACTAACCTGGGAAGTATTGCAGAGTCTATTCGAGCCAACTGGCTAAGCGAGCCACCCCCACCACCGGCGGTGGTAGTTCCAATGATCATGGCATTTCTCATGTTGTTGATTGCTTGCTTCAACTTCACCAACACAAGTATCGCCATCTCCAGTAAACGTCTCAAAGAAATCGGGATACGGAAAGTAATGGGCAGTGGTCGTAAACAGCTCATCTTTCAATTCATGGGTGAAAACCTGATTCTTTCATTTTTGTCTTTGTTGATCGCGTTGGGGTTTGCATACTTCCTGGTTCCGGCGTACAGTGCCATTTGGGATTTTATCACCCTGGAATTAAACCTTGTGTCAGATAGTGAGATTTACATATTCCTGGTTGGTCTTTTGGTGCTCACCTCGGTCATCGCCGGAGGATACCCTTCTCTTTATATCAGCGCCTATCAGCCGGTCAATATTTTAAGAGGCAGTTTATCATTAGGAGGCACCAATTGGTTTTCCAAGACGCTGCTTGGATTACAATACATGCTCACCATTATCGCATTGATTTCGGCACTAGCGTTTACAAATAACGCAGCGTATCAGAATAATCTGGATATCGGTTTTGAAAAGGAAAATATTCTTGGTGTACGGGTAGAGAATCAATCCGAGTATGATCGATTCTTTAATATGGTTAGTCAAATGCCGGAAATTGAAAAATTAACCGGTACTACGCATCACATTGGATGGTGGACGTATGGAAGAACATTACGAGCAGGAGAGCAGGAAGTGGAGTCTGACATGATGAACTTCAGTTTGGACTACCAAGACATCATGGGTCTAACGATCAAAGATGGAAGATACTTCAACAAAGACCTTTACGAATTTGAAAGGGAAAACTCCATCATTATGAATGAGGCGCTGGTTAGAGAGTTTGGTTGGGACGATCCAATTGGGAAAATAGTGCAGATTGATGATAGCACACGCTTGTCAGTAGTGGGGGTGCTGGAAGATTTTTACATGTACGGGTTCTTTGATCCGGTAGAGCCTTGCGCATTTAGATTAGCTAATAAAGAAGAAATGAATTTTGTGGTAATCAAAAGCGAAGTGAATCCTACGGAACTAAGAGACAAAATGGAATCAAAGTGGTATGAAGTAGCTCCTAATACGCCATTTAATGCGTCGTTTATGAATGAGGAGTTAGCAGGAACCGATTATGTCAATACCAACATCTCAAAGATGTTTAAATTTCTAGGAGCATTGGCATTGATCCTTTCATCCATTGGGCTCTACACCCTGGTATCACTCAATATCATCAAGCGCGTAAAAGAAATAGGTGTACGCAAAGTGCTAGGAGCTTCGGTCAATCAAATTATGGTGTTGATGAATAAACAGTTTTTCTGGCTATTGTTGATTTTCGCTATGGTTGGATCTGTTTTATCCTACCTGGCAATTGATGCATTGATGGCCTCCATATTTGCAGTTTATCAAGCCATCAGTGTATTTACGGTTTTGGCACCATTTATCCTGCTTATGTTCATTGCTGTCTTTATTGCATCGAGTCGCATATTCAGAACAGCCATCAAAAACCCGGTTGAATCTTTGAGATACGAGTAGGCTTACTAACTTTATCTAAGAGTCTTTACCGATCTTAATATTGTATCTAGCTAACAAACCTGGCAGCTGAGAAAATGGGATTTTAGCCTGGCTGATTTTATTGATTTCCGGATCAATCACCAAATTAAATGATCCACTAAAGTCGGCTTTTTCAAGATTGGTATGATCAAATTTTGCTCCAGATAGATCGCAACTAATGAGTTTACCATTGCTTAGATCTGCCTCTGAAAAATCTACTTCTATCAGTTGGCAACCCTTGAAATGGGATTGCTTCAGCTTCATTTGGAAAAAGACACTGTGATCCAGCTGGCAATTGTCAAAGGAGGCCTCAAAAAGCAATTGATTACTGGTATCGAACTGGATGCCAATCATCTTGCAATTTTTAAAAGTCACCTCTCTAAAGGAAGTCTCACCAACCAGTACATTGCTTAAGTTGCAATCAACAAATTCACATTCTATGAATCTCGAAGTAGAAAAATTTCCATCAGCGAGATTGCAGTTCAGAAAAGTACACCCCTCATATTCATCCCGGTTGTTGAGCTTTTCCAGCCTTTCAAATTTCTTGTCTGCTATGAGCATATTAGTTTTCCAGCTTCTTTTTCCAGTATCTCACCAAGCCAGCTACACTCATCCAGGATGGATTAGCTGCTTCGTATAATTTGATCCCATGGTCTGAAACACCACGATCTTTCAATTGCTTTGCAGTATACGCCATAAACTCAGGAGTTATCTCATCGTTGCTCATTCCGGCCTCCCATTTAACTTTCATCCACTCAGACCAGTCTTTCAAAATTTCCCTTAGTTCCTGCATGTGAATGTTTGGGTTCATCTCTTCTCCAAAGTGTGTCAATACCAGTCTGTTTGGGTTCTTAGAGAGTATTAAATCAATGGATTGCAACCAATCCTCGATGTTGATGTCGGGTGGTGGACATGGTGGCACCACTGGCCCTCCCTCTATCTTAACCCCGGCTACATCACCGGTGAAAATGGTGTCTTTCCATTGCCATGCAATGTGATGTTTTGCATGACCCGGAGAGTGTATTGCCTTGAAGCTGTGCCCCCCGATCTCCACTACCTCTTCATGCTCCATTACTTTCAGGTTCTTCTTTGGAATGCCTTCCATTTTACCCCATAGTGTATCCATTTGATCTCCATAGATCATGGTTGCAGAAGCTACCAGCTTGGTGGGGTCGTGCATGTGATCGTGCCCAAACGGATGCAGATAAATTTTTGCCCCCTTTTCAGCAAACGCCCAGGCCGCTCCTGCATGATCAAAGTGTATATGAGAAAGCAGTACGTGTTTCACATCGCTCACCTTGTAGCCATGGTTAGACAAGCCTTTCTCCAGGCTGGGAAATGTTGAGTATGGGCCCGACTCGATAAGCACTGGTCCTTCGTCCGTTTCAATAAGAAATGAGGCGATAGCATGCTCGTAATTTTGAAAATGGAGGTCGAGAGTATGGTACATAATATTTGATTTGAAGGGATCAAATCAAAAAACTTGTCATATTGAATGCAATGAAATATCTCACTTAATTCTAGATGTATTTCAAATCATTTCATCAAACCACCTTAATTATAAATATTTCTCCTAAAGTCGAAAAGACAAGTATTTTGATTTGATTTAACGTTTAGAAGTAAAGTTACAAAAATGAGTGAGTCAAAATACTTTCAAGATCACATGCCCGAAAATGTCTGCTTTGGGTGCGGACACAATCATGAAGGGCTACAGATCAAAAGCTATTGGGAAGGAGATGAATCCGTCTGCAAGTGGAAATCAGAAGAAAAGTATCATGGTTGGAGCAACCTCATGAACGGTGGAATAATGGCTACCCTGATCGACTGTCACTGTATGGGGACGGCCATGGCTGATGCATACAAACGTGAAGGAAGATCGCTCAACACCGATCCAGAGTATAGGTATGCCACCGGCACCCTAACAGTAAAGTATTTGAAGCCAACACCCAATACAGCCGTGGAACTACGCGCCCGAGTGATGGAAGTAAAAGGCAGAAAGACGGTATTAAAATGTGACTTCTTTTCAGCTGATGGAGAGAAAACGGCAGAGGCTGACGTTGTAGCTATTCGTGTTTTTGACGGTAGTGAGAATAAAGAAACCGTTTTTAAAAGCTAATTTTATTTCATGCATCCAGAACTGTTTTCAATCGGTGATTTCACCATCCATACCTACGGTTTCATGATCATGGTTGGCGCCACGCTAGGATTCCTCTACATGAGTTATGTTGCTAAGAGAGACCTGGGCATTGAAAAGGATAAAATCCAGAACCTTGCAATCATGGTAATAGTGGCTGCTTTTGTGGGTGGTAAACTCTTTTTCTACATGGAAAATCCCGGATATTACTTCAGCTCATGGAGCAATATGAAACAGAACTTTCGAACCGGGTTTGTCTTCTACGGTTCACTTCTTTTTGCTGTGCCGCTCATTGTCTGGTATTTCAGAAAAGAAAAATGGCCACTCTGGCCGTTGATGGATCGGCTGGCGATCGCTGCATGCATCATTCATGGCCTGGGAAGGGTCGGATGCTTCTTTGCAGGCTGCTGCCATGGGATACCAACAGAAATGCCATGGGGAGTGACATTTACTGATCCCATCTCCCAGGCAGAACCCCTGAATACGCCCCTTCACCCAACACAACTTTATTCTGCCGGATTGATCTTTGGTATCCTCATTATTCTATTGATGCTGAAACGACACAATAGATTCGAAGGACAGCTCTTTTTTATCTATATCATTTTGTATGCAGTGGGTAGGGGAATCATTGAGATTTTCAGAGGAGACGAAGAGCGAGGCTATATCATAGATGGGGTGCTTTCACACTCACAGTTTATCAGTCTGGGAGTAATTGCGGTGACTGTGTGGCTTTATTTGCGGTTTAAGAAGAGGGCGAGGTTTAAGAGGAAATAGCTAATCGAGCAAACCACTTTGAATGACCTCTTCAAGCTTTTCTGATAATGGAGAGGGAGCATCTGCATCAATGATCAACCCGTTTGAATCAATCACAATATATCTAGGTATACCAGCGATTAAATAATCTTCATAGAATGTGCTCTCATCATTTGCAATGATGCTAAGTTTATCAGCTAAGAATTTGTCATTGGCCTTCTTCCATTGCTTTTCATGCTGATCCACTGATACGTATAGGAATTTTACACGAGAAGAAGGAAACCGCCTCTCTAACTCATCCATTTGTGGAAATGACTTGATACAAGGCTTACACCATGAAGCCCAAACATCAACTACCACAGTGCTACCAAGCAAATCTGATAATTCAATTCGTTCTCCGTTTATATCTAAGCCAATGATATTTGGTGCTTCTGTCCCCTCTATTAGGTTAGACTTTTGGGATATAACTTTAGAAAGTTGTGATAGGTATTTTGAGTTTTCTGAAGACTTTTGATATTCTAAAAATAAACTTTTTAGTACCTCTCTATTCTTATTTGAATATACCTCCTCTTTAATATTTACTGCTCTAAGAAAATTTTTAACTTCTGAATTGTAATCTGATTTTCTTAATAATGAATCAGCTCTTAATCTGAAAGCGTTAATTGAGTCCCTATCATCGGTAGTTGGCCAAACCTTTGGATAAACCCTCATGTCCAAATACGCTTTGGCTAAAAAACCATAATCAAACGGCAGTAGACCAGGAAAGTCTGGAAAATCTTCAATCTCAGAAATCTGTTTTGGCACTTCCTCATTCAAGTAAAAATTATAGTTCATTAAAGCATAATTGTACTTGTACTTTAGTGACTTTACCTTAACGACCTTTTGTAAAACAACCCTTTCTGTTTTTGAAAGGAACGGACTTGTATCCAAAACAAATGTTGTTTTCTTAGTTAAATCATCAAGTCGATTGAAAAACTCCTCCAACTCTAAATCGAGAATATACTCTCCATCGATAGTTTCATAATCACTGATTAGTTGAATGATTGAATTGAATAATGAATTAAGCTCAGATAAGCTTCCTGAAAATTCTAGTGTTTCATTTCTAGATTTGACTTCTAGTGTTTCTCCCTTCTTAATCAGAATAGGAAGTTGCATTGAGTCTCCTATTGAAACATATGCTTGAGTAAGTTCATTCACCTGCAGTTGTCTCTCCTTTACCCCACTGTAATCCAAGTAGAAGGAATCCAATTTTATCGGATCAAAATAAAGTGGATCATAGCTCGTAAGTTTAACCGGACATCCTACACAATCGCTTACTTTGAGGATCAGTCTAAAATCTTGGTTTTCTGCCTTTGAGCATGAGCTCAAAAAAATCAGTAGAATTAAAAATCTTAAAAATAGTTTCATCTAATTCGTCATTCTAATCTGCATCGCCTCCGGCAAAACTTTGATCTCAAAAGGTGGCTGACCTATTCGCTCACCATCAATGTGGGCGTAAAGCATATCATTTGCTTCCACTTTGACCGATTTTGCTTTATAGAAGTTGATCTCTTTCAGCGATCCATGCGAGCCGCCAGAGAGTTTGTTGATGTTCAAAAACCTTCTCAGCCCGGATACTTTGCCTATTTCGCAAATCTCCAGTAGCCCATCATCAATCCTTGCTTCCGGCATCAGATTAAAACCTCCACCAAACGTGGTTCCATTGCCAATCGTGAGAAGAATTAGATCCTTTTGAAGAGGTTTACCATCGATCTGATATTCAAATGTTCGCTCCCGATACCCACCTAAAATTCGAAGGACATGATAGTAGTACGCAGCATGACCGGTTAGCAATGGCACTCGCTTGGACGCCATATCTTCCACGATTTGTCCATCAAAACCAATGCCTACACCATTGACGAACTTTCGATCATTGCATTGACCCAAATCAATTCGATGGATTTCCCCTTTTAACGCAGTATCAATTTGCTCGTCCAGTGTCTGGCCGATCGTAACATTTTTAATGAAGTCGTCCCCAGTCCCTGCAGGAAGAATGGCAATCGGGATGTCATATTTCAGTCCATTCACAGATTCATTAATGGTCCCATCACCTCCTATTATGATAAGATCAGTAAAGGATGTGTCCAGAAATTCTTCAACAGTAGTAGTAGCACTTTTGCTCTCGTTCGTATCGAAAACCTGATATTTAATCTGAAGATCGTTCAGTGTCTCTGAAAGCTTTTTACAAATCTTTAAGGCTTTGCCTCCGGCAAAGGGATTCCAGATGACAAAGATTTTTCTGGACATCAGAATGGAAGCTTAGTGAGATCTACATTGCCCCCTGTCAGAATGACTCCAACTCGTTTCCCCTCAAACACTTTAGGATTTCTCAAAATCGCTGCAAAAGGAACGGCACAGGAAGGTTCGATAACGATTTTCATCCGTTCCCAGATCAGTTTCATTGCTCGAATAATTTCCTCCTCTGAAACCAATAATACCTCTTTGATGTGTTCAGATAAAATCTCGAAATTTTTCGGCCCGATTGACGCTTTTAAACCGTCGGCAATAGTATTCGCTGTTTTATTGGCAATCAGTTTGCCACTTTTCAATGATTGATAGCAGTCATCTACCTCTTCCGGTTCACCCACATACAGTTCCAAGTTAGGATTCAGATAATGTGCAACAAGAGACATACCGGATGCTAATCCGCCTCCGCCCACTGGAGCAATTAGTGCATCCAGATTTTCCACCTCCTCAATAAGCTCCTTTGCCGCAGTTGCCTGCCCTGCGATGATGTTGTAATCATTAAAAGGATGTATAAGCATCGCGCCTGTTTTTTCAATCACTTCATTGCAGGTCGACTCTCGTGAATCTTCCGTCGGCTCACATTCAATCACCTCGGCTCCATATCCTTTTACCGCATCAACCTTGACCTTAGGTGCGCCTTTAGGCATCACCACATAGGCTTTTGATCCCGCCAGCTTAGCCGCGAGTGCCACTGCCTGACCATGGTTGCCGGAAGAGTGACAGGCAAACCCATTCACTCGTTCCTCCGGTCTATAAGAGAAGATAGCGTTCGATGCACCACGCATCTTAAAAGCACCTACCTTTTGGAAGTTTTCACACTTGAAAAACATATGACAGCCTGCCAGCTCATCCAGATTGGCTGAGGTCATTACCGGGGTGTTGTAGATATACTGCGAGATGCGCTGATGCGCGCGCTTGATGTCTGAGAAAGAAGGAGGTGATGTTAGCATAGAGATGGAGACCCTAAATTGTTAGAGATTTTTATCAAATTTAAGACGAATCTGTTCCCCCTCGAGGGGGCTAGGGGTGAAAATGAACAAATACTCCAACAACAACTGCAATCAGGACCTTAAACTGCTTGCCAGAGAGCTGAGAAAAACCCCACTAAAGCAGAAACAGTGATGTGTCGAGAGGTGCTCGGAGAAAAGCAGATGATGGAGTACCGTTTCTTAAGGCAAAGACCCATTGGAAATTATATCGTCGACTTCTTTTGTAAAGAGCTTAAGCTAATCATCGAGGTAGATGGATACACGCATCAGTTTGAAGAGGTGGCGGCTAAAGATCAGATTAGAGAAAAAGAACTGGAAAATATGGGATATAATATCCTGCGCTTTGAAGATTCAGAGGTCCTGAATGATATTAATAATGTGGTGAGAACAATTGAAAATTGGATTTTGGATAGAGAGGTCACCCCCTAGCCCCCTCAAGGGGGAATTTGTTTTCTACAAAAAGAAAAAATTTCAAATCTACATTTTGATCAGGTTTTTAATTTAGAAGCTACACCTTGGATAAGGTTCTCGTCCCCCCTCGAGGGGGCTAGGGGGTGATTAAAGGGAAATCCTCAATGTGCCTCCAGCCAATTCTGACCGATCCCGATTTCAACTTCCATTGGCACGTCCAATTCGTAGGCGTTTTTCATGAAGTCCTCCACCTTGCTAACCATTAGATCCTGCTCATCCTTATGCAAATCAAAAACCAATTCATCATGCACCTGCATGATCATTTTGGATTGGAGTTTCTCCTTTTGCATCCATTGATGGATATCGATCATGGCAATTTTGATGATGTCTGCCGCACTCCCCTGGATAGGTGCGTTGATTGCATTTCGCTCATCGAATCCTCGCATGGTGAAGTTTCTGGAATTGATATTCCTTAAATATCTCCTTCTTCCTAAAATGGTCTCCACATACTCATCTTTTTTCGCTTTTTCGATGGTGGAGTCCATGTACTTCTTCACATTCGGAAATTCCTTGAAATAGGAATCGATGATCTCCTGAGCTTCTCCACGAGAGATATTCAGGTTTTGAGAAAGACCATAAGCTGAGATGCCGTAGATGATACCAAAGTTGACCTCCTTGGCTTTTCGACGCATGTTAGGCTCCACATTGTCAATGTCTACACCGAACACCTTCGATGCGGTTGTCGCATGAATATCCCGCCCATCTTTGAAGGCTTGCATCATGTGTTCATCTTTTGAAAAAGCGGCCATGATTCGAAGCTCAATTTGCGAGTAGTCAGCGGCCATGATCAGGTAATCCTTTTCTCTTGGAACAAATGCCTTCCTGATCTCACGTCCCTTTTCCGTTCGAATCGGAATGTTTTGCAGGTTCGGATTATTCGAGCTGAGCCTTCCGGTGGCTGCAACCGTCTGGCGATAGTCTGTATGAATTCGATCATCGGCAGGACTGATCAATTTTGGAAGTGCGTCTACATAAGTAGATTTCAATTTTTGATACTCACGGAATGTCAGGATCTTCTCAGCAATCGCATGCTCATCCGCAAGTTTTGAAAGGATATCTTCACCAGTTGCATATTGGCCGGATTTGGTTTTCTTAGGCTTGTCTACCAACTTGAGTTTATCAAACAAGATTTCCCCCAGCTGCTTAGGTGAGCCAATGTTAAATTCCACTCCGGCAATATCAAAAATTTCCTGCTGCACCTTTCGACTCAGCTCATCCAGCTCCTTGGACATTTTCTCCAAAGCACCAGTGTCTACTTTCACTCCCTGGTATTCCATGTCAGCCAGCACAAAAGAGAGCGGCTCCTCTACTTCATGAAGTAATCGTTGGAGCTTTCGCTCATCAATTTCTTTTTCCAGAAGCTCCTTTAATTGCAGCGTAATGTCAGCATCCTCACAGGCATAATCCTTTACTTTTTCAGGATCAATCTGATCGATGGTTTTCTGATTCTTGCCTTTCGGGCCAACCAGATTTTCAAATGAAATGGTCTTATAGTTCAACCACTTTTCGGCAAGCCAATCCATGCTATTGTTGGATTCGGGATCGAGGAGGAAGTGCGCCAGCATGGTATCAAAAATTTTTCCTTTTACTGTCACATCGTAATTGCGAAGTATCTGAATATCATATTTCAGATTCTGACCAATCTTTTCAATCTGATTGTTCTCAAGTACCTCTTTAAATACATCGGCGATTTCCTGAGCATTTTCAAAGCATGGCACATACCAAGCCTCTCCTTTTTCTATGGCAAAAGCGATTCCCACCAGCTTGGCTTCCCTGGTCTCCAGACTGGTGGTCTCCGTATCGAAGCAAAAGGACTTTTGACCTGCCAGTTTATCTGCTAGCTTTTTAGCCTCAACTGTTGTCGAAACCAAATGATAATTGTGGTCGGTAGATTCTATCGAAGATCGCTTGTCTGAAGACTCACTCGAAGTGCCTGCCGAATCAAACAAGCCTAACTGTTGGGTGTCTCCTTTCTTGATCTCATTTTCTTCCTGGAATACCCTTCGGGCAATGGTCTTGAATTCCAACTCATCAAATATTGGCTTCAATATTTCTGGATTTGGATCACCATACTTCAGGTCATTCTCATCAAACTTGATCGGTGAATCTATCTTGATGGTAGCCAGCTCTTTTGACATGATTCCTTGCTGCCCAAACTCCTCGACTCGCTTTTGTTGTGCTCCTTTCAGTTTGTCTACATTGGCAACAATACTTTCAACGGAACCGAATTCCTTCAGTAACTTAGAAGCGGTCTTATCTCCAATTCCGGGAATTCCGGGGATGTTATCTACCGAATCTCCTTTGAGACCCAGCACATCACGAACCTGATCCACTTTGTCAATATCAAACTTGGCAAGCACTTCAGGGATACCCATGATCTCCACGCCGTTCCCCATACGCTTTGGTTTGTATAGGAAAATTTTTTCTTCAACCAGCTGTGCAAAGTCTTTATCGGGGGTCATCATGTACACCTCAAAACCTGCTTTGCTTGCTTCTTTTGCAATCGTTCCGATCAGGTCATCAGCTTCATAGCCATCCATTTCCAGGATAGGAATATTGAAGCCCTTAACAATATTCTTACAATAAGGAATCGCGACCTTGATTTCCTCGGGCTGTTCCTGACGAGTGGCTTTATATTCCGCATAATCCTCGTGACGGAAGGTTGGGGCGTGGGTATCAAAAGCCACCCCAATGTGGGATGGTTTTTCCTTGGTGATGATTTCTAAAAGCGAATTTGTGAAGCCGAGAATTGCTCCGGTATTGATCCCATTGGTTGTGAGCCTTGGGTTTTGACTCATGGCAAAGTGAGCACGATAAATCAATGCAAATGCATCAAGGAGGAAGAGTTTCTTTTCGGACATGGGGTAAAGTTAGCAGACTGGATAATTAGTTGATTAGATATTCAAATATTATCACAATCTTGATTGATTCATTCCAACCCCTTTCAAAACGTTAGGTGAACATAAAGCAATCATTGAGTTGGTCCTGGTATCACTTTCAGCTACAACATCCATGGATTCGGTTACAAATAGCATATTGGCTATCCCGAAGTTTGTCTTGTAATTCATTTAAAAAACAACAAATAACGAATCATGACAAAACGAAAAATAGCATTAGTAACCGGAGGCAGTCGGGGACTGGGCCGGGACATGGCCATCAACATTGCCAAAAAAGGATTGGATGTAGTATTCACTTACCACAGTAATAAGGGGGCAGCTGATGAAGTACTCGATGAAATAGAAAAAACCGGAAGTAGTGTACACGCATTGCAATTAGACACAAGTGACACCAAAGGGTTCGATCAATTCTACAAGGAACTCTCTTCAGCACTTAAATCTAAATTTGATAGCAACCACTTTGATTATTTAGTTAATAACGCGGGCACAGGGCTATACGGCACAGTAGAGGAAACCACAGAAGATCAGTTTGATGATATGCTAAATATTCATTTCAAAGGCGTGTATTTTCTTACGCAAAAGGCGCTACCGCTCCTTAACGACGGTGGGGGAATCGTTAATATTTCATCCGGACTTGCACGCTTTAGCTTTCCCGGCTTTTCTGCTTATGCTTCAATGAAGGGAGCAATTGAGGTGTATACTCGCTATCTTGCTAAAGAGCTAGGATCCAGACAGATTAAAGCCAATGTGGTCGCTCCCGGTGCAGTAGCTACTGATTTTGCCGGAGGGGCAAACAGAGATGGAGAAAGAAAAAGTGCCATTGCAAATGTCACAGCGCTAGGAAGAGTAGGAGAAGCAGAAGATATCGGAAGCATTGTTGCATTCCTGTGCTCGCATGACGCACATTGGATCACTGCTCAACGTATTGAAGCATCAGGAGGAACGTTGATATAGGCCATGTTTAAAAATAAATCCATAAGTGATTATCATCGACTGGCGGGGCTTCCCAAGCCGGAGCACCCGCTGGTCAGCCTGGTAGATTATTCGAAAGTGCAATATGATACCGATGATGAAGAAATTACCATGGTGTCTCCATATTATTCCATAGCCATGAAACGAGGCGTGCACGGCAAAATGCATTATGGTCAGCAACCTTACGACTTTGATGAAGGAATCATGTCTTTCGTTTCGCCTGGACAGGTGATTACGGTGAGAACCACCTACCCGGAAGGTGAAAGACCAACGGGTTGGTTATTATTTATTCATCCTGACTTCTTATGGAATACCCCTTTGGCTAAAAAGATTCGAGAATATGAGTTTTTTGGGTATCAAGTGAATGAAGCATTGTTCTTGTCCGATAAGGAGGAGCAATCCATGCTGCAGATCATGAAAAACATTGATGATGAATATCATGCCAATATTGATCAGTTTAGTCAAAACATCATCATCTCACAGATTGAGCTGCTCCTCAATTATTCTGAGCGGTATTATCAGCGACAGTTTATCACACGGAAAATTTCCAGTCATGAACTTCTCACAAGACTGGAAGATTGGCTCAATGACTATTTCAAAAAAGACAACCTGGCAAGTTTAGGCCTTCCGACCGTACATGATATTGCAACTGATTTAAGTGTCTCACCGAATTATTTAAGTAGTGTATTAAAAGTGCATTCCGGTCAAAACACACAACAGCATATACATGAAAAGCTAATTGAGAAAGCCAAAGAGAAGCTATCAACAACCAGCCTGTCTGTGAGTCAGATTGCATTTAGTTTGGGTTTTGAGCACTCCCAATCATTTAGTCGTTTGTTTAAAAGCAAAACAAAGGTATCCCCACTGGAATTCCGTCAGTCGTTTAATTAAAGTGTTGTTTAACGAGTTTTGCTATTTTTAAGAAAAGCACTCATTAACAATGAAGAAACTTTTTTCCACATTCAAGCAAAAATGGGCTGAATATTTTCTAGAGATTCTTGTGATCACCATCGGTATTCTTGGTGCCTTTCTTCTTAATAATTGGAATCAAAACAGCCTTGAAGAAAATGTTCAAAAGCTGACCATAGAGCGCTTGATTGAGGATGTCAAAAGTGATACTGCACGTTTTGCCTACCTGGACTATCGGCTGGAGGATCGTGTGAAAAGATGTGATTCAGTACTTTCCTTATTTAAGGATCTTTCAAATAAGGAAAATCGGCTGTCTATGATATCTGTACACCTGATTAATTTTTTCCTGGTAGAGTCAAACTTCACGACCTACGATGAGATGTTGAATACCGGAAGATTGTATTCTATGGATGATGCAAAGCTAAGATCTAGCATCATCAACTATTATCGGGATGTAAAGAAATGGAGCACTTACATTGAGCGAGATAATCAACAGTTACGATCAAAGGTGATCGGTCCTGAATACAATGACTATTGGGTGATTCAACGAAGGTTGTGGGCAGACGAATCCATAGATACCAGCAGATATCCATGGCTTATTCAAAAGGATTCGAAAGAGATTAAAGATATTGAAGCTTTGGTGCTTGCAACTAGAATGCTATTTGACAGTAGTCGGGATAGGATTGCCAACTTAAAAGGGCATGCGGAGTACCTCTTGAAAAAGCTGGAGGATTAATAATTAGATTTATCTCAGGAAGGACTAAATTGATTAGGTATAACCTAATCTAACATGCAAAAATTCAAGAGCCTTCATCTTTGGATGATAATACCTCTATTATTAATCCAACTTGGAATTTTTCGATTCTATTGGCCAAAGTTCACTACAACTACATGGGAGTTTCACATTCACTATTGGTTAGTCACACTTTGGTTTATTCTTGTGATTATCCAACCTTATTTGATATCCATTAAAAGCATCGAAAAGCATCGCGTGGTTGGGATGCTAGGGTTATCAATTGCGGGAGGGGTGCTTTTTACCAGTCTTAGTTTGCTTGATGTCCCACTTCGGATTATTTCGAATTTATCACCAGATCAGCCCGGGCCACCTCCACAGTTATTCTACGGAACCCTCGTTATTGAATTCATTCTTGGTCTACTCTTCGGCTTGGCTGTCGTAAAAGCAATCATTAATAGAAAAGACCTACAAGAACATGCCTGGTGGATGATTTGCAGTGTGTTTTACCTAATGATGCCAGGATTAGGAAGAGGTATGATTGTCTTATGGCGGTCTCTGGTTCCTATTGAGCATATCAAGCCATTTTTTGTTGGGCTTAGTGCAGAGCTCATATTCGTTCCGCTGTTGCTCTTATTTGCTTCGAAATTTGGAAGGATCAGGCACCCGGCAACCATCATAGGATTGTTGACTGTATTACTAAGATTGCTCCGATTTCCGATCGGTTCGTCTGAGTTTGTTCAGAATCTGGTAGAAAACATGATTAAATGGCGCTAGGGCTTAACCGCTCTTACCATCTCCTTCTTGCCCATGGCTCCCTGAAGTGTTTCTACTTCAAATCCAGCTTCAGCAAGGTTTCGTTTGAATTGGCCTTGGGCGCAGTATGTAGTTAAAACTCCTCCTTTTTCTAGTAAGGAAAAGCATTTTTTTAGATTCTCTAGGGACCAGACTTCCGGTTGCTTGCTAGGGGCAAAGGCATCAAAAAAGATGAGGTTGTAAAGTTTAGAGGTTGAAAAGTGTTCAAGTCTGGCAGTTGATTTATATAGCTGAAAGTTTTGTGAAAGATCAAATTCTTTTTCCCATTCAGCTTCATGGATGCTCATTAAAAGCTCCTTCTCTTTTGCTGTCTGGTGGTAGTTTAAGTTCTCATAGATCTCATGTACCACTGGAAAGGGCTCTAATGATGTAAAATGTATTTTTTGATTGTGTTTTTCAGCAAACAAGGCTGTAAGAAAAGCATTTAGGCCAGTACCAAGACCTACCTCTAAGGCCTTGACCTCTTTAGCCTCATTCTGCTTAAGCCAATGTTCCAACCCTTCCTGTATAAAAACATGCATTGATTCTCCTCTAGCTCCTCGTGTGGAGTGATAGGTCTCATTTAGCTCTTCATCATAAAGGCTGTGAGAGCCGTCTTCGGTGGTGATTATTTTAATGCTCATTGGGTTGAACTGATTAAAGCATTCCATTTTTCCAGCTCATATTCTGTCAAAGACCTCTTGTTTGATTCTCCTTCACGGATCCCTTTTTTAATCCCAAGTCCAATAACTTCAACATATCCATTACTATCCAAGTCCCAATTGGATAGTCGTTGGAAAGAGCTAAAATAATATTGTCCGTCTATTTTTTTGTACTTAACAATCTCCCTCTCCCACCATACTAGTTCATTATTTACATATGATTTGTAGGTTTTAGAACGCTGCATTTTTTCCTTATCTAGAGTTGCCAATGAATGAATTTCAAGAACTGCATAGGTTTTGGCATCAATCAGCATTGAACCAGAAAACTTCAGTGGGTTTAATGCTGTAGTATTTCTGTGATTAGGATTATCGATTTTAAAGTCTATGTAGATAGTGTCGGGACTATTTATGCCTCTTTCATTAAATTGAAAGTCGTACTTGCTTTGTTTGCTTCTTGATAAGAAATTATTGAATCTGATATTAACGGCATCTGCCCATGCTGTATGGGTAGGGATATCAGTACTTACATTTTTAAATTCTGACGCTTTTCCCGTTGAATCCATACGGCCAATCCTGGCCTGATGTATAATTCCAAAGCTTTCAATTTTACCTAATCCGTACATAGGAGTGCTTTTATAGCCATCCTCATCATATTCCTCTGATATTTTTTCATACAGGACGAAATCACTATCCCGTCCCTTAAGTTTTATCTTAAAATGCTTAAACTGTGTGTATGGTTCTTGTAAATAGTTCTCTGGAATACGCTTGATGACTTCTTTTATTACATCACGAGCTGTAATACGCTCAGACATAATCTCAATATCCATCAATTGAGAAATGTCATCATCCAGCACAAACTGGTATTTTCTTTGCAGCTCTGTCACAGGTAGAGTCAACGATTGGAAACCCACACAGGAAATGGTCACCATCTCATTCTCGAGGTTTTGAGGAAGCTTAAGGATAAAATATCCCTCATCATCGGCTGCAGTTCCGTGCAATGTACCTCTGATTCCAATATTGACAAAAGGGATTCCCTGATGATCTTGGTCCAGTATTCTTCCTTTTAAAACAAGCTGGCTTTCTGATGAATCATGATTGATCAAGTAATAATACTTCTTACTCTCCTGAGAAAAAGCGACTATTGAATGAGTCAGTACAAAAAGTAGTGTTATTAATTTAAAAGGCATTTGTCCTCCCCCTGACCCCCTCCAAAGGGGGAAATTTAGTCTTTATAAATCAACACCGTAGCATGTGCAGCCACTCCTTCTTCTTTTCCTACGAAACCTAGTTTTTCGGTGGTGGTAGCTTTAATTGAAATGTCTTCCTCCTCAATTTCCATCACTGACGCCAAGGTCTTTTTCATCTCTGGAATATGAGGGTTGAGTTTAGGCATCTCCAGGCATACCGTTGAGTCTACATTCCCAACTTTATATCCCTTCTCACCAATGATTCTGATAACTTCCTTGAGTAAGATTTTGCTATCGATCCCCTTGAATTTTGGATCCTTATCCGAGAAGTGAAAACCAATATCCCGTATGTTGGCGGCTCCAAGCAAAGCATCACAGATTACATGAATCAATACATCCGCATCGGAATGGCCATAGGCTCCATGAGTGTGGGGCACTTTGATGCCACCGATCCAAAAGTCAACGCCCTCAGCAAGGGCGTGAACATCATATCCGTAACCGACGCGAATGTTGGGTTTCATTGTTACTTTTCTTGTAAAAGTAATCACCCCTATAGTCCCCTCAAGGGGACACATGAATTATTCTGATTTTTTGCGAGCTCTCACCTTCCTTACCACCCAAACAACGCCAAGTGAAAGCAAGCCAAATGGCCAGAGAGCTAATAGGTAAACTAAGAAAGTCTGAAACCCCTGCCAGCCTGCAGAAAGGGAATTGAGTACGCGAGTGCCAAAACCCGGACGCTGCTCCTGTTCCAGTTCATAAGGCACAATCTCGTAAAAGGAAATATCCAGTGTGCTGTAGTTGACCTGATGATTAAGTAATTTGAACTGGCCCTGAAGTGATTCGATCTCTGAGCGAACCTGATTCAGATTCCGCTCCACCTCCAGAATATCGCTGATCTTATTGGCTTGCTTCAGGATTTCCTGATATCGCTCCTCTAATTTCTTTTTATTTTCAATACGCGATTGCAAATCATAATACCTACTAGTTACATCATCGGTATTCACCCATCGGTTGTCCAGCTTTTTGCCCTCTGTTACAGCCTTAATGAGTGCATCAAAATTCTGAGGAGGAACCTTGATGCTCACATTGTAATTGATCCGATCGTATCCTTTGTTTTCATTTTCTGAAGAAATGTAAGCCTCATATTGATTGAGCAAACTCGACAGTCTTTGATACTCATCTTTAGTATTTTCTACACGATAGGAAAGTCCACCGGTTTTAATGACTTTCTTTTGAATTTCAGGGTCATTTTGTGATTGATCGGAAACTTTTCGTAGGCTTGAACTTCCAGCATCAGATTCTGACATCTCCATCATAGGAGCTGCTTCCATATCAGCCATGACCGAGTTTGATCCTTCATTGCCGCCACATGCCGCCATCAAGAAAATAATGAGAATAGTGAGTGTTTTCATAATTGTAGATTGTACTATTTAATCTACAATAATCCTACCAATTTTCAGGCCATCTCAGCCTCAAACTCCTGACAATCCAATCTTAGGTCTTTATCCTCCAGGGTCCTCTCCAACAAATTACAGTAGTGACTTTCCTCATTTTTTTCGTAAAACCGACATCCAAAACAGGTGCGTTGCACCTGAATGATTCCAGCTTGATTCAGCCGAAATATCAACTGGGTGAGCGATTTATGAAACGATTGTTTGTCTGAAGCAGAGAGTTCATCCAAGTGACTATGCAGGGGTTCAGCAAAACTCTGAACCTCTTTAACCAGCCGTTTTCCATCATCCGTCAGATGGATAGTATATGCCCTGGCATCTACTCCAGTTTCTTTCTTTATAAGTCCCTTTGTGAAAAGTACTTTGATTGCATCGCTGACTGTCGGCTTTTTTAAGTTGAACTCGCTGGACAAGTGGCTCACATTGGCAAGTGGCTCATCATGGTTTTTTAGAAAAATCAGAATCTGAATCTGAATGGGGCTTAATCCGGTTATTTTTGATTGCTCCCACAGCAACACCCGAAACACTTCGGATAGTCGCTCCAAACCAACCACCAATTTACTGGTGATATCACTCTCCTGCTGTTTTGGATCAAAAGAATTTGTCATATGCCAAAGTTAGTAATCCTAATTACTTACAGAAAGAAGTTCATTTAGTTCTGATCTCAGAGAATGAACTGATTGATGTCCAAAATGATGACGAAGAATATCCATTTTTTCGTTGAATACGATAAAGGTAGGTGTTCCCCGCATTTGATTCAGTGTGAATGTGACAGGTATACAAACCTGCTCTTTTAAGTAAGCCATTATTTTCTTTCTAAGCGTATCTTGATCGAATGTTGGCCAGGTACTGAAGTTCGGGTTTGTATTGCAGATGTCTTCCACAGCTTGCGCTAGATCAAATGTGTGATCAGCAAAGCGATCCATTGCAATCGGAAAGTTAAGTTCAATAGGATAAGTCGATATTCCCTGACTTTCAAATGCCTTTCTTGTTTCTCCAATTAACTCGCCACTATCAATTAGCAGCCGGGTATTCTCCTCTGTGTTGAGGTCAAAATCCTCAAAAGCAGTAGATAGTCCTAGAAAAGACACCTGGTTTCCGAATTCCTGATGCAGCTGGTCCACCACTGGAATGCCATGGATAAAGCATCCCGGACAATTGACCTGAAAAACGAAAAGGAAGTTCAGCTCCTTCAAGCTGAACTCCCCATTCATTGGAGAGTAATATGCCAATTTCAATTGCTCCATTATTCCACAGAATAAGGTAACGACAAATCACCGGAAGCCACACTGTAAACAGCATAAACACCCAGCATTGGTAGATCCTCCTTTGAAGTGTTGACCTGCATGTAAGCAGCCACACCATCAAAGTTGAAATTGGTTTTTCCACTTACACGGAACTTAGGAATCACTACTTTGATCTGATTACCCTGAGTAATTACATGAAACCCGGGAGAGTCCATATACATGGGCATGCCCGGATTTGTTGGTGGTAAAGTCACATCATCTTTTTCAGGATCAAACTGCTTTACTGCAAGTCCACCGGCTACACGTTTGTCTTCGGTCAGTACCACCCAGTGAGGATGCCAGATGATCCCGTCATTGGCATAGTTCCGATCAAAGTTCTCATCCCATAGCGGTGTATCGTCAAAATCAGGATGTGAAGTGAGTGCAAGGGCCACTATCCCATCTGTTTCACTAAAACCTACATCAGTTGACTTCAGATTCGTTGGAAACACATAACCCAGCACCGGTGCGCCATCCAACGCTCCGTTCTTCGAAGGAAGTGATTTTCCTGCCTGCCCTTTTACCGTAATTGTAAGTACAAGATGCTCTAATAAAGCATCATAGGTTCCAGTGGTCTTTGTGATCACCAGGTCGTCAGAAGTTTTAAAGTTCGGATCTTCATTTTCTCCTTGAGAAAACAATTGACAACTCATGGTTGCGATCAAGAGAATAAAGAGTGTTTTTTTCATGTCATTTTAATTAGGAATCCTTACTAAAACGCAAACGTAATATATTTAGTTAGGATTCCTAATTTAATGGAGTAAATTTTTTTACCAGTATTTTTTGATTACATGTAATAGCTGAGGATGAACTGCCCCTCCGGCTACAATCTCCCGCCCAAAAATGTAGTCATCACCACCTTTGAAATCAGTGACCGTTCCACCTGCTTCCTGGACCAGGATAACTCCTCCGGCAATGTCATAAGAGTTGAGGTTATACTCGAAGTAGCCACCGTAACGACCACAGGCTACATAAGCCATATCAGCAGCAGCACTGCCCATTCGTCTCAGCCCTTGTGTTCCCTCCATCAGTTGATGTAATATTAAGAGGTATTCATCCAGGCGTTCAAATTCATAATAAGGAAAGCCTGTCGCCAGTACCGTGTCGCTAAAAAACTTTGCATCTGATACTTTTATTGGTTGCTTATTCAGGTAGGCACCTCCATCTTTCCACGCAGTAAAAAACTCATCATTGGCCACTTCATAAACCACACCCGCAACAATCTTTTCTTCATGCATCAAGCCAATGCTCACACAGTAGTTGGGAATGCCGTGCACAAAATTGGTGGTTCCATCCAGTGGATCGATGATCCAGGTAAATTCTTTCTGGCTCTGTGCAGTGGTTTCTTCTTCCGTGATAAAGCCTGCTTCTGGAAGGATTTTTTCTAAACCAGAAATAATTTGTTTCTCAGATTCAGTATCTACATAGGAAACCAGATCGCTATCCCCTTTAAATTCTACTTCATCATAGGAAAATCGTCCTCGCTCCTGCCGGATGAATCCTCCGGTTTTCATAGCTACAGCTGCCGCCTTTTCGGTAATGCTTTCAAGGTTCATTTCACTCCTTCTAATACGATGACAAATTCTCCTTTGATTGATTTAGTACTGAAATAGGTAAGCACATCATCAATGGACCCTGTCACGGTCTCTTCAAATTTCTTTGTTAACTCTCTGGAAACCGAAACGTTTCGTTCCCCCAAAATATCTTTGAATTGCTGCAATGTTTTTAGTAAACGATGCGGAGACTCATAATAGATTGCCGTTCTGGATTCCTCTTTCATCGCTTCGATGCGGGTTTGACGTCCTTTCTTATGAGGGAGAAATCCTTCAAATACAAATCGCTCGGAAGGAAATCCGGATTTGATAAGAGCAGGAACGAAAGCGGTTGCCCCAGGTAATGAGTCAACCGGAATCTCATTAGCTAAAGCTTCTCTGACCAATAAAAACCCCGGATCGGAAATGCCGGGTGTGCCCGCATCTGAGATCTGGGCGATGGACTGACCACTTTTTAGTCGCTCAATTGCCTCCGCAACTTTTTTGTGTTCGTTGTGTGTATGAAAACTCTGGGCCGGTGTGCCAATATCATAATGCTTTAGCAGTACCCCGGATGTGCGCGTGTCCTCTGCTAGAATCAGGTCTACATTTTTCAAGACCTCTACTGCCCGGTAAGTCATATCGGCGAGATTGCCAATGGGCGTGGGGACAAGGTATAGCTTTCCGGGTTCAACGGTCATGGAGCTAATTTAGAGATTTAACCACAGAGGACACAGAGAATGATCACAGAGGACAGACTGAACAATTAACGTCAGGCGAACAAAAACCAAATGAGAACCGTCATCGCGAACGCAGTGAAGCGATCTCATTGATACCTGGCCCTAACCAATCATAAGATTGCTTCGTCGCACCTCCTCGGTAAAGACGTTTTAAATTAACCCATCAATCGCCTCAGCCAGCTTATGGTCTTTCTCCGTCACCACATCCCCTGCATCATGCGTATTGAGCTCGAAACTGACCGTATTGTATACGTTACTCCAGTTTGGATGATGATTCATCTTTTCTGCAATGATCGCAACCTGACTCATGAAGCCAAAGGCCTCAACGAAATTTTTGAATTCGAATGTTTTCTTCAGTTTATTATCTTCTTCTTTCCAGCTCATAGTTCTTCATTTATAGTGCGATAATTCCTTCGATCGTATGCGCTTGCTTATACACCTCTACTACCTCCTGACTGGAGTTCATCTTTTGGCTTAGCGTGATACTCACATATTTTTTCCCTGAGCTAGGCTTGAGTTTCACATCTGCCTGTGGCAGGAGCGCCTCCACTTTGGCTTGATGCTCCGGTTTTACAATGAACTTAAAGGTGTAGTGGTCAGGGAACTGATGTGCTCCCTCCAGCTTTTCCAGAAATGCTTTCTCGTCCCAACTCATAGTATAAGTAATATAAAAAAAGCCATCCCGATAAAGTTCGGAATGGCTTCTTTATGTTCAAATTTCTTCTTTAGAAAAACTTGTATCGCATATCTTCGATCTCTGCAAATTCTTTTATCGCCTCATCAATTTTTCTCGGCACGAACAAACGGAAATATGAAAGCGGGAAGTCCGCTACCATTGCGTTTTGCCCTAGTCGCTGACGAGATACCTGCAATGCAAATGAAGAATAATCATCCAAATCGGCCGGAATATCTTTTGCAATAAGCTTAACAACAATCACTCCATCCTGAATGCCAAACGCTTTTGTCATTTCCTCTTCATCCAGTGCAAAAGAAAGTCCGATGGCTTCTGGAGCATAACCTACACCCGTGATACTATTTGAGAACATCTGGAAATCAGCAGACCCGGACTTTGCTCCCTCTCCGTAACCAGAAGCCATTGATTCGATATCTCCTGCATCCAGAGCATTCACCTTACTGATGATTGCTTCCGCTTTCTTCTCGTTACGAACTCTTCTCTCTACCTGATTCCTAACTTCTTCCAGATTGGCAACTCCCTCTTCTTGCTCAGCAGTCATCGCTGCTACAATGTATCGGTCACCCACCTCCCTCACGTCAGAAACCGCGCCAGTAGACGCGTCATTATATAACCAAAGGACCAGGGTTCTGGCCTCCATCATTTGGCCTACTCGCTGAGCGTTCTTCCCAATTCGGTTAGCCGTTCTGATATTTAAGCCCTGCTCTTCAGCCAGTTTTCTGAATTCTCCAACATTACCTACAGATGCAGCAAAAAGATCTGCCTGCCTGTAAACCTCATTGATGGTCTCATCGGAAACGAAAAATTCTTTCTTCATTTTAGCCACACGATACAACACACTATCAGGTGCCGGCTCATCTTTTCTTGAAAGCTTGTAAAACTCATATGCTCCATTGACGATTGCTGGCTCTGAAACAAAACCCTCTTCCTGATCCTGAAGTACTGCAGGCAGATTATCATCTGTGTAGGTGATGAATGGGTAAGGATCATCAGAATTGATACTCACAAAACTAGAGTCGTTGGTAGCGGCTGCCAGCGACTGCTGCAAATCAGCAACCTCATCAGCTACGATGGAGGAATCTGCCCCAGAAGGCACAACATCAAAAATGACATACTCCATATTTCTCGTTTCCTCTCGCTGAAATTCAGACTCATGATCATCAAGGTAAGCTTGCAGCTCACTATCAGATACACTAACTGTTGAATCTGCCATGCTAAGGAATGAAACGTACATGTAGTCAATGGTTGCATTTGCATTTTGGCTCACATACTCATCTTTCGCTTCGTACCTGGTTACATAGTTAGTCTTGGTAAATAGGTTTGCGTATTTCTCTAGCTTCCTGCTTGGAACCAACGACTGCTCAAAAGAAATCCAGGAATTTCGCTGCTGTGGTGGTGCCTGCTGAAGGCTGCCAAGAAAAGCAGTTACGTTTTCTTTTTGAAACTGACCTGTTTGAGGATCGGCGAAAAACTGCTGGATCTGAGGGCTTATGTTGCTCCCCTGCACCATGTCAACCAATTCTGCATTGGTAACTACAATACCTAGCTCTTCGAATTGTTTTTCATACGCTTTTTCGAGAATCAGCGCATTCCAGGCCTGATTTCTTATTTGGTCAGTCTCTTGCTGTAATGGGTTTCTCCCCGTATTAATAGCAAAGTTGTAAGACAGCTCGTCTACTTTATTTTGGAACTGAGTGTTGGAGATGGTTTCTCCGGCAATCTCTCCGATATCAGGATTTTCTCCCCCACCTAAGAAGGAAGCGTTTCCAATCAAATCTGTGCCGATGAAAGCAACCATCGTGACCATGATAGCTCCCACCACGATCTTTCCCATCTTGTTTCTCAGTGTGCCTATTAGTGCCATATTATCTAATACTCTTTTGAATAAGGTCGGCAAAAATAAGGAAATAATTTGCTATTGACCCACACAGTGGGTTTTAATAAATGAGTCACAATTATCAGGAGATCAAATGGTTAGTGTTCAGCTTAATTCTATCAGCACTCGAAGAGTGAATTTTCAAACTTCTGGTTGAATATTTGATTCTGCTGATTGGTTTATGACCGGTCTGTTGTTCCAAACATAAGCCAATCCTAAACCAGAAATGATATGCCAAATACCCCACCAGGCAGCTACAATGGCCATTCCACCTAGTCCATCAAAAAAACCAAATATGAGTATCAAGCCCAGACCGGAATTCTGGATGCCGGTTTCTATGGCGATGGATCTGCGATCCTGTTGCTCCAGATTGAAAAGTGCTCCAAGATTATACCCAGCCAATAACGCTACCGCATTGTGTGCGAGCACCAATAATATCACCAGATGAATGTAGGAGAGGAAAAGGTCGATATTGGCACCAAAAGCCATGATCACTATCCCGGCAAAAATGGCAATGGAGCTATAATGCATAACCGGATGAAGCTTGTCAGCTATTTCTGGCTTCCATTTTCTTAAAGCCATCCCTAAAACAATCGGAATGAGCAACAACACGGTGATCGTTCTAAGTAGCTGCCAAAAATCGAGGCTCACTTCTGTCAGAATGGTTGCAGTGGGACCATACATACTCCCCCAGAATGCAATGTTGACTGGAGTCATAATAATTGCCAATGTGCTGGATACTGCTGTCAGACTCACGGAAAGAGCGGTGTTTCCTTTGGCCATGGCTGTCATGAAGTTGGAGATATTTCCACCGGGACATGCCGCTACCAGGATCATCCCTAAAGCAAAGCTGGGTCTTGGCTGGATGATCAGTACTAATAGGAAAGTTAACGCCGGAAGTATGAAGAATTGTGATACCATACCCACCAGAGCAGAACGGGGGTTTTTGATCACCCGAATAAAATCGTCGACCCGTAGGTTGATCGCAACACCAAACATGATGAAGCCTAGGCTCAGATTCAGATAGAAAAGATTGGCTTCACTGAAGTTTAAGGTAACCTGATCGATGGGATCCATCCAGGCAAGATAATAACAAATCCCCTCCTAGGAGGGGTAGGGGTGGCTTCTAACATTCCCCTCCCCCTGTTCCACGACGGTTTAAAAGGGGGATCTTCTTCGAGATATATTAATTACTTCTTCCGAATAATGATATCTCCATGCATATTCTTAAAGGTATACTCCGGGCCGCCACCATTGATGTCGCCATACACCCATGAGTTGATGGAAACTTTGTATTTACCATCATCGGATTTTACCTCGGGTTTGGAACGATCCACTGTCATATCATAATCGGTGTAAATCTCTCCTCTGTCTGATCGCATCTTAGCTGTCGCTTTGATGTTACCCGGAAAGGTCACATCTACATTGCCATGAAGGGTTACAAAGGACATGGGCTCATTAGGTGTCACCTTGAGGAAGTTGACAATGATGTCTCCATGGACAGTATTGGAAACAATTGATCCGCTCATATCTTTTAAGGTCAATGGACCATGCACAGCTGAGATCTCATGTATTCCGCTCACACCCGTTACATCTACCTGTCCGTGAACAGTAGATACTTCCAGGTCGAAGTTTGCTGGCACCCTAATGGTCAGGTTGATGGGTTTTTTCCATGAATTGGTTTCTACCTCCACGCGGTTGTTGTTTTCAGAGGCACTCAGTTCAATTGGACTTGAAGCGATCCGCTTCATTCCCGCAGGAGCGGACCTTCTATCACCATCATCGTCATCGTCACAGCTGGCACAATCGCCATCCTTTGATCCCGTGCTCGCCTCGGCTTCAATGATCACCTCTTTTCCATTATATGATTCCACCATAATGTCTCCCCTAACTAGTGAAACTTCCAGCTTACCTTTTTTGTCCGGCGAGCTGAGCGGTATGGCTAGACGCTCGTTGAAATCCTGCGCCCAAATGCTAGTAGAGGCTGCAAGAAATATGATAAGTACTAAATTTTTCATGTTCTTATATATTTAAATGTTTTAATTCGATTATTCACTTTTCTTTAGATAGACATTCCCATTGATGCTTTTGAACGAGAGTTCAGGGCCACCAGACCCAACTTCAATGCCTGTCTTTGTTCCAATTTTGAAGGTTCCATTCTTTTGGCTTCTCTCGATTTTCGGACTCATTCGTTGATAGTCAAAAGAAGAGTACAGATCACCATTCATGGAGTCAAAGTATACTTTGGCACTGAAGTTTACTGGTAAGTCAAATTTGAAATCTCCATTTACCGTATGGAAATCAATGGCTTCCTTTGGGCTCTCCAGAAAGTTGATTGTCACATCTCCATTTACGGTGGATGCCTGAAGTACTTTTCTTGCATTCCTGATTTCTACCTCGCCGTTCACATTGCACGCCTTTACAGAGCCGTCAATATTTTTCACCAGCACATCTCCATTGTTCACCGTTTTTGCCTCTATGTTGACATCTTTTGGCACTTTCAGTTTGTATTGATATTTGAAAGAATACTTTGGATAGTCGTACATATCATAGCCGGTATAATTTCCCCATCTGCACTTTTTTATAAAAGGTGCCTTGGTGTAAAAAACCAACGAATCGTGCGTGAAAAGCTCTCCCAGTTCCAGTTCGTTTTTTGCTTTTTCTAATAATGCGTCTGTCCCTGCAGACATTTCAATGACTAAACTCAGATAGACCTTGTTGTCTTCAGAAGCCTCAATCTCCACATCGCCGTTTATGTTATTCACAATAACAGCCATTTGACTTGGATCATCGATCGTATATTCTTTTTTGATTTCTACCTTTTCCTCCTTGAGGGTGGGATTGATCAATGTTAATAGTATGAGTAATAATTGCATTAGTCCTTCTTTTGAGTTTTATGTATTCTTTAGTGTTTGAATGCTTTCATTTAACTTTTCTTTCACAAATTCATCTTCGGTATTTTGCTTGAGCTGTTCCATCGCATCTAATGAAGATTTCTCCTGAATGGCTACCAGCACATCTGCGATGGCCACCAACATCAAGGGTGACTCCTGCATCGTTAATGCATCCACCAATGCCGCTCTCACTTCAGCCAAATCAGCGTATCTAACCAGTGATTCCAGGGAGGCGAGTCGCACATTGAGGTTATCATCATTATTCAGGGTGGATATCAATGCATTGATCACTTTTTCATCGGCTTTCGGTAATTCTGCTGCAAGGTTCACTGCGCGAATCCGCTCCTGTGCTTTTGGTTGTTCGATGAGCGTAAGCATCATCATCTCTTTCATGCTCTGAATCTCGCTACTCAGCTGTGCAATGTCCTGTTTTTGATCCTGCGATGGCAACATCCACCAGCCAATGAACAGACCCATCACCAAGGAAGCCAAGCCTACTTGCCAGCTTTTCGTCATTTGCGCTACTATCCAGTCCAGCACATTCGGTCGTGCTTCATTTTGCTTTTGCTCATAAGCTGCCAACATTCCTTCGAACCGTGCGTCCATTGCCTCAGTAGGCTCTGGCCTTTTAATCTCTTCAAACAGACTCCAGGTTTGCTCAAGATCTTTCAGCTCAGAGGCAACTCCCGGATTAACGGATAAGAATTCATCCAATGCTACCAGCTCGTTCTCGCTGATGTCCCCTGTCATCTTATCCTGCCAGAGTTCTCTTGCTTTTGTTTCATTTATTTTCATAGTATCTCAATTTGAGATTTACAATTTCTTTTAAACATCTCCCTGCCAACTCTAACCAAATGCTATTAAGCTAAGACTCTATTTTTGGTCCTCTCCCTACCCTCTCCAAAGAGGGAAAATGGCCTCTTAGCTTAATAGCACGTTAGACATCCATTTTTATGTAGGATTCTCTCAATTCTTTCAATATTCTATGTACCCGTACCTTAATGGCACTTTCTGTTACACCAAGCATTTCCGCTACTTTGGCATATTTTACCTTTTGAAATCTCACCAACTCAATCAGTTCTCTTTTTTCGTCTGAAAGATTGGCCAACGCCTTCTGCAGGTAATTCAGCTCATCACTCTTTTCCATTTCCACCTCCTGGTTTTTGTTCTCACTTAAGCGTTCCTCATAAGGATTCATATCCTCCTGAAAGGCATAGCGCTTGTTCTTTCTATAATGGTCGTGATGCACATTACGCGCCATCTGGAAAGCCCACACCTCAAAATCACCGTTTGCCTTATAAGTATGTTTATACTTTAGAATCCGCATGAATACATTCTGAACCAGGTCCTCGCTGGTAGCTCCATCATGGGTCATCCCATAGAAAAAGCCAAAAAACCGGCGACTATACCTTTTATAAAGCAGGTTGAGTTTATCTACCTCTCCCTCTTTCACTTTCAACATCAGACTGTGGTCTTCCAGTAGGTTCATTCGGTGCATTCTGTCGGGGAAACTTCACTAATTTCGGAAGGTTACATGGGGATTGGAAATTATTTAACTCTCCCCTGACCCCTCTCTTGAAAGAGAGGGGAAATTTCCGATTAGGAAATGGGGTGAGTTGATTAGGTTTGAACGATGAACTTTTCGGGACTTCAAAAAGAGCTAAAAGGAGAGCTGCACACTGGTGAGGCCATCCGTCGAATCTACGCTACGGATGCATCAGCCTATCGCGAAGTTCCGGAAGCTGTAGCGATCCCAAAGGATGAAGAAGACCTCAAAAAACTCATTCACTTTGCAAGAGAAAATCAAACGTCATTGATCCCGAGAACTGCCGGAACCTCCTTAGCAGGACAAGTTGTAGGCGGTGGGATCGTAGTGGATGTCTCCAAACACTTCACTGAAATTCTAGAAATCAACATTGAAGAGGAATACGTCTGGGTGCAGCCTGGGATTGTACGAGATGAACTCAACCGAGAATTTTTCACGCACGGCTACTTTTTTGCTCCTGAAACCTCCACGGCCAATCGTGCAATGATTGGAGGGATGATTGGAAACAATAGTTGTGGATCAAATTCCGTAGTGTATGGAAGCACTCGTGAGCATTTGATTGAAGTTAAAGCGCTACTTTCAGACGGTTCGGAAGCCCATTTCAAAGCCTCCGATGACTTAAGAGGTTCCTCTGAATTAGAAAATAAGCTCTACCAAAACATCTCAGATATTCTTCTTGATGCAGGAAATGTCATACGCATAAAAAAGGAATTTCCCAAGCCGGACATCCCACGAAGAAACACCGGCTATGCCCTGGATTTACTGGCAAACATGCAGCCCTTCAATCCGGAAGGAAAACCATTCAACTTCTGCAAACTCATTGCCGGATCAGAAGGGACATTAGCGTTTGTGACAGCCGCTAAGTTGAAGATCACCAAAATCCCAGAAGGACATAAGCGTTTGGTGTGTATTCATACCAAAACGATAGATGATGCATTGAAAGCCAACCTCATTGCCCTCAACTATCGTCCCTATGCTTGTGAGCTGATGGACCACTACATCCTGGAAGCCACCGCCCGAAACAAGGAGCAGGCCGCCAACCGATTCTTTGTGGAAGGAGAACCGAAAGCCATCCTCGTAGTAGAGCTCATAGGTGAGACTGAAAAAGAAGTAGACATACGAATACTTAATTTTTTGACCGAACTGGGCAAGCAACGACTGGGATATGCCTTTCCAATTATCAAAGGAGACGACATAGTCAAGGTTTGGAGCCTGCGTAAAGCCGGACTGGGATTGCTTTCCAACATTCCAGGCGACACCAAGCCGGCTCCTGTTATTGAGGATACAGCAGTAGATGTAAAGGATCTTCCGAATTACATCGGCGACTTCAATAAAATTCTTCATAAGCATGGCTTGTATAGCGTTCATTACGCCCATGCCGGCTCAGGTGAATTGCACCTCCGTCCGTACCTAAACCTCAAGACAGAAGAAGGAGTCAGACTTTTCCGAACCATTGCGGAAGAAATTGCTGATCTGGTAAAGAAATACAACGGCTCCCTTTCCGGCGAGCATGGTGACGGACGTTTACGTGGAGAGTTTATTCCAAAGATGATTGGAGAAGAAAATTATGAACTGCTTAAAAAAGTGAAGCAGGCCTGGGACCCTCACAACATTTTCAATCCGGGCAAAATTGTTGACACTGCTCCAATGGATACTTCGCTCAGATATGAGAAGAATCAGGAGACTCGTGAATTTGAGACCATGCTGGACTTCTCCAAGGATCAGGGCATTGTCCGGTCCGCTGAATTGTGTAATGGTTCGGGTGACTGCCGTAAATCCGAGCTGACAGGAGGAACGATGTGCCCTAGCTACCAGGCTACCCGTGATGAAAAAGACACTACCCGGGCTCGTGCCAATATCCTGCGCGAAATGCTCACCCGATCGGAGAAAGCAAATCCGTTTGAGCATGAAGAAATCAAGGAGGTAATGGATCTCTGCCTTTCATGTAAGGGCTGTAAGCGTGAGTGTCCTTCCAATGTGGACATGGGCAAGCTGAAGGCTGAATGGCAGTACCAATCCATGAAAGAAAAAGGGGTGCCTTTCCGAACCAAGATGATCGCTAACTATGCGAAGAGCATCGAGAAATTCGAGGTAGCCCCATGGGCCTTTAATCTGACCCGAAACTTGTCCAAACCCTTGCTGGGCTTTGCATCCAAGCGATCCATTCCGAAGATGGCGAATCAAACCTTGCGATCATGGTTTGATAAAAAATTCCATTCGCTTCAGCGAGAGCCCAAGAAAACGGTCTACTTCTTCTTTGACGAGTTTACCAACTACCTCGACGTAGAAATTGGTAAGAAGGCGATCATGCTTTTGGATCGTATGGGATATGAAGTTCGGGCTGCCAATCATGTCATCAGTGGTCGGGCTTACCTTTCCAAAGGGATGCTGGAAGAAGCGAAGGACTTGGCACAAAAAAATGTGAAGCTATTCCACGATTT